>JARLHY010000039.1 GCA_031292015.1 Negativicutes bacterium | reverse complement strand
CGAGGTCGATGACTCGAAAGCCGTTGTTTTCCATGAGTGCTGCCACAATATTTTTCCCGAGGTCATGAATATCACCTTTTACAGTGGCCAGCACCACTGTGCCGAGAGACGCTGCCTGATGGGTAGGCAGGACGGTTTTGATTGTCAGGAAAGCGGCCCGCATCGCTTCGGCAGCCAGAAGAACCTGGGGCAGATAACACCGTCCCTGACCGAAAGCCTCGCCGACTTCGTTCATCGCGGCGGTCAGGGCCTGATCGGTCAGCTCCAGCGGACTGTGGCCTTCAGCCAGAGCTTGGCTCACCAACTGCGGGACAGAGTCTTTCTCACCGGTGACCACTGCGGCCTTGAGGGCTGAGAGAGCGTCAACCGGCTGGGTTTGTCCTGCCGGAGGTTCACCGGCAGGTACTGCGGCAAAGTGAATGCTGTAGTGCTTGGCGTTGGCGTCATGACCAAGCAGTGGCGCTGCCGAAAGGAGCAGGTCCCGCATCATCGGGTCGTATGGGTTGAGGATCGGGGCGTCGAGCCCCGCGGACAGAGCCATGGCGCAGAAGGTGGCATTGATCAGGTCGCGGCGCGGCAGGCCGTAGGAGATATTGCTGAGACCCATTACAGCCGGATAGCCGAAATGAGTACGGTATAAACGAAGGGTTTCCAGTGTTTCTCGAGCTGCTCCGGCGTCGGCGGCGACGGTCATGACCAGTGCATCAAGCAGCAGATCATGCGGCCGCAGTCCGTTGTCCAAAGCAGCGGCAACAATCGTCCGCACGACCGCCAGGCGTTCCACCGCAGTGGTGGGAACTCCACCCGGGGCGATAGGCAGGCAAAGGATTGCAGCTCCGTATTTCTTAGCCAGAGGCAGGAACTTTTCCAGACGGTCCGGTTCGGCCGAAATCGAATTAATCAGGGCCCGGCCTGGAAAAGCCTGTAGTCCCGCTTCCAGAGCCGCGTGGTCGGTAGTATCGATCGCCAGCGGGACGTCCACCAGCACGGAAAGTTCCTCAACTACCTGCCTCATGGCGGCCGCCTGGTCGATTCCCGGGACCCCCATGTTGACATCAAGTACGTGAGCTCCGGCCCTGACCTGGGCCAGGGCTTCTTTTTTTACACTGGCGTAGTTGCCTTCGCGGATATCGGCTGCCAAGGCCTTGCGACCGGTGGGATTGATCCGCTCGCCGATAATGACCGTGGGAAGTCCGGCGCCAAGATAGAGAGTTTTGCTTCGGCTGGCAAGCGCAGTCTGCGCGATTCCCTGGCCGCGGCTGTTGGCGTGAGCTGGAATAGCCTGGCGAATCGCTTTGATATGATCCGGGGTGGTACCGCAGCAGCCGCCCAGATAACTTGCACCGACTGACAAAAGTTGAGGCACCCAGGCCGCAAGGTCCGCCGGCCCCATCGGGAAAATGGTCTGCCCCTGGACTAGCTCCGGCATGCCGGCGTTGGGCTGAACGCTGATGGGCAGGGCGCAGCTGTTGGCGAGTTCGGCTATCACCGGGACAAGCTGAGCTGGTCCCAGCGAGCAGTTAGCCCCGATAACGTCGGCTCCCATGGCCTCGAGAACCACCGCGGCGGTGCGGGGGTCGGTGCCGGTCAATGTGCGGCCGTCGGCGCCGAACGACAGTTGGCAGATAACCGGTTTACCGGTTGCGGCTTTAGCTGCGGACAGAGCTGCCCGCATTTCCTGAATATCGATAATTGTCTCAATGATGATCATATCCACGCCGGCCCCGGCTAACGCGGCGATCTGCTCATAGTAAACTTCATAAGCCTGGCGGAATGACAGCTCCCCTAGCGGGGTAATAAATTTTCCGGTCGGACCCACCGAACCGGCGACCTTGGTTTTGGGTCCACAGGCTGCCCGGGCGGCTTTCACGGCAGCGATGTTCAGAGCATCCGCCTGGCTTTGCAGGCCGTAATGCTCCAGTTTTATCCGGTTGGCACCAAAGGTGTTGGTTTCAATAATATCGGCGCCGCTTTCGACATATCGCCGATGTATGGCAGTAATCACTTCGGGTTGCTCTAAGTTCCACCGTTCCGGACAATAGCCGGCCGGAAGGCCGGCCTCTTGCAGCATGGTTCCCATAGCACCGTCAAATAGATGTATCATTGCGGATTCTCCTTTCTGGCCGGACAGTTTCGCTGCAGACAAGCCTGACATCCTTCAGGTTTGCAGCCGGTGGTCGTATTTTCTCCCTTTGTTGTCTTTAGGCCGACAACGGCGGTAACCGATTTTCGCGGCAGCAGCATACAGCTTGCTGTGACCTCGATGCCAAGGCGCCGTCCGCCGGAAAGATCGAGAATCTGAGGTTGATCGGTGATTTCCCAGTCGCCGTAACCGGGGCTGAACCGGAAAAGGGAAGATAAGCCGCTACGGGAGGCCTGATCGGTAATCAGGCCGTTGACAGCGTTGGCGACAGCTTCCACGGCGGCGCTTCCGGCGGAGTCAAGCAACAGCCCGAATGTATAGTCCCCGGCAGCGAAATGCTCTGCTACAGCTTCCTCCAGAAGAGGACCGATGGTTACCGCCAGCACGGCGACTTCCACCGTGTCGGCCAGATGGCGAAGAATACTGTGACTCTTCAGGCAGATCGCAGGAAGGCTGTGGATCGTCCCGGTTGAGGCGTCGTAGCGGTAACGTTCCCAGCAGCCTTTGGGTTTTACCAAAATCAGAGCCTCGCTGCAGGCTTTGTCAAGAAGATCGTCGGAAAAAGCGGCGTCACCGCGTAAACCGGCGTAACGGCGGGTTTCTGCCTTGTCGATTGAGGAAAGCGGCGCGTGAAATTCCGGCATAATACCTCCTGCCTGTTATTTCCAAATTCATTTCTCCCGTCAGTCGGGAAAAGAGCCGGAACGGGCATGGTGAATGCAGCGGGACGTTTTGTAGTTGATTAGTGTTATGATAGCTTACCAATATTTATCTGTCAAGCTGGCGCAGGAAAATTATGTAAACTTTGTTGTGATTTTAGTGTGTTTAATGTAAGTACTTTTTTCATACGCCCTTTTTTGGCAGGAGATAATAGCGTAGCTGTGGAAATGATTACATCTGAATTTGTATTTGAGGTGAATGAAAAGTGGTAAAAGTGATTGCCATTGCCAACCAAAAAGGAGGCGTGGGCAAAACCACCACAGCCGTCAATTTGAGTGCCTGTATGGCGGATCTTGGCAAAAAGGTGCTGCTGGTTGATTTGGATCCCCAGGGAAACTCCACCAGCGGTTTGGGTTTTAACAAGATGCAGATCAAGCAATCCGCGTATGACGCTCTGGTAAATGACCTGGCGGCAGACTCGGTGTTGCTGCCAACCAAGGTTCCGAATCTGACGCTGTTGCCTGCCACTATTCAACTAGCTGGGGCCGAAATTGAATTGGTTGCGGTGCTGTCCCGGGAAAACAGGCTGAAAAAGGCGCTGGACAAGATTAAGTACGATTTCGATTATGTTTTGATTGATTGTCCCCCTTCGCTCGGTCTGCTGACAATTAACGGCCTCACGGCAGCAAATTCAGTGCTGATTCCGATCCAATGCGAGTTCTATGCGTTGGAAGGGCTCACACAGTTAATGAATACCATCGCCCTGGTCCAGAAGAACCTGAACCCTTCGCTGACCCTGGAGGGTGTGGTGTTAACAATGTTTGACGCCAGAACCAATCTCTCGATCCAGGTTGTGGACGAGGTTAAACATCACCTGCGTCACAAAGTTTATCAGACAATCATTCCCCGTAATGTACGCTTGAGTGAAGCTCCGAGTCATGGATTGCCGATAATGCTCTATGATCCTAAATCCAAAGGTTCCGAGGTATACTTCGATCTTGCGAAAGAGGTGATTGGCGATGAATAAGCGCGGATTGGGCAGAGGACTGGATGCTCTTATTACTCCGGTCGCAGATGTTGATGATGAAGTTTCCGGAGAAATTTCTATAGCAGAAATCGTTCCTAATCAGTTTCAGCCAAGGCGAGTGTTTGATGAAGATGCGCTTCATGAACTGGCGCAATCCATCAGGCAATATGGTGTCCTACAGCCTGTTGTTGTCCGCAAAATTATGAACGGCTATGAGTTGGTAGCCGGGGAACGACGCTGGCGAGCCGCGAAACTGGCGGGACTAAATGATATTCCTGCCGTGATCAAGGATTACACTGACGCTGCTATGACAGAAATCGCCCTGGTGGAGAATCTTCAGCGGGAGGATCTGAATCCTATTGAGGAATCTGTTGCTTACCGCCGGTTGATGGAAGAGTTTGGGCTGACCCAGGAAGAAGTTGCCCGTAGAATTGGACGAAGCCGCTCGATGATTGCCAACGTCGTTCGTTTGCTGCAATTGCCGTCGGTTATTCAAGATTATGTTTCACGTGGAACATTATCCATTGGCCAGGCTCGCCCGCTCATCAGCTTGGACAGTGAAGAATTGCAGTTGGAAATAGCCGAGACCATAATTCATGAGGACCTCACCGCCAGGGATGCTGAGGAGTTGGTCCGCCGAACACTTAAATCACCTCGCCCGCGAGTAGTGAAGAAACCGGAGAAACGGGAAATATTTGTGGCCGAGGCTGAAGAACGCCTGAAAATGATTCTGGGAACTCAGGTCAAGATAAAACCAGGTAAAGTAAAAAGCCGTATCGAGATTGAATTCTATTCCGCCGATGACCTGGAAAGAATCATCGAGGCCCTGTCGGCCCAGCAGCAGGTCGCTGCAACCCGGACCAGGGGATCATCAATCGTGGTGTAGAATTGTTTCACGTGAAACATTCGATGGGGGGATAGGCAATGCGGCTGGAAAAAGATCTGCTGGGAACAAGGGAACTTCCTGACGCGGCCTATTATGGCGTTCACACGTTGAGAGCGCTGGAGAATTTTCCTCTTTCAGGCTATCGGGTCAATTCCCGCCTTATCGAGGCGATTGCGCTGGTAAAAAAGGCGGCAACAACGGTAAACGCCGAACTTGGGTATTTACCCCCAGAAATGGCTCGAGCCATCGCCCAAGCCGCTGACGAGATCATTGACGGGAACTGGCGGGACCAGTTTGTTGTCGACGCGCTCCAGGGCGGGGCGGGAACATCCACCAACATGAATGTCAATGAAGTCATGGCCGCCCGGGCCAATGAGCTTCTTACCGGCGCCAAGCAGGGACCGGTACATCCCCTGGATCATGTCAATCTCCATCAGTCCACCAATGACGTCTATCCCACCGCTTTGCGGCTGGCAGCCATTTGGCTGCTTCAGCCCCTGAGCGAAAACTGTGCAGTGTTACAGGAAATCCTTCAGCAGAAGGAAGCCGAGTTTGCCGGGGTTATTAAGGTGGGACGCACCGAGATGCAGGACGCCTTGCCGGTGATGCTTGGTCAGGAATTCAGCGCCTACGCTCAGGCCATCGCCCGTGACCGTTGGCGCCTGTACAAGGTGGAGGAGCGGCTGCGTCAGACCAATCTTGGCGGGACGGCGATAGGAACCGGTCTGAACGCCCCCAAGAAGTTTATTTTCGCCGTCAGCGATCGGCTGCGCCAGTACGCTAATATCGGGCTGGCCCGGGCCGAAAATATGATAGATGTCACCCAGAATGCCGATGTCTTTGTCGAAGTCGCCGGCTTGTTGAAGGCTCTGGCGGTGAACCTGAGCAAGATTGCCCATGACCTGCGGTTGATGTCATCCGGACCCCTGGCCGGGTTCGGTGAGATCGCTCTTCCTGAACGGCAGGCGGGGTCGTCCATAATGCCGGGAAAAGTCAATCCGGTAATTCCCGAAGCGGTTAATCAAGCCGCTTTTCATGTAATGGCGTCAGATCTGGCCATCACTCTGGCGGCTCAGTCGGGACAGCTGGAGTTAAACTCCTTTCTGCCGCTGATAGCCCATCATCTGCTCGGCAGTCTCGAGATTCTGACCAATACAACAAAGATCTTCAGCGAACTATGTATCAAGGATATTACCGCTCACCCCGTCCGCTGCCGGGAACTGCTGGATGGCAGTCTGACCACAGTCACGGCGCTGGTGCCACACATCGGCTACGATCAAGCCTCCGTTATTGCCCGAAGTGCTGTCGCCAGTGGTCGGACAATCCGCGAAGTTGTTTTGGCGATGGAGTTGCTGACCGCTCAGCAGCTTGACATGATTCTGAATCCCCAGGCCCTGACCCGCCCGGGAATAGCCGGGGAAAAACTGCTTAAGTAATATCCGTGTGTGGAATAATATGGACAAATTATGACATACTATCCACGACAGCAAGGAGAGAGGGAAAATGCAAGATGCTCCGAAGGGAGTTCGCCTGCATATAGCGATCTTCGGCCGGCGCAACGCCGGCAAATCCAGCCTGATCAACGCCTTGACCAATCAGGATATTGCCCTGGTGTCCGATGTGCCGGGCACAACTACAGATCCGGTATACAAAGCCATGGAGATTTTGCCCATCGGTCCGGTGATGATCATCGACACCGCAGGCATCGACGATGTAGGCGAGCTGGGAGCTCTCCGCGTGGAACGAACGATGCAGGTTCTGGCCAAAACCGACCTGGCCATTCTGGTGATCGACCCGGAGGCCGCTGTCGGCGACTTTGAGCAAGAACTGGCGAAGACCATCAGAAAAAGGGAAATACCGCTGGTTGGTGTCGTAAACAAGAGCGACCTCCATTCGCTGGAAAGCCTGCTGCCTGCATGGGCCTCCGCCCTGGGTGAGCCGCTTACCGTTGTCAGCGCTAAGACTGGGCAAGGGATCGAGGAACTGAAACGACGCTTGATCAAAAACGCTCCCGATAACTGGGAGGGACCGCCGGTAATCGGTGATCTTCTGAACCCCGGTGATCTTGTAGTACTGGTGGTGCCTATCGATCTGGCCGCGCCCAAGGGGCGCCTGATCTTGCCCCAGGTCCAGACCATCCGGGATATTCTCGATCACGACTGTTACAGCGTTGTGGTGAAGGAACGGGAACTCAAAGAGGCGCTCGACAGCTTGCGCCGAAGACCCAAGCTCGTGGTGACCGATTCGCAGGAGTTTTTGAAAGTAGCCGCCGACACTCCGCCTGACGTCATGCTGACGTCATTTTCCATATTGTTTGCCCGTTACAAAGGCGACCTGGAAACGCTGGTGGCCGGAGCCAAGGCGATCGGAAAGCTCAAGCCCGGCGACAGGGTGCTGATTGCCGAGGGATGCACCCACCACCGTCAGGCCGATGATATCGGCCGGGTGAAAATTCCCCGCTGGCTGCGTCAGGAAGTCGGCGGAGACTTGGAGTTTTCATGGGTGTCAGGGGGGGATTTCCCCCGTGATTTATCCGAATACAGCCTGGTCGTTCACTGCGGATCCTGTATGCTCACCCGGCGGGAAATGTTATTCCGTCTGTCGCTGGCCAGGGAAAATGCAGTGCCTATTATTAATTACGGCGTATTGATCGCTTATGTGCACGGTATCCTGTACCGGGCCCTGGCTCCCTTCCCGGCAGCCCGTCTGTTGTTTGAAGAAAACAGGTCGGCAGAGGACGAGCCGTGATCTATCTTGATAATGCTTCTACCAGTTGGCCGAAACCGGAGCCAGTGTTCCAGGCGGTCAGCGACTGTCTTCGCAACGCCGGGGGGAACCCCGGACGGGGCGGGCACAGTCTGGCCCGGGCGGCTGACCGGATTTTATATGAAGCCAGGCAGGAGTTGGCCTGGCTGTTTAAGGCAAACAATCCGGCCTCAATCACTTTCGCTTATAGCGCCACCGACGCTCTGAACGCAGCCCTGTTCGGACTGTTGAAACCTGGTGATAAAGTTGTTACGACATCAATGGAACATAACGCCGTAGCCCGCCCATTAAGGGAACTGGAGACCCGGGGCGTCCGGCTGACGGTAATCAAGTGCGATCAGACCGGGCGGCTTCCGCTGCATGATTTGAAGAAGTGCCTGTCCGGCGCCAGGGCGGTGGTGATAGGACATGGCTCCAACGTCACCGGTACTATGGTTTCTCTGGCGGATGTCGGTATTCTGGCGGCAGAGGCAGGAGCGATACTTGTTGTTGACGCAGCCCAGACCGGCGGTGTTGAGGAAATCGACGTTGCAGCAATGGGTGTGGATATTCTGGCATTCAGCGGTCACAAAGGGCTGCTGGGGCCACAAGGCACCGGCGGCATATATCTGCGGCCCGGCCTGGACATTGCCCCGCTCCGCTATGGCGGGACAGGCAGTCAGTCCGACTCAGACCGGCAGCCGTCCATCTATCCCGATCGGCTGGAAAGTGGAACCCCAAATACTCCAGGAATTGCCGGGCTGTTGGCTGGGGTACGCTATATCCGCGAGACCGGTCAAGGCAAAATACGCCAGACGGAAAGAGAACTTACCGCCCGGCTGTTTGAAGGTCTGGCGGCTACACCGGGGGTTACGGTTTATGGCCCGGCCGGGACGGAGAACCGCACTGCGGTGGTGTCTTTCACTATCAAAGGAATCGACAGCGGCGAAGTGGCTTGGCGTCTGGACCGGGATTACGGCGTTGCCTGCCGGGCCGGTTTGCACTGTGCGCCTTGGGCGCATAACACCATTGGCACGCTGCAGTCAGGAACGGTCCGTTTCAGCCCGGGGTACTTCAACTCCGACGCTGACATTATCGCGGCGGTAGAAGCTGTGAAGGCCGTTGCGGTCACAGGGGGGAGCGAATGAAAGGAACATTGGTTAATGCTGCTGCAGTTCTTGCCGGCTCCGGCCTGGGGCTGCTGCTGAAAAAAGAGATACCGGCCCGGTTTCAGAAAACGTTGATGCAGGGACTAGGTTTAGCGGTAATTCTTATCGGCCTGCAGATGGCCATGAAGACGCAGAACATTTTAATTGTGATATTCAGCCTGACTCTCGGGGCGCTGATCGGCGAGGCGCTCAATCTTGGCGCCTGGCTGGACCGGATCGGCGGCTGGGTTACGGATCGGTTCAGTACGGCCGGCGGCAATGCCGGACAGGGATTCATCAGCGCCAGTCTTGTGTTTTGTGTGGGAGCGATGTCGATTGTCGGAGCAATACAAGACGGCTTGACCGGCGATGCGACCACTCTGTACGCCAAATCAATGCTTGACGGGATAACATCGGTGGTGTTCGCTTCAGCCATGGGTGCTGGGGTTGCCTTGTCGGCGGTGATGGTGCTGGTATACCAGGGGCTTATTACCTTCCTTGCCGGCTGGTTCAGCACCATTATCAGCGATGCTCTTGTCAAGGAAATAACCGCTGTAGGTGGAATTTTGATTGTCGGCATTGCCTGTTCGATGCTGGAAATAAAAAAAATTAATGTCGCCAACCTGCTGCCGGCGATTCCCGTAGCAGCAATAATTACCCTGCTGTGGCCGGCATGATCATGGCGTAACAATAAAGAAAGAGAGGCGAAAATAAACTATATGGAACAATTTACTCTCCTGATAAACGAAAATCTGCACTATATCATCCTGGTGATGGCCGGGTTGATACTTTTGGCTCTTATCATTTTTATAGCAATCAACTTCAAATTGGCCAAACTAAATCGCCGCTACCAGAAAATGATGCAGGGTGTTCATGGCGAAAACCTGGAACGGGTGCTTGTCGGTCATATCGAAGAGGTAAGGCAGGCTATAACCCAGGTCAACAGCTTGTCCAAAGATGTCAGGCGTCTTGACGGAATATTGCGCGGCTGCGTGCAGCGGGTGGGAATCGTCCGCTTCAACGCATTTGAAGATACAGGGAGTGATCTGAGCTTTGCGGTTGCCATGCTGGATGCCGAAAATAACGGGATAGTAATATCAAGTCTCTTTGGGCGAAACGACTCGCGTACATACGCCAAACCCATCGTTAACGGAGAGTCGAGCTATTTCCTGACTACTGAGGAAAAACAGGCCTTGTTGAAGGCCAAGGAAAATATTCCTAGATAATTAGCAGGAATTTCTAGTTCTCGCGGTGAATATACTTTTACCTTTAGTGCCGGTAAATAAATTGTCGAAAGGAAGGTGGTGGGATGCTCACAGTGAATAGCAAGAGCGATTTTGCAAAACTTTGGAATGCTGTTGAACGTAAGTGGGCGGCGCTCAAAGCCAAGCGCCCCGACCGGCGAGAATATACGTTGATGTTTGTTCCGCATCATGGCCGAAATGTTGTCAGTCTCCGCATTCCGATCAGGCTCCTCAAATACTCGGCGGTAGCCCTTTGTGTAATGCTTGTTTTGACCATAGGTACCTTCGTGAGTTACCGCACTGCACTGAGCGTGGCCAATACCGAGAAAATCGAACTAGAACAGCTTCGTCAGACGAATGCCGTCCAGAACAACCAGTTGGATCAGCTTTCAAAAGCCACCGCGGCCCTGCAGGAAGATATGACCAGGCTCAATAAGCTGGACGCCGACTTGCGCCGGATGGTAAACACCGAGGACCTGCCCGGCACTTCCCGGTCCGGCGTCGCCCGCCCGGGGTCAGGGTATAATGGACAAGGCGGCCCGGTGGTGAAACCTCAGGCTGGCGAGCTGCTGAATTTAGTCCAGGAACTGCGAGCCACGGCTCAAGCCCGCGAAAACAGCCTGACTGCGCTGCGGGAAACGCTCGTCGAGCGGAACGCCCGTCTGTCGGCGACACCCTCGATATGGCCGGCCGGGGGAGAAGTGACATCCCGCTTTGGCTGGCGCACCGCCCCTTACGGCTGGGGCAGCGACTGGCATCCCGGTCTTGACATTGCCAATGATTATGGTACGCCGATCGTGGCGACCGCTGACGGCGAAGTAGTCTTCAGTGGCTGGTATGGCGGCTATGGCAACATGGTTCAGATCAACCACGGATATGGGGTAGTAACCGTGTACGGGCATTGTGCCCAGAATCTGGTCAATGTTGGCGACCAGGTGAAAAAAGGCGGAGTAATCGCCTATATGGGCAGTACCGGCTATAGCACCGGAACCCACGTTCACTACGAAATACGGGTAAATGGCACGGCAGTCAATCCGGTTAATTTTCTGTAGTCTAAGGAGAGATAGTAATGTTTGGTAACAAGCGTGCGCCGATACTCCCCGGATTTTCCGAGCAGGTGGAAACCATTATCGGAAAAGATACCCAGTTCAAGGGCACCATCAAAGCCGCCGGTACCATAAGAATCGATGGTCAGGTGGAAGGGGAAATAACAACCAAAGGCGATATCATAGTAGGCGAAACCGGAGCTATCAAGGCTCAGATCCAGGCTCGCAGCGCAACAATCGCCGGATCGGTCCTCGGCAACGCTGACATAACGGACAAGCTGGAACTGACATCAACCGCCAAACTCAACGGCGATATAAAGACCGGCGTTTTAATTATCGGTGAGGGCGCCGTCTTCAAGGGTGCCTGCGAGATGCGTTACGGCAATGAGATCGGTGGCAAAAGCAGCGACATCGATAATAAACCAAAGGATTTGAAATTCAATCCACCAAAAAGTTGACAGCATGATAAAAACACCTCCGCAAATACTAATGTAAAATGCGGGAGGTGTTTTTTTATGCTCCGGCTGATCACTGTCGATCCGGGTCTCAAGGAAATAAAGTCCTACCTGAATGAACGAGGCTATGAAGTAACGGACATGGATCAGTGTGTGCGACCGGTGGAAGCAGTGGTATACAGCGGTTCGGCTCTGACCGACAGTATGGCGCAATACCCTGTGGCCGACAACACGGTGCTGGTAAACGCCGCCGGATTGACACCGCAGGAAGTGGAAAGCCAGCTCCTGGCACGACTGGGCTGAATATTTTTCGACAGACGGTATAAACGGCGCCAAAGCAGAGAAACTATCAGCGGAGGTGGATAGAAACCATGATTCAGGGGATAATTGCAGTTGAACCGAATTTATCCAATGTGATCGACTTGCTTGAAACCGAAGGCTACGATGTAGTTTCGTTGGATCAATCCAGTTTCGACGCGGTGGATGCCATTATCGTCAGCGGAGCCGATATAAACTTGATGAATATCCAGGACACGGCAACTGACGTGCCGGTCATCAACGCAGCAGGAAAAACCGCGGCCGAAATTCTGGACGAACTCGACCGGCTGTAGGTAATCTGCAGGGAAACAGTTATCGGCGAGGAAAAGCTATCTATACAAAAGGCAACGGTCTGAACCCCTGGCGATCTTTATTCGCCGGGGGTTCGTTCCTTTGTGGCGACAACTGACAACTGGGCCAGGCTGACCGCGAGCCCATATGCTATGGCATCAGCCATTTTTACGACCAGACTCAGTCTTGTACTTTGCAGCACCAGATGTTCCATAAACCCGCCGACATTCACCGTGCCAGTAATATAGACGTCACCGACGGAAGGCAGATCTTTGTTAACGGCAGCGCCGGGCTTGAGCGGCCCGCGCCCCAGGGTGACAAAGCCAATGCTGTCGACCCGGCCCAGGCAGGCATCGACAGCGATGACGAAGGGCTGCGCGAAGGTCTGCTGGATCAAGCGAAGCGTCTCGGCCAGATTGGTGGCATGCACCGGCTTATCAAGAGTGCCGAAGATATGCGGATACAGAACCAAGGATTGAAGTTTGCTGCCGGTGAGCGGACCGAGGGAGTCGCCGGTGGAACGGTCGGTGCCGATGCACAGGATGACAAAATCTCTGCAGGCCGTGCCGGAAGAACTGACGATATCGACAATTCCGGCAGCCACTGCAGACTGAGAATCCGGTTGATGAATATCAAATCTGATCTCAGAGGGCGGTAATAATTTATGGAGCAATTGGTTGAGCATGAAAGTCTCCTGATTGTTGTGGTTGGATTCAGTATGCCATTTTTTCGCAGATGCTATGCAAGCGACAGGAAAAGCGAGGAAAAATTGGAATACTACAAGAGAGAGGACTCGACGCCTAAAAGGAGGACTTATGGACGATATGCAGAACAAACTCAGAGCCATCCCGGCGATTGATCATTTATTGACAGCGGCAGCCGACACTCCTTGTCTGGTTTCCCAGCCTCATGCTCTGGTGGTCGGCGCTTTACGCGAGGCTGTTGAGAAGGCGCGAACCAGTCTGCTGAGTTGCCAATCAGTCGATATTTCCGTTCAGGGACTGCTCAGGCAGGCACAAAAGAGTCTGGCCAGAACAGCGGAACCAAGACTAAAAAGGGTTATCAACGCTACCGGCGTTATATTGCACACCAATCTGGGCCGGGCTCCGCTGAGCAAACGGGCTGTGTTGCGAATCAATGAAGTCGCTGCCGGGTACAGCAACCTGGAATATGATGTTCTCACCGGGCAGCGGGGGGACCGCCACAGTCACGTCACGAACCGGATATGCTCGCTCACCGGTGCCGAAGAGGCGCTGGTGGTCAACAATAACGCCGCCGCCGTTTTGCTGGCATTGTCGGCTCTGGCCTGCGGCAGGGAGGTTATTGTAAGCCGGGGCCAGTTAGTGGAGATTGGCGGTTCATTTCGGATACCGGACGTACTCCGGCAGAGCGGCGCCGCCATGGTCGAAGTCGGTACCACCAATAAAACCCGAGTCGAAGACTATGAGCGGGTGATTGGGGCCAACACGGCGGCGATCCTGAAAGTACATACAAGCAATTACCGGATTATCGGTTTTACCGCCCAGCCGGAAGACGAAGCCCTGGTGGAACTGGCCAGCCGCTATCGGTTGCCGATCATCGAAGATCTGGGCAGCGGAACGCTGCTGCCACCGCCGGACCGAATCTGGCGTGAGCCTACCGTGCAAGAAAGGATAGCCGCAGGGATTGATGTCGTCACCTTCAGCGGCGATAAACTGCTGGGCGGCGGCCAGGCCGGATTTATCGTCGGCAAAAATAGCTATCTTAAGCCAATGCGGCATCACCCGCTGATGCGGGCGCTGCGCATCGACAAGCTGTCGCTGGCCGCGGTGGAGGGAACACTGCTGGACTACATCCTAGGCAACCCGGAAGAAGATGTACCGGTTCAGAGAATGCTGCGTTATGCCCAGGCCGAGCTTAGAAGCAAAGCCGATAAACTGACTGATATTCTGGGGCAGCTGGGCGGCGATTGGCTTATAGAGGTCAGACCAGTCAATTCCCAGGCCGGGGGCGGTGCATTGCCGGGTGTGGATTTCGCCAGCTTCGCCGTTTATGTGAAAAGAACCGGCTTTAGCACTGCCTCCCTGGAAAATAACCTTCGGTTACGATCTGTTCCTGTCATCGTCCGCGTTCAGGACGACAGTATCGTATTCGATGTTCGCTGCCTGTCCGAAGCGGACCTGGTGGAAATCGGTGATATATGCGCCGGTCTGGAGAAAGAGGAGAAGTCGTGAAGCATATCATACTTGGCACAGCCGGCCACGTCGATCACGGTAAGACGGCACTAATAAAAGCCTTGACCGGAACCGACACAGACCGGCTGAAAGAAGAGAAACTGCGGGGCATCTCCATTGATCTTGGTTTCGCATCCCTGCGGCTGAGTGACGATCTGACAATGGGCATTGTCGATGTTCCCGGGCACGAGAGATTTTTGAAGAATATGCTGGCCGGCACCGGCGGCATTGATATGGTTCTTCTGGTCATTGCCGCCGACGAGGGAATCATGCCGCAGACCAGGGAACATTTGGCGATGCTTGAACTGCTGGGTATCAGAAGCGGTATCGTAGTGATCACCAAAATCGATAAAACCGACGAAGACTGGCTGGAACTGGTTGAAGACGAAGTGCGTCAACTGCTGGTCCCTACCTTTTTGGCTGATGCCCCTATTGTCCGGGTGTCGGCCGTTACCGGCGACGGTCTGGAAAGGCTGAAGCAGGAGCTGCTGACGATTGGCGGTAACCTGACGGCCCGTGACAGCACCGCGCCCTTTCGCCTATGGATCGACAGGGTATTCACCATCAAAGGGTACGGTACAGTGGTCACCGGTTCGGTCTTGAGCGGCAGCACCACTGTTGGCGAAAGTCTGCTGCTGTATCCGGCGGGGGAGATGCTGCGGGTGCGGGGACTGGAGTCGCATGGCAGCAAGGTGGACAGCGTCTATGCCGGGCAACGGGCCGCGATCAACATTGGCGGCTCCGATGCTGACGCTGTAGAGCGGGGAATGGTCCTCAGCGCACCACGCCGAGGACTGGTCAGCAGCAACTGGGATATGATAGCCGACTGGAGCCAGGAAATAGCAAGCGGTACCAGGGTGCGACTGCATCTGGGGACAAGTGAGTTTTTGGGCCGGATTTATCGCTTCAAAGATCAGCCGCTGCGTTACGCACGAATTATACTAGAAGCACCACTGACCGCCGGTTTGGGCGACAGAGCGATAATCAGACGGTATTCTCCCCAGGAGTTGCTAGGCGGAGGCACTTTGATCGCTCCCGGCAGGCAATCGCGCCGGCTGACCGAAGCAAGGCGGCAATTGGCTATTGCTCTGGAGTCGCCGAACCTCAGGGAAATCCTGCTCAGACTTATTGCCGACAACAGCCAACCGGTTTTACTTGAGGAAATCAAGAGTCAAATGGGCTATGTGCGCGATGCTGCCGTAGAAGAAGGCCTGAACGCTCTTCTTGCTGATACAAGAATACAATTAGAAGGAAGTTACTATCTGACAAGGGAAATGTTTCTGGACTGGACACGTAGTCTTACCGGCGCCGTTAGCCAGTATCACCGCGAAAATCCTGACAGGGCGGGATTATCCAAGGAAATCCTGCGGCAGAAACTGGGGTTAAAAGACAAGGCCTTCGCTGTACTTCTGGAATCGTGGCAAAAGCAGGGAGTAGTTGTTCTCCGCGGCGCTGAAGTCGCTTTGCGCGAATTCGCAGCCAGACACAGTGATTGGCGCCAGGATGTGTTGGGAAAAGTTGACAGTCTAATGGAAGATATTGGTCTGGAATCGGTGACTGTGCAGCTGTTGGCTGAAAAAATGAGGCTGTCGCCCGAAAAAGCGCGGGCTGCGCAAGAAATTTTAATCCAGTCGGGACTGCTGGTCCGGGTCGGCGAGATGCATGTATACAGAAAAACAATTCAAAACATTACCCGGCTTATCCAAGGTCATTTTACAAAGAATCCTACCCTGACAGTGGCTCAACTGCGCGACCTGCTTGGCACTTCCCGCAAAGTGGCCCTGCCGCTGCTGGAGTACTTCGACGCGCATAAATATACGGTAAGAGACGGTGATATACGCCGTGCAGGGCTGAAAATGGAAGATTTGTCAGAATAAACTTTATATTAATCGTATATTGACAGTATAAAAACTTATTTTTATAATTAGTGTAACCATCGCAGTATTACTACAAAAGACAAATGTACCAAGGGAGTGTGCCTAGGGTTCCGCGCCAACGGCGGCCTGGACCAAGCGGCACAGACGCATTTTTGCGTTACACCGTGGGGATAAAAGACCCAGCGGAAGGTCCCGGAATCTATCCGGAATCTTGCGTTGGGTCTTTTTTAATCTGTCAGACGCACCATTATTCCACTGATGGGCAGCTGGTTCAATTGCGGCTTGCGCTCCATATTACGTATAGGAGGGCAGAAGAGGTCACGGAGGAGGCCTTTGGCCCATGAGAAGCTGCGCAAGTAGGTTTTCTATTTTGGAGAGAGGTGAACTTATATGTGCCGTATCGGGGCTATTAAAAGCAAAAACCCGTTTCATCCTTCCCAGGCCCTCCGCCTGATGCTTCCCCAGCAAGAGGGGCACGACAATTCGGGGTTTGCCATGGTCATGCAGGATCTTGACGGGATCTTCGCCAGGTTTAAGGATAAGCCGCTCCTGTCACTGGCCTGCACCCAGCAGGGAGCCAAACTGGTGGAAGACTATATGGAGGCCCATAACTTCAACCGGATCCACGAATGGGTTCCGAAAGTCAGTCGCAAGCCCGGGCTGGACATCAAAGCCATGCCGCTGTATATCTTCCGCTGTTACGACTATCCCGAGCAATACCGTGACGCAGCCTGGGCGGAAAAAGAGGAACTGCTGCTGAACACCCGCCTCGCCCTGCGAGTCTTGCTGGAAAAGGTCCAGGAAGGATATGTATTCTCCTTCTGGCCTGACGTACTTACGCTCAAAGAAATCGGCGATCCCCGCGATATTGCCACCTATTTCAGGCTCTGGGATGACAGTGGCGAGTTAATGGCCAGGAATGTCGTCGTCCAGTGCCGGCAAAACACCAACTATGAAATCGTCCGGTACGCCGCCCATCCGTTTTTTATCCAGGGCTACACCCTTTGCGCCAACGGAGAAAATACCTTTTACACCAAAAACAAGGAATATCAGCTCTCGCTTCATAACGGCTATATCGGCTTTGAGTCCGATTCGCAAAACTTCCTATATACTTTGCACTATGTTCTGCATCAGTTGAAATGGCCGATAAAGTATTACAAGCATGTTATCACTCCTTTGCCCTTCGACGAGATCGAAAAAAGGTCGGATAAAAACGAACTGAAGGTCATCCGCCAGTCCCTCGGCCACTTGGAAATCAACGGTCCGAACACCATCATCGCCATGTTGCCGGACAACAGTATCATGACCTGCTGCGATTCGAAAAAACTGCGACCGGTGGTCGTGGGTTGCGATGGCACCACTACAGTCATATCTTCCGAGGTAACAGGCCTCAATGTCGTGCTGCCTGATCGTGATCCGGCCACCGACATCTACCCCAACGAACGGGAAGTTGTCGTTATTACGCCGGAAATGGAGGTGCAGCGATGGAAACAGTAAGAACCCAAGATCCTACCTTTAACGATTTGCCGTGGAAGATTGAGTATTTACCGGAACGCTGTACCATGTGCGGCAGCTGTGTCGCTTCCTGTACATTCAAAGCAATCGAACCCGGAGTCGAGCGCCGCTCGATCACCATTTCCACCGGTCACCAGCCCGAACCCAGCCAGCAGCATAAGGCCATACCTGTGATCAAACAGAAAAACAGTGTCGCAAACGCCTGCGTTGGCTGCGGCATGTGCGAAAAAGTGTGTCCGAACCGGGCGATCAAGCCTGTTCGCAATACCGATTCCCGGATGAATTTGTTGGCCCGGCTCGGCGGTTCGCCGATCAAGCGAGGCGGCCGCAACAACCTGACCAAAGAGCGTACGCTGGACAAGATTGTCATTGGCCGCATTTCCCAGATGACCGACCCTTCGCTGGACTCCGAACGTCATACCTTCGATATACTGGCCCCCTTCGGCCGGGTACTGCTGCCGGCGGAACTGCCCCTTAGCGTTAATAACGGCGAACTGCGCCTGAATGATTGGACGCCGCCGGTGCACTGGATCTATCCGGTGATTTTCAGCGATATGTCCATCGGCGCTTTGTCCACCCGCGCCTGGGAAGCCATCAGCCTTGCCACCGCTTTTCTCAACGAGCGGTACAACATGCCGGTGCGGATGAGCTCCGGTGAAGGCGGCATGCCGGTTCAACTGATGAAGTCCGAACAACTCAAATACATGATCATGCAGATCGCCTCCGGTCATTTTGGCTGGAACCGGATCGTTAAAGCCCTGCCGCATATGAAAGTCGACCCGGCCGGGATTATCATCAAAATCGGCCAGGGGGCCAAGCCGGGCGACGGAGGTCTTCTGCCGGCAGCCAAAGTAGCCGAGCACATTCAGGCCATCCGCGGGGTGCCTAAGGCCGATCTCATGTCGCCGCCCAATCATCAGGGCCTGTATTCGATTGAAGAATCTGTGCAAAAGATGCATATGTCCCTCAACGCCGCCTTTAAGTTCCGCGTACCTGTGGCGATAAAATGCGCTGCGTCGGCGACTTCGGTGTCGGTGTACAACAACCTGCTCCGCGATCCCTACCGGATCTGCGGCGGCTTCTTCCTCGACGGCATCCAGGGCGGCACCGGTGCTGCCAACGAAGTATCCCTCGACCACACCGGACATCCGGTTGTTTCCAAGGTGCGGGAATGCTATCTCGCTGCCGTGAAGCAAGGCCGACAGGGACAGATTCCCCTTTGGGCCGGCGGCGGCCTCGGACTGACAGGCAACGCCGCAGCCGATGCTTTCAAGATGATCTGCCTCGGCGCCAACGGCGTATTTCTCGGCAAGCTGCTCATCCAGCTCTGCGGCTGTGTCGGCAACGAGGAAGGGCGCTGCAACGCCTGTAACACCGGCCATTGCCCCACAGGCATCTGTACTCAGGATCCGCGCCTGGTACGGCGGCTGGATGTCGATAAAGCAGCCCAGAACATTGTAGACTATATGCTGGCGTTGGACGCCGAGCTGCGCAAACTGATGGCTCCCATTGGCAACAGCTCCCTGCCGGTAGGCCGCTCCGACGCTCTCGTCACCACCGACAAGGCCATCGCTGATAAACTGGCGATCCAGTACGCGTGTTAGGAGGGGTGGACTATGTTTAAAATCAACGCTCTACAAGGCAATAACCGGATGTCCACGCAGGATCTCCTGCAGGCGATCAATCAGGCCCTGGCAGCCGGTGAGACCGAATTCAACATTGAAGCATCAGGCCAGCATGATATTGGCGGGCCTTTGTGGCATCCGGAAGGAAAGCCGCTCAAGTTTACTGTCACCAATCCCGGGCAGCGGGTGGGGTCGATGTGCCTGGAAGGCACCGAGATCATTGTCGACGGCCCTGCGCCGGCTGACGTCGGCTGGCTCAACGCCGGCGGCAGAATCATCGTTCGCGGCGACGGCGGCGATACCACCGCCCACTGTGCCGCCTCCGGCACGGTCTATGTCGGCGGCCGGGCAGGAACCCGGTCCGGCTCAATGATGAAACACGATCCGCTTTATTCTGCGCCGGAATTTTGGGTGCTCAAGAACTGCGGCAGCTTTTCCTTCGAGTTTATGTCCGGCGGTATAGCCGTTGTCTGCGGCTACGACAGCGAACAGTTCGAATCGGTCCTTGGAGACCGTTCCTGTATCGGTATGGTCGGTGGCAAACTCTATTTCCGCGGCCAAGCCAGCGGGATTTCCCAAAAGGATGTAAAAATCCTGACTCTTGACGCCGCCGACATCGAATATCTCGAAAGCCATATGGATGATTTTCTTGCCAGCATAGGCCGGCAGGAGATCAAGGCAGAACTCACCGACTGGACCCAGTGGCAGAAAGTCCAGCCGCTGACCTATGACGAACGGCCGAAAAAGGCCAATACCGACACCTGGTCCTTCCGTCGGGAGGAGTGGGTTGCCGGCGGAATCTTCGGCGATGTGACCAACGACGACTTCAGTGTGATTGGGCTGGTTACCAGCGGCCTCAACCGGCAGCGGGTTCCCCGGTGGGAAGACGCCCGCTACAGCGCCCCCTGCGAGTTTAACTGCACGGCGTCCATCCCATCCCAGCAGCGATTTAACCTGCTGCGCGAAGGCAAGATTGACGAAGCCTACCGGCTGATTCTCGAATATACTCCGTTTCCCGGCTCGATCTGCGGTTCGGTCTGTCCAAACCTGTGCATGGATGAATGCACCCGCGGCGAAGTGGACCTGTCCGCGCAGATCGGTCAGTTAGGCACCTACTCCGTCGACGTTACCCTTCCGGCTCCGGCTGCCAACACCGGCAAAAAAGTCGCCGTCATCGGCGGTGGGCCGGCCGGCTTGACCGCCGCCTGGCAACTGGCCCGCAAAGGCCACGCCGTAACCGTTTTCGAGGCGGGGATGCGTCTGGGCGGAAAAATGGAGCAAGTCATTCCCCGTTCCCGTTTGCCTCAGGCCACCCTGGAAAAGGAATTGCAGCGGATCAAGGACATCGGTGTGATCTTTAAGCCAGGGGAAACTATTGACGCCGATAAATTTGCCGCACTGCGCGCCGGCCACGACGCTGTGGTGGTTGCCACCGGCGGCCACATCCCCAAAGTCATCCCCTGGCCGGGGCATGAGCGTATTCTCAAAGGTCTCGATTTTCTGAAAGCCATCAACCGTGGTGAAAAGCCGGTTATCGGTAAAAAGATCATTGTCATCGGTTGCGGCAACTCCGGTATGGACGCCGCCGTCGGAGCCTATCAGCTGGGCGCCGAGGAAGTTACCTGCATCGACGTCCAGGCCCCCGCCGCCTTCCCTAAGGAGATCGAACACGTCCAGCAAATGGGCGGAGTGTTGCTCTGGCCGGTGATGACCAAGGAGATCACCGCCGACGGCATTGTGACACAAAACGGTCAGCTGATCAAAGGCGATACCGTCATCATCACCATTGGCGAAAGCCCGGACCTGAGTTTTCTGCCTGCTGGCATCAGCCTGCAGCGGGGTTACCTGAAGCCCAGGGACGACTATTCCATAACCGACGGAGTATTTACGGCCGGTGACACCATTGCCCCCGGACGGCTGGTCGACGCCGTCGGTGCAGGAAGGCAGGCCGCCTTTGCTGTGGACGCCTATCTCACTGGCAATACCTACAAGCCGGAAGTGAAACAAAAAATACCCGCTGACCGGCTCAGTACGGCATATTTCAAAAAGTGCCACAGCTGCGATCTGCCCTCGCCCCAGGAGGACTATCAGCGCTGTATCAGCTGCGGTACCTGCCGTGACTGCCATATGTGCATGAAGTCCTGTCCGGAAAACGCCATATCCCGGGTGACGCTGCCCGAAGGCGGCTACGAATACGTATCCGATGACACCAAGTGCATCGGCTGCGGCATCTGTGCCGGCGTATGCCCCTGCGGGATCTGGACCATATACGATAACGCCGAACCGGTAAATATGTACAAAATATATTCTGTCTCTTAAAAAAGAACAGCACACCGCCAGTGCAAAAAATGCTGGCGGTGTATTTTTATGTCTGGGATTTGGCTAAGCAGGCCAAAACAGCGGGATTTGGTTCGGACCGTGTCGAAAATTCGCTGGAAGAATTGAGGACAGATGTTCTCCGGGAGGATACAAATAAGAACACAGATTGTAAGAAATAATTATTGACAGCTTTTGGCCGGTACACCTATAATAAAACACAAAGACAGACATCACCGTACTTGTACTGGAGATGTTGCAGGGGAAAGACTTCCCTGGGTGTACACCGGAGACGGAACAGTGTTCGGAAATACACTATAGTCGGAAAACCCTAGCATAAGGTTTTTCGGATCCTTCTGCCGGGCTTTTTGTATTTAGTGTCCTATGTTCCAACCGTAAGGAGAGGAGGAATCGGGGAGACGTAATCGCTTGTCAGAAGAAATCTAGAAACCGAGACCTAATTGAAGGAGGAATTTTAGTGTCCAAAAAATGGGTAACCCTTATTGGTTTAGCAGTTATTATGACTATGCTGGCGGTTCTGGCGGCCGGGTGCGGCGGCTCATCCGAATCCAAAGATATCAAAATCGGTGGCAACTTTGAAATGACTGGTGGCGTAGCCACTTTCGGTCAGTCTTCCGCCAACGGCGCAAAACTGGCCTTCAAACAGATCAACGCCGCTGGTGGCGTACTCGGAAAACAGATCACCTTCATTGTGGCCGACAACAAATCCGAGCCTTCCGAGTCCACCAACGCTGTCACCAAGCTGATCACCCAAGATAAAGTCAAGGCTGTACTGGGTGCCGTCGCAAGCTCCAATACACTTGCTGCCGCCCCTGTCGCTATTCAGAATAAGGTTCCGTTCATTACCACTTCCTCGACCAACCCGAAAGTCACCGTTGAAGACGGCAAAGTAAAAGACTATGCCTTCCGCGTATGCTTTATCGATCCCTTCCAAGGCACCGTAATGGCCAACTTCGCTTCAAAATCCCTCAACGCCAAAACAGCCGCCATCTACATAGACAACAGCTCGGACTATTCCAAAGGTCTGGCCGAGTTCTTTGAGAAGGCTTTCACAGCTGCCGGCGGCAAAATTGTTTCCAAAGAAGCCTTCCTCCAGAAGGACCAGGACTTCAAAGCCACTTTGACCAAGATCAAAGCAACCAATCCTGAAGTTATTTTCATCCCCGGCTATTATCAGGAAGTCGGCCTGATTGTCAAACAGGCCCGTGAACTCGGCATCACCGTAGCGCTGCTCGGCGGCGACGGCTGGGATTCCCCGAAACTGGTTGAGATCGCCGGTGCCGCAGCTCTGAACAACGGCTACTTCAGCAATCACTACTCTCCGGAAGACAAGGATCCTAAAGTTCAGAAGTTCGTAGAAGACTACAAGAAAGAATACGGCCAGGTGCCTGACGCTCTGGCAGCTCTCGGCTACGACGCCGCTTACATGCTGGTTGACGCAATCAAGCGGGCTAACAGCGACGATCCTTCCAAAATTAAAGACGCCATCGCTCAGACCAAGGGCCTTGCGGTCGTAACCGGCCAAGTCACCCTGAACGAAAACCATGACCCGGTCAAGAGCGCCGTTGTTATCGAAATGAAAGAAGGCAAACAAGTATTTAAAGAGAAAGTTAATCCCTAATCAGTACGATGAGGTGCGAGGGGATAAGGCGTGAGTCTTATCCCCTTTCTATCGTAAACAGCGAAAGTCAGTCCCTTAACTTTCCAGGCAGGAGATGAAGGTTTAAGGGTACACGAGATAGAACTATTGACAGGCCGAAACCCTCTCCCTATAATAAACACTGGGAATGCAACGGGGCATGCTCATCCGTCTGAACAGTTCTATTTTCGCGACTGTAAGATAGGCGCGAATGCATCGCGGCGGGTGCCGGCCTGGTGTAATTTAGTCCGGTGGCCGCCCTTATCTTTTGGTCACGGAATGGATACATAGAATTCAGGCAGTATCGTACCGAGAATCGGGAACAGACAGCACAATCCTGCAGAATCGGAACCCGGTTCCGCAAAAAAAAGCAAGACAAGGAGGAAGAAGAGAGCACATGGAAATTCAGTCGTTACCACAGCAATTTATCCAGCAGATGATCAACGGCGTATCCCTGGGGAGTATTTACTCCCTTATTGCTCTGGGATATACCATGGTCTACGGCATACTTAAACTGATCAACTTTGCCCATGGCGACATTTACATGCTTGGTGCTTATATCGGGTTTTTCTGCACTACTGTCTTTCATATGTCGTTTTTCCCGGCGCTAATCATATCGATGTTTGGCGCCGCGCTGGCAGGGGTAATTATTGAGAGGGCCGCGTACCGTCCCTTGCGGCACGCCCCCAAAATCGCCGTCCTGATTACCGCCTTTGGGGTATCGTTGTTTCTTGAATACACCGGGATGTTTCTGGTGACGCCTCAGCCCCGCACCTTCCCGGCAATATTCCCGTCCGAGCTTTACAACATCGGCGGGGTGATGATCAACAGTCAACAGATCATCATTTTGGCTGTGTCCCTGGTCCTGATGCTGATTTTGACCTATATCGTCCAGCGGACCATGATCGGTAAAGCCATGCGGGCCGTTTCCTTCGACAGCGACGCCGCCCGGTTGATGGGCATAAATGTCGACATGGTCATTTCCTTCACCTTCGCCATCGGCTCAGGCCTTGCCGCCGCCGCCGGGGTGATGGTCGGAGTCTACTACAACTCCATCGACCCGCTGATGGGCATCATGCCGGGTCTGAAAGCTTTCGTGGCTGCGGTTCTTGGCGGCATCGGCATCATACCCGGCGCTATGCTGGGTGGGATCATCATGGGTGTCGTCGAAGCGTTGGTCAGCGGCTTCTTGTCCTCTACCTTCCGCGACGCGGCGGCATTTATCATATTGATTGTCATTCTTCTCTTCAAACCGTCGGGTTTGTTGGGCAAGAATGTCCGCGAGAAAGTGTAGGTGGCTGGCATGAATAAGAGCAGAAAAAACGATTTACTCCTTTTGGGAGCCAGCATTGGCCTGTACGCCGTGGTGCAGACCCTCATCATGGTCGAGGTGATCCCTCCCTATTATGAACTTAACATCATCAAGATTTGCATCTACGTCATACTGTCCAGCAGCCTCAACCTGATCAATGGCTTTACCGGCCAGTTTTCCATCGGCCATGCCGGTTTCATGGCCGTCGGGGCCTACGTTGGTGCAGTGTGTACCGTGAAATTCAGTTTGCCGTTCATTGTCGCCATCATCATCGGGGCGATGGCCGCCGGAGCATTGGGCTTTTTCATCGGCTTGCCGACCCTGCGCTTGTCCGGAGACTATCTGGCCATCGCGACCTTGGGTCTTGGCGAAATCATCCGCATCACGATCTTAAACATACCCTACGTTGGCGGTGCTTCCGGATTTATGGGCATTCCCCGCTACAACAACTTTACCTGGGCCTTTTTCATGATGCTGTTGACTCTCTTCTTTATCAAGAATTTCGTCAATTCCACTCACGGCCGGGCCTGCATCTCGGTGCGCGAAAATGAGATCGCCGCTGAGGCCATGGGAGTCAACACCACCAAATACAAGGTGATGGCCTTTACCATCGGCGCGGCTTTCGCCGGAGTTGCCGGCGCGTTGTTTGCGCACACCTTCTTTATCGCCCATCCGGCATCCTTCACCTTCATGCAGTCTTTCGACATGCTGACAATGGTGGTGCTCGGCGGTCTGGGCAGTATTACCGGCTCCATCGCCGGCGCGCTGATTCTTACCGGCGCTTCGGCCTACCTGGCGAGTTTCCCTGAAATCAGGATGATTATCTACTCGCTGATCCTGATCCTGTTAATGATTTTCCGGCCGCAGGGTCTGTTCGGCAACAAGGAATTCAGCATGAAAATCTTCGGCCGGTTTGGAGGTGGACGTCGTGGCACTACTCAAAGTAACTGATATGTCGATGATTTTCGGCGGCCTCCGGGCTGTATCCAACTTCAATATTGACATCCAGCCCGGCGAACTGGTGGGTCTCATCGGACCCAACGGCGCCGGCAAGACCACGGCCTTCAATGTGCTGACCGGTGTGTACCTGCCGACCGAGGGGCAGGTCGAGTTCGACGGCAAAAGCACCGTCGGCCTTAAGCCCTATCAGATCACGCAGCGCGGCATCGCCCGTACCTTTCAGAACATCCGGCTGTTTGCCGACCTGACCGTCCTTGACAATGTCAAGATCGCTTATCACTTTCATGTAAAATACGGTCTGCTGGAAACCGTCTTCCGCGTCGGCCGTTATTACCCCGAAGAAAAGGAAATCGAAGAGAAGGCCATCAAGTTTCTCGATGTTTTCCAACTGGGGCATCGTAAGGACGAAATCGCCAAAAACCTGCCCTACGGCGAACAGCGGCGCCTGGAAATCGCCAGGGCGCTGGCCGCCCAACCCAAGCTGCTGCTGCTGGACGAACCGGCGGCAGGCATGAATCCTCAGGAGACACAGCAACTAATGGCGATGATTCGCTGGATCCGCAAGGAATTCAATCTGACCATCCTGCTGATCGAGCATGATATGAGCCTGGTAATGGGCGTCTGCGAGCGCATCTACGTGCTGGACTATGGCGTCGTCATTGCTCAGGGGACACCGCAGGAGATTAAAAACAACCCGCGGGTCATCGAGGCCTACCTCGGTGAGGAGGTGCACTGATGCTGACAGTTGAAAATATCAATGTTTATTACGGCGCTATCCACGCTCTCAAAGGAATTAGCATCGCCGTCACCGAAGGTGAAATCGTCACTCTTATCGGCGCCAACGGGGCCGGCAAGAGCACCATTCTTCGTACCATTTCCGGGCTGCTGAAACCAAAGACCGGAAAGATCGACTTTGAAGGCAAAAACATCGCCGGCACCCAGGCCCAGGACATCGTCAAACTGGGCGTATCCCAGGTACCTGAAGGCAGGCGGATCTTTGCCAACCTCACCGTTTTGGAGAACCTTGAACTGGGCGCTTACATCCGCTCTGATTCCAAAGGCATTGCCGAAGATATGCAGAAAGTCTTCCAGCGGTTCCCCCGTCTGGCTGAGCGGCGGACGCAGGTGGCCGGTACCCTTTCCGGCGGCGAACAGCAGATGCTGGCGATGGGACGAGCCCTGATGAGCCGGCCGCGTCTCCTTCTCCTGGATGAACCTTCCATGGGTCTGGCTCCGCTTCTGGTCAAAGAAATCTTCGCCATTATTAAAGAAATCAACAACAGCGGAACAACCATCCTCCTGGTCGAGCAGAACGCCCATATGGCACTGTCGGTGGCCCACAGGGCCTATGTGCTTGAGACCGGTCGAATCACCCTGGCCGGTTCCGCGAAGGAACTGGCGGAGAGCGAAGAGGTTCGCAAAGCGTATCTTGGCGGCTAGTCGCCCAATATAAAAAAGGAGAGATGGCCATGTTTGTGTCCAAGAGAATGACTCCCAATCCTCTGACCATCGCGCCGACGACCATCGTTCCCGAGGCTGCGATGATGATGAAAAACAATAAAATCCGCCGCCTGCCGGTGGTGGAGAACGGCAAGCTTATCGGGATCGTCACCGATCGTGATCTGCGCGATGTATCACCCTCTCCCGCCACAAGCCTGTCTGTATTCGAACTCAACTATCTGCTGGCCAAAATGGTGGTCCGGGATGTCATGAAAAAAGAAGTTATTACCGTCAACGTCAATGCCACGATCGAAGAGGCGGCCCTCCTGATGTACAATCATAAAATCGGCGGGCTGGTCGTGGTCGACGACGCTGATAAGGTTGTTGGCGTACTCACCGAAACCGACATCTTCAAATGTTTTGTTGACGTTATGGGCCTGGCCGAGGGCCGTACCCGCCTGACCTTTGAATTTACCGACAAGGTCGGGGCGCTTTATGAAATAACCGGCGTGTTCAAGGAGTTGGGGATCAATATTCTCAGCTACGCCAGTTATCATCTGCCTGACAATAAAGTTGAAATGGTCATCCGGGCTGACATTCAGGATGCCACAGAGCTTACCCGGAGGCTGGAAGCCATCGGCTATCCGGTGACCAACGCCGTCCAGATCGGCAACAATAAATAGCTGTACATAGGGAATCTGCTGTCCGGACCGATAGAGTTTACACCTTAGCGCCGATATGCTAATATAATGTAATAAGGGATCAAGCGACCGGCTTACGGCCGGTGCGGCTGGGCGTTGCGCAGCAGACGGCAGTCTGTGGGACCTTACCGGGCCCCGCAGACTGCTTATTTGTTGCCTTTTTTGCTGATCGAAATGTTCGGCATAACTGCAGCCAAAGTCTTGCGCAATCACTGCGGCTCGGCGCAAGACGGTATTATAACGGAGGAACTGAGCGGTGGATCAGATGAACAGGCTAAAACAGCAGACAGCCAGGCTGTCGGTGCTTTCCAATACCTTGCTGGTGCTGCTCAAACTGACGGCAGGGTTTTACGGCGGCGCGGTCAGCATTATTTCCGAAGCGGCCCATTCAGGGGTCGACCTGGTGGCCTCGCTGGTGGCATTCTACGCTGTCCGAAAATCCGGTAAACCGCCTGACAAGCATCATGCATACGGGCACGGGAAAATCGAAAACCTGTCCGGAGCGATCGAAGCGGCGCTCATCCTGCTGGCGGCTGCGTGGATTGTTTACGAAGCCCTGGAAAAACTGACCAAAGCGGAGGCTCCTGCCTTTCTCGAATACGGTATCGCGGTGATGGCAGTGTCCATCGTCGTAAACCTGTGGGTTTCGGCCAGACTTCTCAAGGTGGCCCGGCTCACATCTTCCGATGCCCTGGAAGCCGACGCGCTGCATCTTCGGACCGACGTCTGGACTTCGGCCGGTGTGCTCGCCGGGCTGACGGTCATCAAGATCACCGGTATCGGCTGGCTGGATCCGGCTATCGCCATCGCGGTGGCGACGATCGTCTTCCGGGCCGGCTACCTGATGACCAAAAAAAGTCTTTACGAACTGACCGACGTCGCCCTGCCGAAAGAAGAGGAAGCGCTCATCCGCCAGATTCTGAAAGACCACCCCGAAATCATCGACTTTCACCGGCTGCGGACCCGGCGCTCCGGCTGCCGGCGGCTGATCGACGTTCATGTCATCCTGTTCAAGGATATGCATCTCGACAAGGCCCACGCCGTGTGCGACGAAATTGAGGCTGAAATCGAGGCGGTCCTTAGTTCCTGCGACGTGATCATTCACCTGGAACCCTGCGGCTATCATGACGATTTAGCCTCCTGCCCGCTGCCGGAGGAAGAAAAACAGCAAGCAAAATAAAAAGCGGAACGAAACGTTCCGCTCAGGCCGTTGATAAACCCCCATCTGCTTTGCACCCGCAGGGGGTAGGCCGCATTTCTAAGCGCTTCGCCTTGCAGGCATGAGCGACCACATCAGCGCTAAAGCGCTGTGTGTCTGCTTAACTCGCAAGAACTGCGCACTTGGCCCCACAAACCCATTGCTAGCGTACTTCCCAGTACGCGTCGCTGCTGGGTTAGTGGGGCCGTCGTGCATCTGGGGGCTTCTGAACGGCCTGAAGAATAGGTTTCTCAACAAGCTCAGCGGAACGAAAAGGTCCGTGATCTCTTTATTTAAGCTTTCGCGGCCGCCTGAGGCCTGAAGTATAGTGGGACCGGTTTTCGGCCGGTTCGGGGTTCGGCGGTCCGGCTGCCGGCTCCGGCGTTTTCAGCGGCTGTTTCTGGGTAGGCGCTGCGACTGCATCGGCTGTCTGCGGAGCGGGGGACTCGGCTGCCGCTTGCTCCGGGGCCGCAGGTGGAGCGTCGGCGTCGTTCCTGAGCAGGCATTCGGCAGGCGGCACCGGCGGGGGGAAGGCGGCCGGCGGCGGTGGCGGCGGCTGGTAGAAAGAGGTGGCAAAGGTGTAGGGTGGGGGGCCCGGCGGCGTACACGGCTGCTTGGCCGCGCCGTCCTTGCCGCTTAAGGCGACCTCGGCCCGCCGCAGGATCTCCAGCAGAAGAATTTCTTCGGCTACTTCGTGAGGCGTATTGGCGATGTTGAAGCGAGTGGCCAAAAGGCGGAACAAATCCACCGGAGCGCAGGTGACTGCCAGAAAATCGCTGCTGAAGGAAATCTTGCAGCACAAAAGGTCCACCAGAATATCGAGCAGGACGCCGGTGCGGTCGAAGCGTTCTATCGCCCGGGCCAGCACATCGGGGGAAACGCCGGGAATACGGTGAATTTCCTCCGCCGATCCGACCAACAACCGGTAAGAACTGACCAGGGAAGAAAAATTTGGAACTACGGCGTTGACATCTGCCAGGACGGTGTCCAGTATCGTTTGCGTAATAACCGTAGCAGTCGTCGCCATCTCATCGACCTCCGTCATACTACCTCCATAGTATGCGGCTGATTGGCGGCAGGTTATAGAATTTGCAAAAAGGATTTTGGAATTATAAAGTATAATAAGGAAAAGGTGGCGGGATAATGGCGGTAATATCAACAATAATAACGGGGGGAGGGGATAAGGCATGGTGAAACTGACCCAATACACCAAAAGCGGTGGCTGAGCTGCCAAAATCGGGCCCGGCGCCCTGGCGCACGTGTTGTGCCAACTACCGAAGCAAAGTGATCCGAAGCTGCTCGTCGGCATCGACACCGCCGATGATGCAGGCATCTACAAGCTGAATGACACCACTGCCCTGATCCAGACCGTCGATTTCTTCACTCCGGTGGTCGATGACCCCTTTCTATTCGGTCAGATCGCCGCCGCGAATTCTCTCAGCGATGTCTACGCGATGGGAGGAACGCCGCTGACGGCGATGAATATCGTGGCCTTTCCCAGCTGCACTCTGGATAAGGAAATCCTGCTGGCCATTCTGCAGGGCGGCCAGGAGAAAGTAACTGAAGCCGGAGCCGTGATCGTCGGCGGCCATACCATAGAGGACGCCGAGCCCAAGTACGGCCTGAGCGTGACCGGTGTGACCCATCCTGACAAGATTTGGACCAACGCCGCGGCTCAGCCGGGCGACAGGCTGATCTTGACCAAACCGCTGGGTACTGGGGTACTGGCCACCGCCGCCCGGGCCGAAATGTTCCCGACCGGCGTCGTTGCCGCCGCCAAAAGTATGGCGACATTAAATCGCACCGCGGCCGAAACCGCTGCCGCTTTTACTGTCCACGCCTGCACCGATATCACCGGCTTCGGCCTTCTTGGCCATCTCTACGAAATGGCCTCAGCCAGCGCGGTATGCATGGAGATCGACAGCAAGGCCCTGCCGTTGCTGCCGGAGGCGCAGGAGGCTGCCAATATGGGGTTGGTGCCGGCCGGCGCTTACGCCAACAGGGCGTATCTCACCACCGTGACCATCGACGACGCCGTGCCGGAATCGATCCGCGACCTTTGCTGCGACCCCCAGACGTCCGGCGGACTGTTGTTCAGCCTGCCGGCGGCTGAAGCCGACAAGCTGCTGGTTGCCTTGAAGCAAGCCGGCATAGCTCAGGCCGCCCTCATCGGACGGGTGGCCGGAACAGGAAGAGGTGAAATTCATGTCCAATGAAATCGACGCCCGCGGGCTGGCCTGTCCTCAGCCGGTAATCGCCACCAAGAAGGCTTTGGAAGCCATGACCAGCGGGGTTGTGACAACCATCGTCGACAACGCCGCCGCCAAAGAAAATGTGACGAAATTCGCCGTGGCCAGCGGCTGCGGCGTCAGTGTCGAAGAAAAACAAGGCCACTACTATCTCAAGATCACTAAAGACGCGGCGTCAGCGCCTCCGGCTGAAAAGACGGCGGCGGCTCCCGCCGGCCAGATCGCCTATCTGATCACCAAGGATACTCTGGGGCACGGCAGCGAAGAACTGGGCGCGGTGCTGATGAAATCCTTTCTCTACACCCTGCTGGAAAGCGATCCGTTGCCCCGGACCCTGATGTTCATAAACTCCGGGGTGCGACTGACGGTCGAAGGCTCGCCGCTTCTTGACCATCTTCAGACCCTGGCCGGGCGGGGGGTTCAAATCCTGTCCTGTGGAACCTGCCTTGACTACTTCGGCCTGAAAGAGCGGCTGGTTGTTGGCGTTGTGACCAACATGTACAGCATCGTGGCTGAGCTCGGCGCGGCCGGCAAAGCCGTCACGTTATGAGGTGACCTGTCACGGACGCAAAATACGACCGGTTGTTGACCTTCGCCTCAGTCTATCAGGCCATCAGGGCTGAAACCCTGCTGGCTGAGGCGAACATCGCCATGTTGGCGATACCTACCCCGCGGGAGATCGACATCAGCTGCGGCCAGTGCCTGCTCTTTCTTTCCGGCGATGAGCCCCGGGTGCTGCCCCTGCTCACCGCCGGCCAGGTGATCTGGTCCAAGCTTTTTTCCCGGGACGGCGCGACCCGGGTTTACGAGAAACTGAAAGAATTCGAGGGATAAGCTGTGGGAGAGTTGGGATCCGCCGATTTTTGGCTGTATTTTGCCAATAAGGCGCTGAGGCTGGGGGTCATCTGTCTGATCGCTATGGCCGCCTGCCGGTTCTCCGGGGCGATCGTCGAGCGCTTTTTTCAGGCCCAGGCCAGCAGCAAGAAATTTTACCTGGAGGAAAAGCGGGCCCGCACCCTGAGCGCGGTGCTCAAGCTGATCCTGCGCTATGCGGTGTACTTCATCACCGTGGTCATGATCCTCCAGGAATTCAGGATCGATACCACCTCCATTCTCGCCGGGGCCGGCATTATCGGGTTGGCTGTGGGCGTGGGGGCGCAGAGCCTGGTCAAGGACATCATCACAGGCTTCTTCATCATTCTTGAAGACCAGTATGCGGTGGGCGACTACATCGCCAGCGGCGACATGGCGGGAACGGTGGAAGAAATCGACTTTCGGGTCACCAAGCTTCGCGACGCCAACGGGGTATTGCACATTCTTCCCAACGGCTCCATCACCCGCCTCAGCAACTACACCCGCGGTCACATGCAGGCTGTGATCAATATTCCGGTGGCTTACCAGGCCGATATCGGCAAAGTGCTCCTTCTGTTGGAAGAGGCCTGCCGCGACATTGGGAAATCGCAACCTGAGGTGCTGGACGGTCCCAAGGTGATCGGCATTGTCGACCTCCGCCCCGGCGAAGTCATCGTGCGGGTGGTGGCGAAGACGTTACCACTGGAGCAGCAGAAAGTCGAGACCGCCTTTCGCCATAAAGTCAAGCTGCTGTTCGAAACCGCCAAGATTCCCGCCCCGGCTGTCAGCTGGCCCGGGGGACAGGAGAGACTGCCATGATCATTCGTTATGAAATCGGCGATGTTGTAAAAATGAAGAAAACCCACCCCTGCGGTAGCGATCGCTGGGAAGTCACCCGTACCGGCATCGACTTCGGGCTCAAATGCCTGGGCTGCGGCCGGCGGGTGATGATTCCCCGCCCGAAATTCGAAAAAGCCGTCAAGTCCATTGTCGCCCGTACCGAAGACCAAAGTCCTCCCGGACGGTGAATCAACCAGTCCAACCAGCCGACAAACCTTGGTCTCGCCTCATTGATCCGTCTGGAGAAGATATTTCCCAGGCGGTTTTTCCTATGGGCAAAGCGCTTCAGGCACTTGAAAAACTTCACAGGCAAGGGCGTGGGTATTGCAATCGTCTATGGGATATTCTACAATTAACTAGTTGAAGCAGAGAAATGATAATCCCTGGGTTTTTCAACAACCTACAGTTAAATATTGCAATAAGGTGGAGAGCCATGAGTACAAATCTTGAAGTTGGTATCCTGGGACTGCCCAACGTCGGCAAAACGACGCTGTTTAACGCCCTGACCAAAGCCGGGGTGGCGGTTTCGAATTACGTGTCAAACGCCATTGAACCCAATATGGGCGTTGTCGAAGTGCCTGATCCCCGATTGTTGAAACTGGCCGAAATGTACAAACCGAAAAAAATCACCCCTACGAAAATGCAGTTCGTAGATATAGCCGGCCTGGGAAAAGGGGCTTCCAAGGGCGCCGGTCTTGGCAACCGGTTTCTTTCCCACATCCGTCAGGTCGACGCCGTCATCCAGGTGGTGCGCTGCTTCACCGACGAAGAGAGCATGTACATTGAAGGCGAGCTCAATCCCTTGGCTGATATCGAGATATTGAACACCGAACTCTGTCTGGCTGACCTGGACAGCCTTGAAAAACGGCAGGAGCGGCTGCAAAAGGTTCTCAAAGGCGGCGACAAGAAGGCCCAGGCCGAACTTGATCTTCTCATCAGGTTGAAGGCTGCGCTGGAAGAGATCAAGCCCGCCCGCCAGGTCATCCAAAGCGAGGAGGAGGCGGCTCTGGTCCGGGAGCTCAACCTCTTAACCCTCAAGCCTATCCTCTATGTCGCCAACATCAACGAGAACGACGCCGCCGACCCGGAGTCAAGCAAATACGTCCAGATGGTCCGCCAGTATGCGGCCCAGGACGGAGCCGAGGCCATCGCCATTTCGGCCAAAATTGAAGCAGAGATCGCCGAACTGTCCGACGAGGAAGCCCGGGCGTTTCTTGACGATATGGGTATCGCCGAATCCGGCCTGGATAAAGTCATCAAGGCCAGCTATAAACTGCTGGGACTTATCACCTTCCTGACCGCCGGCGAGCCTGAAGTGCGGGCCTGGACCATCAAAGAAGGTACTCGCGCCCAGCGGGCTGCCGGGAAGATTCACAGCGACATTGAACGCGGCTTTATCCGGTGCGAAACCGTGGCCTACAACGATCTCATCGCCTCCGGCAGCTTCACCGCCGCCAAGGAGAAGGGGCTGGTCCGGCTGGAAGGCAAGGAATACCTCATGAAAGACGGCGACGTCGTCCATTTCCGGTTCAACGTCTAGTCAATTTAAGTGATTTTCTTGCAATCGGTTTTAAAATAGTGCTATAATATATTGGTCTAAGACAAACAGTAAGGTCAAATTTCGGTTTGAACCTTCCCTGCTCCCCTAGGGGGAGCCGTTTAGTCCAGAGGAGGAGGTGGTTTCATGAACAAGTATGAAGTCATGTTTATCGTGAAGCCGGCGGAAGAAGAGGCTATCGAGGCGGTTGTGACCAAATTCGAGAATCTCATCAAAAACAACGGTGGCACTATCGACAAGATAGACCGCTGGGGTAAAAAGCGCCTGGCTTACGAATTAAAAGACTTCACCGAAGGCTTCTACTACGTAGTCTATTTTTCCGCCGAGCCGAAAGTCATTCTTGAGCTCGAACGGATAATGAAGATTACTGACGAGATCCTGCGGCACATGGTCATCAAGCAGGAAGAATAGGCCAGAGGGGGTAAAACCATGAATAAGGTTATCCTTGTCGGTCGACTTACCCAGGACCCGGAGGTTCGCTATACCCAAAGCGGTAAAGCCGTGGCATCGTTTACCATTGCCGTCAACCGCTTCTCCGGGCAAGGACAAAGAGAAGCCGATTTTATTCCCGTCGTGGCATGGGAAAAACTGGCCGAAACCTGTGGCAATAACCTGACCAAAGGACAACGGGTGCTGATTGAAGGTCGTCTTCAAATCCGCTCCTACGAAGCCAACGACGGTCAAAAACGGCGCGTAGCCGAGGTAATTGCCCAGAACATGGAGTTTTTGGAACGGAAGCAGGCAACTGCTGACGATAATAAAGACACTATTCCTTTTGGCGGCCAGGTTATCCCTGAAGAGGAAATTCCATTTTAAGGGGGTTACTGTAGGTGAAACGAGATAAAGGCAGAAAGCCGAAGAAAAAAGTGTGCAGCTTCTGCGTAGATAAAGTTACAGCCATTGACTATAAAGAAGTTCCCCGCATTCGCCGGTTTACCACCGAGCGTGGCAAAATCCTGCCCCGCCGGATTTCCGGCAACTGCGCCAAGCATCAGCGTCAGCTGACGCTGGCGGTCAAACGGGCGCGGAACATGGCTCTGTTGCCGTTTACAGCAGAATAAGCAAACAAAAAGTTACCCGGGTGTGAGAATGCACCCGGGTTTTCTTTTGGGAAAAAGCCAACTTCACCTGCAAAAATTTTATCAAAAGGATTTCCAGTTTTTGTGTAGAAGACTCCAAGTAATTTATTGCCAATGATACCGGTCAATTTAACCCGCATTCGCAGATACAGGGTCAAAATCCGCAGGCAAGGAACGCTTGCTGCAGGGATCTGGTAAAAAGGTAATAAGGTTGTGATGAAAAAATGAGCACCTGGGGAGAACGGATTTTGCAGCAAAAGGCGCTTGCCTGGAAAACCTTCGTTAATTCAGGTGAACTAAAACAGGGAATCGTATCTTCTCCTATCGCCGAATCATGGAAAAAATGCTCTGATACGAGACTGAATCCCACCGACGGCAGAGGCAGGGTAGTACTGGAGCAGCATGAATTAAGGCAACTGCTGGAAAAGAATGAAGTGATCATTCAAGCCGCAAAACCCTTCATGCAGAACCTTTATCAGTTTTTCCGCGCTTCCAGCTTTGTTGTTGTCTTAACTGATGTGCAGGGCTATATTTTGGAGTTGTTTGGCGACAGTGACCGCATCCAGAGCGCCCTGGATCTTGTTTTCGTGCCTGGCGCCAATTGGCGTGACGACAATGTCGGTACCAACGCGATAGGCAGCGCCTTATCGACAGGACAACCGATTCAAGTTTCAGGTTGTGAGCATTTCTGCCTGCGCCACCACTGCTGGACATGTTCGGCGGCGCCAATCACCGATCAGGATGGAAACATTATGGCGGTGCTGGATATTTCCGGCCCGGCCCAGGCGAGCTACTCTCATACCCTGGGGATGGTAGTGGCCGCCGCCGAGGCTATCTCGATGCAGCTGCGGATTCAGCAAAAAAACAATGAGCTTACGCTGGCCAACCAGCGGTTGACCAGCATATTCAACACCATGTCCGACGGGGTTGTTCTGATTGACAGCTGCGGGATTATCAACGAAGTAAACGCCGTGGTGAAACAAATACTGGGGGGAGCGGGCAAAGAAGTGGTTGGCCGGCCTATCGAAAGAATCTTTGGCGGTACCGCCCACTTCACCCGCGGCATGCTTAATAATAAACAACCGTATGCCGATGTTGAAGTGATGATGCCGCTCACCAGCGGTACGAGTCACTGCCTGGTCTCCGGCGAGCCGTTGACCGACGAGCGGGGAAAAATCAGCGGCGGAGTAATCATTCTGCGGCCGATAAAACAAGTACGCAGTTTGGTGAATCGTTTCAGCGGCCATTATACCAACTTTGAATTTGGCGACATTATCGGTAACAGTGCCGAGTTGCTGGAGGCTGTCCGGGTGGCCTCCCTGGCGGCGACCAGTCTTTCCATCGTTTTGTTGCAAGGAGAAAGCGGCACAGGCAAAGAATTATTTGCCCAAGCCATTCACCATCACAGCGCCCGCAGTGACGGTCCGTTTATCGCGGTAAACTGCGGTGCGATACCACGGGAATTGATCAGCAGTGAGCTGTTCGGCTATGAAGAAGGCGCCTTCACCGGTGCCAAACGCGGCGGAAGACCGGGGAAATTCGAACTGGCCGCAGGCGGAACGCTGTTTCTGGATGAAATCGCCGATATGCCCCTGGAACAACAGGTCGCTTTGCTGCGGGTACTCCAGGAAAAGAAGCTCGTCCGAATCGGCGGAGAACGGGTCATTCCGACGGATGTACGGGTGATCTGCGCTACGAACAAAAACCTGCTGAAGGAAGTGGAAAGAGGGATATTCCGGCAGGAACTTTATTACCGGCTGAATGTCATTTCGATCACCGTGCCGCCGCTGCGCGAACGCGGCGACGATATTACCCTGTTGTTTCAGCACATTATCAACAAGATCGGCAAAGAGCAGAACCGCCTGTTTTCCATTGAAGCGCGGGTGCTGGATTGCTTGCGCCGCTACGGTTGGCCGGGCAATGTGCGCGAGCTGCATAATGTGGCCGAGCGGGCTGTCAGCCTGGCCGAAGGAGAAACCATAGCGCTGTGGCATTTGCCGCCCGATATAGCTAACCGCCAGGATTCTTCGGCCTATATGGAAGGACCTGTGTTTTCTCAGCCGGCCGCCCGGGCAACGGTCAAGGAACAGCGGTTACAGGCGCTGGAGCTGACGGAACAGGCCGAAATCGCTGCCTTGCTGCATCAGTATGGCGGCAACATCAGCCGGGTAGCCAAGCGCTTCGGGGTTGCCCGCACTACTATTTATCGAAAAATGGAGCGGTATGGAATCAGTAATGTAAAATTGTAAAGCAGGGTGTAGCAGATAAAATGTAGCGCAGCGCTACACAAGTGCTACAATAGTGATTCATGGGGCTACAATCTGCGATTTTGGCCTGCGGCGACGAAATCTAAAGACCACCTGGGAACAAGTGGTCGTTTCTTGTGGAGAAACCTATTTTTCAGGCCGTTCAGAAGTCCCCAGATGCACGACGGCCCCACGAGCCCAGCAGCGACGCGTACAGGGAAGTACGCTAGCAATGGGGTTGTGGGGCCAACAAAGCAGATGGGGGCTTCTGAGCGGCCTGAGACCACCTGGAAACAGGTGGTCTTTTCTTTTTGGCTCATAGCTTGCATATATAATAAATAACTCCAGTAATTTGTTAAAGCAACTTCAAATGTTTTATAAGGCGGGAGGTGATGAAATGGGACGTAAGCGATATATCGTCGAAATCGGTACAGGAGCCGACCTTCACGGCGGGGATGTTACCAAAGCGGCTCAACGGGCGGTGAAAGACGCGGTTTCCAGAAGCTGCTTGTGTGGGCTGTTCGATATCCTGGGGATAGACAGCCCCCACCGGATGTATGTCGAGGTAAAATTGGGCTGCCCGCAGCCGGAAATGATCCGGGAAGCCGAGGTGCTTGCCATGATTCCGTTCGGTACGGCCAGCCTGGAGGTCGCCGCAGGCGGTCTGGCGGTTCGTGGCTTGGCGCTGCCGGAGCTGGGGGCCGGTGACACCATCGTGATCGCTGTGGCGGCTGTTACCGTTTACGTCGACATGGATGGTTAATAGGCAATAACCATGAAAACACCAGCTGGGGAAATGCCTTTGCCAGGAGCATTGGTTTCGCTTAGTGCGGGGCAAAGTAGGGGGCTCAATTCATTAAGGAGGGAATAATATGGAACTTTCGAAGGAAAAACTGCTTGGGTTTTATGAAACAATGCTGACAATCCGCTCTTTTGAAAGCAAAGCAGTGGAATTGTTTGCCGACAACAAGCTGCCGGGGTTCGTACATCTGTATCTTGGGGAAGAAGCGGTGGCCACAGGCGTATCGGCCAGCCTGACAAGCAAGGACTATATCACAAGTACCCACCGGGGCCATGGTCATCTGATCGCCAAAGGCGGCAAGGTGGAGCTGATGATGGCTGAGCTGTTTGGAAAAGCAACCGGCTATTGCAAAGGTAAGGGCGGGTCCATGCATATCGCTGACGTTGATCTGGGAATCCTCGGGGCCAACGGCATCGTGGGCGCCGGGCTGCCGATCGCCACCGGCGCCGCCTATGCCTGCAAGTATAAAAATACCGGTGCGGTGACGGTGTGCTTCTTTGGCGACGGGGCTTCGAACCGTGGTACCTTCCACGAAGCAATGAACATGGCGTCCATCTGGAAGCTGCCGGTGGTCTTTGTCTGCGAAAACAACCTCTACGGCATTTCCAACTGCCAGCGCGATCATATGAAGGTCGTTGATGTGTCCGAGCGGGCCTCGGCTTATGGCATACCCGGCATAACCGTCGACGGCAACGATGTGGTCGCGGTCCATGAAGCTGCCGAGGAAGCGATCGCCAGAGCGCGCAGGGGCGACGGTCCCAGCCTGATCGAGTGTAAGACCTGGAGATGGCGCGGTCACTTTGAAGGAGACCCGGCTGTTTACAAAAATAGCGCGGAGCAAGAAGCCTGGCTGAACAAAGACCCCATTCCCAGGCTGGCGCATAAACTCGTGGAACTGAAATATGCCACTCAGGCCGAGTTGGATGCCATTAAAGCCACCGTGGAAGGGAAGATCGCTGCGGCGATTGTTTTTGCCACAAACAGTCCCGACGCCAGCGTGGAAGACGTATTGGCCGACGTTTACGCCGATTAGCGGAAGGCGGCTGAATCCAAAACAGGAAAGGATGGGACATGATGACACAAATGACATATGCTGAGGCCATTCGGGACGGAATGCGGGTGGCAATGAAAAACGACCCCAACGTGTTCGTATGGGGCGAAGATGTCGGCTGTTTCGGCGGTTGTTTTGGCGTGACAGGCGAACTTTATAAGGAATACCCCGGCCGGGTGATCGACACTCCGATCAGCGAGACGGCGATCATCGGGGCTGCCGTGGGCGCCGCCGCCGCCGGCTTGCGGCCGGTCGCCGAGATTATGTTTGTTGATTTCTTCGGGGTCTGTATGGACGAATTGTTTAATCAGGCTGCCAAAATGCGGTACATGTTCGGCGGTAAAGCCAAGATACCCATGGTAATCCGCGCCGCGTGCGGTGCCGGGATGTCTGCGGCGGCCCAGCATTCCCAGAGCATGGAAGCCTGGTTCACCCACATTCCCGGTGTTAAGACCGTGATGCCTTCCACCCCGGCTGATGCCAAGGGATTAATGCTGGCAGCCATTCAGGACGACAACCCGGTTATGTATCTTGAGCACAAACAGCTGCTGGGCGTTCAGGGCGACGTGCCGGAAGGCGATTATCTTGTTCCCCTCGGCAAGGCCGATGTCAAAAAATCCGGCACCGATGTCACTATCGTCGCCTGGTCGTGGATGGTGCAAAAGGCGCTGGCCGCCGCCGATATCCTGGCCCAGGAAGGAATCATCGCCGAGGTGCTTGACCCGCGCACGCTGATTCCGCTTGATAAGGAAAGCATCCTTTATTCCGTCGGCAAAACCGGCAAACTGGTGATTGTCCACGAAGCGGTTAAGATCGGCGGCTTTGGCGGGGAAATCGCGGCCATGGTGGCTGAAGAAGGTTTTGATCTTCTGGATGCGCCGATAAAACGCGTAGCGATGCCGTTTACGCCGATCCCGTTCGCGCCGGTTCTGGAAAAAGCCGTCATCCCCAGTGAAGAATCCATTGTTGCTGCCGTCAAGAGCCTGTATTAGATCAGTGTTGTGAGGTGGTGTGGGAAGATGCGAGTCGGCATTATTGCAAACCCGGCGTCTGGCAAGGATATTCGCCGTCTGGTGGCATACGGGACCATTTTTGACAATCAGGAAAAAGTGAATATCGTTCGCCGCCTGATCTTAAGTTTGGCCTCAGTCGGGATAAAAGAGATTGTGTATATGCCGGACTACTACGGCATCGTTCCGGCTGCAGCCGAACAGATCGACAGTCGCCACCGCCCGGTGATGGAATATCTTCCGGCCCAGATTTGCCTGACCGCGACTCAGATTGACTCTTTTCATGCCGCGCAGGCGATGGCTGAGTCCGGGGTTGCCTGCATTATCACGCTGGGGGGCGACGGAACCAACCGTTTGGTGGCCAAAGGCTGCGGGGCTATCCCGATTCTTCCCATTTCCACCGGGACAAACAACGTATTTCCCGCCATGATCGAGGGTTCTATCGCCGGCCTGGCTGCCGGCGTTATTGCCCGGGGTATCGTCGCCGGTCCGCCGGTAGTCAGCCCCAGTAAAAAATTGGTGGTCTATAAGAACGGTATCCCGGTGGATATCGCCCTGGTGGATGCTGTTGTGCTTAAGGACAACTTTATCGGATCACGGGCCATCTGGGAAGTGGAACGGATAACGCAGATTGTGGCAACCCGGGGAGAGGCGCATAATATCGGGATTTCAGCCATTGTCGGCAACCTGGCGCCGATAACGCCCCAGGATAAGAACGGTATGGCCATCGACATCGGGGCAGGTTGTGTTCAGGTGCGGGTGCCTATTGCACCAGGGCTTATTGAATCAGTGCAAATCAAAAAACACAGCTATGTCCCAATCGACGGAGTGGTTGAAGTGACCACCGCGCCTTGCGTGATCGCGCTGGACGGGGAACGGGAAGTGGAGATCGGGGCAGGCGACAGGGCCCAGATAAAACTTACCTTTGAAGGACCGATAGTGGTGAACGTGGAGGAGGCGCTTCGCGCCGCGGTTGTTAAAGGATATAGCCGTAATATCCGTGATATCGAAGGTTAGCAAGGAGGAACATCAATGGCAAACCAGGTTAATATGCCAAAACTGGGACTGTCCATGAAAGAGGGCACTGTGGGCAAGTGGCTGAAAAATGAGGGCGATCCGGTTAAAAAAGGCGAGCCGCTGCTGGAGATTATGACCGATAAAATCTCGAACAAAATCGAAGCGCCAGCCGACGGAGTGCTGCTTAAAATTGTCGCCGAAAAAAAAGTGAAGCTGCCTATCGGAGCGCTGCTGGGAGTAATCGGCGCAGCAGACGAGGATATCAGCGCGCTGCTGGCTGCCGCCAGTGCGTCAGTCGCTCCGGCGGCAAAAACGGCAGGAGCGCAGGCAGCAGCGCGTCCTGTTGGAGCGGTCCGGGTCAGAGGCGAAATCAAGATTTCGCCGGCGGCCCGTAAACTGGCGCAGGAAAACAGTGTGGATTATACGGTGATCGCCGGTACCGGCCCTGAGGGGCGCATTACGCGGGAGGACATAGAAAATGCCATCGCCAATCCTCCGGCACCGGCAGACGATCGCCCGGTTTTGGAGGTTATTCCCTACGAGGGAATGCGGCAGGTTATCGGCGAGAATATGACAAGAAGCTGGGCGGTGGCTCCCAAGGTTACGCAACTTGCCAGTGTGGATATGGCCGGCCTGTTGGCGCTGCGGGCGACGATTAACAGCGACCTGAAAGAAAATCAAAAAGTATCGGTGACTGACATGCTGATCAAGGCGGTCGCCAGGGCCCTGGCCAAGTATCCCGGAATTAACGCCACTCTCAGCGGTGAGGAAATAAAAGTACTGCAGGATATCCATATTGGGGTGGCGGTCGCCATTCCGGGCGGTCTGGTCGTGCCTGTGGTGAAAAACGCCGACAAGAAAAGCCTGGCCGAAGTATCCAAAGAGGTCAGGGATTTTGCCAAACGCGCCCAGCGAAATAAGCTCGATCCGGCCGAGATGACCGGTGGCACTTTTACCATTACCAATCTGGGCGGCTATGGCTCTGTTGATTACTTTACACCTATTATCAATCAGCCGGAATCAGCCATCCTGGGGGTAGGCCGGACGGTGCGAATGCCTGCGGTCGTCGGCGACGACATTGTCATCCGGCCGATGATGGGACTGTCGTTTGCCTTTGACCACCGGATCATTGACGGGGCGCCGGCTGCCGAATTCATGGCGATATTGATAAAACTCATCGAACAGCCGCATAAAATATTTATCTGATGTCCAATTCCTTGCGGCTCTGAAATCACATTCAAAAAAGGTAGGTAGATGAAAGATGGCGGGAGATAGCTTGGACCTGTTAACCGAACTGCAGGAGGGTATCGGCAAACTGCAGAGTGAAAGCCCGGAACTGGCGGCGGCGTTTGTGCAGATGGACCAGGCGGCTTATGTGGAGGGTGAACTGGAACGCAAGTACAAGGAGCTGATCGGTATCGGCATTGCCGTCGCCGTACGGTGTGAATATTGCATCAGTATCCATATTAAAAATGCCTTGGCAGAAGGCGCTTCCAGGGAGGAAATACTGGAAGCGGCCGCGGTTGCCGTCGCTTTTGGCGGTTCTCCGTCCATGGCCTATGTGGCGACAAGCGTGTTGAAAGCCCTGGATGCATTTGAATAGGCAGAAGCAGGGCGACGTTATGGAGAAAAGGCCGGCGTGGCTGACCCGGCCGGCCCCGGATGAACAGGTGCTGGGCAGGATGAAGGCGCTGCTGGAGCAAGGACGGCTGCACACCGTCTGTGAAAGCGCCGACTGTCCCAATATCGGCCAGTGTTTCGCCGAAAAGACCTGTACGTTTATGATTCTTGGCAATACCTGTACCCGCGATTGCCGGTTTTGCGCGGTGCAGCACGGCCGCCCGGACGATATCGACGCCGGGGAGCCCGGCGCGGTGGCGGCCACGGCCAAACACTTGGGGCTCAGGCATGTTGTCATTACTTCCGTTACGCGGGATGATCTTTGCGACGGGGGGGCGACGCATTTCGCCGCCACAATCCGCGCCGTCCGGGCCGAGTTGCCGCAGGCTACCGTCGAGGTGCTGATCCCGGACTTCAGGGGGAGTATGGCGGCGCTGCAGACGGTACTGGCGGCCGGACCCGATGTCATCAACCATAATACCGAAACAGTACCGAGGCTCTACCCTGTTGTCAGGCCGCAGGCGAACTATCATCAGTCGCTGCGGCTGATCGAGCGGGTACGTCAGTCGGGCTCGGGAGTTGTGACCAAATCAGGCCTCATGCTGGGGCTGGGAGAAAAAGAAACCGAAGTGATTCAGGTCATGGCAGACCTTCATGGCGCCGGCTGTCAAATGTTGACTCTCGGTCAATACCTGAGTCCTTCGCCCAGGCATTTGCCTGTCGCCGCATATGTGCATCCCGACACTTTCCGGCGGCTGGCGGACCGGGCGTATCAGCTGGGCTTCAGTACAGTGACCGCCGGCCCATTGGTGCGAAGTTCTTTTCATGCCGGCAACGCTTTCGCAGAGGTTGCTGTGAGCCGTCAGATACATATTGGTCCCGGTCGACAGTAACCAGACTCCAAGGTACCACGACCTTATCCGGCGGGTTTCTCAGGAAAGCTACAAACCAAAGGAGGAGCATACCGTGTTAAAAGCGGCGTTTATCTTTTTAGCTCCGGAGGCCGACAGTCAAAAACACCGCGCAGTGGTGGAAACACCGGCGGTAAAGCTGACGGTAGTGGGAGTTCAGGATTATGGCGAGGCGGAAAAAGCCGTCCAGGAATTGGTCGGGCAAGGTTATGTTGCCATTGAGTTGTGCGGCGGCTTCGGCGTCGAGGGCACGGCGCGGGTGAAGCGGGCTGTATCCGGCAAGGCGGCTGTCGGCGCAGTGCGTTTTGACGGCCATCCGGGCTTGGGCGGCAAGAGCGGCGACGAGCTGTTTTAGCCGCTGCTGCCGCCGGTGTCGGGAGGGAGCTATATGGGCAATAACATCAAGCAGGCATGCAGGCTGCTGCGCCTGGGGCCGACTCTTTACTGTGATGCCTGGGAGCTGCAGCGGGAAATAGCGGCAGCAAGGCGCAGGGGTGAAGGGCCTGACACCTTGATTCTGCTGGAACACGAGCACGTCTATACCATGGGACGGGCCGGCAGTGAGACCAATGTGAAGGTATCGGAGCAATACCTGTCAGCTCTGGGCATCAGGGTGATAGAAGTGGACCGCGGCGGCGACGTGACCTATCACGGTCCTGGCCAACTGATCGGGTACCCGATCCTTGACCTCAGGGAATACGGCAGGGATGTTCACCGTTATTGCTGGCTGTTAGAGGAAGTCGTCATGAAAACCTTGGCGGAATACGGCATCGCCGGGTTCCGCGAAGACGAGTTGACCGGGGTGTGGACCAAGGCTGGCAAAATCGCGTCCATCGGCATTGGGGTTCGCGGCTGGATATCTCTGCACGGTTTCGCGCTGAACGTTAAGCCTGATATGCGTTACTTCGATCTGATCAATCCCTGCGGCATCACCGGCCGGGCCATGGTATCGATGCAAGACCTGGGTGTTGAGGTGTCGCTGGCCGAAGTGGAAGGGAAACTGAGCAAACAGTTTTCTGCTGTTTTTGGCGTTCCATTAGCAGAGGGCCAGGCCCTCTCGCCCGCTGTGGCAGGGAGGATCGCCCGATGAGGTTGTATCGTCTGGGGGCAATTCCCTGGGACGAAACGCAGGCGATCTATCATGCCCTGGCGGAGATCGGACAGGAAGGGCTGATAATCTGCCGCCCAACTTCCCGCTGTGTCTGCCTGGGCCTGCATGATGACTTGTCCCAGGAGGTGGATACAGGCTACTGCCGGGAAAATGGGATACCGCTTATCCGGCGGGATATCGGCGGCGGCACGGTGCTGCTGGATTGGGAGCAGCTTTTTTTTCAGCTGGTGATTTCGCGGGATAATCCGCTTTTGACCGGCAGCAGGGACCGGTTCTTTGCCGGATTTCTGCGACCTGCTGTCAATACCCTGGGTGATTTTAACCTTGCAGCGGCCGTTTGTCCACCGGCCGACATTGTGGTAAACGGCAGGAAGATTTCCGGCAGCGGCGCAGGTGACATCAGCGGATTGGTGGTCTACACCGGCAATATCCTGCTGGCTTTCGACCGGAAGACCATGGCCAATGTCCTGAAGGCGCCGAATGCCAGGTTCAGAGATTTGGCGAGAACTTCGATGGAGCACTGGTTAACGACAATGGGCGAGGAGCTGGGATATCTGCCGGACATCGCGGCAGTCGAGGAGCGGCTGATTGACCACTTCGCGACCTGGCTCGGGGAGCTGCAGCCAGCGGCTTATACCGCCGAACTGAAAAGGCTGACGCGAGCCGTGGCTCGGCGTCTGACCAGCCGGGAATTCCTCGGACTGCCGGGTAAGCGCAGCAAGGTACGTCAGATAAAAATCAACGAAGGCACATATCTGCGTTTCCACCAAATCGACCGGCAGGGCTCTGCGCCGTGCGGCACCGAACAGGCCGGGACCGACTGTTCAGGGTATGTCATTTTGTTGATTCAAAACGGAATCATCCGGGATTTTGAAGGTGCGGGTATACCGTGGCTGGCTGGTGACAGGCTCGCTCCCCTGGCACCTTATCTGACGGGCGTCCGCTGGCAGGCGGCAGACCTTGGCGTTGCCCTGGCCCGTTGGCGGCGCGACTGTGCCGGCGACAGTGCGGTGGCCGAGGCGATGTTGTCAGCTTTCATCCTAAACGGACAGGAAAAATAAGGAGGGGTCGGCGATGGCCAAGTACAACATCCCGCAAGATTTATACTACACCCGCGACCATGCCTGGGTCAGGGTTGAAGGAAACAACATCCGTATTGGAGTGACCGACTTTATGCAACAGCTGGCCGGCGAGATTACTTTCATCCGTATCCCCCGCGCCGGCAAGGCCCTGGCGGAGGGGGCGACGCTGAGCTCCATTCAGTCCGGCAAGTGGGCCGGTAAAATTCAGGTGCCGCTGGCCGGCAAAGTGTTGGAGGCAAACATGGCGCTGCCTGCCAATCCGCAGCTTTTGAACAGCGATTGCTACGGCGCAGGCTGGATTTGCGTGATGGAGCCCGACGAGCTGACCGGCGGCCTGCAGAAACTGCTGCATGGCCCGGTAGCCGACAACTTCTTTGCCGAAGAGGAAGTTAAACACGCCAAACCCGGCTAATATCCGGTGAACGTCGCGGCTGGACGCCCTGACCGGAAAGGTGGCTGAAACCGGGTTGGCCTCGGATGGGAGGAGTAATCATGAAGCCTGAGATCTGCGAAAAGCTGCAGGCGATGTTTGGTGACCGTGCGACAACCGACCGCTTTGAGCGGGAGTTTTACCAGCGGGATGTGGCGCCGGTGCCGGACTTTTTGGCACTGCCTGTTGCCAGAACGCTGCCGGATATTGTGATAAGGCCGCACAACACGGAAGAGGTTGCCGCGGTAATGAAAATAGCGGCAGACGGAAAGATTCCCGTCACTCCCCGGGCTGGCGGCTCGACAGCCTTTTTTAATTCTGTCTGCGTGCGCAAAGGGATACTGCTGGATCTGAACGGTTTAAACAAAATAGTGAATATCGAGGTCATGCAGAATACTGTCCGGGTTCAGGCCGGAATAACCTGGTGGGAGCTGGAACGGACCCTCAACCGTCACGGTCTGGCTACCCGGTCCTATCCGAGCAGCGCGAGGAGCGCGACGGTCGGCGGCTGGCTGGTAATGCTGGGCTACGGGATCGGCAGTCTCAAGTACGGTCCGCTGCTTGACCAGGTTCTGACGGCCCGGGTCGTTCTGCCTGACGGTCAGGTGCGGGACCTGACCAGGACCAGCCAGCCGCCGGTGGCCTGGCTAGCTGCTTCAGAGGGAACTCTGGGCATTGTAACTGAGGTGGAACTAAAATTGCGCCCCCGGCCTGTAAGCGAGTGGCATGGTCTGGCGGTCTTCGGCGATGCCGGGAGTGCGTTGGAGTTCATCAATCATGCTGTCAGTCTGGCGGCAAAGCCCTTTAACCTGCATTTTTCCGATCCTGGCTGCAATGCCGAACGTTTTCGTCTCGGGCTGGGGAGCGAGCAGGCCGCCAGGGCCTTTACGGTGGCGTTTGATGCTGACGGCACGACGGAAGAGACAGCGCAGGCCGCCCGGGAATTTGACCGGTGCCTGCAACTTGCCGGCGGCAGGGACTTGGGCGAAGAAGCCCGGCAGGAATGGGAGCATCGTTTTGATTCCTTCCTTTTGAAACGGGAAGGTCCGTCGATGATCGGAGCGGAGATCTGGCTGCCGCTCAGGGAATTTGCAGCTTATCTGGGCGCTGTGGCCCGGTATGATGCCAGTCAGCGGTTGGGGCTGATGAGTTATGCCCATATTGAAACAACCGGACAGGCCATGGTTATGACCGCTTTTCATGCTGATGAACGGGATACCGTCGGCTTTCTGCAGGGGTTGGCGCTCACGAAGAAACTTCAGGATATCGGGGCGAAACATGGCGCAGCTCCCTATGGCATCGGCCTCTGGAACACGCCGTATCTCGGCCGGTGCCACTGTCCGACGGAACTGGCCGAACTGAAGGAAAGGAAAAAGATGCTTGATCCGGACAACATCATGAATCCCGGCAAATGTTACGAAGCACCCCTGCTGCTGAAGCCGGCGTTATTCGGCCTGGGCATGGAAGTTCTGGCTGCGACAAGATCGCTGTATCGAGGCAAGACAGGGAGGATGCCGGTATGAGTTCGGACAGCTTTTATAAAAATTTGGCGGAGGAAGCCCTGATTTGCGGGCGCTGCGGCAATTGCCGGGCCGACTGCCCGGTGTTCAGGGAAATTGGCTGGGAATCGGCCACGCCGCGGGCCAAAATATCCTTGGCCCGGGAAATATTCGCCCTGAAAAACGGGGCGGCGGTCGGGCCGGAATACGCCAGGCGGGTCAGCCAGTGCACAATGTGCGGTGCGTGTACGCGGACTTGTGCGGCGCGAATCGATCTGCAGTCGTTGTGGAAAGATCTGCGGGCCAAGCTGGTCGCGGCCGATAAGGCCCCTGCCGCCTACAAGGCCATGGCGGACAACTTGAAAAGCAATAAGAATATATCGACTTTCCCCAACGCCGCGCGACTCGAATGGGCGGATGATCTGGATGAAGTGCCTGATAACCTGGACCGGGCGGAAGGCGCGGAAGTTGTTTATTTTGTCGGTTGCGTGTCTTCCTTTTTTCCGCGGGCGGCGCAGATTCCGTTGGCAATGGTCCGGCTGTTTGACAGGGCGGGTGTTGACTATACCACGCTGGGCGCCGAGGAATGGTGCTGCGGGTTTCCCTTACTGGCCGCCGGACATGGGGGAGACATCGACGGGTTTGCGCGGCACAATGTCGAATCCGTCAGGCAGACCGGCGCAAAAACGCTGGTGACCGGCTGTTCCTCCTGTTATCATATCTGGAGTCACAGTTATGCGGAGCTTCTGGACGAAGACCTGGGATTTCGGGTGGTTCACGCCACAGAATTTCTGGCCGGACTTCTCAGGGCCGGCAAACTGGTTCCGCGCGAACTGGTTGAAACGGTCACCTATCACGATCCTTGCGATCTTGGCCGTAACGGCGGCGTGGTAAATTTTCCGCGGGAGATTATCACCGGCATTCCCGGAGTAACATTCGTGGAAATGGCTACCCATGGCGAAGACGCCACCTGCTGCGGCGGCGGCGGTAACTTGCACGGGGCGGATGCCGCCTTGGCGGAAGCCATCGCCCGCAGACGCATCCGGGAAGCGGCAGAAACCGGGGCCGACATCGTGGTATCAGCCTGTCAGCAGTGTGAGCAGATGCTGGAAAAGGCGGCCAGAACAGAAAAACTGCCGCTGGAAGTGATTGATGTGGCTGAATTGCTGCTGCGGGCGGTCGAAGGCTAGGAGCAGGAAGGAGTATGGCTGATGAATATCGACAAATGGACGTTTCCGGAGGATTTATTGTATGACACCTATTATCAATGGATCAGGAAAGACGGCGGCAAAATCGTGTTTGGCCTGACTCCTTATGGTTTGGACATAACCGGCGATGTGCTGTACCTGGCTTTGCCGGATGTCGGGACGAATACCCGCATTGGCGGCAGCTGCGGTTCGCTGGAAGCCGGGAAATGGGTCGGTCGTATTTATGCACCGGTCAGCGGCCGGGTTACGCAAGTCAACCAAGCGGTGGCGTCCAGTCCGGGATTGATCAGTCAAAACCCTTATGAATGCTGGTTCGCCGAGATTGAATTGACCGAGCCGGAAGAATTGACGGGGCTGATGGCAACTTCGACTTTGGCGGCCTGGCTGGCGGAGGATAGGAAAAGAAATGCCTAGCAGCAAGCAAAATACAAAATTCCGGGTGCTGGATTCGCTGCCGCGCACCGCCGCGGAGCATATGGCGCTGGATAAAGTCATCGTGGACGCCCACAGCCGGGGCCTGATTCCCAATACCTTCAGATTTTTGCAGTTTACCCCCTGTGTCCTTGTCGGGGTCCACCAAAATGTTTTTCTGGAAGTGAATGTACCCTATTGCCGGGAGCAGGCTGTCGACATCAATCGCCGGATCACCGGCGGCGGCAGCTTGTACTGGGGGCCGCTGGAGCTGGGCTGGGAAATGTACGCAGCGAAAGACACCCCGGGTATTCCCCGGAGAGTGGAAAGCATGTACCGCCTGTTGTGCGGAGCCATGGCGACAGGGTTGCGCAAGTTGGGTTTGACGGCGGCATACCGGCCGGTAAACGACATTGAAATTGGCGGTCGCAAAATATCGGGTACCGGCGGTACCGAGCTGGAGGGATCATTTGTCTTTCAGTGCAGTCTGCTGGTGGATTTCGATGTTGATGAAATGCTGAGAGTGCTGCGGTTTCCTTTGGAAAAAATCAGTGACAAGGCGGCTCTATCGATGCGGGAGCGGGTCACCTCGCTTAAGGAGCAACTCGGGTTTGTGCCGGAGCTCGGCAAGATAAAACAGGCGATCATGGAAGGCGTGGAAGAGTCGCTGGGCTATGAGCTGTATTCCGGCTGCCTGACAGAGCACGAGTCGTCCATGCTTGCGGAAACTCTGCCCTACTTTCAGTCAGAGACCTGGGTCTACGGCAAAGACAGCGGCGTAATCAATACTGTCGACAGTTTGGTCAATTATAAGGCCCCTGGCGGCTTGATCCGCGTCCAGATGCGGTTGGATGAAGAGGTGGGGGTCATCAAATACGTCCTAATCAGCGGCGATTTTTTTGCCTATCCGGACAGGGCTGTTTATGACCTGGAAACGGTGCTGAAAAACACCCCTATCCACGGTGGACGCATCAGTGATAGAATCCACGGTTTTTTCGAAAATCGGGAGCTTACCATACTTGGTGTTACCGCGGAGGATTTTGTCGAGGCCATTCTTCTGGCGGTGGAAAAGGCGCGTGCCGCAAAAACCGCCGGCCAACCGGCGCGGGGAGGCTGCCATGCGAACTGCGCCGGCGGAATATGACGCCGTTATTGTCGGTGCGGGGCCGGCCGGATGCTGCGCGGCGGGGCGGCTGGCCGAGGCCGGGTTGAAAGTCTTGCTGGTCGAGCGCAAGGCAAGGATCGGCGAGAATATCCAGTGCGCGGAATTCGTCCCGCGTTTCCTTGAAAAATATATTTCGCTGCGGGACGCCGATATAGCCCAGGCGGTGACGGGCATCAAAACCTTTATCCACGGTGAGCTGGCCAATGTTTTGCGGGCGCCCGGCTACACCCTCAACCGCGGTGCGTGGGAGCGTTCTTTGGCCGATGAAGCCACCCGGGCCGGCGCACGGGTTTTGACCGGAGTCCGGGTGGCCGACGCCGGTTTTGGAACGGTTACCTTGATAACCGGTGACAGACGTGTGGCGGTTACCGCCAAATATATTCTTGGCTGCGACGGGCCATCTTCGCTGATCAGCCGGAAACTCGGCAATCAACCGGCTGAGAGCTGTGTGGCGCTGCAGTATGAACTTCCTCTGGCAAAGCCGCTGGACCATGCCTGCCTTTATTTCGATCCTGTCTATTACGGAGGGTATGGCTGGGTTTTCCCCAAAGGGCTGGCCGCCAATGTCGGGATGGCGGTTCACCCTTGTGCCGCACGGAATTTGCCGGATTTATTGGCGAGGTTTCGCCAGGAACTGGTTGACGCGGGTGTCGTGCGGGACAACGCTTTGCGCGGCCCAACTGGCGGGTTGATCCCGGCGGCCGGTCTGGCCGAGAAACTGGCCAGCGACCACATGCTGGTGGCTGGAGATGCCGCCGGCTGCACCCACCCGGTCACCGGCGCAGGCATCATCAGCGCCGTAGTCAGCGGCCAGCTCGCCGCGGCGGCTGTAACAGCGCAAGGGAAGGTTGGCTCAGCTTCGCTGGCTGACAGCTATCCCCGCGCCTTGACGGCGGAATATGGTCCGCAGTTCGCCAGGGCGCGCAGCAGGTTGATCGCTCGCGATCAAGGCTGGACATACGGCAGGCAAGAGTTTGTCCGGCTCATTCGGCGCAGTTGGATTGCTTTTCCTGAGTATTACACCGTCTAGCCATTGTAGTGTCATAAGATCTTGATGAGGGGGCCTGCCTGTGAGCACCACACTCATAATGGAAAGTCCGGACTTTCTGCAGACCAGCCTGGCCGGCGCCATGGCGCTCGGCCTGGAGCGGGGAAGCTTTTACCGCAACGCTTACCCCGGCAGCTTAAATCTGTTGATGACCTACCAGGACGGGTGCCGGGCTAACTGCAGCTACTGCGGCCTGGCCCAAAAGCGGTGCGCCGCGCCGGAAAACACTACCTTCATCCGGGTAAAATGGCCGGTTTACGAATTATCGCGAATCATGGATATCCTGGTTCAGCCGCCTCCTGACGCGGCTGCCGGGGTGAAGCGGTTCGGCCGCATCTGTGTTTCGATGATTACCCATCCCCGGGCGGAGCGCGATTGTGTTGACATTGTTCAGCGGCTGTGCAGCACGGTCAGTACGCCGCTCAGTGTATTGGTATCACCGACCCTGGTGCAAGATGCCGAAGCATTTTTTGTCCGGCTAAAAGAGGCCGGAGCCGATTGGGCCGGTATAGCCATCGATGCGGCGACACCGGAAATATTTGCTGCTATGCGCGGCCCGGCAGTGGGCGGCCCCCACCGCTGGGAAACCTATTGGACGGCGCTGGAGCAAGCGGTGGAGGTATTCGGCCGGGAGCATGCCAGTGTCCATTTCATTGTCGGCTTGGGCGAAACCGAGCAGGAGATGGTGCAGGCAATTGTCAAAGCCAACCGGTATGGCGCGCAGGCGCACCTGTTTTCTTTCTGTCCGGAGCCTGGCAGCGTGCTGAGTAAGCGCAAGCCGCCCGCTGCCGGACATTACCGCCGGATTCAGCTGGCGGCCTACTTGTTGAACAGCAGACAGATAACCGGCGACGCGATTGTCTTCGAAAAAGAAAAAATAGTCAATTATGGCCGGCCCCTTGAAGAATTGCTCGGCGGCAACCTGGCGGCCGGGAAACCTTTTATGACTTCAGGCTGCCCCGACCGAGCGGGGTGTTTGGCCTGCAACCGGCCTTACGGCAACGAACGGCCCGGTCCCGTTTTGCTTAACTATCCTTTTTCCCCGGAAGAACAGGATTTGCTGGCCATAAAGGGAGAAATCTGGCATGACTGACATCACTTTTTATGTCCCGGGATCGCGCCATTATGACAACGGTTTATATGCCAACCGGCGTGGTTCGTTTGTCAACATCAGCATTACCGGAGCGGAGTGCCAGTGTTATTGCGACCACTGTCAGGGGCAAGTGCTGCGGCATATGCTGCCGGCGCCAAACTCTGCGGCGCTGGTGCGGCTGGCCGAGGACCTGTGCAAAGATGGGTGCTGCGGCGTTTTGGTCAGCGGCGGTGCCGGCCGCGACGGCGCTGTGCCCTTGCTCCCGTTTGGCGCGGCGCTGAAAAAACTTGGCGAGATGGGGCTGGCGGTGGTTGTGCACCCGGGACTGCTGACCGAGGAGACAGTCGACATGCTGGTCAAGGCAAACGTGACCGGAGTTGCCCTTGATTTGATCGGAGACCCTGACACTATCCGGGAGGTATATCATTTGGAGCACGTGCCCGGGGATTATCGCCGCAGCCTCCGGTTAGCGCGTCGAGCCGGCTTGCCGGTTATGCCGCATATCGTCGTCGGCCTGCACTACGGCCGGCTTCGCGGCGAATACGCAGCGCTGGATATGGTTGTTGCCGAAGGGGCCGCCAATCTTATTTTTGTCATTTTGGATCCGCTGGACGGGACGAAGATGAAGGCTGTGCGTCCGCCCGCCCCCGCGGAAATAGAACAATTGTTCAAAGCCGCCAGACGGTTATTGCCGGAACTGCCGTTGACGCTGGGGTGCGCGCGACCGCCTGGCAATTTTGCCAGAGTGGTGGAACGCCTGGCGGTGAACGCCGGTTTCAATGCCATCGCCTATCCGGCCCGCGAAACGGTGGATTACGTGCAATCCATCGGCGGCAAGGTGACTTATCAGCAGACCTGCTGCGGCCTTATACCCGCGAAGAGCTAACTGAAAGATGCAGGTTATGAAAAACGGGAGTTTTTAAATTCTTTAGAAATAATCTCTCAAAAAGAGGATTATAACAATGAATGTTAAAATAATACTGCTATATCAGATCTGGCAGGCTTGTCTCCCAAACCATGCTGAGGATCGACCCGCGTTCATGTAAAATAGAGTTGTCCAGAGCTCATCCTGAAAAGGATGATACTCTTTTGTTCGTGATTACGAACTCGGTTCAACAATACGAACAAAAGAAGGGCTGTGGAGTGGGCGGGAGACCGGGGGCCTGGGTTCATGCGCAAATCAAAGGAGGTTATGATATGGGTGAATTTACCGGTAAAGTAGTAGTGGTGACAGGTGGCAGCAAGGGTATTGGCGGCGCTGCCGTCAAACGGTTTTGCGAAGAAGGCGCGCATTGTATCATCGTAAGCAGAAACGGCCAGGAAGGCAAGGCGTACGCCGAGACCCTCCGGCAAATAGGCTTAAGTGCCGACGCTATGGCTGCCGACGTGGGCAAAGTCAGCGACATCAAACAAATGGCGCAGGACCTTGTCGGGCGCTACGGAAAAATTGACGTACTGGTGAACTGCGCCGGGGTTAATGTCCGGAAGCCGGCTCTGGAGTACAACGAAGAAGACTGGGACTATATAATGGACATCAATCTCAAAGGCTCGTATTTCTGCTCGGTGGAGATCGGAAGGCACATGGTGGCCAGAGGCACGGGGGCGATTGTCAACCTGGCTTCCCTCCAGGCCCATGTCGTGTTGCCGGAGCGGACCATCTACGCCGCCAGCAAAGGCGGTGTCGCCCAGTTTACCAAAGGGCTTGCCAATGAATGGGCCCAAAAGGGTGTCCGGGTCAACTCCATTTCTCCTGCGTTCATCGGTACTCCAATGGTGGCGAAGGTCATGGACGATCCGGCGTGGGTTCAGCTGATTCAGTCCCGCACTCCCATGGGGCGGGTCGGCACTCCGGAAGAGGTGGCTGATCTCATCGTGTTTTTGGCTTCATCCCGGGCCGGCTACATCACCGGGACCGACGTGGCCATCGACGGCGGCTGGACCGCCAGTTGAGCCGACCGCATAAAAAAGAAGGTATGGCATGAATGGGTGTCGATAGGAAGTCCTGGCCCCAAGGGTCGCATCGAGCTTTATCGGCCAGATCGCCAGGACGTCCCTTTACGATAGCCGCTCCCAACGATATCTTGCGGTCCCGTGGACCCTGCAGAGCAGGGAAAAAGGCCGCAGGCGTGGAATCCAGTCCATTGGTTATCAGCATAAGGTGAAAACATGCGCGCCCGGGATGACCGAGCATGGCCCGGCGGCGCCAAGAGCAAGCGGGGGGATATGGTGGACAATCGAAAACCGGCGATAGTAAAATCCGCGACGCGGACCCTTGATGTGATTGAGTTTATCGTCAATAGCGCCAAGCCGCCGACCTTTACGGCAATTCAGGAGTTTCTGGCTATACCGAAAAGCTCTCTTTCCTATCTACTGCAGGATTTGACCAATCGCGACTACATCCATTTCGATCCGGACATGCGGGTGTATTATCCCGGAATGAAACTGATTCAGGTGAGCGCCTCCTGTATTAACAACACCAATATGTCCCGCGAAATCTGGTACGGGATAAAAAAACTCAGTGATGAACTGGGGGAAACTTCCCACGCGGCTATCCTGGACGGACGGTTCGTGGTCTATATCGCTAAATGCCAGGGAACCAAAGATATTAGTGTTGTGACCACCATCGGGTTTAAAATACCGGCTCACGCCACCGCCCTCGGCAAGATGCTGCTGTCTTATCTCAGCAAGGAAGAACTCCAGTCCCGCCTGAGCAAGGTTCAGCTGGAGCGTTATACCGAAAATACCATTGTTTCGTTGCCGGGACTGATCCCGGAGTTGGAGAAAGTTGCCCGGCAGGGTTACGCCATCGACGACCAGGAAATCATTCCCGGAGGTATTTGTGTCGCCGCGCCGATTGGCGATAAATCCCATAAAGTCGTGGCCGCCCTCAGTGTTACCGTGCCTGCGATCAGGGTCAGCGAAGAATTTCGCCAGGAAATCATCAGCAAGGTGCAGGCTGCCGCCGCCAATGTTTCGATGCGTCTGGGAAAGATCTGAGCTTGTTTTCTCTTGGGAAAGTAAGATTATTCTGATGGAAAAGAGCGACCGGGTTGTCGCCGCGCCGCCCCGGGGAGGGATTCGTTCGTCAGCCAAGGCTTGGCGTTAAGCAAGTTTTCTTTAGCTGACCGGCAGGGGATAAGCAATTTATGGAGAACGTGGTAATCCAGAGGTAGTTACTTTTTTGTTCTCATATACGAACCGGGTTCACTGATGTGAATCGCACTTCTTCGGCAAGCAGGCCTACACTTGGTGTAAAGATAAGAAGTAAGAGGGGGAAAAGAAATGTCACTGTTAAAAGAAAAACTCAAAAATGGAGAGCGCCTCTTCGGTCCGTTTGTGAATCTTTGCCATCCTGCGGTACTGGAAATAGCCGGTCTGGCAGGCTTTGACTTCGCCATCATCGACACCGAGCATGGCGAACTGTCCTCCGACCGGGCTGTTGATATGGTGCGGGCGGCGAAGTTGGCCGGGGTCAGCCCGGTGGTAAGGGTTTACGGCAATCAGCCCGAACTGATCGCCAAAGCGCTGGATATCGGCGCCGAAGGGGTACAGATACCGCAGGTCGGCAAAAAGGCGGAAGCCGAGGCGGCGATCCGGGCGGCGAAGTTTTCTCCGGAAGGAGCCCGGGGCTGCAACCGCTACGTGCGGGCCGCCAGCTATTCGGCTGCCGATAAGTTCGCCTATTTCGGCAATTCCAACAATGAAACAACGGTAATCATTCAGGTAGAGGGCAAGGAAGGGATCGACAACCTTGCCGATATCATTTCGGTGCCGGGGATCGATGTTCTGTTCATCGGGCCCTATGATTTATCGGCGTCGCTGGGAATCCCCGGTCAGGTCGACCACCCGATGCTGGTGGCCGAGATGCAGAAAACCATGGAACTTGGACGTAAAACGGGAGTAGCTATCGGCTTTTTTGTTGACGACGTCGAAGCGGCCGTAAAATGGAAGAAACTTGGCGTGCAATATATCTCCTTCGCCGCTGATGTCGGTCTGCTCTATGAAGTCTTCAGCCAAAAAGTAAAAGCTTTTAAACAAGGATAATCGGCCGGCGCGGTTAAAAACCGCACCGCAAGGCCAAAGACCAAGGCTGGTGCGCGATAAACTTTCAAGGAGGACTGGTTATGGGTATTATTCAGGATTTGGTACAAGACATACCGTTGCCCCGGATGGTCAAAGTACGGCAAAAGTTCGCCGCCCCGGAAGTAGCCGATCTGGTTGGAACGCTGCGCAGCGAACTGGCTAAACCGGACGTCGGCGACAGGGTCAAACCCGGCATGCGGATCGCCATCGCGGTAGGCAGCAGGGGCGTGGCCGAAATTCCGACCATTACCCGGGTGACGGTGGAGGAAATCAAGAAAAGAGGCGGCGTTCCCTTTGTCGTGCCGGCCATGGGCAGCCACGGCGGAGCGACAGCCGCCGGGCAGCAGCAGGTGCTGGCCGAGCTCGGGGTGACCGAAGCCAGCGTGGGTTGTCCCATCGTATCTTCGATGGAGGTTGTGGAGGTTGGTCGGCTGCCCAGCGGGCTGGCGGTGCTCATCGACAAAAAGGCCTTTGAAGCCGACGGCATCGTTGTCATCAACCGGGTCAAAACTCACACCGCTTTTCATGGTCCCAGCGAGAGCGGTCTGGTCAAAATGCTCTCCATCGGCCTTGGCAAGCAAAAAGGGGCCGATTCCTGCCATGCTTACAGCTTCAAGCACATGGCTGAGCACATTGTCGAAATGGCCAAGATCAAACTGGAAAAGTGCCACTTTTTATTCGGGATCGCCACCATCGAGAACGCCTATGACCATGTTGCCGTCATCACCGCCGTGCCGGCTGAGAAAATGATCGAGGTCGATCAGAAGATGCTCATCACAGCCAAAGCCAACATGCCGAGGATTATGTTTGATCCTATGGATGTACTGGTGGTGGACCGGATCGGCAAAGAAATTTCCGGCGACGGCATGGATCCGAACATCACCGGCCGCTTCCCCACCCCCTATGCCAGCGGTGGTCCGGTGATCAACAAACTGGTAGTGCTGGACCTGACGGAAAAAACCCACGGCAACGGCAATGGCATGGGCGCCGCCGATTTTACCACCCGCAAACTGCTCAATAAGGTCGACTGGGATCCCACCTACGCCAACGCCCTGACCTCGACGGTGTGCGAACCGATCCGCGTCCCCATGGTGCTGGAGTCCGATAAGGAAGCGCTCCAGGCCGCCATAAAGACCTGCTTTGCCCGGGATCTTACCAAGGTTCGGCTGGTTAGGATCAAGGACACCCTCTCTTTAGGAGAAATCTACATTTCCGAGGCTCTGCTCCCGGAGGCCGAGGCCAACCCCGACATCGAGATCTGCGGTTCGCCGGAGGCGATGAAGTTCGACGCCGCAGGCAATCTGATCTGATTGACGACAGTCTGCCCGGTCTTCCCGGCAGATGAAGAGGAGGATTTACTTATGGCAAAACAGCGATGCCGCGATGTCCGCAACCTGTGGGTCCAGTCCGATGCCCTGAGGATGGGTATGAACTGGAGCGAGGAGGATATCGAAAAGCCGCATATCCTGGTGGATGACGTTCAGGGTGACAGCCATCCCGGCAGTTACCATCTGGATGTTTTAAGCAACGAGGCTTGCACAGGGATCTACGAAGCCGGCGGCAAACCGGCCCAGTTCCATGTCACCGATATTTGCGACGGCTGGGCTCAGGGGCACGACGGTATGAACTATATTCTGGCCTCCCGCGAGATTATCGCCGACATGGTGGAAATCCATGCTTCGGTTATCCCCTGGGACGGGATGATCCTGCTGTCCGGCTGTGACAAGTCGGTACCGGCGCACCTCATCGCCTCGGCCCGCATGGACGTTCCTACCATCCACATCCCCAGCGGTTCGATGCGTGCCGGCCCCGATAATTCTACTTCCGGCCTGGCCGGCCCCCTGTCGGCCCGGTCTAAAAAAGGCCAGGTTACAGCCGATGAGATCCGCAATTACAAGCTGACCGGCTGCCCGACCTGTGGCGCCTGTCAGTTCATGGGCACCGCCAGCACCATGCAGTGCATGTCCGAGGCCTTGGGTATGGCTCTGCCCGGCACGGCCCTGATGCCGGCCACTTTCATGGATATCAGGCGCATGGCCCGGATTGCCGGCAAAAGGATTATGTATCTTGCCGACAAAGACATCACCGCCAGAAAAGTACTGACCAAAGCGGCTTTCCTGAACGCCATCAAGGTTCATGCGGCCATCGGCGGCAGCACCAACGCCCTGATTCACCTGCCGGCCATCGCCCACGAGCTTGACCTGAAACTCGATCCCAAACTGTTTGATACCCTGGGACAGGAAGTCAAATACCTGACTAATATTCAGCCCAGCGGCAAATACGTGTCTGAACTGTTCTGGTTCGCCGGCGGAATACCGATGATCCAGTGGCTGATCAAAGACCATCTCGACCTCAATGTGATGACAGTCACCGGGCGTCCCTTGGGCGAAAACCTTGAGATGCTCTGGAAAGAAGGATTTTTCGAGCGCTGTCTGAACCACCTGAAGACTTTCAACATCCCGGCCGAGGAAATTATCAGGACCCCCGAAAAATCTGCCAAGTACGGGTCCATTGCCGTCCTGGGCGGAAACCTCGCTCCCGACGGAGCGGTGGTCAAGTACTCGGCGGTGGTGCCTTCGATGCAGAAGCACATTGGCCCGGCAGCTGTCTTCAACAGCGAGGAAGACGCGCAAACCGCCATTATCGCAGGCCGGATCGAGCCGGGTGCGGTGGTGGTCATCCGCTATGAAGGGCCTAAAGGGTCCGGCATGCCGGAGATGTATATGACCACCGATGCCATCGTTTTTGACGACAAGCTGGACGGTACCGTCGCCATCGTGACTGATGGGCGCTTTTCCGGGGCCACCCGGGGACCGTGCGTCGGCCACATCTCGCCTGAGGCGGTCGAAGGCGGGCCGCTGGCTCTGGTCGAAGACGGCGACCTGATCGAACTCGATATTCCGGGAAGAAAGCTGGATATCGTCGGGCTGGCCGGCCAGCCCAAAACGCCGGAAGTAGTCACGAAAGTGCTGGCGGCAACACAGGCCGCCTGGAAGCTTCCGCCGCGCAAGCCTCACAGAGGCATCCTGAAACGCTATACTCAGAACGCTGTCTCGGCTATGGCCGGCGCGTACATGAAATAGAACAATCAACTATCGATGGGAGGCAAGTACATGGAAAAACAGTTCATGCTGGGCAATGATGCCATTGCTCGGGCAGCGGCGGAAGCGGGGGTTAAAGTGGTAGCCGGTTATCCCGGCACGCCGGCCACTGAAATCGTCGACAACTGCGCCACTTATCCGGGAGTATACGCAGAGTGGTCCACCAACGAAAAGCACGCCTTTGAGGTGGCTACAGCGGCGTCGTTGACCAACCAGCGGGCGATGGCCGTCATGAAACACAACGGTACCAACGCCGCAACCGACTTTCTGATGCACGTCAATTTTACCGGTATCCAAGCCGGGCTTGTGCTCATTTCCGCCGACGATCCCGGCGGCCTTTCCTCGCAGTGTGAAGAGGATACCAGGGTGCTGATTCATACCTACGCCCACCTGCCGATCTTTGATCCCTCCAGTGTGCAGGAAGCTTACGAAATGACCAGAGTCGCCTTCGAACTGTCGGAGAAGACTCAACTGGTATACGCCCTGCGCCCGGTCATGCGGATCAATCACGCCGGTGGCTTGATCACCTGCGGCGAAATGAATCCTGTCCACCGCAAACCTGATTTCATCATCGACCGCAGCCGGTTCGTCATGTCGGCTGTTGTCGAGAAGGAATACGGCGGTGAACTGCGTCCGAAAATGCGCCACCGCTGGCTGAACGAGAAACAACAGGAACTGAAGGCTCTGATGGAAGAGTCCCCCTTCAACTGGATCGAGCCGGCTGCGGGTGAAGTGGGCTTCGTCGGCTGTGGCATCGGCTATGCTTTCCTGAAGGAAGCCGAGCAGATCTACGGCAAAAAGTTGCCGGTCCTAAAACTTTCCACCCTGCCGCTGCCGGAAAAGAAGGTTCTTGAATTTGTCAAAGGCTTGAAAAAAGTCGTTGTATTCGAAGAAGTTGAGCCGGTGGTCGAGAACCTGATCAAGAAACTTTGCTTTGAACATAAGATTACTCTGGAAGTCCTTGGCCGCGACGCCTATCTGCCTAAAGAGGGCGAGCTTTCGGCCAACCTCGTCCTGACTGGAATCGAAAGCGCCATAGCCGACAAACCCTATCCGGAAGCCGGACAACGTCAGTACGTCCCCGCCCGGACCAGGACCCAGTGTTCCGGCTGCAGCCATCGCGGCCTCCTGATCGCCATGAAGGAAGTCGTCCGCAAAAACGGCGGCGTCGTAACCGGCGATATTGGCTGTCACGACGCCGGGACCTTCGAGCCGATGAAACTGCAGGCCACCATCTACTGTATGGGTTCGTCCATCCCCATGGCTTACGGGATTAAAGCCGCCGGCTTCGACAAACCGGTCTACGCCCTCATTGGGGATTCGACCTTCTTCCACAACGGGCTGACCGGCTTGGCCAGCGCCATTTATAACGGCGCCGACATCACCGTGGTCGTCGCCTACAACTCCACCACCGCCATGACCGGCTTCCAGCCGCATCCCGGCAGCCAGAACAACCTCCACGAAAAGATCAGTCCCATCGAACCCGGCGCGGTAGCTGCGGCGATGGGGGCCAAGGTGTTCCGCTGCAACCCCTATAACGTCGAGGAGACGGCGAAAGTCATCGCCGCCGCCACCGCCGAAAAAGGGGTTAAGGTGGTTGTGGCCGAGGCTCTGTGTTATCTGCGGTTCAGCCGGGAAGGGATGTTGTCCTTTGTACCGAAAAACGTCGCTGTTGACGCCGAAGTCTGCAATGGCTGCGGCATCTGCGTCCGGACTTTCGGTTGCCCGGCCATCATCCTGCAGGGCGGCAAAGCTTCCATCGACACCAGCGCCTGCAACGGCTGCGGCGTCTGCTTATCTGTTTGCAAAAGGGGGGCCATCAAGTGAAATTTGATCTGGTAATCGCCGGCGTCGGCGGGCAGGGTAACATCCTGGCTTCCCAGGCTGTCGCCAAGTGCGCGATGGACGCCGGGTTCAACGTAGTGAACACCGAAACCAAAGGCGCCGCCCAACGCGGCGGGTCGGTCCTCTCCCATGTTCGCATCTCCGACAAGGAAATCTTCTCACCCCTGGTCCCGCAGGGTCAGGCCGACGTACTGCTTGGCTTTGAACCGCTGGAAGCTATCCGTTACATCAATATGCTGAACAAGAAGGGTTCCTTCATCATCAACACCGCTCCGGTACCGACCATTTTGGCCAACCTCAAGGTTGACGAGTATCCCAGCCAGGAGCAGATGATCGCCGAGATCAAGGCCAAGGGGCTTAACGGCCATTTCATCAACGCCACCGAGGCTGCCAGGGAGCTGGGCAATGTCCTGCTCACCAACGTCATCATGCTGGGTGCGTTCACAATAATCAGCGATATTCTGCCGGCCGACGCCGTGCTGAACAAGCTGCTTTCCATGGTGGATGCCAAATTCCATGAAGCCGACAAGCTTGCGTTCAACTGCGGCCGGAACCTGGTAGGGGCCCGCAGCTAGAAAAAAAAGAAAGAGATGGCCCGCCAGACAAGCGGGCCATTTAGAAGCGGAGGAATATCTGTGCTTGATTCCCAAGTGGTCAACAAACTAACCGCTATCCTTGGCCGGGAAAACGTGTTCACCACCAAAGAAGACCTGATATGCTACTCCTACGACTCGACGCCGTACGATCACCTGCCTGACTGTGTCATTGCGCCGGTCAAGACCGAGGAGATTGCCGCTGTCATGAAACTGGCCAACGAATACAAGTTTCCGGTGGTGCCCCGCGGCGGCGGCACCAATCTGTCCGGCGGCTCCATCCCTCTCGAGGGCGGCGTGGTCATAGCGCTTCACCGTATGAACAAGATCCTCGAAATCGATGCCGACAATCTGACCGCCACCGTGGAAACGGGGGTCATCACCGCGGCCCTTCATCAGGCGGTGGAAAAGCAGGGGCTCTTTTATCCACCTGACCCTCAGAGTATGTACATGTCCACCCTGGGCGGCAATGTGGCTGAAAACGCCGGCGGCCCGCGCGGCGTCAAATACGGCGTTACCAAAGACTATATCCTTGGACTGGAGTTTGTGACTCCCACCGGCGAAGTGGTCCGGGTGGGCGGCAAAACCATCAAAAATGTCAGTGGCTATGACCTGATCCGCCTGTTCGCCGGCTCGGAAGGTACGCTGGGCGTCATCACCGAAATCACCGTCAAGCTCTTGCCGCTGCCGGAAGCCAAGCGTACATTGCTGGCCATGTTCGACAGCCTTGACGCCGCCGCTCAGACCGTGTCCGACATCATCAAGCAGCGGATCATCCCAACCACCCTGGAACTCATGGACCAGGAAACCATGCAGCTTATCGAAGCCTTCAAGCCCTCCGGCCTGCCTCTGGACGCGGCGGGGGCGCTTATCATCGAAGTGGACGGCAGCTCCGCCGAGGTCGACCGCCAGATCGTCAAAGTTGCCGACACCTGTAAGGCCTGCGGTGCCAGAGAGGTGAGAGTCGCCGCCAACGAGGCTGAAGCGACTCAGCTCTGGACCGGCCGCCGGAGCGCCTTCGGAGCCCTGTCCCGCAGTTGCAAGGCGGTTCTGGCCGAAGACGCCACCGTACCGCGCAGCAAGGTTCCTGAGATGGTCAAACGGATCAAGGAAATCGCTGCCAAATATAACCTCAGTATGCCTACTCTCGGCCATACCGGCGACGGCAACATGCATCCCCAGATTCTCATCCAGAAACAGGATGAAGAAGAAATGAAGCGGGTGGATGCCGCTGTCGATGAAATCTTTCAGGCGGCCCTGGCTTTGGGCGGGACCCTCAGCGGCGAGCATGGTATCGGCATATCCAAGCAGAAATATATGGACTGGCAGTTCAGCAAAGCCGGACTGGATATGATGCGGGCCATCAAAAAAGCCGTCGATCCCGGCAACATTCTGAATCCCGGTAAAATATTCTTAAGGGGTGAATGACATGAGTGAACCCTTTAAGGAGTTCGGTGCCGAGACTGAAAAGTGCATCCGCTGCGGTCTGTGCCAAAAGGTTTGTCCCATTTACGCCGAGATGGGCTCAGAGCCCTTCGTGGCCCGGGGGAAGGTCCGGCTGGTCAAGGAACTCATTGCCGGCAACCTGGAAATATCGCCCCGCCTCAAAGAAATACTGGCTCTGTGCCTCGATTGCGGGGCCTGCACAGCCAACTGCCCGCCGCTGGTTCACACCGATAAGCTGGTGTTGGCGGCCAGGGCCAAAATCACCGGCGAAGAAGGGCTGCCACTGCCCTTAAAAGGAGCCCTCCACGGCTTTTTGCCAAACAATTCCGTCCAGGCCCTTGTGTCCAAAATGGCCTATTTCTACCAGCATAGCGGTATGCAGAAAGTCCTGCGCCAGAGCGGCCTTCTGAAAACACTGTCCACCGACCTGAGTCAGAAGGAAGGGGTAATGCCGAACTTCGCGCCCCGTACCTTCCGCAGCATGCTGGCCGAGCTGCCGCGTAAGCAGGAGGGCAAACTAAGGGTAGCATACTATCTGAGCTGCATGACCAATATGGTTAATCCGGCCTTGGGTCAGGCCGTGATAAAGGTGCTGGAGCAGCACGACTGCCAGGTAATCATTCCGGCGGACGTACAGTGCTGCGGCACGCCGCACCTGGCCTACGGCGACACCGAGATGGCAACCCGGATCGCCGAAAGCAACGCCCGGCTGCTGAATGAGGCCCAGGCGGACGTCATTGTCTGCGACTGCGCGACCTGCGGCGCGACCCTGAAAAAATATGACAAGCTTGTTCCGGGGCTGGAGGGTTTTGGCGAAAAAGTTTTTGACATTGCCGAATTCCTTGTCAATAAAGTCGGCCTCAAGGCCGGCGAAAAGCCTCTTCAGGGGGTTGTCACCTACCATGACCCCTGCCATCTGGCCCGGGGCCAGGGGGTAACTTCGGCGCCGCGCCAGATTTTAAAAGCCATTCCGGGACTGACCTTTGTGGAGATGGAGGAATCTGACCGCTGCTGCGGCGGGGCCGGAACCTTCAATGTCATGCACTACGACCTCTCGATGAAGATACTGGACCGCAAGCTTGGCTATATCCAGAAGGTAAACCCGGCGATGGTGGCTACCGGTTGTCCGGCCTGCAGGATGCAACTGGAACACGGTATAGCCCGCCATGAACTGCCTATCAGGGTGACTCACCCTGTTGAGCTGCTGGCTCAGACCTACTGACCGCCTGCTCCAAAGGAGAAAAAAGCAGCGACGGATATCCGTCGCTGCTTTTCGTGTCTACTGAATGGTGTTTCTCAGAACACCGATGCCGCTGACCTCCAGCTCCATCACGTCACCAGACTTGAGGAATTTGGGCGGTGTAAAGCCGCCGCCCACACCGGAAGGCGTGCCTGTAGCGATCAGATCGCCCGGTTCCAGGGTGATCATCGCCGACAAAGTGGCGATCAGGGTCGGGATGTCGAAAATCATGTCTTTGGTGTTGGCGTTTTGCCGCAGCTCCCCGTTGATGCTGCACTTGATGTCCAGGGTGTCAGGCTTTGGCAGGGCTGACTTGTGGACCAGGCACGGACCCATGGGAGCAAAGGTGTCGGGTCCTTTCCCCAAAAACCACTGCATATGACGTTTTTGCAGGTCGCGGGCGGTGACGTCGTTCATGATGGTATAACCAAAAACATGTTCGAAGGCCTGCTCCTTCGGAATATTAAACCCTGTTTTGCCGATGACTACCACCAGCTCAACCTCGTAGTCCAGGGCCGAAGTGGCGTGAGCGTGATTCAGGACGATGCTGTCCGGACCGGTGACGGCTGTAGGTGGTTTGGTAAAAACGACCGGAAATTTGGGCACCGAATCGGGATTGCGGGTCTTGTCGAATTCAAAGGCGTGTTCCACATAGTTTTTGCCGATACAGAAAATATTTTTGGCAGGGCGGGGGATGGGAGCCAGGAGCTTTACGCTGTCGGCGGCGATCAGCGGGAAGCTGGGCTCGGCCTTGACCCTGGTTTTGAGCTGCTCGATGCGGGCGACGGCGTTCTCACCGGCGGCGATGATTCCCATCAGTGTGGCCGGCAGGGAGGATGTCCCGAAGAACCGCTTTTCAGCCGCAGCCAGAGGCAGAATAAATTTTTCACCCCCGGTCAACAGACCGGCGTATTGCTCGCCGTATTGCTCATAAGTCACGAATTTCATGCTATCCCTCCGTTTGATTGGTAGTATGTCCATTTTACACCAGGCGGAAAAGTATGTACAGTATGCGGCGGCGTGCCGCCTCCGGCGACGGAACGGTGAATAGCGGCCGGTGATAACAGCCAGGCTATGACTATCCGGTGCTGAAAGGGGACTGTTGTGGATAATCCAAGAATGCTCGGCGAAAAAAGCGTCGGCAGATTACTGTGGGATTTCTCCCTGCCGGCGATAACCGGTATGCTGGTGAATGCTTTGTATAACGTAGTTGACAGCATTTTTGTCGGCCATGGCGTCGGGCCCATCGGTCTGGCGGCGGTGACCATCGCTTTTCCGATCATGATCATTCTTATGGGGTTTGGGATGCTGGTCGGCGTCGGGGCCACCACCCTGATTTCTATCCGCATCGGCCAGCAGAAAAAGCAGGAAGCCGAAAAAATCCTCGGTAACGCCCTTATTCTCGGGCTGCTGCTGTCTGTCAGCCTCTCCAGCCTGCTCTTGATTTTCCTGGACCCTGTTCTTATACAGCTGGGGGCGGGACCGGATGTGCTGCCCTATGCCGGCGCTTTCACCCGCATCATCCTTGCTGGCAGCATTTTCATGTTTACCGGCTTTGGGCTGAACAATATCATCCGGGCCGAGGGCAATCCCAAAACCGCGATGATGACCATGATTATCTCGGCCATCCTCAACACCATCTTAAACCCGCTGTTCATTTTCGGCCTTGGTCTGGGGATCCGCGGCTCGGCCCTGGCCACCGTGCTGTCCCAGGCTGTATCCGCCGTCTGGGTGCTGGGCCATTTCCTGGGTCCAAGCAGTTTCCTGAACTTCCGCCGGGAGAATTTCTTTCTCGACCGGGCCCTTGTGGCCAAGATTTTTACTATGGGAGCCTCGGCTTTTTTCATGCAGGTCGCAGCCAGCCTCGTCGCAGGACTGCTCAATTATAGCCTGGCCGCTTACGGCGGCCAGCTGGCGATAGCGGCCATGGGCGTAATCAACCGGGTCTCGCTGCTGATGCTGATGCCCCTTTTTGGGATCGGCCAGGGGATGGCGCCCATCGTAGGCTATAACTACGGTGCCAGAAACTACGGCCGGGTGAAGGAGACGGTGAAAAAGGCCGCCGTCATCGCTTCCGTCGTCGCGGTCACCGGTTTTGTCCTGATCGAGGGTCTTGATACTTACATCATTCGGCTGTTTACCAGCGACGCGGAGCTCGTCGGGCTCGGCGCCGTCGGTCTGAAACTCTATCTGATCATGCTGCCGATCATCGGCTTTCAGATCATCGGCTCCATGTTCTTTCAGGCTATCGGCAAGCCTGTTCAGTCGCTGCTGCTGAGTATGTCCAGGCAACTGCTCATCCTGGTGCCGCTGCTGTTCATTCTGCCCCGCTTTTTGGGGATTGACGGAATCTGGCTGGCCGGGCCGGCTGCCGACCTGGGGTCCACCGTCCTCACCGGCGTGCTGCTGTTCTTTGAATTGCGGCGCCTTACCCCCTGCGAAGCCAACCCGGTATGCGACGGCCCGTAGTCAGTGGGAACCTTGACACAGGAAAAAGAGGCGGGACAATTGTCCCGCCTCTTGGAGTGAATGAGTGGAGCTTAGAACTTGAATTCGGCTTTAACGCTTACGAACGGAGAATACTTGGTGCCAGGTTTCACGTCAGGAGTGCCGTTGACGCCATCGCCTACATGAGCCAGTTGCGGTTCGCCGTAGTAGGTGGCTTGGCCGTTGTTACCGCCGATAGACGGGTAGTTGTTGGAAATCTCGGCTTTACCAAGGCCGCTGGAAACGGTCTCCATGCTAGGAGCTACGCTGGCGGACAGGATACCGTTCTTGGTGACAGCGTAGTTGACAGTGTACTCGAGGCCTTTGGCGCCGAACAAGCCAGGGGCGCTCATCTTGCCAACCGAGTTCATGATGCCGTCCATGTTGGTCAGCCAGCCGTCTACGGAGTTGGCTTCAAACTTGTTGTACTGGGCGCCGATGCCGAAGGAACCTACCTTGTCGTTCTGGGCGCCTTTGTACATCAGGCCGACGGTCATAGCGTCGCGGTCGGTGTCGGCTTTCTGGTTGCGAGCGCCTTCAGCGTTCAGAGTGAAGTCGCCCATTTTGGCTTTCATGCCCAGTGAGGAAACTTGGTACGGGTAGGCTTTGGTGCTGGAGTTCAGAGTTGCTGCGGTGAAGTTGAGGTTTTTGTTAGGAGTGTAGGACAGGTTGGCTACTTCGACGTTGGCAGCGGTCATGGCTGCGTTCGCGGTCGGCCAGATGGGAACAGAGCCGCTGGTCATGCCTTGGTTCCACGGGTAGTAGGTTGCCGGCGAGATGTCGCCGTAACCGACGAAGCCTTTGAGTTCCTTGCCGCCAAAGTTGAATTTAGCTGCATCGAAGTTGCCAGGCGTGAAGGCGATGAGGCCTTGGCCCAGGGTCAACGGCATACGGCCGACTTCCAGGCTGCCGCCCAGTACGTCTTTGAAGTTCATTTCAGCTACTTCCATACCGAAGGTGCCGGTTACGACGCCCGATCCGGGAGGCATATCTTCGCGATCATAAGACTGGGCGCTCAGACGGCCGTTGAAGGATACGTCCTTGCTCAGGTCGGCGGCAACGCCAAGACGGAAACGCTCCTGGACTTTTTGCACATTGCCGTCATACACAGGGGAACGCAGGTCCCAGTTGGTCATTTCGCGCAGGCGAACGTCGCCGCTGAATTTGATGTTGTTTTTCTCAAGCTTGGTCACGCGGCTGTCGAGGCCTTTGATTTCGCTGGAGTATTCTTTGGCCAGCTTGTCGATCATCGCCCGGTCGGCGGCGTCGGCTTTGTCTTCTCTGTCAACAGCCTTGGCAACGATCTGAGCCATTTCGTAACGGCTTATGGTTTTGTCGCCGCGGAAAGTTTTGTCGCCGTAGCCGTCAACGATGCCGTCTTTGGCCAGCTGATTTACAGCTGCGTAGGACCAGTGGTTGGCAGGAACGTCAACGAACGGGTTTTGCGCTGCGAAAGCGGTAGCGGAAAGGCTCAGGCCGAAAGCAAGACCGAGAGTAAGACTGATGCTCTTCTTCAAAAGACATTTTTTCACTTGTGGTTTCCTCCTAATAATAATAATAGTAGTTTGGGATCGGATCACAATCAGTCCGAATGACATTCAGCTCCGCAGCCTGGCCGGAGGACAGCCGGGTTTAGGTGAGTGTCCACGTTTCCTCATCTTCCCGTCGGTCCGGATCGGTTGCAGCCCTGGAACCAATGTTTTCGGTCGGAGAAGCTTTACCCCCCCCTTCTAGTGAACCGCGAGAAATCCATCTCATTGATTCACAGTTAACATAATTCTATAAGGGACGTCGAAATCCTCCTTGTATACGGCTAGTATTATTTTACATAACATAATACATTTTAATTATGAGTTGACGCGATTCTCGCTTTGGCGGATGGCGAAAAACCGCCGAACCGTAGGCTAAAGCCTGAAACGGCACGCTCGATGGGCGGTATCTTAAAAAGTATCGGAGCAGATGGACCTGAAAAGTGGAGGGATTTTGTTAACATAATATAGTGAAGGGTGAACCCGTTGCCCCACGGAGCGATGGTTGAGAGGCGGCTCGCCGCGGCAAAAAGGTTTTTCAGCCGTCAGCAGGGAAATCCACTATTATAGGAAGCAAAGCCTGGACATGAAACCAAAGACCGGCGGGGCCGGTCGGATGGAGGATGGATCGTGCGCGTCGGGGTTGCCGCCGATCATGGCGGCTATGAATTAAAAGAGCAGTTGCAGGCGGCGCTGCGGCAGGCAGGCTACGAAGTGATCGACTTTGGCGCTTTCGAACTCTCTGCCGAGGATGATTATCCCGATTTTGTCGTGCCGCTGGCACGGGCTGTGGCCGCCGGTGAGGTGGCGCGGGGTCTGGCGGTCTGCGGCAGCGGCGTGGGGGCCTGTGTCGTCGCCAACAAGGTGCGGGGCGTCCGGGCCGGTCTGATTGTCGATGTTTTTTCGGCCCACCAGGGGGTGGAGGACGACGATATGAATGTCTGTTGCCTCGGGGGGCGAGTCATCGGCAACGCCCTGGCCTGGGATTTATGTCAGGCTTTCCTCGCGGCACGGTTCAGCGGTCAGCCGCGGCATCAGCGGCGCCTCGCGCAGGTGGCCCAGATTGAAAAAGAAGAAACCGCGAGGCCAAAACTGGCTGGGGAAAGGAGTTCTGCTGACAATGCGCTATGAGGGAACCGTTTACCGGCCGCCGAGCGAAGCCAACAGCGTGCTGATCCAGTGCACCATCGGCTGCCCGCACAACCGCTGTACCTTTTGCCCGATGTACAAGGGCACTACGTTTCGCATCCGGCCGATCGGCGACATCTTGGAGGATCTTCGCTCTGCCTGTGAGTATTATGGCAACGGCGTAAAGACGATGTTTTTTCCTGACGGCAATACTATATTGATGAAAACCGAACAACTGGTGACCATTCTGGAGGAGGCCAGGCGGCTGTTTCCCCGCTTGGAGCGGATTACAGTCTACGGTTCAGCCCGTTTTATCAACCTCAAGACTGCGGCCGACCTTGACCGGCTGAAGGCGGCGGGGCTCAACCGGATTCATTCCGGCATGGAAAGCGGCGATGACGAGGTGCTGGCAAGGATCGAAAAGGGGGCAACCGCCGCGGAGATCATCGAGGCCGGCCTCAAAGTCAAACAAGCCGGCATCGAACTCAGTGAGTATGTCCTGATCGGCGCCGGCGGCCGGGACCTTTCCCGCCAGCACGCCCTCGGCAGCGCGGCGGTCTTAAGCAGCATCGCTCCTGACTTTATCAGAGTGCGGACCCTCGTCCCGATTCCGGGGACGCCGCTGTATACCGACTACCGGCAGGGCAAATTCGCCCTGCTGGGGCCCCACGAGGCGCTGGCGGAAACCAGGCTGCTCATCGAGGCCCTGACTTGCCGCAGCATGTTCTACAGTGATCACTATTCCAATTATGCCTATGTGAACGGCGCTCTGCCTGACGAAAAGCCGGCCATGCTTCAGACCATCGACAGGCTTCTCAAAATGCCGGAAGATCAGTTCCGACCGCCGGCGGAAGGCAGCCTGTAGGGCTGGCGATCATTCGCAGTTGGCACCGAACGGAGGACGGCATGAACAGAAACATTGTCATTGTCGGTTTGGTAAGCCTGTTCACCGATATATCCAGTGAAATGATTTATCCCCTGATCCCTCTTTATCTGACGGCGGTATTGGGGGCTTCTCCGTCCGTTCTCGGAGTGATCGAAGGCATCGCCGAAAGTCTGGCCAGCCTGCTGAAGATCTTTTCCGGTCGGATATCGGACCGGTTCGAAAAACGCAAGTCAGTGGCCGTCGTCGGCTACGGTCTGTCGGCTCTCGGCAAGGTGCTGTTTGTGGTGGCGACCAGCTGGGTCGGCGTGCTGTGGGCCCGGATCGGTGACCGGTTTGGCAAAGGCATCCGCACCGCCCCCCGGGATGCGCTGATCGCCGAGTCTGTCGGCCCTGAGGCCCGTGGGCGGGCCTTCGGTTTTCACCGGGCCATGGATACGGCCGGCGCGGTGATCGGCATTATCACGGCATACTGGCTGTTTACCAGTTACCGCGGCGAATACCTACTGGTGTTCTGGCTGGCGCTGATTCCGGCGGTGCTGGGGGTCTTCTGCCTGTTTTTCGCCAGCGAGACCGGACAGGGCCGGACGGCAGCCAAGCAAGCCGTATTCTCCTGGCGGGGTCTTGATAAAAAACTGCGCTATTTTATTATCGTCACCTTTTTGTTTAATCTCGGTAACTCTTCCAATCAATTTTTGCTTGTCCGGGCCGGGACTTCAGGATTTTCGCCCGAGCAGGTCATTTTGCTCTACCTTTTGATGAACCTGACCTATTTTGCCATTTCTTATCCGGCCGGAATCGTATCCGACGCTATCGGCCGACGCAGCCTGCTTGTTGCCGGGTACGCCTTATATGGTCTTGTCTATCTGGGCTTTGGTTTTGCCAGCCTGACCTGGCAGTTTATCGCTTTGTTCGCGGTCTACGGGCTGTATACCGGGATGACCGACGGGATCGAAAAAGCGCTGCTGGCCGATATCGCTCCTCCCGGCCAACGGGCGACGGTGTACGGATTGCACGCGATGACAGTGGGTTTTGCGCTGTTGCCGGCATCCTTGATCGCCGGACTTCTCTGGGATGCCTTCGGCGCGGCTGCGCCCTTCTGGTTTGGCGGCGTGACCGGCCTGCTGTCAGCCGGAGCTTTTTGGCTCGGCCTGCGCGGGACTTGACTATGGGGGTGGGAAAGTGAAGATTTTTATCTGGCGGCACAACCGGCGCTTTCATAGCTGGAGCATGCTGAGCGAACCGAACATCAATCAGGCCGTCTACACCGACGCGGTGGTGATTGTCCAGGCGGAAGACGAAGAGCAGGCTTACGAGCTTATCGCTCAGCGCGAGGACGGTTGGGTGGTTGAGGAACTGAAGCGGCTCAAGCCCAGGATCATTGCCGCCGATCAGCCTGAAGTTGTTTTTGCCGATGTGCGCGGCGACTAGGTGACGGAGGCGAAACGATTGTTCTTGAAACGGCTGATTATGGTCATGGCTTTGCTGTTACTTGCCGCAGCCGTCGCCGGGGTTTTGCGGCCGGAACGGCAAGTGGGCGAAGCTCCTGACGTTTTTTCCCGCGGCGATATCGTCGTCGGTCAGGAGCAGTATATCGGCAAACTGCTGGTGGTAGACGGAAAGGCCGCTGTGAGCGGCCGGGTAACGCGCTGGCTTGCAGTCATCGGCGGCGACCTGGCGGTAAACCCCGGCGCGGAAATATCCGGCGGGGTTTTTGTTCTGGGCGGAGAGCTTACCATTGAAAGGGGCGTGAACTTTGCCCCGGCCTTCCGAATCGTCCTGACCCCGGGTTCACCGCTAATTCTCCTGATGGTGTGGACCTTGATGGCGGCAGCTCTCACCGTCGCGGCCATCTCAGTCCTGCTGGCCTGGGCTTTTATCCGCTGGCTCAGGCGGGTGGACGGTTATAACCGTCTACTCAGGGTGATCCCGCTTTCCTTGAGGCGTTGGCCCGGTTTATTCGCTCTGGTCGGCTTGGCGGTAAGCGGATTTTTGCTGGCGGTGTTTGTCCATCTTGCCAGAGAAACGATCTTCTTCCATGAAGCCGATTTTCTCGATCAGGTCGTGATCTGGCTGACCCGTTACTACGCCACCCCAACTCTTGACAAAATTATGGTGGTTATCACCTATATCGGATCAGGTTATGCGTACGTCCTTTTGGCGCCGGTGAGCCTGGCCTCGCTCTTCATCTGGCGTCGCCGCCGTGAAGGGGTTTCGCTGGCGGTTTGTCTGGCCGGGGCGACGTTGTTGAATTTCTTGCTGAAGCACCTGTTCGAGCGGGCCCGGCCCGATACTTTTAGGGTCGTCAGCGAGTCGGGCTATAGCTTTCCCAGCGGCCACGCGATGCTCTCGCTCTGCTTTTACGGCATGATAGCCTATATCTGGAGTCGCCGGATACCGGCCGCGGCCAGGCGGATCATGCTTTATGGTCTGACGGCCGTGCTGGTTCTGGCTGTGGGACTCAGTCGTATCTACCTTGGTGTACACTATCCCAGCGATGTGCTGGGAGGCTACCTGGCCGGGGCCACCTGGCTGGCGTTTTGTGTGGCGCTGTTATGGTGGTGGGAAGCAAAAAAATGAAGGGGGCGTTCCCCTTCATTTTTTTGACGTTCTATTTATATTCTTTTGCCTGCTCTTCGCCGCTGAGCACCCGGTAGGCTCCTTCAGCCAGGGCTTGCAGTTCGTTCTCCCCGGGAATGACAGTGACTGGAGCGATAAACGAAACATATTCTTTGATTGTATCGGTAAGAAGCTGCGAGTAGGCGATGCCGCCGGTGAGAATGATCTGATCCACCCGGCCTTTGACCGGTACCGCGGCGGCGGCGATGTAGCGGGCGATGTTGTAGATCATGGCCTGGTATATATTTTGGGCTTCCTCGTCACCGGCGGCGATACGGGCCTCGACCTCCCGGGCATCAGTGGTGCCGAGATGGGCGACCAGGCCGCCCTTGCCGGCCAACTGCTTCGAAACCGCCTCCAGACTGAGCCGGTTGCTGAGAATAAATTCGGCGAACTGCCCGGCTTGCACCGTGCCGGCTCGCTCCGGCGAGAAAGGACCTTCACCGTCCAGGGCGTTGTTCACCTCGACCACCTGGCCGAGTCTGTGGCATCCCACCGAAATGCCGCCGCCCAGATGGGCCACGATCAGGTTCAGATCTTCGTAGCGGCGGCCCAGTTTGGCGGCATAGCGCTTGGCCACTGCTTTTTGATTCAAGGCGTGAAACTGACTTTTTCTTTTGATTTCCGGGCGTCCGGAGACGCGGGCAACCGGATCGAGCTCGTCAACGACCACCGGGTCAACGATGTAGCTTGGGCAGCCGGCCAGGCCGGCGATACGCTGGGCGAGAATCGCGCCAAGATTTGAGGCGTGCGAGCCGAAACGGCCGCTCTTCAAATCCTCCAGCATGACCGAGCCCACTTGATAAGTGCCGCTGATCAGCGGCTTGAGCAAACCGCCCCGGCCGACAACCGCCGCAAAATTTTTTGGCGTGAGACCTTTTTCGGCAAGAAAATCCATGATTGTGTTGAAGCGATAGTCCATCTGCTCGATGACGGTGGCGAATTGGCCGATTTCTTCTGCGCTGTGGCTGAGACTCTGGGAAAAAATTTCCGCAGTATCGTCAAACACGGCTAGTTTGGTTGATGTGGAACCAGGATTGATGGCTAGAATTCTGTAGGACAAGACAAGACCTCCCATAAACTGATACTAACTTCATTGTAACGGCAAACAGCGGATTTGTTAAGAGGTCAGGCCCAGATTATCCCAGACGGAGGAGTCCGATCAGGATCAGAATCGTTCCAGGAAGAAAGGGAAATCGCTTTTTCCAGCTGTCGGACAACATGCGGCAGGATGACTGGCTGCCGGCTGAAATCAAAGCCATCTGGATGAGGCCCATGATTACCGGTGTATAAATAGGAAGCATCCCCATCAGACTGGCGGCAAAGGTTGCCACCATGTTATCGATTCCCAGTGCCAGCCCTAGGAAGACAGCCTCCAGGGAACTGATCGAATTGGAGCGGTCGATGTCTGCTGCCTCCGGCCTAACCATAATGTTGATCACCAGTCTTCCCATGGAAAAAGTTAACTGACGGATCGACACATCTCCGTTGGGCCGGTAGATAACGGCGTTTTTGCTGAGGTACTCCTGAAACAGGCTAAAACCACCCAAGCCGATCAACAAAAGCGATCCGGCCACAGCAGCGATCTGCATATCGATGACGCGGTCCAGCACGCTGGCGCCGAACATAGCTGCAGAAGTGCAAAAAGCGGTAACAAGGCCGACCACTGTCAAAGAGTGAAAAGGAATGCGGATATTTTTCAGGCCGTAAGCTATCCCGGCGGCGAAGGAATCCAGGCTGACGGCAAAACCGAGCAGCAGAACATAAAGCAGATTCACAGACTAAGCCTCCTTAGAAACAGTTGCATTCCCACGTTAATATATGGTTTATCGCCCGCCCCTGTTACAGATTCGCGCTTGCCAGGAAGCTTGCGATCCGGACGGGAACTAACTTTGCAAAATTGCCGACATACTGGTGATGCCGTTAGGCAGGATTTTTTTAACTTTTGGGGAAAATATATAGGTCGAGGAAATAATGCAATTTTTTTGAGGTGAGAACGTGGATTTTGGCTTGGGTAAGGTTTTGCCTAGACGCATTGAAGATGAGATGAAGAACTCCTATATTGACTATGCCATGAGCGTCATAGTTATGCGGGCTTTGCCGGACGTGCGCGACGGACTGAAACCGGTGCATCGCCGAATTTTGTATGCCATGCATGAAGCTGGCATGACCCCTAATAAACCCTATAAAAAATCGGCCCGTATCGTCGGCGAAGTGCTGGGTAAATACCATCCTCACGGTGACAGCTCGGTTTACGACGCCACTGTTCGGATGGCGCAGAACTTCTCCATCCGCTACTTACTGGTTGACGGTCACGGAAACTTTGGTTCGGTGGACGGCGACTCGGCGGCGGCCATGCGTTACACCGAAGTCAGGATGTCGCGGATCGCCGAAGAGATGCTTGCCGATATTGATAAAGACACCGTCAATTTCGCTCCCAACTACGACGAATCGCTGCAGGAACCCACCGTGCTGCCGGCCCGGATTCCGAATCTGCTGGTCAATGGCTCCTCAGGCATCGCGGTAGGGATGGCCACGAACATTCCGCCGCATAACCTCGGCGAAGTGGTCGACGGTCTGGTTATGCTGATTGATGACCCCGAAGTCACGATCAAAGATCTGATGACGGTTATCAAGGGACCTGATTTTCCCACCGCCGGCCTGATCCTGGGGCACGCCGGGATACGCGACGCGTACAACACCGGGCGGGGTTCGGTGCGGATGAGGGCCCAGGCCCGCATCGAGAAGATGTCCAGTGGTAAACACCGGATTTTGGTTTCCGAGATTCCTTACCAGGTCAATAAAGCCCGGTTGATCGAGAATATCGCCGGACTGGTGCGCGATAAAGCCATCGACGGTATCACTGACCTGCGGGATGAGAGCGACCGCACCGGCATGCGCATTGTTATGGAACTCCGGCGCGATGTCAACCCTGATGTGGTTTTAAACCAGCTGTACAAACACACCCAGATGCAGGAAACTTTCGGCGTGAATATGCTGGCGCTGGTCGATGGCCGGCCCCGAGTCCTCAACTTGAAAGAAGTCCTTCATTATTATATAGAACATCAAAAAGACGTCATCATCCGCCGCACCAAATTCGAACTGGCCAAAGCCCGCGACCGGGCCCATATCCTGGAAGGCCTAAAAATTGCCCTGGATAACCTGGATGCGGTCATCACTACCATTCGCCAGTCAAGGACAGTGGATGTCGCCCGGGAAGCACTGCAGAATAATTTCCACCTGAGCGAAAAGCAGGCCCAGGCTATCCTCGAGATGCGTCTACAACGGCTCACCGGTCTGGAACGGGAAAAGATCGAGCAGGAGTACAAAGACATCCTGGAAACCATCGAGTGGTTGGAGGCTGTTTTGGCTGACGAGCAAAAAGTGCTTAATATTATTAAGGAAGAATTGCTTGAGGTCAAAAGACGGTTCGGCGACGCCCGCCGTACGGTGATTACCACGGATACTTCCAGGCTGGATATCGAAGATCTCATCGCTGAGGAAGATATCATTATTACCCTCACGCATGGCGGCTACGTCAAGCGGCTGCCTGTTGACACCTATCGCAGCCAAAAACGTGGCGGTCGGGGCGTTACCGGAATGGGGACAAAGGAAGAGGATTTCGTTGAGCACCTCTTTGTTGCTACTACCCATCACAACATTCTGTTCTTTACCAACCGCGGACGGGTTTACCGCCTGAAAGGCTATGAGTTGCCCGAGGCTAGCCGGACCGCCAAGGGGACGGCGATCGTCAACCTGCTGCAGCTGGAGAGCAAGGAAAAAATCACCGCCGTTATCCCGATTAAAGAATTCACCGGTGGGCGGTATCTGTTCATGGCGACGCAAAAAGGCATCGTCAAAAAAACGGAACTGACGGATTACGATACTCCTCGCCGAACCGGGCTGATCGCTATTGTTCTGGATGAGGACGATGACCTGATTGACGTTAAACTCACCAATGGTGAGATGCGTGTCATTCTTGGCACTCAGCTCGGTATGGCCATCAACTTCCCGGAAACCGACGTGCGGCCAATGGGCCGCTCGACCCGTGGCGTTCGCGGCATTACCCTGAGAAGGGACGATAGTGTGGTCGGTATGGATACCGTCAAAAAAGACGGGGAGCTCCTTACCGTTACCGCCGAAGGCTACGGAAAGCGCACGGCGACTGACGAATACCGGGGCCAGACCAGAGGTGGCAAGGGTATCATCAACACGAAAATAACCGATAAGACCGGCCGGGTTGTCGGTATCAAAGTGGTGCGGCCAGGGCAAGAACTCATGCTCATCACCGGTGAGGGCATCGTTATCCGCTTTGACGTCGGCGAAATCTCGGTTATCAGCCGCAACACCCAAGGGGTACGGTTGATGCGCACCGATGAAAATGATAAGGTCGTAGCGGTCACGGCGGTGGAAAAGAAGGTTGACAGCGAGTGATCTGACCATCAAGTAGGGGCACCGTCGGCGGTGCCCCTATTTCTTTGCATAAATCTGCAGCGATAGTACAAAATATACTAAGATATGATTGTTAACCTGGCGTCTGACTCTTGACAATGGTCATTTTTGCATGCTATGATAAAAAAGCTCTCCCTCAAGAGACAAAAAATAGATGTTGACATAGCACGATGCGTTATGTTAATATAAACGAGTCGCCTATGAGCGTCTGGTGAGTAAGACCAGGAAAGCGAAGAAGCGGCAAAGCTACCAAAAATTAAATGTTGACGGCGTCGCGAGATTATGTTAACATCTAATAACGTCACTGATGGCGCGCAAGCGAACAGGGTGACAGTGTTCCTTGAAAACTGAACAATGTAGGTAAAAAAGCCAGATGTGCGGTGCTTCTATAAAAGGAAGCACGAAACACGAGTCAGGTGCGCAAGCATTTGACACAATATTCGATTTTATT
>JARLHY010000038.1 GCA_031292015.1 Negativicutes bacterium | reverse complement strand
CGGCCCAGATTCTGCGGCGCGTTCAGTTGGAGACCCTGGCCTGAGCGCGGTACCCGCCAGCCGGAGAAAACCGTATAGTCAGGGAAAAGATGGATAAATATACAAAAACCCCGTTGCACAGGTTTTGGTCCTGGCAACGAGGTTTAAAATCATATACAGTCTGGCAACAATCCCGCCCCGGCGGGAATCATCCGGCTGACCTTCAGGAAGCTTCTATCTCCATCACCTTGTCCAACCGGCACAATAGGCATACCTCTTTCACGATTCCGTAAAGACCGGTCAGTTTTACTTTTCCGCCGGTTGCCGCGACGACCCTATGCAATTGCAGCAAAGCCGTGATTCCTGCGGCATCAATAAAAGTAACATCACTCATATCAACGCAAAGCACTTTGGACGCCGTCGCCTCAAACCCGGGGGCGATGGTCCTTCCCAAATCAAGGGAGTCCAGACCACCCATCCGACCGGAAAGCAGTATCGTCATGTTTTGATCAACGTGCCGGGTACTGGCTGAAAAACTCATGGATCCCTCTTTCTGTTGGAGTGAGAACTCCTTTTCCCTGTCCAAAATCATTATTTATGCAGATTCTCCATCCTTCTATCATTGTACAGGCGCTTCCCTGTCGCGGCAATTGGCATAATGGGACAATGATTCAAACATAAAAGCAGCCTTTGTTATCCAAACGGATAACAAAGGCTGCTTTGCCGCTATTATACGCAATATAGTGGCGGCCGATGCTCTTATTTTGTCGACAGATGCCGGGCAGTAATAGGTCACCCGCGCCTAATCACCGGCTCGCATCTTTCTCAGCTTCAGCGCCATACCCAAGGCCAGCTGGGTCTCAAAACTATCGAGGGAAACCCCCAGGATCACTTCGATCCGCCGTTTGCGATAATCCAGTGTCTTGGGATGAATGAAAAGCCTTTTTGCCGTATCGTGCAGATTACTGCTCTCCAGTATCGCTTCCAGGGTCAGCAGATAATCCACATTCTTTGCCGATTCGTACAACAGCAGCTTGCCCAGGGTCCGCTCGACAAAAAGCTCGATCTGTTCCTGGTCAGAAAAATAGGGAAAGACCTGAAGGACCCCCATATCCAGATAATGATGGATCCGTTGGCCAGGCTGAGTCTTTCTCCCGGCTTGGAGCGCCGCAGTGCACTGACGGAACTGATTGGCAACACCGGTCACTTTTTCCGCAACCTCCGAGACGCCCACGCGCACTTTCAGCTCTGGAACGTGACTTTCCACTTTTTCCCGGAGTGCCGCGGCCACTTCCGTCTGGCTCCTTTTCACGTCCGTCCCGGCGAGCGGACCGGAATAGAGAACGCCCATGCCGCCGGAACATTTCCAGGCCAGACAGCGGGGATCATCGTCGAAAATATCAACTGCGTCGTCCTGCAGATAATGAAGTTCCTCCATCTTCTCGGTCCAGAACTCCCGCGATTTTCCCTTCCATTTGTCCAGCTGCAGAAAATAACAAGTCAGCGGGCCTGACAACGAAAGTCCCGCCTCTGTCAGTATTTCCCGCGTTTCCTGCTCTGACAGGTTTTCCTCATCAAGAATTTTGTTGATCAGATCATGCCGTCTCATTCTGGTATAGGACGTCTTGAGCAATCTCTCGGCCCTGATTCGCTCCGTCAGGTCGCGGGCGATCGACAGGATGTACGCTGTTCCGCCTGTGGTGAAATAGCGGGCGCTCTGTTCGACCGGGATCAACGTGCCGTCTTTGGCCCGGTGCACCGACTGAAAAGTGACGGTCTTTTCCTGCCGCAGCTTGCGGAAATATCTTAATTGGTCATTTTCATTCTGAGCGGAGATGTCCTTCACTGAAAGGGTCCGGAACTCCTCCCGGCTGTAACCCAGCCGGCGACAGGCGACATTGTTGACTTCGATGAACTTCTCCGGTTTTTCGTCGCCTTCTATTTCCAGCAGCAAAACCGCGTCATTTACGTTGTCAAACAGCATGCGATACTGCAGCGAACTTTCTCGCAGCGCCTGCTCCAGGTGTTTGCTTTCGGCGATATCGTTAAAAATGGTGACGAAAGTGCCGTCGCCATTGCTGCTGACGCCGACAGACAGCCACTGATCCAGCCCTTTGATATGCGCTTCGAATCGCTCGGATCCGCCGCTTTTCGCCACCCGGCCGTAAATCCCGAGAATTTCCGGGTTCTGCTCCCTAAATCCCGGGACCACTTCAGAGACCTTTTTGCCGACGACATCTTTCAGCCCAGTCATGCGTCCCAAAGCCTCATTAACCGCCAGATAGACAAAGTCCTCTGGTTCACCGTCACGATAAAGCATCTGGCAATAAGCAAAACCGTCCTGCATGGTGGAGATCAGCAGTTCGTACCGTTTATCGGTGATATCATCCGAAATAACCGCGACCAGGCCGGGCTCCGGACAATAGACTGAAGCCTTATAGAGGGTTCCGACAGCCTGAGAATAGGCTTCCAGGCTTTTCGGCAGGCCGGTCAGGGCTACCTCGCCAAATAGCTGAATATAGTCGGCAGCATCTTTCTCAAAACCCGGAAAAACTTCGCTAAGGCGTTTGCCGATCACAGCAGCGGCGCTGATACCGAACCTTTTTTCAAAGGCCGGGTTGACGGCGACATATTCGAGGTCGACCGGCCTGCCATCCTCTCCCATAATCACTTTGCGGAGAGCAAAAGAGGACTGGATATGCTCGAAGATTCCCCGATAATAAGCCTCGCTCTCGATCAGGCGCAATTCCGCCAGCTTTTGGGCGGTAATATCTTCACAGGAAGCCAGGGCGCCGATGACAACTCCGTCGACATCGCGGAGGGGGCAGGCGCTCCACAGCGCAAACCGGCGGACTCCGTCGTCCCAGAGAAATTCGAGCTCGTCCTTGTCGATTTCCTCGCCCCGCCATACCGCCCGCTGAACCGGCATCTCCTCCGGCAAAAGAACCTTGCCTTCGCGCAGCACTTTGAAGGGGGGCGGTACCGGATTGGAATGGGAATAATTGCTCCAGGCAGTGGTGCGCAAAAACGCGGCCGCCTTGGCATTGTGCCTGATCTCTTGGCAGGAGGTATCCGCGGAAAAGGAAATACCTACAGGCAACGCGTCAAAGAACTTGTAAACAGCTTCATCCCCTGCCGAGGTCTGCCGAAGCAGGTCTTGGAAAACAGCGGTTTTTAAAAATTCAAAAGCCGACCGGCCCTGATTGGGCATCGAAAACACCCCCTCCTTGCGGCATACAGTGTCTTTCGTTATTTCGACAAAATATCCTTTTATTTTGCTTATTGGTAATTTTTTTCCTGATGGAATGAGTCAAAAAAAAACAGGCGGTTTACCGCCTGTTTTCTTATACGCTGCTCACCAATTGCAGCAACAGCTTGTATTTGGCATCCTTGAGAATCTGATCCGCGTCGACGATATACCACTCACCGTTAATTTTCTCCAGCCCCACTGGTTTGACGGTAAAGCCGAGAATGCTGTCCGGGGCCTGCAGCGATGCCAGGACGACGCTGAAACCGCCCTGTTCGGTCACTTCCCGCACTGACAGCAGATTGGAATTCTTCAGCTGGTCCAGCCCGGATTGATCGGCAAGATACTTGGCGACAACCACCGGGTCTTTTGCGGCGCCTGGTGACACATACAGGCCGGCGTCATTAATCTTTCCGGCTTTGGCGGCATCGTAAAAAGCCTTCACCGTGGCGTCGGCGGACAGGCCGGGGGTCCGCTGGGCTCCTCCGCCACTGCAGCCGGCGGCCAGCAGGACCAGAACCACCAGGCTCGCGGCAAGCATCAGTTTCCATCTATTGTTCATTTGTTTCCACACCCTTTCAATTTCATATTATTTGAAACACATTATGTAATTATATCAGAATTTGACTGTCTAGTCACCTATTCGCAAACGCCAGTATTTTCCCGGATGTTTCTTTCTAGCGCCGGTTGCCTGGCCGGACTTTCGGGGAAAATATCATCTGGCGGCATCTTCTGTGACCGGCATCACTGTTTTTCCTCATCATCCGGGATATAGTTAGAGCAAGAAACGCAAGGAGGTTGAAGTTCATGGATAAAAAATTTATTAAAAACATCGAGTTCGGTCAGGCGCTGGAGCTGGCAAAACTGGTCGACTATCAGGCAGGCAAAGTCATCAGTCTCACTTTCGTACAGAACGAGGCCCTCAGCATGACCCTGTTCGCTTTCGCCAAGGGTGAAGGGGTCAGCACCCACTCGGCGCCAGGTGACGCCATGGTCTACATTCTTGATGGCACCGCCGAAGTCACCATCGGCAAAGAGACGCTGAAAGCCTCGGCCGGACAGACTGTGGTCATGCCTGCCGACATCCCCCACGGCCTGGAAGCCGTGGAAAACTTCAAAATGCTGCTGATACTTGTCAAAAAATAAGAATCTTTATCTCCTTGTTTTTGTCACGGTCTAAATATATAATAGAACGTGAAAAAGAGGGAGGGATTAACATGATTACAATAATCTGGGACACCCTGCTTAAAGAAGAATATCAGGACGATGGCTTGGGGCTGATTCGAAAGATCTGGAACGACATGAAGCAGTTCGCCGGCTACATCGAACACGAAATATTAATTGATGCCGATGCCCCAGGCCACATTGTAATTACGAGTTGTTGGGCCTCACGCGAATCTGCCGATCAAACCTTAGCTGCCTATGCCGGTTCTGAGCCGGTGCGTCTATTGTCCCCGATGTTGGCCGGGCCGAGAAAACGCAGCGCCTTCCTTAGGGACATTCAGTCAAATGAATAATGTGCCTACTCTAGTGCTTGAGCTGGCCAACAGCCGCAAACCAAAGCGGCCCTCCGGGACACGCGCCGCTTATCGCCTCGACCCGTTCGAAACAATGGAAAGCCTTCACGCTTTTATGAAACAGGTAAACTATCCTCTGCCTGCTGGTAACGCACCAGCACCACTTGTCATCAATTTGGATGAAATCAAAATTGTCCGCGAAACCATTGAACAAATTGTCTCTCACCTTGCGGATAAAAAGGAATTCCGGTTTGACGCCGTCGCAACGCTGAACGAAAGCGCCAAACACTGCTGTTGGATTCATCAGCTAACCCCGGACGGCGGCTGCGCGGATGTTTCGCCGTCCGGAACTTTGGCCGGAATGATAGCTTCGTTATGTGTGATCGAACTGGCCAAATGTGATTTCACCCGGATTAAAATCTGTTGCCGCCCGCCATGCGGCCACTACTTCTATGATACAACCCGCAACCGCAGCGCCCTCTGGCATGCGGAGAATCCCTGCGGATGGCGAGCACGCTCGGAAAGACGAAAATGATGCTTTCGAAGTAGCAGTAACATCGTAAAAGAGGCGCTCCATCACACGGGAGCGCCTCTTACTAAGCACTCTTGTAATCTTCCCATACTCAATTAAAATGCCGCCTGCAAAGCGGCATTTTTTTGTTGATCCTACGCCCGGAGTTCGCGGATAATGACTTCCAGGAGCTCCTCAATCCTGTGCAGCTGCCCTTCTATGCGGCCGGCAAAAAGAATGAGAGCTTCGTGGTGGAAACATTCATTTCTGTCTTCCGGCAAAGTCGTCACCTCCCTTTGTTAACATAATATTAACCATTCTTTCAATTTGTTACAAAATAGTTTTCCAGGCAGCAACAGGCTTTTTCAACGGTCTTTCAAATTCCCCAGCACCGCGATGGCGACCTCGGCCATCACCCGATATCCGGCTTCGTTGGGGTGGACTCCGTCGTCATGCAGGCCTTGTCGCAGGCCGCCGGCCGGGCCAAGCATGGCGACGTAAAAATCCAGCGTGGTTATCGACCGGGTCCGAGCCAGTTGCCGCATCTGCCGGCGATATTCCTCCAGCAGCGCCTCCTCGACCGGAAAATCAACCGGCGGTGGCAGCCCGATGAGCGGAACGATCCCGGCCACGTCAGCCAGCTCCAGCATGTCGGCGATGTTTTCCGCCACCTCGTCAGGGCTGGCATCCATAAAGGCGTCGTTGGTCCCGCCCATGATCACCGCGTAGTCCGGCGCCGGTGCCACGACATCCTGTTCGAAGCGCAGCAGCATATCGCCTGTCGTCTCGCCACACACCCCTTGGTTCGTGATCTGGCTGCCGGTCTGCCGGGCGGCGAGGCTCACCCAGGAATAGCGCGGTGAATAAGGAAAACCGTAAGTCAATGAATCGCCGATCGCCACAATTTTTTTCATAACGACGTCGCCCCTCCCTTAGCATCGGCTGAGCGCGCGCGGCGGCGAAACCGCAGTCCAAACCATTCCCGGCCGCGCTCAGTCTGTTCCCAGCCGTCCTTAATCAGCATTGTTTCCAGCTCAGCCAGCGCCCCGGTATGACGGTGGTTTTCTTTGTCAGGCTGATAATAGTTGCCGAGGCCGGCCTTGAACGCCGGTGACGTCCCGGCGGTGTAGATTCCCGCCGGTCCTTCCGCCCGGGCGATGAACCGCAGCATATCCGAGGGGAAAAGCCCCCATCTCTCCGCCACCAGTTCCAGTCCCACTTCGCAGGTTTCCCACGGCGGTTCAGGTTTTGGCCCGCCGGCGGTGAGCAATTCGATGCCGCAGCCGGAACAAAAACAGGCCCCCTCAGGCAGCTTCTCCCCGCAGCGATTACAAAATGCCATTGTATCTCCTCCAAAAGTCATAGCCAAAATGGCTAGTTGCTTCATAGACTATTATGACATCATCTTACACTCCATCATTCCCTGTCCGGGGCGCAATTCCTCCCGGCGGCCGCTCTGTCGCCCGTCCCCCCGCGCCTGCGCCGGTTGCCCCTGCCACTATTATCCTTTAGACAATAAACCCCATATTTGCTAGAGTGGAATCAATCCCCCCTTTTGTTCCTTACAGGCACGGCGATTGTGAACGCTAAAGAGAAGCCGCCTGTATTTCCCGGAGTGAGTATCCTTGTGAAATTGCAAAAACAGCAAAGGAAACTACCCATTAAAGGAGGGTTTTTCGGTGGCCAGAATTGACTTTGAAAGTTTAATCAAAACCGACCGGGACGAGCGCAAACATCATCACTTTTCCGGGACGCTGCTTGACTACCTGGAAATCGTCAAGGAACACCCCAAAGTAGCCATGCTGGCCCATCAAAGGATGTATGAGCTGCTTTCCGGCTGCGGGATGGAAGTCATCAATACCGAAGAACATCCCCGCCTGAAGCGCATCTATGGCAACGAGACCCTGAAGCGCTACTCCTTCTTCAAGGATTTTTACGGCATCGACAAGAGTGTGATGAAAATCGTCCGCTATTTCCACGCAGCAGCCATGAAGGGGGAAGAATCGCGACAAGTCCTCTACCTGGTCGGACCGGTGGGCGCCGGCAAGTCCTCCCTGATGGAAGCCCTGAAAAAGGCGCTGGAAATAAGTCCGTCCATCTATGTGATCAAGGATTGCCCGATGAGGGAAGAACCGCTGCACCTTATCCCCAAACACCTCCGTCCGCAGTTCGAGGCGCTGCTCGGCATCAAAATAGAGGGCGACCTCTGCCCGATCTGCCGCTATCGCCTGAAAAATGATTACGGCGGCGAATTCGAACGCTATCCGGTGACCATGAGCGAGTTCTCCATCCGTTCCCGCAAAGGAATCGGCGTCGTTCCGCCGGTGGACCCCAACAATCAGGACACTTCCGTGCTGTCCGGCTCGGTGGATATCTCCAAAATGGATCTCTATTCCGAAGACGACCCGCGGGTCATGTCGCTGAACGGAGCCTTCAATGTGGGCAACCGCGGCATCGTTGAATTCATCGAGGTTTTTAAAAATGACGTGGAATATCTCCACACCATGATCACCGCCACCCAGGAAAAATCGATTCCCTCGCCGGGCAAGGGCTCTATGATCTACTTTGACGGCATTATTCTGGCGCATTCCAACGAAGCCGAGTGGAATAAATTCAAGTCCGATCACACCAACGAAGCCATCCTCGACCGGATTGTCAAAGTAGAAGTTCCTTACTGCCTGGAACTTGAGGAAGAAGTAAAGATCTATCGCAAGCTCCTGAAAAACAGCAGCTTCGACGCCCATATCGCCCCCCACACCATCGAAATCGCGTCGATGTTCGCCATCCTTACCCGCCTGGCCCCGTCCAGTAAAGTCGACCCGCTGACCAAGCTGAAGATCTATAACGGCGAGGAAATTGTCGAGAAAGGCGCCACCAAAAAAATCGATATCTTCGAACTGCGGGAAGAAGCCGACCGAGAAGGCATGACCGGCATTTCCACCAGGTTCATTATGAAAGTCCTGGACACCGCCCTGTCCGAATCGGAAAATAGCTGCATCAACCCGGTGGTTTTGCTGGAAACGATGATCCGGGCCGCCAAAGAGCTGACCATCGCCGAGGACGAGAAGAAACGCTACCTCGGTTTCCTGCAGGACACGATCAAAAAAGAATTCCACAAGGTGCTGGAAAAGGAAGTCACCCGGGCCTTTATCCACGGTTACAGGGAACAGGCCGAGAGCTTGTTCAACAACTATCTGGACCACGCCGAGGCTTTTATCAACACCCGTAAGATCAAAGACGCCAGCACCGGTGAAGAACTGGAACCGGACCTCAAATTCCTCCAGTCGATCGAGGAGCAGATCGGCATAAGCGGCACTTCGGCCCGCGGCTTCCGCCAGGATGTCACGGCCTATATGTTCTCGGTACTCCGCAGCGGCGGCGTCGTGGACTACCGCTGCTATGAACCGCTGAAAGAAGCGATTGAGAAGAAACTCACGGCTTCGGTGAAAGAACTGTCCCGGGTCGTAACCAAGGCGCGGGTCCGGGACAAAGAACAGGATACCAAGTATGACGTCATGGTGGAAGAAATGAAGCGCAACGGCTACTGTGACCACTGCTGCAACGTCATCCTGAAATACGCCGCCAACAACCTCTGGAAAGACTAGTCCGCCTCTTAAGGGGAGGAATCAACCATGGCCATCTTCAAAGACAGCAGCGCAAGCCCCTCTGACCGTTCGGCCTGGGATCGCAAACGCCACCGCCAGTTGACGGAGGAGGCGATCAAGAAAAATCTCGGCGATATCATCGCCGAAGAGAGCATCATCGGTCAGAGCAAAGACAAAAAAATCAAAATCCCCATCAAGGGGATGAAAGAGTACCAGTTTGTCTATGGCAAAAACAGCGGCGGGACCGCCTCCGGCAGCGGCCAGGAACAACGGGGCCAGGTAATCGGCAAGACCGGCGACGCGCAGCAGCAAGGTCAGGGCCAGGTCGGCAGCGACCCCGGCGAGGACATCTACGAAACCGAGATTACGCTGGAAGAGCTGACCAACTACCTGTTTGAAGACCTTAAGCTGCCGGATATGGAGCGAAAAAAATTCGCCCTGATCGAGTCGGAGCACAAATTCAAGCGCAAAGGCCATCAGCGCAAGGGCATCCCGCCCCGTCTGGACAAAAAACAGTCAGTGGTGGAAAAGCTGAAGCGGGAACAGTCAGCCAAGCGGCCTGACCCGGACTTTACGCTGCCTGTTCCGGCAAGGATTCCCTTCCGGGAAGAAGACCTGCGCTATTTTCGGATCAAGGAAGACGTCCGCCGGCATTCCAACGCCGTGGTCATCTGCATCATGGACACCTCCGGCTCGATGGACCTGACCAAGAAATACCTTGCCCGCAGTTTTTACTTTCTGCTTTACCAATTCGTGCGTCATAAATACGAAAACGTCGAGGTCGTCTTTATCGCCCACTCCACCGAGGCCAAAGAAGTCAACGAACAGGACTTCTTTCACCGCGGCGAATCCGGCGGCACCTATATTTCCAGCGGTTATGCCAAGGCCCTCGAGATCATCGAGCAGCGCTACAATCCCGCCTTGTGGAACATCTACGCCTTCCACTGCTCGGACGGCGACAACTGGAGCGAGGACAATCCGAAAGCCATCGCTCTGGCCACGGAGCTTTGCCAGGCCGCCAATCTGTTCGGCTACGGGGAAATCACCGTCGACCGCGGCTGGTCCAGCAGCATCGGCCGGGAGTTAATCAGAAACATCAAGCACGAAAACTTCGTATTTGCCACCATGGAACAAAAAGAAGACATCTGGCCGGCCTTCCGGCGAATCCTCGAAAAAGACAGCGCCGGCGGAGGTGACGATGATGACTGATTATTCGCTGGCCGACCTGGAATACTGGAATGAACAGATCGAGGACCACGTCCGGCGGTCGGGCCTTCACTGTTATCCCCAGGAATTCGAGATCTGCAATTATGAAGACATGCTTTGCTACGAATCCTATGTCGGCATGCCGGCCCACTACCCCCACTGGAGCTGCGGCAAGAACTACGAGCGGAAGAAAACCTTCTATCAGTACAATCTTGTCGGCCTTCCCTACGAAATGGTCATCAACTCCGATCCCTGCATCGCCTATCTGATGCGGGACAACAGCCAGTTGCTACAGGTTCTGACCATGGCTCACGTCTACGGCCATAACGATTTCTTCAAGAATAACCGGCTGTTCAAACGCGACACCCGGGCCGAACTGACGGTGGAAATGTTCAAGGCGCACGCCGACAGGGTCCGGGACTACATCAAAGACCCGAGCATCGGGCCGGCAAAGGTGGAACGGATTCTGGACGCCGCCCACGCCCTGCGCTTCCAGGTATCCCGCCACGGCGAAATCCCACCTCCCTCGCCGGCCGACCTGGCGGAGGAAGCTCCTAAACCGGTGCCGCCCCGCCTGAAGGAAGACCTGCTGGCCTTTCTGGCGGAAAGAGGCAAACTCTCCGGCTGGGAACAGGACCTTGTCAACATCGTCCGGGTGGAATCCCTGTATTTCATCCCTCAGGTGGAAACCAAGATCATGAACGAAGGCTGGGCCAGTTACTGGCATTACCACATCCTGCAGGAACTCGACCTGCCCGCCGGTCTGCATCTGGAATTTCTCCAGCGCCACAACCTGGTGGTGCGGCCCCATGAGCACAGCATCAACCCCTACTACATCGGCTTTAAAATGTTCGAAAGCCTGGTCAAGGCCCCCGGCGGCCGCAGCGCCATCCTGTCGATCCGGGCCAACGAGCGCGATCAGTCCTTCCTCCGCCGCTACCTCACCCGGGAACTCTGTGAGGAGATGAATCTATTCTCTTACAGTGTCAAAGGCGACAGCGTCGTTGTCAGCGAGATCTCGGACGAAGACGGCTGGAAGGCGGTCCGCGACCAGTTCGCCGGGGCGGTCGGCCTTGGCAGCGTGCCGGTGATCAACCCGCTCTCGGTGGAAAAAGGCACGCTGATTCTGGAACACGTCTTCGACGGCCGGGAGCTTGAGCTCAATTACGCTAAAGAGACACTGAAACATGTCGTCGACCTGTGGGGAGCCAAGGTGGAGCTGGCCACCGACTTGAACGGCCGCCGCAAGATCATCAGCTGCGACGAAGATAAGCTTGTCGTTGTAAGGGATGCATAATCAGGGATAAAACAAAGCCGGGGTATTGAGCCCCGGCTTTTTGTGTACCTCTTTTTTGTGTGACCATGTGGCCTGTCAACTAGTCGTGATTCAGCAGCATGTAGACTACCGCCGCTATTCCGATATCCTGAAGAAGCTGGTCGTGCCGTTCGTTTTCCTGATGCTGCCGTTCCCGCCATTCCCGTTCGCTTTCGTGGTGGCGGCGCTGCATCTCGCGCTCGTGGCGCTCGTTTTCTTCCCGTTGCCGTATCTCCCGGTCGTGCCGGTCGCGCTCATTGTTTTCATAGCGTTGTTGTTCGTGCCGGTCCCGGTTGTCTCTGGCCTGACTCGGCTGATTGTCGTGCCGCGGTGATGCCTCTAGGGTCGCGGCGCCTATTCCGCACTGGAGTATGGCTACCAGGGAGTATACGACTGCTTTCTTCGCCAAGCTTTTCACAAGACATCCCCTCCTAGTTCTTTGGTCCTTCTCTGTTTCTAGCTTCAGTATAATCTGGAAATGTGACAAAAATATGACTGACTAGTCAGTCCTAGCTATTTTTAAAAAAATATTTCTTCAAAGGAAAAACGCCGGCATCCTCATGGGTTTGCCGGCGTTTTGGTCAGTCGGAATATTTGTTTACGAAGGAATCTGTATCGGAAGGACGTAGCAATAAACGGTTATGAAATGCGAAACGCTGCCGGCGAGGACGAACAAGTGCCACACGGCGTGACTGTAGGGCAGCCGCTGGCAAAGATAGAAGACGGCTCCCACCGTATAAAAGACGCCTCCGGCGATCAGCCAGCCCAGCCCGGCTGCCGGCAACGCCGCTGCCAACGGTTTGAGGCAGACGAGAATCAGCCAGCCCATGCCGAGATAGCAGAGAGTCGACAAAAGTTTGAACCGCCGGACGAAAAAGATCTTCAGGACGACACCGACGAAGGCCAGGCTCCAGACGACACCGAAAATCGTCCACCCCAGTACGCCGTGGAGCAATACAAGGGTAAACGGTGTATAGGTACCGGCGATCAGCAGGTAAATCGCCGCATGGTCGAAGATCTTGAAAATATATTTGATCTTCGCGCCGGTAAAACTGTGGTAAAGAGTGGAAGCCAAATAGAGTAGAACCAGCGAAGCGCCATAAACGCTGAAGCTTACGACATGCCAGACGCTGCCGTACATACTGGCTGCCACTGCCAGGACGACAAGCGCAAAAACTGCCAACAGGGCACCTATGCCGTGGGTCACGGCGTTCAATATCTCTTCCATTTCGTTCCCCCCTATCCCCGAAAATCGGCCCGCCGGAATTTCCCGGCCGCAGATCATTTCTCTGCAGCTTGATTGTATCATATCCCGCAGGAACAGGTTTATACTTTTTACTTATAGATCGACGCAAGATACTGGTCCAGAATGGTCAACCCGGCCTGGGCGCTTTCCCCCGGAAATTTATGGATCAGCTTGTAGCAGACCCGCCGCGGCGCCGGCTCGCTTAAACGCTGGACCACGAACCGGCCGGCCTCGGCCAGAACCGTTCCGACCGAAACAGGCACAATTGCCCACTGCGAATCCTCCTGCAACAGCGTCGAAATCAACCCGGCGGTATCCAGATGAATCCGGGACGGACAGGCCGGATCCCACCATTTGTCGTGCCAGGACTGATAGCCGGTGCTCCAGTTCATGTAAAGCTCGTGCTGGGGCTGCAGACTGATGAGATCCACCGTTTCCAGGGGGGCGCGCTGCCTGTTCTTCAGGCGGAGCAGCACCATTTCCTCGGTGAAAAACGGTTCGATGATGGCGCTGGAGGAAGCCAGCTCTCTGACAACAAAGGCGACATCCGCCTCCTTGCGTTCGACGCTCTCCAGCGATTCGTTGGTGTGCTGGGTACGGATCCGCAGGCGGATGGGGGGAGTGTGGCGCCCCAGCGCGCGCAGCAGAGGCGGCAGGACGTAAATGTTCAGGCTGTCGGCGGCGCTTATCGAAAGGCTAAGCTGCGGCCCCAGCGCCTGCAGCACCCGGGTCTCCTGCTGCAAGGAATCCCAGCGTTCGGCCAACGCAACGAATCTTTCACCGGTAGACGTCAAGCGGATCCTGGGAACGCCTTTGCCCCGCTCCACCAGGCGGTTTCCTACCTCCCGCTCCAGCATCTTGAGCCTGTAGCTGACAGCCCCCTGTGACAAGTGCAGCAGCTCGGCCGCTCCGCTGAGACTGCCGGCCTGCACGATGGCCAGAAAGGCTTTCACCCCCAGATTATCCACAGTCTACCGCCTCCTATATTAAATATTTTAATATTAAATGCGAAATTATTCCGTTTTACAATTTATTTTTATATTATAAAATTAACATGAAGTTAACAAATAATCAACATTGTTGAATTGGCGCGCAGGAGGGGTTACATGACAAGTTTTGCCTTAGTGTTGGTGCTGATCGCGGCTTTCGCCCACGCCACCTGGAACCTGCTGGCCAAGAAGGCCTGCGGCGGCACCGCGTTCATCTGGCTGTTCGGTTCCCTTTCGGCCGTTATTTACTTTCCCCTGGCGATATGGGTATACTTCGCCCAACAACCGGAAATCGGCTGGTGGCAGCTGCTTTTTATTCTGGGAAGCGCCGGACTGCACGCAATCTATTTCATTTTGCTCGACATGGGCTACAAAATCGGCGATCTGTCGATGATTTATCCGCTGGCCCGGGGCACCGGCCCGCTGTTGTCCACCCTGGCCGCCATTTTTCTGCTGGGAGAGCGTCCCACGCCGCTCGCCCTGGCAGGAGCGGTCCTCATCGGCCTGGGAATCGTCGCCATTGCCGGCAACCCGCTGAAACTGGCGCAAGCCCGCGACTACAAGCCGCTCCTGTTTGCCGTATTGTGCGGCACATCCATCGCCAGCTACACCGTTCTGGACAAAGTCTCGGTCAGCACGCTGCTGATTCCGCCGCTGCTCCTGGACTGGTCCACCAACCTGGGCCGGGTGCTGCTCTTAACTCCCTATGCGCTGAAAAACTGGGACAAAGTGGTCCTGGAGTGGGCCACTCATAAAAAATCGGCCTGCGGGGTGGCCGTGCTCAGCCCCCTGGCCTATATCCTGGTGCTGACAGCCATGGTGTTCAGCCCGGTCAGCTACATCGCCCCCGCCCGGGAAATCAGCATCCTGGTCGGCACGGTCATGGGTGCCAAGCTGCTGGCCGAGGGGAATATAAAAATCCGCCTTATCGGCGCGGCGGCGATGATGGTTGGCCTGGCGGCCCTTTCCAGCGGCTATTGAACTTTTCTAAAAACACGGCAATTGTCGAAAAGCATTTGCTCTCTTACATTCATTAATAATTTTCCGGCCTGAACAAGGCCTTTTCTCTTTGGTCTGATACTCCGGAATCAGCCATTTTTTTTGTCTGGAAGTCATAATCAGCCAATTCATTAAAATTCTATTTCCTAGCTCTCAAATTTACCATTGATACTTTCTTGCCAAGTATTGCTCATAGGCGTATAATCACCTTTAATGTAGATATGCGAGGGCTGATCAGATGTTATCCACTCGAATTGAATTCCTCCACAAATTTATGCAAAGCCCCAGAAAGATTGGCAGTATAACTCCCAGTTCCGCATTTTTAACCAGGGAAATGTTAAGCAAGTTACCGTGGGATAATATTGAGACAATTATTGAATTAGGGGCAGGCACCGGAGTTTTTACTGATTTTATTGCTGAGAATAAAAAGGCTTCCTGCCAAGTGCTGGTTGTCGAGGAAGATGATGATCTACGAAAAGCCTTGCATTCCATGTACCCTATGTTTCATTATGGAGCCAAAGCTGAAAAATTGGATTGGCTTGTACGCAGATATAATCTGCCGCAGGCTGATTGCATCATATCCGGATTACCATTTGCCGCTTTTTCAGAGTTACTTCGGAACACAATCATCGGCGCGGTAGATCGCTGTCTTAAACCAGAAGGTGCTTTTGTTGCCTTTCAATATTCGCTGCATATGAGAAAGATATTAAAAAAGAAATTTAGTGAAGTTCAAATCGATTTGGTTCCACTAAACTTTCCTCCCGCCTTTGTATATCACTGTAAAAAATAGGCAGAAACAACAAGAGGCCCTCAGTAAAGGGCTTGTTGAAAAACTGATTTTAAAGGCCAAAATCAGGAAACAGGCATTGGCAAATCCAGCATTTACGCTGGTCTGCCAGTGCCTGTTTTGTTGAAAAAGCCTTTTGTCGACACCCCGAATAACGCCGGAGGCTTGCTAGGGCATAGTTTAAAAGTCTTAACTCATCATTTCAAGGAAGGCCTGAACCCGGGTTTTGATCTGCTCGGCGTCGCCCTGGGAGTAGTCGGTTTCGACGTGCAGCATCGGAACGCCGGCTGCTTTCAGATGATCGCGGAGGATCGGGCTTTCAACGTTGTAGGTATGGCAGCCCTGCCAGACGATGTCCACCACGCCGTCAGCCTTGTAGTCCCGGCAAACCTCGGTCAGGAGGTCAAGCCGGCGAGGGTTGGGACTCATACAGGAACAGTGGGTATTAAGGTATTTTTCGGCGATGGCTTCCAGGGGCGGTTTGCTTTCGTCAACAAGGTTGACGTACTGTTTCATGCCGGCGCAGTTTTCGATATAGACCACCGCGGCGCCGCAGTCTTCGATAATTTTAAGGACCTTCTCGGCGCCCAGGCCGGTAGGAACGCCGGTAACGACAACCCTTTTCGCACCCTTGGATATCGCCGCCCCGCCCTGCGCCGCCCGTTCCTTCAGTTCAGCGATCAGCTCGCGCACCTGGAGAGAAAATTCCTGACGGTCGAACACGAAATTCCGGGCCCAGAGGACCTTGAGCAGATCCTGGCCGGTAAGCGGCACCGGATCAAGTTTCATGAGTGCGGCCAATTCCTGGATCATCAGCCTTTCTTCGTTCAGCTCGCGAATCGCCTCCGCCAGTTGGGCATCGGTGATTTTGACTCCGAAAACCGACTCCAGTTCCTGCCGGAACGCTTTGACCGACTCCAGCCAGTAGGCCCGGTCGGCGTCGCTTCCGTAGCCTTGCGGCAGATTCATCACATGCAGCGGCTTAAATTTGGCCATCAGCTCAAACATTTTCTTCTTGCCGTCACAGGTGGTTTCGCCGACGATGAGGTCCGAGTGCAGGAAGAATGGGCATTTGTCGGTTACCGCGAAGCCATAGGACGATTTGATCAGCGGGCAAAAATTCCGGGGCAGGGTTTTCTCCCCGTCGGCAATGGGTTCCTCCTTGGTGGCGCAGAGCGCCACAGCCACCGCTCCGGCAGCCAGAGCCACCTCCTGCGGGGCGAACATACAGTAAAACCCGACAACCTTCTTGCCCTCTTCCTTCAGTTGTTTGAGGGAAGCCCCGGCGTGGGGAATAGCCATGTCGAAATGGGCCATGGCCTGAGCACGCGATACATCCATTTTATATTCCTCCTTTTTGTAGATCTTCCCAGGCATATAGGGCTGCGCCGATGGAGCCTGCGTAAACGGCGTCCCCGGGCACAATAACCGGTGCTTTCATTTCCCGCTCCAGTTCCCGCCGCAGCGGCGAATGGAGGGATACCCCGCCGGTCAGCAATATCGGCGGGCGGGGGTCGATGCGCGCGGCCATTGCGGCGATCCGGGCGGCGATCGACCGGTACAGGCCGGCGACGATGGCCGCCCGGGAAACACCCTGGCTCAGCAGGCCGATCACTTCCGACTCGGCGAAAACGGCGCACATCGAGGTGATGGGGTGAGCTTCGGCCGTATCCTGCCCACCGAAACCGGCCATTTCCCCGACATCCATGCCCAGGGCGTGGGCCATTACCTGGAGAAAGCGCCCTGTACCGGCAGCGCACTTGTCATTCATGATAAAGTCGGCCACTTTCCCCCCGTCGTCGACCCGGATGGCCTTGGCGTCCTGGCCGCCCACATCGATGACTGTTCTCACGCCGGGGTACAGGTATGCCGCCCCTTTGGCGTGACAGGTAATCTCGGTGATTGCTTTGGTGGCGAAGGCAAGCCCTGTCCGTCCGTACCCAGTGGCGTATACACCGGCCAGAGCCCCAACCTCCAGGCCCCACTGCGCCGCCGCCCTGGCCAGCAACACCGCCGCGGCCCGGCGGGAGTCCCAGCCCGCAGGTTCCAGCCAACTGGCGTAACGTTCTCCGTCATAAAGGGTAATCTTGATGGCCGTGGACCCGGCGTCGATTCCTGCTACGTTGATTGTCATCCTCTTACTGATCACCCCGATCTATCTATAGAACAATCTTTTATCATATAAACATCATTTCTATGTATGTATGACAACTCCTCTGCATGCAGTGAAAAAAACAACCGGGCACCCGGACTTTCGTCCGAATTACCCGGTTGGAGTGAACCAGCTTCGCCTCAAATTTCAAGAACCTTGCCGTCTTCGGCCCAGTCGCAGGAAAGAGCCGGCAGGTTGGCCAGCATCTCGGGCCCCATGTGGGTCAGGATCATCCGCTTGACCTGAAGTTCGGGCAGATGCTCGCCAAGGGTCTGATAGTCGAGGTGATTCTTGACCTTTTTGTCGAAGAAATAGCATTCGGTTATGAACAGATCTGCACCCCTGGCGGCCGGAATGAGGCTGTCGACCCACGCGGTGTCGCCGGAATAGGTGATGATTTTGCCGCCGGCTTCCACCCGCAGAGCGGTGGAAGGAGCGCCGCTGGGGTGGGACACCAGATAGGATGTGACATCAAGCCCGTTGATTACGGTGGGTGTCTCGGGCTCCAGTTCAACGATGTCGACAGCGAATTTCCGGACCGTTGTCGAGGAGCCGGGGAACAAAACTTCCATCAGGTCGAAGATCCTCTGGCGTGTTCCCACAGGACCGACGATGGTGAGCGGCACGGTTCTCTTGCTGATCATCTGGGCATCCAGGATAAAAAACGGGATGCCGCCGAAATGGTCGCCGTGCAGATGACTGATGAGCATGGTGCCGATTTCGTTGGGATCGAGCCGCTGTTTGCGCATCGCGATCTGGGAGGATGCGCCACAGTCGATAAGAAAGCTGTTCCGGCCGGTTTCCGCCAGAATGCAGGTCTGCAGGCGCCCGCCGCTGCCGAAAGCGTCACCGCTGCCCAGAAAGGTTATCTTCATACCCTGTCCACCTCTTCAGCTTTTATTGCTGCCGCTGCCTTCCATAATAGCGGTTGACCGCCGCCCGGGCCAGACAGTGCCCGGCGTCGATCAGCGGGATGTCAGCCGGACACCGGTCGGCGACAACGTTCAGGTCGGTGCAGGCCAGGATCACCGCGTCGGCCTGGCCGTCAAGCTCGCTGAGCAGCCTTCGCCAGCAGGCCAGAGCCTCCGGCAGCCCGTCCGCGCCTTTTACGGCGGCGATAACAGCGCTGACCAGCTCCTGCCATGAGCTGCGCTGCACCGGTTCACAGCCATGTTCAGCCAGGCCGGCCTGATAAAGTCCGGATTCGATGGTCGAAGGAGTGGCCAGAAGGGCGATCCTTCGGCAGCCGGAGGGAAGCTCCGCCAGCGTTTCCTGAATCATGTTCAGTATCGGTATGTCCACCGACCGCCCGATATTTTCGAAATAGGCATGGGCGGTGTTACAGGGCATGGCGATAAAGTCCACGCCTGTGCCGGCCAGTCGTCGGGCGCCGCCGACGATAGCCGCCTCCAGCGCCCGGTGATCCAGCGGCCGGTCGATATAAAACGGTGTAGGGCAGGAGTAAATCATCATCGGCGGGAAATCGATGTCGTATTTGGCGCCATAAAGCTGCTGGCACAACTCAACTACTTTGTCCACAAACGGGGCGGTGGATTTCGGCCCCATACCGGCAAGGATACCGATCATCAGCTATCTTCCTCCTTGGTATCAGGCGGGGATCCGCCTGAACTCGCGGCCAAAGGCCTCTGCCGGGATACTTCGCCGTCGGGATCCGATCTCCTCCGCGCCAACACCGGCCCGGCTTCTTTTCGCGCCCCGTCGTCTCTGCCAGACGCTTGACCGGACCAACGGCTTATCTTATGATTATGGTAAAAAGAATAGCAAAAGGAGGCAGTTTTCCATGGTGGTTCGCATCTGGCGGGGCCAGGCAACCGGCGGCAACGCCGCCGCCTACCGCAAGCATGTCACAGAAAGAGTCTTTCCCTCCCTAACCGCGATCAAGGGCCATCAGGGCGCTTATCTGCTGCAGCGCGAGACAAATGGGCAGGTCGAGTTTCTCGCGGTGACCCTGTGGGACTGTATCGAGTCGATCCGGCAGTTCGCCGGCGAGGACGCCGAGACGGCCATCGTCGAACCTGCGGCCCAGGCTGTCCTGTCCGACTTCGACGACTTCGCCAGGCATTATGAGCTGGCTTACGGCCCGGAATGCGCAAAAAAGTAAAATAGGCAGCCTATGAGCCCGGACATTTTTGCCCAGGCTCATTTTTTTGTCTGCCGGCCGGCCTGATTTGCGGCTGTCAGGCAAATTGCGGTCTCACCGCAGTCGCCGCATCAGGCGCATGCCGTTCAGGGTAACAAGCAGGGACGAGCCCACGTCGGCAAAAACGGCCAGCCACAGGTTGGCCATTCCGGCGAGGGTCAGGGCCACAAAGGCCGTTTTGACGGCGATGGCGAAGGTCACGTTTTGTTTGATCACCGCGATGGTTTTCCGGCTTAATCTGATGATGTAAGCCAGCTTTCCCAGATCATCGGCCATCAGGGCGATATCCGCCGTCTCCAGAGCGGCGTCCGTACCGGCTACGCCCATGGCGACCCCGATATCGGCCGCCGCCAGAGCCGGAGCGTCATTGACCCCGTCACCAACCATAATGACACTGCCGTAATTTTGTTGCAGTTTTTTCACAGCCGCCACTTTGTCCTCAGGCAGCAAATCGCTGTAAAAGGCGTCCAGGTTGAGCCGGGCGGCGATAGCCGCCGCCACTTGCCGGTTGTCACCGGTGAACATGGCGATATGACGCAGACCGGAGCGGTGCAGCGCGGCCACAGCCGCTTCGCTGTCCTCCCGCAGGGCGTCAGCCACCGCGATCAATCCGAAAATCCGGTCGCCCGTCCCTACCAGCATGACGGTTTTGCCTTCGGCTTCAAGCGCGGTTAGGCGGTCCTCATGACCTGCCAGGGAAAGCCCCAGCTCCTCAAACAGGCGGCGGTTGCCGACATAGACGGTCTCACCGTCCAGACCGGCGCAGGCTCCCCGGCCGAACAGCGCCTTAAAATTGCTTACAGGCTTCAGGGCTATGCCTTCCGACCGTTTCACCACCGCCTGGGCCAGCGGGTGTTCCGACCATTTTTCGATCGCCGCCGCCGTTGCCAGCAGCTCGGTCTCGGTCTGCCCCGCCAGCGGCAGGATAT
>JARLHY010000037.1 GCA_031292015.1 Negativicutes bacterium | reverse complement strand
GTCAAGACCAGACCCGGCGATAATCTGCTGCTGCACAAAGCTATCGATATGGCGGCTCCCGGCGATGTCATCGTTGTTGACGGACAGGGCGATACGGTGAATTCGCTGATCGGGGAATTGATGATCAGCTGGGCGGTCGAACGGGGTATTGCCGGTTTCATTATTGACGGTGCCGTTCGCGACGCCGGCGCCATTAAAGAGATGTCCATCCCGGTTTACGCCGCCGGCATAACCCCCAGAGGCCCGTATAAGGAAGGACCGGGGGAAATCAACGGTCCGGTCTGCTGCGGAGGCATCATTGTGAAGCCTGGCGATATTCTGGTGGGAGACGAGGACAGCGTGGTGGTGATCGATCCGCAGGATGCGCCGGAGATACTGGAAAAATCAAAAGCGACCGTGGCCAAGGAAGCGGGCATCATGGAGGATATCAAAAACCACAAATGGGATAGAAAATGGGTCGACAAGGTGCTTCGCGAAAAGGGCTGCGAGTATATTGATTAAGACCTTTCAGGCAGAAAACAAAGAAGAACGAACTGCCCGGGAACGAGCCCGGGCAGTGGGAGGCGAAGCAGCGTGAAATTGGGGTTTATCGGTTTCGGTGAAGTTGGTTTTGAAATATCACGGGGCTTGAAAGAGGAAGGCCTTGGCGGGATTATTGCCTTTGATCCTCAGGCGAGGGACCCGAAGCACGGCAAAGCGGTGCAGGAAAGGGCAAAGGAGGCCGGGGTCCGGCTGGTGGAGACCGGGGCGGATGTGGAGCGGCAGGCTGACGTCATTAACGCCGCCGTCCCCGGCAGCAGGGCCCTGCAGGCGGCCTTGGACGTCGTGCCGGAGCTGACGGGCGGCAAAATCTATCTGGATGTTTCCACCTCTTCGGCCCCCACCAAGAAAAAAATAGCCGAGGCGGTGCAGGCGAAGAAGGCTGGCTTTGTGGACGGGGCGATGATGGGGGCTCTGAGCCTGAACAGGCACAAAGTGCCGACGCTGGTCAGCGGCGCCGCCAGCGATGAGTTAATCCGCCTCCTGACGCCTTATCACATGTCGTTAGAAAAGGTGAGCGATATTCCCGGCGACGCCATATCGGTGAAGCTGGTCCGCAGCATTTATATGAAAGGGATGGCCTCGCTGGCAGTGGAGATGCTGGACGCGGCGACGAAACTGCAGGTGGAGGAGCTTGTACTCAAATCGGTTTCATCGACGCTGAACGCCGCCCCCTTTGAAGAGACGCTGGACTGGCTGATGCC
>JARLHY010000036.1 GCA_031292015.1 Negativicutes bacterium | reverse complement strand
TCGCCCAGCGAGCCGCCGATTACCGTAAAGTCCTGGGCAAATACATATACCAGACGGCCGTTCACTGTGCCGTAGCCGGTGACAACACCTTCGCCCGGGGCTTCTTCTTTTTCCATCCCGAAGTTGGTGCAGCGGTGTTTGACGAATTGATCCAGCTCCACGAAGGTCCCTGCGTCTAAAAGCTTTTCGATCCGCTCCCGCGCCGTGAGTTTTCCGCTGGCGTGCTGCTTGTCGATCCGCTTGGCTCCTCCGCCGAGGGTTACTTTTTCCTGCAGTTTCTTCAGTTGGTCGATTTTTTCCTGAATAGTAGCCATAACACACCTCCATCTTTCGACTTGTCTCTTCGTTTGGGTATGTCCTATTTGCGCTCGGAGATCTCGAGCAGGATGCCGCCGGTGGCTTTGGGATGAATAAAGGCGATGCTGGCACCGCCGGCGCCGTAACGCGGCACTTCGTCGATCAGGCGGACTCCTTTGGCTTTCAGGTCGGCCAGGGCGGCCTCGACATTATCTACTCTCAGGGCGATGTGCTGGATGCCTTCGCCATTCTTCTCGATGAATTTGGCGATCGGGCCTTCCGGGGAAGTCGACTCCAGAAGTTCCAATTCGCTGTCTCCCGAAGGAATGAAGCAGACTTTTACTTTTTGCTGTTCAACAACTTCTTCACCAAGGGCGGTCATGCCCAGCATCTCGGTGTAAAATTTCTTGGCGGCTTCCATGTCTTTCACCGCGATACCGATATGGTCGACTTTTAACACCTTAAACATTTTATTTCCTCCTTTTTTCGCTTAGCGCAACATTTTCGCCAGCAGGGCGTCCACTATACTATAGGGGTCATTTTCCCGTTGTTCGATACTGGTTACCAGGCGATCAAGCTCACCGGAAGCCGTAATTGTCTTCAGTACATGCCGGCCGATCTGCTCATCCAGGAGCGACAACAATTCGTTTCGGGTCCTTTGAATACGCCGCTTGCTCAGTTCACCCGTGCTGTTCAGGAAATTGATATGCTCGCCGATACCGGCGATCAGTTCACTCACGCCGGTGCCTCTGGGAGCCATGGTCCTGAAAATTTGCGGCCGCCAGTCGACTGAGCTCTGGTTGAGGTCAAGCATCATCTCAATTTCAGTATTGAGCCGCTCGACCCCTTCCCGGTCAGCCTTGTTGATCGCGAAAATGTCACCGATCTCAAGAATGCCGGCTTTGATGGCCTGAATATCATCGCCAAGGCCTGGTACAAGCACAACCACGGTGGTGTCGGCCGCTTTCACGATATCCACTTCCGACTGACCGACGCCAACCGTTTCAATAAAGATAACATCCTTGCCGAAGGCATCCAGGATCTTTACCGTGTCTGCCGTCTTGCGCGACAACCCTCCCAGGCTGCCCCGCGTGCCCATGCTGCGGATGAATACCCCGTCATCTAACGTCAGATCGTTCATCCGGATCCGGTCGCCGAGAATGGCGCCGCCGGAAAAGGGACTGGTCGGATCTACGGCGACGATGCCGATGGTTTTTCCTTGCTGCCGGTATTCTTTGGCCAATTTGTCGGTAAGCGTGCTTTTCCCAGCTCCCGGCGGCCCGGTAATTCCGATCACATGGGCTTTGCCGGTATGGGGGTAAAGCTGCTGCATGATAGAGACCGATTCGCTGTATTCATTTTCTACCGCCGTAATGGCTCGCGTCAGGGCAAGCCGGGAGCCGGCCAAAAGTTCTGCTACTATGTCCACTCGCTTTGCACCGCCTTATCGTAAAACCCGACTTGTGCCAAGCCTCGGCGACAGCGCAAGTCGTTGGTTGCACTATGTCGACCAGTATAATCGTTCTTACTGTTCGACGATACCCGCAACCGGGGCTTTCGTGCTTTACCGGCAGCCGGGTTTGATCCCGGCTGCCCGCAAATTATTACTTTACGTTGGCTTTGATAAATTCCACGATGCTTGAGGTTGGCGTGCCAGGGGTAAAGACCTCGGCAACACCGGCGGCTTTCAGACCGGGAATGTCGGCGTCGGGGATGACGCCGCCGCCGATGAGCAGCACGTCTTTCAATCCCTTTGCTTTCAGTTGAGCCACCACTTTCGGGAAGATAGTGTTATGGGCTCCGGAGAGCAGGCTGAGCGCTACTACATTGACGTCTTCCTGCAGGGCAGATTCTGTGATAAGCTCCGGGGTCTGCCGCAGTCCGGTGTAAATTACCTCAAAGCCAGCGTCGCGAAGAGCGCGGGCTACGACTTTGGCCCCGCGGTCATGTCCATCAAGACCCGGCTTGGCTACCAATACTCGAATACGCTTTTCCATCGTTGTCCCTCCTTACTCTTTCGCTTTACAGGCTTACATGCGCTTCGTATTCACCGAACACTTTGCGCAGTACGCCGCAGATTTCGCCAAGGGTTGCATATGCTTTGACCGCGTCAAGAATGAGCGGCATAAGATTGGTGGTTTCGGTCTTTGCTCCGGCTTCAAGAGCGCTCAGCGCGGCTTTCACAGCGGTGTTGTCCCGCTTGGCGCGCAGATCGGCCAGTTTTTTCTTCTGCAGTTCGCCAACAGAGGCATCGACCCGCAGCAGGCCTTCAACCGGTTTTTCTTTGATCTGGAACTGGTTGACGCCAACGATAATCCGAAGCTTGGACTCCACTTCCATCTGCCACTTGTAGGCGCTGTCCTGAATTTCTCTTTGGATATAGCCTTTTTCAATGGCGGCAGGAGCTCCGCCGAGATCATCAATTTTCTTGATGTATTCCCAGCATTCGGCCTCAAGTTTGCTTGTCAGAGCCTCGACGAAGTAGGAACCGGCCAGCGGGTCGACGGTGTCGGCCAGGCCGCTCTCATAGGCCACGATCTGCTGGGTCCGGAGCGCGACGCGAACCGCATCTTCCGTCGGCAGAGCCAGGGCTTCGTCCTTGGAATTGGTGTGCAGCGACTGGGTGCTGCCAAGCACGGCGGCCGCGGTTTGCAGAGCCACGCGGACGATGTTGTTCTCAGGTTGCTGAGCAGTCAGCATCGAACCGGCGGTCTGGGTGTGGAAACGCAGCATCCAGGATTTCGGCTTTTCAGCGCCAAAGCGCTCTTTCATCACCTTGGCCCATACCCGGCGGGAGGCCCGGTATTTGGCCACTTCTTCCAGCACGTTGTTGTGGGCGTTCCAGAAGAAGGACAGGCGTCCGGCGAAGTCGTCGACATTCAGGCCGGCTTTGATGGCTGCGTCGACGTAGGCGATACCGTCGGCGATGGTGAAGGCGATTTCCTGGGCGGCAGTCGAGCCGGCTTCACGGATATGGTAGCCCGAGATGGAGATGGTGTTCCAATTGGGAACATTTTTCGAGCAATACTCGAAGATATTGGTGATAAGCCGCATCGAGGGTTTGGGCGGGAAGATGTAAGTGCCGCGGGCGGAGTATTCTTTCAGGATGTCGTTCTGGATGGTGCCGTTGAGCTTGTCAGGGCTTACGCCTTGCTTTTCGGCCACGGCGATGTACATCGCCAGCAGCACGGAAGCCGGGGCGTTGATGGTCATCGAGGTGGAAACCTTGCCAAGGTCAATGCCGTCAAACAGGATTTCCATGTCGGCCATCGAGTCAATGGCCACACCCACTTTGCCTACTTCGCCTTCAGCGATGGCATCATCGGAGTCATAACCGATCTGGGTCGGCAGGTCGAACGCGCAGGACAGGCCGGTCTGGCCTTGCTCCAGGAGATACTTGTAACGCTTGTTGGACTCTTCGGCTGTGGCGAAACCGGCGTACTGGCGCATTGTCCAGAACCGCCCCCGGTACATGGTGGGCTGTACACCACGGGTGAAAGGATATTCACCAGGGAACCCCAGGTCCCTCTCATAATCGAAGCCCTCGATATCGAGCGGGGTATACAGTCTCTCGTACGGCAGGTTTTTGCGTTCGGGACCTTTTGCCAGGACTTTTTCCACTTTGGCGTTGTACGCTTCCTTCTTGGCTTTTAAAGATTCATTAGCCATGCTTGTATCCTCCTTTACATTACTTTTTTTTCATTGAACCGGTCTGTAAGAACCGGCTATGCCAGGAAAGGGCTTCATCGAGAAGATGCGGGGTATGTACCGGTCCCAGCGCCTTTTCGGCTCTTTCCAGGTAATCAGTAAGCAGGGGCTGATAGTCGGGATGGGCGCAGTTTTTAATGATGACCCGGGCCCGCTCTTTCGGGCTCAACCCTCTTACATCGGCCACGCCGCGCTCGGTGATGAATATGTCGACATCGTGTTCGGTGCTGTCGATATGCGAACACATCGGGACTATCGAGGAAATGTCGCCGTTCTTGGCTATCGAATTGCTGAAGAAGATGGTCAGGTAGCCGTTGCGGGCGAAGTCACCCGAGCCGCCGATCCCGTTCATAATTTTGCTGCCCATGATATGGGTTGAGTTGACATGCCCGTAGATGTCGAATTCGATGGCGGTGTTCATGGCGATGATCCCGAGCCGCCGCGCCGTTTCCGGCCCATTGGCAATTTCCTGCGGCCGCAACATCAGCTTCTTACGATATTCGCCAAGGTTGGCGTAAAGCCTTTTCGCTCCGTCCGGTGAAGGGGTCAGCGAAGTACCTGATGCGAAGTCGAGTTTGCCGGCATCAATCAGGTCGAACATGCCGTCCTGGATGACTTCGGTGAAAACAGTAAGATTTTTGTAAGGAGAGTCCACCAGCCCCGCCACAACGGCGTTGGCCACCGAACCGACGCCGGATTGCAGCGGCAGAAGATTCTTCGGCATGCGGCCGGCCTTGATTTCGCTGTTGAAGAATTCGATCAGATGTCTGCTCATCGCCTTGGCGTCGTCATCGATGGCAGCCAGCGGCCGCTGGGCGTCAGGAATGTCAGAAGCCACGATATAGGTGATTTTGTCCGGACCGGCCGGGATATAGGTTGTACCGATGCGGTCGTCCACTTTCGTGATAAGGATAGGCTGACGGTTGGGGGGATCCAGAGGAACATAAACGTCATGAATGCCTTCAAGTTCGAGTGGTTGTGCAGTATTGATCTCGACGATGACGATGTCGGCGCTTTGTACATAAGAGGCCGCATTGCCCAGCGAAGTGGTGGGGACGATGTGTCCTTCCTCAGTGATAGCACAGGCTTCGACGATCGCCACATTCACCTTGCCCCCCAGATAACCGTAGCGGGACATCTGCGCCACATGGGAAAGGTGTAGATCGGTGTAAGCGATTTTTCCGCTGTTGATCTGTTTGCGGATGGCGTCGTTAGTCTGGTACGGCAGGCGTCTGGCGATCCCGTTGACCTCCGCCAGGGCTCCGTCCAGTTCCTTGCCTACCGAAGCGCCGGTCCACAGGTTGATCTGGAAATGTTCCTGCTTCATCCGCTCTACCAGCGCCAGCGGCACTGCCTTCGGATAACCCGCCGGAGTGAAGCCGCTGGTGCCGATATTCATTCCCGGCTTGATAACCGCCGCAGCTTCAGCGGCACTGACAATCTTGGCGTGCAGAGCCTTGTTCCGCACGCGATCCCGAATGTCGATCATATCAATTCCCCTCTCTTGAAATTTGGTATTTTCATTTGGCTGAACCAAATTCAAACCCTCAAATTACCGGCCATGTCAGGCAGGCCGCTTTCTTGTAGCCTTTTCTACTTCGTCTTATTTTTGATTATTATGACCATTTATCCTGTCCGGAAACAAATGAAAACACCAAGGTTTAATTAAACCCCGGTGTTTACCGCCTCGCTTACTTACCGCGGTCAAAGCGGCAAGCCGTTGGTCACACAAGTTCGCGCTGCTTTCGGACAGGCATATAGCCTTTCCGTCTGCGTTATATGTAATTTTACCCTCGGCAGCCACCACCGGTTTGTACCTGCTGGTCGATAGACCCGCAGGGTCCGGTCGTAGCCTTCGCGCCAGATCGGTCGGTTCCGTTCCCTGTCGGCGTCCTGCGGCATTCCGGTATCTGACAGCCTTTTTGGGAAAAAGACAAATGAAAATGCCTGGCTGACTAGCAACCAGGCATTAGCTTCTTTCATCTGTTACCGGAAAGGTATCAGACCGTGAGCCTTTGCGGCTTGCGATATGCTTTCAGAAAAGCCGCAGCATTTCCGTCCGCAATCTGTATGAATTTGAATCATGTTAAAAATCTAACTTACTTCTGTAATTTATACTAGCATATCCAATAACGATTTTCAAGCGCTTTTTCCTGGTAATTTTCATTTAATTTTCATTTTTCGCTCAATTCAATCATGCAGCCCGCTTGGCGCTTTATTTCGTATATCTCGACAGATAATAAGAAATGCTTGCAAGACCGATCGACAAGTCTTCACTCACCAGTCTGATATTATCAGGCACCCTCAGTTTCACCGGGGCAAAATTCCAGATGCCCCGCACCCCGGCGGCAACCAGCCGGTCGGCGATTTCCTGGGCCTTTTGGGATGGCACAGTGATCACACCGATATGAATGTTGCGCACTTTGATCAGTTCCTCAAGTTTATCGGTACTGTTGATTTCCACGCCATCGATATACTGGCCGACTTTCGCTGGATCAACATCAAAAACGGCGACAAGATTAAAGCCGATGGAAGAAAAATTGCGGTAATTCGCCAGTGCCCAACCGAGATGGCCGACGCCGACAATAGCGATATTCCAATTCCGGTGTAGCCCGAGAATCTCGCTGATATTGCGAATCAATTCCCGGACAAAGTAACCGACACCTTTTTTGCCGAATTCGCCAAACGACGCCAGGTCTTTGCGGATCTGCTCGGGAGTGACGCCGATGCGCCGTCCGAGTTCTTCGGAAGAAATAATCTCTACGCCTTCCTGCTGGACCTGTCTGAGAGTCCGGAAATATACCGGTAGTCGATCGATCGTGGCCTTGGAGATGACGCCGGGATCTTTCAAAGTAAAGCCTCCTTGTTGAAAAAAGTCCGGGGTTTGGCTTTTATCTTTTCGCAGACAAAAGCGCAAAATCCTTCCTTATCCATCTACCAATCTGGCCTTTAGCGGAATATTATTACAATTATGGCTTTGTCCAAATTATTATAACCAAATTCGTCCCAATTGTCTACTCGGCTCGACGAGAACAGACGGCGACCTCGGATCCTCTTTTCTCGTCATCGCAAAGGAGAAGAACCGGGAAAAATCCCGGTTCTCCAGCTCACACCTAGCCGCGTTTCTGCTCATGATAATGGGTATGCAGCAGATGATGCGACTTTTCGCCCAGCGGCTTGCCGAGCCAGCTGTCGTAAAGCTCCTTGACCGCGGGATTGTCGTGGGATTTGCGCAGCGTACTGCGGGTATCGCATTCATAGATGGCGTCGATCCTTTTTTGACGGATATCGCCGCAGTTGACGAACGGCTGGCCGCCGCCGCCGATGCAGCCGCCGGGACAGGCCATGATCTCGATGAAGTGATAGTCGGCTTCGCCGGCCCGGATTTTGTCCATCATGATCCGCGCGTTGGCCAGCGTATGAGCCACCGCCACCTTTACATTAAGGTCCCCCACCGGGACCACCGCTTCCTTGACGCCGGTCAGACCCCGCACGTTGTGAAACTCGATGCAGTCCAGCGCCTTGCCTGTGACCACTTCGGCCACCGTCCTGAGGGCCGCTTCCATCACGCCGCCGGTAGCGCCGAAAATGACTCCCGCACCGGTGGAAATCCCCAGCGGCGCGTCGTACTCTTCCGCTTCCAGATGATCGAAGTCGATGCCGGCTTCCTGGATCATCCGGCCCAGTTCCCGGGTTGTCAGCACATAATCCACGTCCTGATAGCCGCTGGAATTCATCTCCGGCCTCGCCGCCTCCGCCTTTTTGGCGGTACAGGGCATGATCGACACCGAAACGATTGTCGAGGGATCGATGCCGCTTTTCTCGGGGTAATAGGTCTTGGCCAGCGCCCCGAACATCTGCTGGGGCGACTTGGCTGTGGACAGATGATCCAGCAGGTCCGGGTACATGATTTCGATGAAGTTGACCCAGCCGGGTGAGCAGGAGGTGATCATCGGCAGTTTGCCGCCCTGCGTAAGACGCTGGATAAAT
>JARLHY010000004.1 GCA_031292015.1 Negativicutes bacterium | reverse complement strand
TGGATGAGCCCGTTGGTCTTGATGCCGATGTCGACGAAGACGCCAAAATCGGTGACATTGTGTACTGTGCCTTTCATGACTGTGCCTGGGGTTATGTCCGACAGCTTGACGATGTTTTTGCGGGTGAGCGGCAGTGGCATATCTTCCCGGGGATCGCGGCCAGGTTTGGCCAGTGCTCCGAGAATATCCCGCACCGTCGGTTCGCCGGCTTCCAACTCGACGGCCAGGACGGCGGGGTCGGCTTTCTGAATGGCGGTCTGAAGTTCACGGAGCCGGTCTTTGTCGGTCAGGTGCTTTAACGAGAAGCCCAGCCGGGCGAGGATTTTTTCGGCGAGGCGGTAGGATTCGGGATGAACCGGGGTGTTATCCAGGGGATTGTCGCCGGTTGAGAGGCGGAGAAAGCCGGCGCACTGGGTGAAGGTCGCCGCACCGAGGCGCGGCACTTTGAGCAGTTGTTTGCGATTGGCGAAGGGACCGCCGCTGTCCCGGAAGGCGATGATGTTTTTGGCGACGGCGCTGTTGACGCCGGCGACATAGGTTAACAGCTCGGCCGAGGCAGTGTTCAGCTCCACGCCGACATGGTTGACGCAGGATTCGACGATGTTGGCCAGCGTGCGGCCCAGTTCCTTCTGGTCGACGTCGTGCTGATACTGGCCGACGCCGATGGACTTGGGGTCGATTTTGACAAGTTCGGCCAAGGGGTCTTCGATCCGGCGGGCGATGGAGACCGCGCCGCGCAGGGAGACGTCCAGGCCCGGCAGTTCGTCCTTGGCCAGTTTGGAGGCGGAGTATACCGACGCTCCGGCTTCGTTGACGATGAGGTAGCTGACAGCCAGATTGTGAGCGCTGATCAGCTTGGCGGCGAATTCTTCCGTTTCGTAGGAGGCGGTCCCATTGCCGATGGAGATCAGGGTGACGCCGTGTTTGACAATGGCGGCTAGGACGGAGCGGGCGGCCTGGTCGCGCTGGGCTTCGCTGGCGGTGATGTAGATAACGTCAGTGGCCAGCACCGCTCCGGTAGGGCTTATGATGGCAAGCTTGCAGCCGGTGCGGTAGCCGGGATCGAGACCCATGACAGTATGGCCGGCAAAAGGCGGCTGCAGGAGAAGCTGGCGCAGGTTGAGGCCGAAGACCCGGATGGCCTGCTGTTCGGCGTTTTCGGTGAGCTGGTTGCGGATTTCCCTTTCCAGGGAGGGGAAGATCAATCGTTTATAGCCGTCGGCCACCGCCTGGCGGATGAGTTCGCCGAAAATGGACGGCTGGCGGATGATTTGACGGTTAATCAGTTCGATGTTGGTTTCATGCGGGGTGTGGAGCTGGACTTTGAGGACTTCCTTGCGCTCGCCCCGGTTTACGGCCAGAACGCGGTGGGAAGGCATCCGCTTCACCGGTTCGCGGTATTCGCGGTAGTTCAGAAATTCCTGACCGGCGGCCTCCGGGACGGCCAGTTCGGTGGCGATTTCCCCGCCTGCCCACAGCTGCTTGCGGAGCATCGCCCGAATGTCGGCCCGTTCGCTGACCGTCTCGGCGATGATGTCAAGGGCGCCGGCGACAGCAGCCTCGGCGGTGGGAACGTCTTTTTCCTCATTTATGTATTCGGCGGCGATGGCCAGCGGGTCGCCGGCGAAGGTCTGCTGGGCGAGGAAAAGTTCGGCCAGCGGTTCAAGGCCTCTTTCGCGGGCGATCTGGGCCCGAGTGCGTTTTTTGGGCCGGAAGGGCAGGTAGAGATCTTCCAGTTCTTGCAGCTTTGCGGCAGATTGAATGGCTGCTTCCAGCTCGGGGGTCAGCTTGCCCTGTTCGGCGATGCTTGTCAGTATTTCCTCCTGACGCTTTACCAGGTTGCGCAGGTAAGCCGTTCGTTCTTCCACGGCGCGGATTTGCTCCTCATCGAGTTCTCCGGTCGCTTCCTTGCGGTACCGGGCGATGAAGGGAACGGTGTTGCCGTCGTCCAAAAGCTTTACCGTGGCGTCGACCTGGGGGATTCTGAGTCCCAGTTCGCGGGCAATGGCAGGAAAAATTTCGGTAACTAACACGCTTTCACCAACCTTGTAGTATTATTGTTCTATTATAGCATAAGTTCTTCCCGGTTATTGGAGGCAGAGGCGATGGTGACGGTAAAAACTTACATGAGGCGGCAAATCTTCCGGCTGGCCTGGCCGGTTATCCTGGAAATGTCGGGTATCATGCTGGTGAGTATTCTGGTCACGGTGATGGTGGGCAGCTTTGGCGCGATTCCGCTGGCGGCGGTGGGCCTGGCAACCATGGTGCAGTTTTCCAGCGCGATGATTTTCGCGGCTGCTGGAACCGGGGCTGCGGCGATTGTCGCCCGGGAAACAGGTGCAGGCAATTGGGCCGAGGTGCGAACAGTGACCGGACAGGCACTGATGCTCGGCATCGCGGCCGGTGTGATTTTGGCGGTACTCGGCCGGTTGGCCGCGAAACCGGTATTTCTGCTGATCGGCGCCGATCCGGCGGTGGGAGAACTTGCCACCGGGCTGCTGGAAATCATGTTCTGGTTTACGCCTTTTTATCTGGTGATGGCTATCGGCAACGCCGTTTTGCGGGGAATGGGACTGACCAGACCGGCGTTTTTGATCACTACCGCCAGCAACATCCTGGCGCTTATTGTCAGTTATATGCTGATTTTCGGCCGGGGCGTTCCGGCCTTTGGCCCCTATGGAGCGATGTGGGGGACGGTGGTGTCCCAGCTTGCGGGCGGGCTGATGGTACTGGCCGTCCTGACCCGGAATCAGAGGATCAGACTGGGCCCGCAGCTCGTTTTCTCCTACCGGCCGGCTGTCGTGGCCCGGATCGTGGCTATCAGCCTGCCGGCGGCACTGGAGCAGACGGCGATGCAGGGAGGACGGATCGCCTTTACCTTCATGCTGGCCGGAATCGGCGCTGTCCAGTTCGCCGCCCACCAGATCGCCGTCCAGGCCGAGTCCCTGTCGTTTATGCCTGGTTTCGGATTCTCGGTGGCGGCGATGACCCTGACGGGGATTCATTTGGGGAAAGGATTGCCTCACCGCGCCGAGCAGTATGTGTGGCTTACCAATAATATCGCCCTGTGGAGCATGACGGCGATGAGTGTTATTTTCATCGTTTTTTCCCGGCAGATCACCGGGCTTTTTATCGAGGACCCCGCAGTGGTTCAGTGGGGGGCAGTATGTGTGGCCATCGCCGCGCTGGAGCAGCCGACCATTGCCATCACTTATGTGCTGGGAGGCGCCCTGCGGGGCGCCGGGGATACCCGCTGGCCGATGTATGTCACGGCCACCGGCATCTGGCTGCTCAGGATCCCGCTGGTTTATCTGTTTATTGTGGTCTGGGGCTGGGATATAACCGTCGCCTGGTTTGTGACCGCCGCCGACTTTCTGGTGCGCAGCGCGGTGCTGTGGCGGCGGTTCTCCAGCGGTCACTGGCAAAAACTGAAAAATCCCTAGCATAATTTGGCTGCAGCGGTAATATATAAAAATAGTACAATATGTGGGGGTGACGGTATGGAGGCTCTTTGGAATAGCGTGGTTAGCGGTTTTACGGTGGTGAAACCCTTTTTGGCGGCGGTGGTGCTTATTTCCCTGCTTGTTATGGTAGGGGACCGGGGCAGCAAACTGGCTCTGCGGCGCAGCAATCCGTGCCTGGCGGCGCTTTGTATTTTTGCCTTTGCGCTGGGCAGCGGCTCGGCGGCCTGGCTGCTTATTATGAGTCCGCTGTTCGGGCTGTTTGGCGCTAGCTTTAGTCTCAGCTATCCCCTGATTCTCATGTATTGGGCTTTTTGGCTGCTGGTAGGGGTGCTGATTTCGGCCAAGAAGCTGATTTATGAGAGCACCAAGCGGCAAGGGCAGCTGCCGTAGGAAACGCTGCTGCGGCTGAAGCGGCGCAGAAGACTTGATAAGGCAAAAAGCACCTCGCCGAGGTGCTTTTTATTTTTTAGGGCGGTTAAGCGATGAATTCGACGATGGTGATGTTGGGCCTTGTCAGCAGGTCAAGTTCGCCGGGGCCGGAATCTTCGATCATTCTGACCACCGGCCGAAGGGGGAAATGGACCTTGTTGCTGATGACATAGGCTCTCTTGCCTGTATTCAGCCGGACCAGGCTGCCTACCGGAAAAACGGTCGCGGTATTGAGAAAAGCCCGCAGCATATTGAGATCAAACAAGGTATTGCCACCGGCCATCATTTCTTCGATGATGTCCTGCCGCGGCGTGCTGTCGTCGCCGCTTCCGGCCAGCGCAACATCAAAATAGTTGGCAATGGCGACAAGGCGCGAAAGCGGATGGGTATCCCGACCGGAGAGGCCTTTGGGGTGACCGGTGCCATCGAAAGCTTCGTGGTGTTCTGCGGCAATCCGGGCCACGACGGTGTTGAGGTTGCTGCGCAGCAGCAATTCGCGGCCGTAGATGGTATGCAGATAGGCTTTGTCAGTATCGCCGAGGGGCAGCATCGATTTTCCGAGGTCGTGAAGCAGGGCGCCTAGGGCCAGATCCCGCAGCATCTGGCGGTCAAACTTGAGATACAGACCGCTGACTACTGACAGCAGGCAAACGTTTACCGCATGCTGGGTCTCATCCTCACTGAGGCTGCGTACCTGAATGTTCACGACTTGCTCTTGTTGGGTCGAGGCCTCGTCGATGACGCTGTCCATGACGGTGTTCAGCTTCTGCAGGTGGGCGGCCGGCGGTTTGAAATTTAAAATGTCGGCTGCTTTCATGCGAAAGAGCTCGGTGAAGCATTGGGTGAGTTCGGTGCGAAGCTCGGGGCTGATGACCTGTTTTTGTTTCAGAGACTCCGCGTAAGGGTCGAAAACAGTTATAGCGCGGATGCCCATGCGCTTCAAACGGGAGATGTAGTTTCTGGTCAGCGTGATTCCCTTTTCCAGTAAAAGGTTGCCTCGTTCGTCCGTTACGTCCTGCGTCAGGATCATGCCGACGCCGGTATCTTCGATGCGCATTGTGTCACCTACCCTGTTTAGACAAGAATCATTTATATTATATAATTAATTTACGGGTTTCTGTATCGCTATTTGTCCCTACTTTTTAGGACTTTAGTCCGATCTTTCAAGGACCCCCACCGGACCGGGGCGGGAAGAGGCATGTTGCCTGCGCATATTTGCCCCGGTTGCGAGACATGCTAGTCCAGCAGAGGAAAGGGGGGACGAGCGGTGTTGTCAGCCAAAGAATTAATGCAGTTGGAAGACTTTCTGACGATTGAACAATCGTGTATCAAGGCGCTGAACTTCTTAGCCAACCAGACCCAGGACAGTCAGGCCAAGCAGCTGTTGCAGCAAATGGCCCAGAAGAATCAGCAGCATTTCCAGACAATCAGCAAGCATTTGAGCGCCGGGCAAAATATACAGTAAGGGGTGAAAATATTGGCACAGGCATCAGGACAGAACCAGGCAGGGCAACAGAGTCAGCAGAGCCAGATGAGCGGCCAGGGGATGCAGTTTTCCGACCGGGATATTCTGCAGCTGTGTCTTAATGAGTCAAAGCACCTGGCCGGATCGCTGAATATCTATATCCAGGAGGCCAGCAGCGAGCAACTCAGGCGTGATTATATGACCGCCCTTGGAGATATTTTTAGCCAACAGAAGCAGTTGTATGACTTCATGCAGCAAAAAGGTTTCTACAATGTCAAGAATGCGAGCCCGCAGGATATTTCCCAGGCCCAGAACAAATTCAGCAGCAAAATGCAGCAGCAGGCACTGCAGTGAAATCTGTCCCGTGGCGTCAGCCACGGGACAGATTTTTGCGGGGGAGTTTGCATCGGAGTCTGGTCAGCAGCAAGTCTTTTTTTCAGTCTATTGACAAAATATGATGGGTCTTGGTAAAATAAAAAATAAATACGTTTAGATAATACTTATTAGTTATTCAGATCGCGCCGCCGCCCAGGGGGATTTGGGATTGGTGATTAACTGTTTGGAAGGGGTATATGAAGGTGGAAAAAAAGATTACGTCCATGTTGCGCGAAAAAGGGTTCAAGGTCACTCCCCAGAGGCTGGCGATCTATAAGGTTTTGGCCAATACCAAAGCTCACCCCAGCGCCGAGATGATTTTTAACGAGCTGCAGCCGCATTACCCGACGATGAGTTTGGCCACGGTGTACAAGACGGTGGAGATTCTGCGCGAAATCGGCCTGCTCCAGATACTGAACGCAGGGGAAGACAGCTTCCGTTATGACGCCGACATTACTATGCATCCCCATGTGCGTTGCCTGCACTGCGGACGGGTGGATGACCTTCATCAGGTCGACTCCCGGGAGTTTGTCAGCGAGGTTGCCAGCAAGACGCCTTATCAACTGACAGGCCAGCAATTCTATTTCTACGGTATCTGTCCTGAGTGTCAGGATATTGAGAAACACTAGCAAGACAATTTCAGGCTGTTGAAAAAGGCCAATCTTTAAACTGCCTGTTTTTCTTGAAAACTTAATAAAGTAGTTCGTCAACACACTTAAACCCGGCATAAGCCGGGTTTTTTAGTTGGCTGGCGCAGGGATGGCGCCGGCTGGCAACGAAGTATAGTCGGCAAAGAGAGGGGTGGACAGATGGATCTGGCGAAATTCATTGATCATACACTGCTGAAGGCTGATGCCACGGTGCAGGATGTGGCGGTGCTCTGCGACGAAGCCGCCGCGCATGGTTTTGCCGCGGTGTGCGTCAATCCGGGTTATGTGGATCTGGCGGCGCATTTGCTTGCCGGCTGTGGGGTCAAGGTGGCCACGGTGATTGGCTTTCCGCTGGGGGCCACGTTTTCCGCGGTAAAGGTGTGTGAGGCCAGGGAGGCGGTGATCTGCAGAGCCGACGAACTGGATATGGTGATGAACATCGGGGCAGCCAAGGCCGGGGCGTGGGATGCGGTGGAGGAGGATATCCGCCAGGTGATCGCCGCGGCGGACGGCAGGACGGTCAAAGTCATCGTCGAGACGGCGCTGCTTTGTGAAGGGGAAAAGATTCGGGCCTGCCAGGCCGTGCTGACGACCGGTGCGCAGTTTATCAAGACTTCGACCGGATTCGGACCAGGCGGCGCCACTGTCGAGGATGTCAGTCTGTTTCGCTCGATCATCGGTGAAGGCCGTTGCGGCATCAAGGCCTCGGGCGGAGTACGCACCCGGCAGCAGGCCGAGCTGCTGATCGCGGCCGGGGCCACGCGGCTCGGTACCAGCGCCGGAGTGAGTTTGATCAAGTAATTTACAGGAAGTTCCGGTGGGCGCCACCTCACCAGTATGCTATAATGGGATACTCGAACCCGGTTCAGGGAAAGGGGGGAGGTCCCATGCGGAAAATGGTGATATGGGGAAGTGCTCTGCTCGCCGGGGCGGTGCTGGCAACGGCGGTCTTGCTGCTGTGGCCGGGCCGGGCGCAGATGTGGCTGTATCCGCTGGTGCGTCAGACGGCGCAGGCGAAGATGAACTATGAGACTCGCAGCCTGACAGTTTATGAAACGGCGCACTTTACGGTCAAATACGACCGGCAGGACGCCGACGTGGTCCAGATGGTGGCGCAGGCGGCGGAAAAAGCTTACCAGCCTGTCACCGATGCCCTGGGGTACTCACCTGCGGGTAAAACGCTGATTCTGATGTATCCGAACCGTCAGGAACTGAATCAGGCTTTCGGCTGGTCGGGCGACCAGAGCGCCATGGGGGTGTACTGGGGCGGCGTAATCCAGATTCTTTCGCCTCATGTATGGCTCAAAGACACCTCACCGGAGGAGTTCATCCGAACCGGACCGATGGTGCACGAGTTTACCCACCTGGTGTTTGACCATATGACTGAGGGGAATTATCCGCGGTGGTTCACCGAGGGCTTGGCCCAATACGTCGAATATAAGGTCAATGATTACGAATGGCGTTCGCCGAGCAATTCGCTTGGCGGGAAATTATATACGATGGCTGAGCTTGACGCCAATTTCGACGCCCTGCCGGACCAGTCGCTGGCTTACCGGGAGTCGCTGGCGGCGGTGCGCTATATCGCCGAGGTTTACGGCGACGGCAAGCTGCGTCAGGTGATCGGCGCCCTGCAGGCCGGAAAGAATCTGCAGGCGGCGATTGGCGACAGCCTGGGCCTGGACTACGACGCTTTTGCGGCGGACTGGGAGAAGTGGGCAGCCGCCACGATGCACTGACAGACCGTTGAAAAAGGCCAATCTGCGTCGTTGTCCAAGAGTAAAACTATTCTTCAGGCCGTTAGAAATCCCCAGATGCGCGACGGCCCCACAGACCCAGCAGCGACGCGTACTGGGAAGTACGCTAGCAATGGGGTTGTGGGGCCAACAAAGCAGATGGGGGTTTATCAACGGCCTGGAAAGAGATATACCGACCGGTATATCTCTTTTTCGTTGCCTTCAGCCGGGATCCTAGTTCCGGTCCGCCGCGTCGCGATGTTCGAGCCGATCCCAGATCTGCCGGAGGAATTCGGTGATTTTTTCGTTTTGGGCGATAATTTTTTCCTGTTTGGCGGAAACGTCATGTACTGGCGCCATCTCTTGATGGAAGCGATCCAGGACGCTTTTGATGATTTTATCGTAAGGTGACCGCTTCTTGCTTACTAATGCCATGTTCTTACCTCCCAACCGTAATTTACTACATAATATGCCGAGCCGTGGCCAAAGGTTACGGATGAAACGAGGCAGGGCTCCGACACATAAAATAACAGCCATGGGGAATTTTAGAATTATAAGCTTTGATGAGGAGGCCGGTTGTGAGTAGTCAACGGATATTGCTGACCGGGGGGCTGATTCTGTTTATCCTTAGTGCCGGTTATGGCCTGGTATACGACTGCTTTATCAGGATTCAGACCCACGATTCGCTGGTGTACAACCTGGATATGGCGCTGAATATGGCGGCAAAGGGCGACGTGACGATGGCAGGGGCCTTTGCTGAGCAACTGGCCAGCGGCAGCCTGGCGCGGGACGCGGGAGCGCGGATACCGCTGGATTTGGCTCTGGCCGGAGCGATGACCATCGCGCCTCTGTGGATAGCTGCCAAACTGGATGTCAGCGAGCAGATGAAGCGGATTATGGCGCTGATGATCGTGGGGGGCGGACTGCTCCTGGCGATCGGCGACTTTGTCCAGGCCACTACCGTGCAGGCAGCGGTGGGGCGCTATCTGGCGCTGGTGGGTTATGGGTGGCTGCTGCTGGGGCTGGCCGGTTATTTGCTGTACACGGTACTCTATATCTGGCTGCATGGGGAAGAGCGGAAACCGAAACGGGGTTAGATCATGCTGACAAGACGGGAATTTCTGCACCTTTGCCTGACCTCGGCGGTGGGGGTGAGTCTGTGCGACCTGCTCAGGCCGGTAATGCACGAGGCGATGGCTCAGGCGCAGGTGAGCCGGCCGCCGGTGATCTGGCTGGAACTGGGCAGCTGCACCGGCAATACCATATCATTGTACAACGCCGTTAACCCCAGTTTGATGCAGTTTTTGACCGAGACGATCGAGCTGCGTTATCACTGGACGCTGAACGCCGTATCCGGCGATGACGCGGTGAGGGTGCTGCTGGATACGGTGGAGAAGGACGCGGGGAAGTTCTGGCTGGTTGTCGAAGGCGCGGTGATGACCGCCGACAACGGGCGGTTCGATCAGATTTTCCTGCGCAACGGCGAGATGGTGACCGGTCTGGCGGCGCTCACCGAGTTTGCCCCTAAGGCTAAATATATCATCGCAGTCGGCGACTGCGCCGCCTTCGGGGGGCCGGCGGCGGCCCATCCCAATCCCGGCGGGGCGAAGGGGGTCTGGGATGTTGTCAGCGGCAAGCCGGTGGTCAATCTGCCCGGCTGCCCGGCCCATCCCGACTGGATGACCGGCACTTTCAGCCACCTGTTGCTCTACGGTCTGCCGGAGCTTGACGCGTACAACCGGCCGAAGCTGTTTTACGGCAGGACCATCCATGAGCTCTGTCAGCGTCGCCAGCAGTTCGAAGACGGCGTGTTCGCCGCCTTTCCCGGTGAGCCGGGCTGCCTGTACCGGGTAGGCTGCAAGGGGCCGGTGACCCACGCCGACTGTCCGCTGCGGCAGTGGAACCATTATGTCAACTGGCCGGTGAAGGCCGGGACGCCTTGTATTGGCTGCGCCAGCCCCCACTTTCCTGACGGGATGATGCCTTTTTACAACCATCTGCCTGACGTTCAGACGCCAGCGGTGGCGGTCAATGTGAAAAAAGTCGGTGCCGCCTTGGCCGCTGTGGCAGCGGGAGCGGTGGGCACCCATCTGGCGGCCGGGGTTTTCGCCCGGCGGATCCACAAGCATTATCTGGACGGGACCAAGCCTGGCGATCTCACACCACCGGAAACGCTGGAGCAGGTAAAACAGGAACTGGATGATCTCATTCGCCAGCAAAGAGCCTTGCTGAGCGAGGCGGAAAAACTCGAAACGCCGAAAAGCCATCCCCGGCGAAAGTCGTGGCTGCGGCGGGTGGCCAACTTCTGGCAGACCGAGGATGATTCCGGAAAGGATAAAGGATGACCAGGAAAGTGATTTTTCCTGTTACCCGCATTCACGAGCCGATGAGGGTGGATGTGGAGGTCGAGGGCGGCCGGGTCGTGGACGCCTGGGTCGGCGGGCATTTATTCCGGGGGCTTGAAGCGATGATGACCGGCCGGGACCCGCGGGATGCGGCGCTGTTCACCCAGCGGATCTGCGGGATCTGCACCAGTGCCCATGCTGTGGCGGCTACCCTGGCCCAGCAGCAGGCCTTCGGCGTCGAGCCGACACCGAACGGTCAGCATATGACAAATCTGATTTACGTCGCCGATATCATTCACAATCATCTGCTGCATTTTTACGCCCTGGTTCTGTTCGACTATTGTCTAGGGGTGGAAACGCCGCCCTATCTGCCACGGCAAAAGGGCGACTACCGGCTGCCGCAAAAGGTCAACGACCAAGTCCTGGCCCACTCCAAAACCGCCTGGGAAATGGCGGCTCGGGCCCATGAGATGATGGCGGTGTTCGGGGCCAAGGCGCCGATGCAGCAGACGATTATGGCGACCGGGGTGACCGAGCAGGCCGGGCCGGAGAAGATCGCGGCTTATGGCGCGATCCTGCGGGAAATCCGGGATTTCGTGGAAAATGTCTATATCAGCGATGTACTGACTATTGCCGATTTTTACCGCGACTATTACAGCATCGGCGCCGGTTACGGACATCTGATGTCCTTCGGGCTGTTTCCCGCGCCGGTCAATGGCCGGCGCGCTTTTGCCGCGGGGGTGATCGTGAGCCGCGGCGCAGTCCAGGCGGTGGACAGCGGCGAAATCCTCGAGGGGATCCGCTACGGCTGGTACGCCGACGACCAGGAAAGCCGCCATCCCGGCGAAGGACGGACGGTACCGGCGCGGGACAAGCCGGAGGCCTACAGCTGGGTCAAGGCGCCGCGCTACCGGGGGCTGGCGGTGGAGAGCGGGCCGCTGGCCCGGGGCTGGGTGAACGGTGACTATCGCCGCGGGATTTCGGTGATGGACCGGTTGGTGGCCCGGGCGCGGGAGACGCAGAAGATATGCCGCCTGGCCGAAGGGTGGCTGGCAGAGCTGGCGCCGGGGGCTCCGACGGTAAGGCCGTTTACTCCGCCGCCGCAAGGGGCCGGAGTGGGGCTGACGGACGCGATGCGCGGCGCGCTGGGCCACTGGCTGAGCTACAGCGGGGGCAAGATCGACCACTACCAGATCGTGACACCGACGACCTGGAATTTTTCGCCGCGGGACGCCGGCGGCGGGCGCGGGCCGGTGGAGGAGGCGCTGGTGGGCACGCCGGTGGCTGACGCCGACAGCCTGATCGAGGTCGGCCGGGTGGTCCGTTCGTTTGATCCTTGCTTTACGTGCGCGGTGCATTTGTGGAAGGGATAAGGGGGCACTAAACCGATAAGAGGCTGTTGAAAAAGGCCGATCTGCGTCGCACCCGCAAGGGGCAGGCCGCATTTCTAAGCGCTTCGCCTGGCTAACGTCTCACTCGAAAGCAGAGCTTTCGGTTCGCTTGTTGCCATGCATAAGCGACCACATCATCGCTGAAGCGCTGTGTGTCTACTTAAAGCGCAAGAACTGCGCACTTGTTGCTCCGGGAGCGCGCTTGCCGTACCACCCTGTACTGTCGCCCCGAGCATATCGCCGTCCATGGCGTGCTCGGGACTAGGCCATCCAAGGCCGTCGGCGCGCGCTTCCTCGCAGCGACCCGCACACATCGCGTAAGAATATCGCCAGATAACATATGCGTTGAAGCTACCGGTGTAATCAGAACGCGCATCTCGACCTTTTTGAACAGCCTGAAAGTATATAAAAGAGACGAAGGAATAACTACGTGTCGCGAAGCAACAAACGACGCTCTTTCGCTTGTTGAAATATGGCGGCGGGGCGTGCTACAATAGCGGTGAAACCGCCTGTGAGGGCGAAAGGAGACCGCCGAATGACTATTTTTCATGCTTGTGACATCAGAGGGATCGCCGGGAGAGACCTTTCCGACGTGATGGCCCGGAAAATCGGCCTGGCCGTCGGGCTGAAACTGGCCGGCAAACCAGTGGTGGTGGGCGGGGATATCCGTCTTTCGACCCCGGCGCTGCAGCGGATCATGCTGGACGCGCTGGCCGAGTCGGGCTGCCGGGTCATCGATATCGGCACAGTGGCGACGCCGCTGTTTTATTTCGCGCTGGCCCAGACCGGCGCGGCGGGAGGGGTGATGGTCACCGCTTCGCACAACCCCGGGCCTTATAACGGCTTTAAGCTGGTGCTCGGCTCGCGGCCGGTCAGCGAGGAGGATGTTCTGGAGATCGCCGGTCTTGTGGAGCAAGACGCCAGGGTCCACGGAGCCGGTGAGGTGGAGCAGCGGCCGGTGGTGGACGAGTATCTGAAGTTCACGGCAGCCAGGGCCAAGCCGGGCAGACTGAAGGTGGTGGTGGATGCCGGCAACGGCGCTACTTCACGCATCGCGCCGCGGCTTTTCCGTGCACTGGGCTATGAGGTGGTGGAGCTGTTCTGCGAGCCGGACGGGGAGTTTCCCAACCGCCCGCCGAATCCGGCGCTGGCAGAAAACCTGGCCGGTCTCGGGGAAGCGGTGCGGGCCAGCAAGGCCGCTGTCGGGGTGGCTTTTGACGGCGACGGCGACAGGGTGGGCTTTGTCGACGAGTACGGCCGTCCGCTGGACAATGACGATATGATTGTGCTGCTGGCCCGTTACTATCTGGAAGAACAGCCGGGGACAGTGGTCTATGACGCCAAGTGCTCGATGGTGGTGGCGGAGGAGATCGCCAGGGCCGGGGGGCGGCCGGTGATGGCCAGGGCCGGGCATACTTTTTCCAAGGCGGCTTTCCTCAGGGAAGAGGCCTTGTTCGCCGGCGAGATCAGCGGCCATTTTTTCTTCCGGGAACTGGGCTATGACGACGGGATGTTCGCGGCGCTGAAGATCTGCGAATTCGTCGCCGGCCGGGGCTCGCTGGCGGCGCTGGTGGACGCCATACCGAACTATCTGCTGACCCCGGATATCCGCATTCCCTACCCCGGCGGCGACAAGGAGGCTATCCTGGAGGAGGCGGCCGGGAAGCTGGCCCGCTACAACCCGAACCGCATCGACGGGGTCCGCATCGAACTTGACGACGGCTGGGGGATGATCAGGGCTTCGGTTACCGAGCCGCTGTTCACCCTGCGGTTTGAAGCGAAATCGGCCGAACGGCTGGAGGAGATCATCAGCGTTTTACTCGGCGCCCTGCCGGAAGATATCCGTCGGGCCGTGCTGGACAAATTGCCGCCGCGATAGGGCTTCGCCAGGCTCCGGTCAGGGAGGATTTTGGGTTTTTTGTCGCGAATAAGATAAAATACCCCAATATCTTGTAGAGGAGCCATCTATGCAGATTCATGTCTTAGCCAGCGGCAGCACGGGGAACTCGACATTGTTGAAACTAGGGGACGCCAATATCCTGGTCGACGCCGGGATCAGCGCCCGGCGCATCAAGCAAAGCCTGGCCGCGCTGGGGACTGCCGTCGAAGACCTGGACGGGATACTTGTCACCCATGAACACCGGGACCATGTCGGCGGCCTGCCGACCCTCACCCGCAAGTACCGTCTGCCGGTATACGCGCGCCCGGCAACCTGGGACGCCATCGACAGCCAGACGGCGCCGGACAAGTGGGTGCCGCCGGAGTGCCGGCGCGAGCTGGGGGCGAGTCTGGATATCGGCCAGGTGAAAGTCGAGCCTTTCAGTATTTCCCATGACGCCGTCGATCCGATGGGGTTCAGTTTTTATCACGGCCGGCAAAAATGCGGCTTTGCTACCGATCTCGGCTTTGTTACCGATAGTGTCAAAAAAGCGCTGGCGTTGTCCGACACGCTGGTGTTTGAGTCCAACCATGACGTCGATATGCTGAAACAGGGTTCTTATCCATGGTTTTTGAAGCAGCGGATTCTCAGCAACCGGGGCCATCTGGCCAATACCGATACCGGCTGGACTTTGGCCAGACTGGACCGCAAGAGTCAGTGCCACGTTTTTCTGGCCCATCTGAGCCAGGAGAACAATCGTCCGGAGATCGCCGAGCAAACGGTGGCGGACATTTTGACCCAGCAGGGTTGCCGGATCGGCACGGACGTGACTTTGCACATCACCTACCCCGACCGTATCGCCGGGGTGGAACAGAACTAGGAGGGATCAAGGATGAAACAGCTTTACAGACGGCTGGCCCCGTATTTCATTGTGGCAGTCATCGGTGCCTTGATCGGCGGTAGTATTGTCCTGGGCAGCGGGGGGCAGCTCTTCTCAAAACTGGCGTCGCCGAGCCGCTCGACGCCGCAGAATATCATGGCCCCCACGGCTCACGCCCAAATCTCGGAGGCCCGCAACACGCCGGTGGTCCGCGCCGCTCAGGCGGTGGGTCCGACGGTGGTCGGCATCATCAACAAGGCTGTCGCGCGCGACATGTTCAATAGAACGGTGTCGGTGGAGCAGAGCGGCTCCGGGGTTATCATCTCGACCGACGGCTACATAGTCACCAACTTTCATGTAGTGGAAAATGCCCGGGAGCTGTCGGTATCGCTGTCTGACGGCCGGACCCTGACCGGCAGGGTCATCGGAGTCGATCAGCCCACCGACCTCGCGGTGGTGAAGGTCGAGGCCACCGGCCTGCCTGCCGCTACGCTGGGCGATTCGGATTCGCTGCTGGTGGGGGAACCGGCTATCGCCATCGGCAACCCGCTGGGCCTGGAGTTTAGGGGCAGCGTCACCGTCGGGGTGATCAGCGCCCTCAACCGGACTCTGGAAATCGGCGAGCGCCGCTTCAAGCTGATTCAGACCGACGCCGCCATCAATCCCGGCAATTCCGGCGGGGCGCTGGTCAACGCCGATGGCGTGGTGGTCGGTATCAACAGCGCCAAGATGTCCGCCCAGGGGGTAGAAGGTATCGGTTTCGCCATTCCGATCAACACCGTGAGGCCGATCATCCAGTCGATCATCGACAAGGGCCGGGTGGCCAGGGCGTATCTCGGGGTCAGCCTGATCGACAAGAATCTGGCAGCCAGGATGGGATCCGAGCTGAACATCGACAAAGGAATCTATGTCTATAAAACGACTCCGGGAGGGCCTGCCGCCAAGGCCGACATCCGGGAGGGCGACGTTATATTGAAGGTAGCGGGAGCGGACATCAACAGCGTGGCTGATCTGCGGGCAGTGGTGGAGAATCAGCCGGTGGGCAGCCGGGTGGAGGTCGTCATCAGCCGCGGCGGCCAGACCCGGGCGGTCAGCGTAGTGCTGGAAGAACTGCCGAGCCAGTAAGATGAGGATTACCATAGCAGCTGTCGGCAAAATCAAAGAAAGATACCTGGCGGAGGGCATCGGCGAGTTTACCAAACGGCTGACGCCCTTTTGCCGTCTTGATATCGTGGAAGTGAACGAAGAGCGGATGCCGGACAGTCCCGCCGCGGCCGAGAAAGCGAAGGTGCTGGCCCGCGAAGGGGAGCGGCTTTTAAGGCAGGTACGCCCAGGCAGCTACCTGATCGTCCTCGATCTGGCCGGCAGCCAGCTGTCGTCGGAGCAGCTCGCCGCACGATTGGACGAACTCGCACTCGCCGGCCGCAGCGACATCACCTTCGTCATCGGCGGCGCCTTCGGCCTGGCCCCGGAAGTGACCGCCGCCGCCAAAGAGCGCCTCTCCTTTTCCCGTCTGACCTTCACCCACCAGATGATCCGGCTGCTGCTGGTGGAGCAGCTTTACCGGGGGTTTAAGATTTCTCGCGGTGAACCGTATCACTGGTGAGTATCGGCTGTTGATAAACTTCGTCTGGCGTCGTTGACGGGGCTGACGCGATCCTCAACGTACGTCCCGTGTACGCCTCCGGTCGCGTCAGCCCCGTCGTCTAGCCATACTCGTTTCTGAACAGCCTTGGCTCGATATTTCTAAGCGCTGAAGCGTAAGAACTGCGCACTTACTGCTCCGGGAGCGCGCTTGCCGTACCACCGTGTACTGTCGCCCCGAGCATATCGCCGTCCATGGCGTGCTCGGGACTAGGCCCATCCAGGGCCTTCGTCGCAGTCGCCTAGCATCTGGGCAATTCTGAGCGGCCTCGGGGGAACGGTATTGATGTGGGTAGACTCAAAAGGACCGTCCCTGCGAGTCTTCCAACCTTTACTAGGCTAATAGCGGTCAAAACATCGGTAGATGTATTTTAGATGCAAACTTTAAGAAAGAAGAAAGAGCGGTAAGTCGCTCTTTTTCTC
>JARLHY010000035.1 GCA_031292015.1 Negativicutes bacterium | reverse complement strand
TGTACATTTATTTATAGTCTAGCACGAAAAAAAGCAAAAGTCGATACTGTCGACATTCGAGCCCGATGTTTTGCATCAGGAGGGGTACAAGTGATTGTTTTTCATTGGCCGGAAAAAAATAAAACGATTTCCAGTCTAATCCGAAACTATGGGTGGGCTGTATAATGCCTTTTTGGATGGAAAGTTTTTGGGAACGGGTTGTTAAGTATCTGCATATTGTCTTACTTACTCTACTAATCTTGCTAGGATATCTCATCTTTATTGTTAGTGAATTTATCGTCGCAATCTACAATTTATGACCTGACTTAAATTTCTTCTTCGCTATTATATATATCTTCAGCGTCAACAAAATCGCCCGTGGTTCGCGGGGCGCAGCCGCAAACCATACAGCGCCTTTATCCGGAACTCCGTCGTCCGGCACTTTTGCGGCAGGAGGAGGGGAAAGGCTAGATGAGGGGGGAGGGCATCGTTGATAACGGCTGAGAAAATAAGACAGGAGAACCGTTCTTCTTGTATTCTTGGCAAGAGGCAAAAAAGCGGGAGGGGAATTCCTCCGCTACGGACGATATCCTGCGCCGTTTCACATGGCTACCATGCCATCCTTGGCCGGCGCCGGCAGCAAGCTGCCGACGGCTGGGGACATTAGTGAAACTAAGACTCGGGTGGAATTTCCCGAGTCTTTAGTTTTCAATTATCCATGATCTATGGGCGAGTCCCGCTGCGGACATCCCCTCCCGTGTATCTGTTCGGTTTTCTTCTCTGCGAAATCCCGTCATATAGCAAGGCCAGCAAAGGTGTCCGGCGGCGTAGAGAAGGATCGTAGGCGGTGTTGGCGTAGTCGGCAAGCTCGCCGCACGCGCGGTCAGGACGACCGCGCGAGGAGCCCCTGCGCATGGACGCGCATGGGCTCCCGGTGCTCGCGGGGCGCAGCCGCAAGCCTTACAGCGCCTTCATCCGGAACTCCGTCGTCCGGCACTTTTGCGGCGGAAAGAGGGAAAAGTCTGCATGAGAGAGAAGGCCTCATTGATAAGGACAATAAGCGCAGAAACATGCAAATAGACAACTCTGAACAGAGGACGAAATTGTATGATCATGTGACTATTTGTCAAGGCGGTAGGAGGATTGGATGTGGTTCAAACTAACTCCGATCTTTTATTGTTTGCAACGGTTCGGATTGAGACTGACGAGAGCGTAGGGACAGGTTTCTTTTATAATCGTCTGATCAATGGGAGAAGTTATCCATTTATTGTGACTAATAGACATGTTATCGAAGAATCTAATAAAGGGAAACTCTTCTTTACGCGGTCGCTAGGAAATGGTAAACCGGACATTGGAAATATTGTGCATTTTGAAACTACTAATTTTGCGCAATTGTGGTTTTTAGATGATATAAACGGCATAGACTTAGCTATTACACCATTAATCCCTATAACCCATACAATATATCAGAAGCTAGGACATGTCGCTAAAATTACATTTATTGATTCTGATAACGTAATTACATTAACTACAGCGGAGTCTTTAAGCGTTTTGGAGGACATAATCTTTGTAGGTTACCCTGATGGCCGTTATGATAAGAAAAATTACACTCCGATTATTAGACGAGGTATAACGGCAACTCCCGTCAAGCTTGATTATTATGGAGAACCGGAGTTTTTGATTGATGCCTCCGTTTATCAAGGATCAAGCGGGAGTCCAGTATTGCTATATAACCCAGTTATGGGGTCTGCTAGAGTCATAGGATCAACAATATTAAGACCTGGAGATTTCTTGTTGTTAGGAATAATTGCTCGAACCCTCGCGAAAAGCTCTGGCTCTGGAGATGAATTAATTGATTTAGGAGTTGTCATTAAAGCAACTAAGATTGGTGAATTAATAGATCAATACTTACTTCAAAGTGATAAAGAATTAATTGAATATCATTATTGAATATATAAAAAGAACGTTGTTTCCGTCCGCTACTTATTAATAAAATAAGATAATAAGCATATCAGTCCATTTGGAGTGATATCTATACACTGATTGCGATGAGAGTATGAGCGCAATCAGTTCATTTTCTGACAAAAAACAAAGACACCGGAAAAATCCGGTGTCTTTTGCACATCCTATATACAATTCTCAAGAAGAAAATCCCTACTCCTCATACACCACATTCGCCACCCCGGCGATGATTGCCTTGAGCTGAGTGGCGACCTTGACATGCTCCGGGTGAGGCAGGTAGGTCTGAAAGTCGGCGAAGGAGTCGAATTTGGCGATGAGGGCGAGGTCGTAGGAGGCCTCGGTGCGACGGATGTCGGGTTTTACTTTCAGATCCCGGACAACTTCAATTTTCCCCTGCATGCTCAGAAGCAGGGCCTGGGTCTTGGCGATGTTTTCGCTGCTGTTGTCCTGGAGTCTGATTAATAGATTGTGAATGACCACGTGATTGCCTCCCTAACACTGATTTGACATGCCCTGTCTGTCGTAGTGTGACCGAATTGGGACCGTTTGATAAGCGTTTATTTCTTGCGCAGGGCGTTGTAGAGCTTGGCCGAGGTGGTGGCGATGAAGTCGCTGGCGTAGGTATCCGGGTTGGTGCTGGTGGTGTAGATGCTGATGAGGATCTGGTCCTTGCCGTCGTCGACGATGCCGACGTCGCACAGGACATTGTCCAGTTCGCCGACTTTGTGCATCACCTTTGTGAGCATGTAGCGGGGAATCTCGTCATGAAAGATGGTGTTGGCCAGCTCATCCTTCAGGGCGGTGGAGCGCGGTTTGCCGAGGTAGCGGTCACGGTACAGGGTCTCCATGACGTTGGCCATCTCGCGGGGGGTGGTGACGCTGTGGTAGCCGAAGCTCTTGAAGGCCGTCTCGCTATGTATGAGGGTCCTTTTCAGCCGCAGATCCTTCAGCACCAGACTCAGGGCCTCAGGCTTGCTGGCGTCGAGTTCGCCCAGGAGTTCGGCGAAAGAGTCGTTGTCGCTGACGGTGATCATGGCTTCCACGTCTCTGTCGTACAGGTCGCGCTTGTCCTGGGGGGCGGCAGAGTACAGATATTTGTAGACCGCGAGGGCTACGACCAGCTTGCTGGTGGAGGCGGTGGGAAAGACGACGTCGTCGTTGTAGGCCAGGGACCGTCCGGATTTCAGGTTCATGGCGTAAACGCCGGCCTTGCCGTTGAAGTTTTTCACGTCGTTGATGATTTCCTGGGCCGGGTTGGGGGCGGCGAAGGCCGCGGAGCAGGAAAGCAAGCTGAAAATGAGGCCGGAAATAAGCAGTTTTTTCATCACAGTCACTCCCCGAAATTGGTACAGACTTATTATATAACGAAAGTGACTGGTTAGTCGATAGCGAAAAAGTCCTATTTGAGTCCCAGACCGCGTAGTCTGCGCCAGAGGGTGGAACGGCTGATCCCCAGGAGTTTGGCGGCTTCGCCGTACTTGCCGCGGCTGGCGGTGAGGGCTTTTTTTATTTCTTCGGCTTCATTGCCGGCGATAAGCACCGCCAGGTCGTTGTCCTGTTCGTCGTCCAGCAGCTGGTTGATGATTCCGGCTTCCACGGTTTCGCCGGGGCAGACGACGGCGATGCGTTCGATGGTATTCTGCAGTTCCCGGACATTGCCTGGCCAGGGATAGCGGCCGAGGAGCTGAAGGGCGGTGTCGGTCAGGGCGAGGCGGCGGTTGGCGGCGTAGGCAAAGAGGAAATGACGGGCGTACACGGCGATGTCGCCGGTGCGCTCGCGCAGCGGCGGGATGCGCAGACGGAGCACGTTCAGGCGGTAATACAGGTCGGCCCGGAACTTGTTGTCAGCCACCAACTGCTTGAGCTGGCGGTTGGTGGCGGCGATGATCCGCACATCGACAGGGATGACTTTGTCGCTGCCCAGGCGGACGACTTTCTTTTCCTGCAGGACCCGCAGCAGTTTGCCCTGGAGGGTGTAGTCCATTTCGGCGATCTCGTCAAGAAAGATGGTGCCGCGGTGGGCGACTTCGAACAGGCCGGGCTTGCCCTCGCGGTTGGCGCCGGTGAAAGCGCCGCCGACGTAGCCGAACAACTCGCTTTCCAGGATCTGGCCGGGCAGGGCGGCGCAGTTGATGGCCACGAACGGGCCGTTGGCCCGCCGGCTGTAATTGTGGATGCTCTGGGCGAACACTTCTTTGCCGGTGCCGGTTTCGCCGAGGATCAGCACGGCGGACTGGGCCGCGGCAAACTCCTTGGCGATGCGGACGGTGTCCCGGATGACAGACGTGGCGCCGAGAACGTCGTCGAAGGTAAAGGTGGCGACATGGCCGGAGGCGTAGATCTCCCGCCGGATCCGTTCTTCCATCTGCTGAATCTTGCCCACATCCTGAAAGTTGGCCACCGCGCCCACCGCCTGACCGTTGACGACGATGGGAACCTTGTTGCAGACGATCCGCTTGCCGCCGATCCTCAGGATGTGGCCCAGATCGTCCTTGGCGGTTGCAAGCAGTTTTTCCAGCTTGAGCTCCGGCCAGATTTCGGCGATGTCGCGGCCGACGGCCTTTTTGCCGTCGATGCCGGTGATGCGCTGGGCCAGCGGATTGAAGACAGTGATGCGCCGCTCCTGGTCGATGGAGATGACGCCCTCGTGGGCGAAGTCGAGAACGGCCTTGAACAGGCTGGCCTTGACCTTTTCCAACTGGCGGGCGTGACTGAGGCGCCTGGCTTCCTCGGCGGCCTGGATAATGCCTTCGGCGCCGCTGTCGATAAGGATGGCGGGCAGACCGTGCTGCCGTGCCGTTTTGGCGGTGATGACCCCGCCGACCACCACGTCGGCGCCGTCGGCAAAGGCGCGAAGCACGTTGGCTTCGGCCGCAAATTCGCTGTCGATGATGTATTGCCGCAGATCGATGCCCAAGATGGGCCCGAGACAGTCGATACCCAGAACCATCGACTGAAAGGCCACCACGGCGACGCGGCTGCCGTACTGCTTGGCCCGCTGTACGGTGCGGATGATATCGAAGCCGGTGATGACCAGTTCGACGACGCTTACTTCCAGACCGCTCTTTCTGATGGCTGAGGCGGTGCCGCCGCGGGTGATGATGATTTCCACGCCGTCGGCGACCAGCTGGCGGGCGACATCGACGCCCTTACTCAACAGCCCCCTGGTGATGAGGATGTCGCTGTGGCCCGGTTCCAAAACGGCCAGTGCCGTCTGATACATGGTGTCGTCGGGGGCCAGAAAGGCTATTTTCATGTTTGCCACCTCGTTGAAACATGTTGCAACATTTTAAAACAATTCTAGGACAACGTGAAAATTCCTGCAACATTCCCTGGCGGCGGGCCTGTAGTTGACGAGCTTTGGCTGTTGGCACGGCTTTTGCATTGTTATTTCTGAAATATCGCTGAAAGGAGGAATTGTATGAACAGCAAACTGACCCGGGGCCTCATTGTCCTGGCGGTGGGTGCGGCGATATGGTTCGCCCCGATTCCCGCCGGGCTCAAACCGCAGGCCTGGCATCTGTTCGCCATTTTTGTGGCAACCATCCTGGGCTTTATCCTTCAGCCGCTCCCGATCGGTTCCGTGGCCTTTATCAGTATTACTTTCTCGGCGCTGGCGGGAGTGCTCAAGCCGGCGGAGGCGCTGTCCGGCTTCAGCAACGGCACCATCTGGCTGATTGTGGCCGCTTTTCTGTTCGCCAAAGGCTTTATCAAAACCGGCCTGGGCCGGCGCATCGCCTACATTCTGATCCGGGCGTTCGGCGACAGTACGCTGAAACTCGGCTATACCCTGGTTTTGACCGACCTGATCATCGCGCCGGCTACCCCGTCCAATGTCGCCAGGGCCGGAGGAATTCTCTACCCGATTGTCCGCAGCCTTTCCAGCGCCTTTGAGTCCGAACCGGGACCCACCGCCCGCAGGGTCGGCGCCTTTTTGATCCAGACGGAATACCAGGGCAACGCGATCACGTCCGCCATGTTCATGACGGCGATGGCGGGGAATCCTCTGATCGCCATGCTGGCAGCCAAGACGCTGTCGATCGAGATCAGCTGGGGGCTGTGGGCCCTGGCTGCGCTTGTGCCCGGACTTGTTTCCCTTATCGTTATCCCCTTTTTCCTGTATAAATTCTATCCGCCGGAGATTACCGACACCCCGGAGGCCAAGCAGATCGCAGCCCGCGAGCTGACCCAGATGGGGCCGATGTCGAGGGGCGAGAAAATCGTGGCCACGGTGTTCGTGGGGGCGCTTTTGCTCTGGAGCACGTCCCAGTTTACCCAGCTGGACGCGACGATTGTCGCGATGCTCGGCGTATCGGTGATGATGGTCACCCAGGTCATCGAATGGAAAGATGTAATAGAAGAAAAGGGTGCCTGGGATACTTTGGTCTGGATGGGCAGTCTGATCGCCCTGGCCGATTTCCTGGCCAAGCTGGGGTTCATCCCCTGGTTCGCCCAGAGCGTCAGTGCCATGATCGTCGGGGTTCCCTGGCTGCAGGCCTTCTTCATTCTGCTTATTGTGTATATGTACGCCCACTACGGTTTTGCCAGTCTTGTCGCTCATATCACGGCCATGTACTCGGCTTTTGCCGCCGTGGCCGTGGCCGCCGGCGCGCCGGTCTACCTTGTGGCCCTGGCACTGGCCTTCATGTCCAATCTGTGCATGTCGCTGACCCACTATGCGGCCGGGCCGTCGCCCATTTATTTCGGCGCAGGCTTTCTCGACCAGGGTACCTGGTGGAAGCTGGGCTTCATCGTCTCGGTCATCAATATGATCATTTGGGTTGGACTGGGTTCTGTATGGTGGAAGGTTCTGGGATTATTCTAAAAGGAGGAAAGTAAAAATGGCCAAAAAAAAGTATACCCTGAAGTATGGCAAAGGTTATGTTGATTTTGAGCTTGATTCCGCCAAGGTTATCGACGAACTGAAGATCAAGCCCACACCGGTGCTGCCGGATCCTACGGCGGCGATCCTGGAAGCCATCCGGAAGCCAATGGGGAGCAAAGCGCTCAGGGAGATTGTCAAGCCGGGGCAGACGGTGGCGTTCATCGTCAATGATCCGACCCGGGTGGCGAACAGCCATGTGCTGATGCCGATTCTGCTGGATGAACTCAATGCCGTGGGTGTGCCTGACAAGGACATGTTCATCATTTTTGCCCTGGGGACCCACCGCGATATGCCGCCGGAGGAAATGGCCCAGGAAGTCGGTCCGGAGGTGGCCAAACGGGTCAGAATGTACAACAGCAACGCCAAGGAAGACGATTTCAAATATTTCGGCACCACTTCCCGCGGCACTGAGGTCTATTTCAACAGATTGGTGGCGGATGCCGACCACATCGTCTGCACCGGCAGCGTGGTGCACCATTTCTTCTCCGGCTTCGGCGGGGGCCGTAAAGCGATGCTGCCCGGGGTCGCCAAGTACGAGACCATCCGCCACAACCACAGCATGATGTTCGACGAGAACGCCGTCATCGGCAGGCTGGAAGGCAATCCTGTCTATCTTGATCAGATCGAAGGGGTCGAGATGTGCCGGCCGTCTTTCCTGCTCAACGTTGTTCTCAACGAAAAGAAGGAGTTTGTCGGGGTTTTCGCCGGTGACTATATCGAAGCCCACCTGGCCTGCTGCAAGTTTGTCGACCAGGTTTACGGCACGGCTGTCGCCAAACCGGCCGACCTCGTCATCGCCACCTGCGGCGGCTATCCTAAGGATATCAACGTCTACCAGCTGCAAAAAACGATGGATAACGCCTGGGGTGCGGTGCGTCAGGGCGGCGTGGTCATCGTTCTCGGCGAATGTGTGGAAGGGTCGGGGTCGGCCCTGTACGAAAAAACGATGCGGGACTACAAGACCCCGGAGCGGATCGAGGCCGAGCTGCGGGCCAATTTCCAGATCGGGGCCCACAAAGCCTACGCGGTCACCAGGCTGATGAAAAAGGCGGAGTTTATTCTGGTCTCCTGCCTGGAGCCCGGTTTCGCCAAAGAGCTGCTGTTCACGCCGGCCAAGGATATCAACGAGGCGCTGCAGATGGCTCTGGCCAAGCTCGGACCTTCGCCGAGCATCATTCTCATGCCTCAGGGCAGTCTGACGGTTCCTATTTCTAACTAACGGGAGGATAGCATATGCACGCAATCGAGAAAATACTGGCCAAGGCCGCCGGCAAAAATACGGTAACCACCGGCGAAATCGTCAACTGCAAGGTGGACCTGGCCGGCATCAACGACCTGTACCTGCAGACCGTCCGCTCGTTCTTCGAGATGGGCGGGAAGAAGGTCAATGATCCGAAGAAAATCGTCATGTTTCTTGATCACTACGCCCCGGCGTCGACCATCACCCAGGCCGACAACCAGAAGCAGTTCCGGGAGTTCTGCTGGGATCAGGGCATCGACCTGCTGATGGATGTCGACCAGGGGGTCTGTCATCAGATTCTGGCTGACAAGGGGCTGGTCTATCCGGGAATGGTGCTGGTGATCACCGACTCCCACACCACCACCCACGGCGCGTTTGGCGCGTTCGGCACCGGCGTGGGCGCCACCGACCTGGCGATCATTATGATGACCGGCCAGCTGTGGTTTAGGATCCCGGAAATCATCCGCATCAATCTGGAGGGCAAGCTGCCCAAGGGCGTCTTCGCCAAGGACGTCATACTCAAGGTGATCGGCAGCCTGGGGGCAGATTACGGCGTGTACCGGGGCGTGGAGTTCACCGGCCCGGTGCTGAAGGAACTGAGTGTCGCCCAGCGGATGACGCTCTGCAACATGACCACCGAGATGGGGGCCAAGACGGCCTACATCCAGCCGGATGAAATCACAGAGGCTTTCCTGAAGGACAAAGTCAAGCACGACTACGAGATCTTCACCACCGACCCGGGTTATCAGTACGCCGCCGAGCACACTTTCGACGTGTCTGATCTCAAACCTCAGCTGGCCGCTCCGTCCAGCGTGGATAACGTCTACGACGTCACGGCCTATCTCGGCAAGCCGGTGAATCAGGCCTTTCTCGGCACCTGCACCGGCGGACGGGTGGAGGATATTGAAATCGCGGTGCGGATACTGAAAGGCAAACACATCCATCCGCGGACCCGGTTTATCGTGGTACCGGCCTCGAAAGGGGTCTTTCTGGAAGCGATGAACAAGGGCTATGTCCAGGCTCTGGTGGAGGCCGGGGCCACCTTCGTCACCCCCGGCTGCGCGGCTTGCCTCGGAACGCATCAGGGCATGATCGCCAACGGGGAAACCTGCATCACCGCGTCCAGCCGCAACTTCCCCGGGCGCATGGGCCACAACAAGGCCGAGATCTTCGTCGCTTCCCCAGCCTCGGTGGCCGCCGCCGCGCTGGAAGGGAAGATCGTCGATCCGACAAAATACCTGGATTGAGGTGAGGTAGAATGAATAACGTCATCAGAGGCAAAGCCTTCGTTTTCGGTGAAAATATCAGCACAGACCAGATTTATCCCGGGCAGTACCTGGATCTGACCGATCCGGATCTTGTGGCCCAGCACGCGATGCAGGGGGCTGACCCGTCCTTTGTCAAGGAAGCCAAGCCTGGCGACATCGTGGTGGCTACAGCCAATTTTGGCTGCGGCTCCAGCCGCGAGCACGCCGCGGTCACTTTAAAGACGGTGGGGGTAGGGGCCATTCTGGCCGATTCCTTCGGCCGGATCTTTTACCGCAACGCTATCAACCTGGGAATCCCGCTCTTGATCTGCCCAGGCATCGGCGAGGTGGTGAAGCGTGGCGACACGGTTTCGGTGGACCTGGCCAGCGGCAAGGTGACCGACGAGACCACCGGCGTCACCTTTCAGGCTCAGCCGCTGTCCGGCTATGTCATGGAGATTCTCAAAAACGGCGGCATTAAGCCGATGATTAAGAAAGAATACGGCCAAGACTAGGGATTTCGGCTGTTGAAAAGGGGTGTGCAATAGGCACACCCCTTTTTACGTGTAGATTTGTTGGCGCTCTTTGTAATGTGGCGAAGGCCGCATTTCTAAGCGCTGCAGCGCTT
>JARLHY010000208.1 GCA_031292015.1 Negativicutes bacterium | reverse complement strand
GGTTCAGGCCCTGAAGCAGATGGGCAAACTGCTGGAAGAGCGGTCCAAAGGCCGGATCAAAATGCAGGTTTATGCCGGCGCTCAGCTTGGACAGGAAAAAGAGACCATCGAAATGACCCAGATGGGGACAGTCGCCCTCAGTCGGGTAAACACCGCTCCCTTGGTGGGCTTCGTGCCGCAGATGGGCGTCTTCTCGATGCCGTATCTGTTCCGGGACGCCGACCATTTCTGGAAAGTGCTGGAGGGGCCGGTAGGCGCCCAGATGGCAAAGGAACTGGAGAAGAGCAATCTGGTGGGCCTGGCCTGGATTGATTCCGGCGCCAGAAGCTTTTATACCAGGAATACCCCCATCGACAGCCCAGCTCAGGCCAAGGGCCAGAAAATCAGAGTGCAGCAAAGCAAGATTTTTGTTGATATGATCAATTCCCTGGGTGCTTCGGCGACCCCGATGGACTACGGCGAAGTTTACAGCGGTCTGCAGACCGGCCTTGTCGACGGAGCGGAGAACAATCCCCCCAGCCTCTGGGCTATGAAACACTATGAAAGCGCCAAATATTTCTCTCTGGACGAACATGCCCGGGTGCCGGAAATGATCATCATGAGCAAAAAAGTGTGGGACAGCCTTTCGCCTGACGATCAGAAACTGGTGAAACAGGCGGCGATTGACGCCGGTGTGTTCGAACGCGAACTGTGGGCCAAATATACTGAAGAGTCGATGAAAAATCTCGCGGCCAAAGGCGTTGTCATCTCACGGCCTGACAAGGAAGCTTTCCGGAAAGCGGTTGAGCCGATGTATCAGAAATATCCCGAGTACAAAGAAGTAATCGCGCAAATTCAGGCAGTAAAGTAATAAGGAAAAGGAGCGCCGACCCGCTCCTTTTCTCCTATTCCGATATGATGGTGGGTGATGCGTTTGGTTTGGTCCGAACGTGAATACAGCGAGAAGACGGCCAGAGTTCGCGCCCTGCTGGGGGAAAAAGGGCTGCAGGGGATTTTGCTGACAAGCCAGACCAATTTTGGCTGGCTGACAGGCGGCCGCCCTTATGTCAACACCGCGGTGGAAAAAGCCTGCGCCGATCTTTTGGTAACAGCGGACAGGGTTTATCTGCTGGCCAACAACATTGAAGCAGAGCGTTTGGCGAAGGAAGAGCTGGCCGGTCTGCCGCTTGAAACACTAAGCTATAACTGGTGGGAGCCGGAGGGGCTCCGGACGCAAGTTCGCAGTATTGTCGATGAAACCAAGACGGCAACCGACAGCCAGCTTGGCCTTGATTTTGCCAGGCTGCGCTGGGTCATGACGGCAGAGGAACTGACAAGGTATCGTGATACCGGACGGCAGGTCGGGCAGATTCTCGAAGAAATTGCTTTTCAGATCAAACCCGGCGCCAGCGAAAAGGAAATCGCCGACCAGATCAAAATAGCGGCGACGGTTCAGGGAATCCAGGCCAATGTGGCGCTGGTGGCGGTGGATGACAGGACTTACCTGTACCGGCATCCTGTGCCTACCGATAAACGCCTGCGCCAGTATGCCATGCTGTGTTTGTCCGGCCAACGGCAGGGACTCTATGTCTCGGCCTCGCGGCTGGTACATTTCGGCGCGGTGCCGCAGGATATCACAGCGCGGCTCGCGGCGGTGGTCAAAGTCGACGCGGCCTTTATCGCCGCCACCGTCCCCGGAGCAATCGTTAAAGACGTCTTTGACGCAGGGCTGAGGGCTTACGAGGCTGTCGGCTTCGGTCAGGAGTGGACGCGGCATCACCAAGGCGGCATGGCCGGGTACAATGCACGGGAATTCAGAGCCGGGCCGGCAGTGACCGAGACGGTCAGGGCCGGACAGGTTTATGCCTGGAATCCGACCATCGCCGGTGTTAAATCGGAGGACACCTTCATCGTTACCGCGGCCGGTCGCGAAATCATTACCGGTTCGCCGCTTTTCCCGGTGATCGATGTGGAATATGAAAAAGGGATTATCAAACGGCCGGATATTTTAATCCGCTGAAAAATGAAAAGGTGGGAAAAAACAATGAGTAATTTCCGTTACGCAAAGCCGGGCAAAGGGTATCAGCAGATATTCAAGGCCGGCGAAGAGATGAAGCATACCGGACTGGCGCTGTTGAACCTGGAAGGCAAACAAGGTTACGCCGGTGCGTCAGGGGACGAGGAACTGGCCCTGGTCATCCTTTCCGGCAAGTGCAATATCAAAGTAAACGACATGACTTTTGAAAATCTGGGCGACAGGAAGGATGTTTTTTCCGGCAAGGCCACGACTGTTTATGTTCCGATCAAGAGCAGCTACGCGGTGGAAGAGGCAACCGGGGGAAAAACCGAACTGGCTGTTTTGTCGGTGCCGGCGAAAACCCGCTTTCAGCCGTTTGTCGTCAAACCGGAAGAGGTGGCGGTGTTCCACCGGGGCATGCTGAACTGGCAGCGCGATGTTCACGATCTTCTGACCGACAACGCCGACGGGCGGGTGGAGCGCATCGTGCTTGGCGAGACCTTCTCCTATTCGGGGCAATGGTCCAGCTATCCGTCCCACAAACACGATACTTACAATCCGCCCATGGAAAACGACATGGAGGAAATTTACCTGTTCAAGGTCAATCCGACCGAAGGTTTTGGCATCCAGGTCATTTATAACGACGATCTTTCCACAAGAGAAGCCTATATGATCAAGGACGGGGACGCGGTGGGCATACCCAGCGGCTATCACCCGGTGGCGTCGGCCCCGGGAGCCGAGGTGTATTATTTGTGGGTGATGGCCGGCAATTACGGCCGCAAACTGACCCCCAACGACGATCCCAAGCTCAAATGGCTGACCAAACTTGGTCCGGTGCTGAAGGGAAGCGGCTGCTGACAGCGAAGAGTGTATTTCAGTGAATTAAACGCTTGGGGGAAATAAAGATGAAACGCTTGAACAAATCGTTACTGGACGGTGATTTTGCCTTTCCGGCCGATCTGCAGGCCGGAAAATATCCGCAGGGACTGCCGGAAAGAATCATTCAGTTCGGTGAAGGCAATTTTCTGCGGGCCTTTGTGGACTGGATGGTTCATCAGCTTAACAAAAAAGGCTTGTTCAACGGCCGGGTGGTGGTGGTGCAGCCGATCAAGGAAGGCCTGGCGGACATCATCAACCAGCAGGACGGTTTGTACACCCTGCTGCTGCGGGGACTGGAAGGCGGCAAGCCGAAAGAGGAGAAGGAGATCGTAAGCTCCATCAGCCGCTGTCTGAATCCGTATACCCAGTGGGACGCCTATCTGAAATGCGCCGAAGAACCCCTGATCGAGTTTGTCATTTCCAACACCACCGAAGCCGGTATCGTGTTTGAAGAGGAAGAACTGGTGCCAGGCCGGTCACCGCTGTCCTACCCAGGCAAATTGACCGCCTATCTGTATCACCGCTTCCGTCATTTCCGGGGCGATCCGGCCAAAGGCCTGGTGATCATCCCCTGCGAACTGATTGACCGCAACGGCGATAATCTGAAGAAAGCCGTGCTGCAGTATGCCCGGCTGTGGAAACTGCCGGAAGAGTTTGCCGGCTGGGTGAGCGAGCACAACCAGTTCCTGAACACCCTGGTGGACAGGGTAGTCACCGGTTATCCCAAAGACGAAATCGAGGCCATCACCAAATCCCTCGGGTACGCCGATTCGCTGGTGGATACAGGTGAGCTGTTCCACCTTTGGGTTATCGAGGGGCCCAAGGCTATTTCGGAACGGCTGCCGTTCCATAAACTCGGTCTTGACGTCATCTGGACCGACGATATGGCTCCCTACCGGACCCGTAAAGTGCGGATTCTCAACGGGGCCCATACCTCGTCGGTGCCGGCGGCGTTCCTGTACGGTCTGGACACGGTGGGCGAAATGATGGACGACCCGCTGATGGGGAAATTTGTCCGGCAGATCATTTTTGACGAGATCATGCCATCCATTGACCTTGACAAAGACATGCTGAAGAATTTCGCCGCCGAGGTGATCGAGCGGTTCCGCAATCCCTATATCAAACACTACCTGCTCAGCATTCTCCTGAATTCGTCATCCAAGTTCAAGGCGCGGGTACTGCCGTCGATCACCGAGTACTACCGGCTGAACGGGACGCTGCCGGCAAAACTGACCTTTTCGCTGGCGGCGCTTATCACGGTTTATAAGAAGGGCAAGGTTGACGGCAGCGGCATGCAAGCCATCCGGCCCAAAGGCGAGTTCGTCATGAAGGACGACCTGTGGGCCCTGGAATTCTTTGAGCAGGCCTGGTCCGGTTTCGACGGCAGCAGGGAAGCGGCAGGCAAGGTCGCTGTCGCGGTGCTGAAGAACAGCAGGCTGTGGGGGCAGGATCTGAGCGTGATCAGCGGGCTGGTTGAACTTGTGGCCGAATATCTGTACGATATCGACGGCCGCGGCATGAAAGACACGGTCAGCGGCCTGGTCCGATAGGATGACAACAAGGAAATGCCGGAAAACCGGGAGGTGATAGGCGGTCTTTCAACCAAGCCAAGCCTATAAGGAGTTGCGAAAAATCCAAATCGGCGAGGAGGTATATGGATGAACAAGACCTTAGTATTGGTTGTAGTTGTGATGTTCATAGTCGTTCTAATGCAAACTGCAGTATTCGCAGCCCAGGATTCGGGAAAAAATTATGTCGAGCTGAAACGCGAAGCGTTTCAGGCCATGATTGACGGCAAGCAGGTCGATCTCTATACGTTGAAAAACAACAACGGCATGGTGGCCAAGATCACCAACTACGGCGGCAAGCTCGTCCAGCTGCTGGTGCCCGACAAAAACGGCCGGCTGGGTGACGTGGTTCTCGGCTACGACAGCCTTGAGCAGACCATGAAAGGTCAGGCGTCGATGGGCTGTATCGTCGGCCGCTATGCCAACCGGATCGGCAAGGGCCAGTTCAGCCTGAACGGACAGGATTATCAGCTGACCATCAACAACGGACCCAATCATCTGCACGGCGGCACCAAGGGCTCCCGTTTCGTGGTCTTCGACGCCGTCCAGCCTGACGAAAAAACGCTGCAGCTGACCTACTACTTCAAGGACGGCGAACAGGGCTATCCGGGCAATTGCAGCCTGAAAGCGGTTTATTCCCTGACGGACGACAACGAACTGAAGATAACCTATGATGCCACTACCGACAAGCCAACCATCGTCAATTTCACCAACCATGCCTTCTGGAATCTGGCCGGCGAAGGCCAGGGCGACATCCTGAACCATGAAGTGACCATCAACGCCGCAGCGTTCACTCCGGTGGACGACACGCTGATCACCACCGGCGAGATCCGCAGCGTCAGAGGCACCCCGCTGGATTTCTCGCTGCCGCACAAGATCGGCGAACGGATCAACGGCAGCTATGAGCAGTTGAAGTTCGGGCCGGGCTACGATTTCAACTGGGTGCTCAACAAGAAGGGCAAAGAGATGAGCTTCGCGGCCCGGGTGTACGAGCCGACCTCCGGACGGGTCATGGAGATCTATACCACCGAGCCGGGGCTTCAGTTCTACTCCGGCAATTTCCTGACAGGCAAAGCGCCGATGGATATCGGCAAAGGGGGAAAACCATACGTATTCCGCGGCGCCTTCGCCATGGAAACGCAGCATTTCCCCGACTCACCCAACAAGGATAATTTCCCGACAACAGTTTTGAACCCCGGCGAGTGGTTCTCGTCGACCACAGTGATGAAGTTCACGGTGGTCAAGTAAGAGGTCGATAGTCGTAGTCTGGAGTCATGCGGAGTAAATCTGCATGACTCTTTTGTTTGCAGAAAAATGCAGGGCGGGGGGAAGGGCGTTGTCTAGCGATACCCTGTGTGGAACTCCTGTGTAGACTTGAAAACGGCGTGTTTGCAGGCGGTGATATCAGGAGAAAGCCTGGTCGGCATTGATAAAAGCATTATTAGGCGTATTGACTGATAGTACAATTATTATAAATACTAATAAAAATGGCTTATCCTTTTGTCTGGATCATATAAAAAATCCAGGCATTGTTTGCGCCGGAACAGGCACCATATATTATTCAGGCCAAACATAATATTAGCGCAAAAAAGAAAATTTGGAATATTCCTCATAAGGCGGCAGGAGTCTTATTTTTGATGACGAAATAATGTGATACGCAAAATATGCTGCTTGTATACAAGGGGTATATGAGTGTGGTGCAACATGGCAGACCGGAGAGAAGGGAGGGCTTTGCTTTGGAGGTCGAGGAAGAGAATTTGTGCCCAGACGAGTCGAAGGACTCCAGCCTGAAAGAAAAAGCCTACCGTATCATCCGGGAGCAAATCATCAATTGTAACCTCGCTCCAGGAAGTCTGATCAACGAGAAGGAGCTGATCACCCGGCTCGGGGTGAGCCGTACGCCGATCCGCGAGGCGGTAAGCCGGTTGGAACAGGAGAATCTCGTGCGGGTCGTCCCCCAGCGGGGAGTATTCGTGGCCGAACTGACGGCGAAAGTCGTCGGTGACTTGTGCGAAGCCAGGGAACTCTTCGAACCTCATTTCGCCAGGCTGGCGGCTGCCACGGCCGATGCGGCCGAACTTTCGGGTCACGAACAATTCCTGGCCCAGGTGCTTTCCTTTGATTCGGACACGGTGCTTCAAAAGGACCTTCAGTTTCATCGCTTTGTGGCGTCCCACTGCAGCAACGAGTATTTCGTCCAACTGATGAACAATGTCTTCGCCCAGTACGAACGGCTGCAGATTCTTTCCTGCCGGATGCCGGACAGGATGCTGGCGGCGGCCGAGGAGCATCTGGCGATTATCCGGGCTCTGCAGGCCAGGGACGGCGACAAGGCGGCTGAAGCCATGAGCTTTCATCTGGCAAATTCGCGCCGTGCTGCTTTTTCCAAGCAGCCGCGAGACGAGTGAAACCCAACTTGGTTACAACCGAATAGACTCCGCAGCGAAATTGGGGGGATGCAGACGTAGTATCCGGCGCAATAAATTGAGGAGAGGTGTTTTATGAAAAAGGTAGCTATTTTACTGACATTACTCTTGGGCATTCTGGCGGCATTGGTTGTGACCGGCTGCGGCAGCAGCAGCAGTCAGCCGGCCCAGCAGGCGAAAAAAACAGTGGTCGGTTTCTCGCAGGTCGGTGCTGAAAACGAATGGCGGGTGGCCATGTCCAGACTGATGAAAGAGAAATTTGCCGCAACCCCCGATATGGAACTGATTTTCTCCGACGGCCAGGGCAACCAGGCCAACCAGCTGAAAGCCGTCCGGACCTTTATCCAGCAGAAGGTGGATTTTATCGTTCTGGCGCCGGTAGTCACCACCGGCTGGGACGGTGTGCTGCAGGAAGCCAAGGAAGCAAAAATTCCGGTCATCATTATCAACCGCTCGCTGACAACCAGTGTTGGCAAATCTGACGACTTCATCGTCACCTTTATCGGACCGGACAACATGGACGCCGGCAGACACGCCGCCAGGTTCCTTGTGGAAAAATTCAAGGACGCTTCTGCTCCGGTTAATGTTGTACAGCTTGAAGGCACGGTAGGAGCTTCCTCGGCGGTGGAAAGAAAAGCCGGTTTTGAGGAGATCCTCAAAGGCCAGGATAAACTGAAAATCGTCAAATCCCAGTCCGGCGACTACACCAGGGCCAAAGGCAAGGAAGTCATGGAAGCCATCCTGAAGTCAGCCAAAGCCGAAGGCCTGAAGCTTGACGCAGTATTTTCCCAGTCTGACGACATGGGTATCGGCGCGATGCAGGCTATTGAAGAAGCCGGCCTGAAACCCGGTAAAGACATAGCTATGATCTCGATCGACGGCGTTAAGGGAGCCTTCGAGGCGATGATCGCCGGCAAACAGGCCGCCACGGTGGAAAATCCGGTGGATTACGCCCCGACGCTGATTAAGGTTATCAAAGACTACCAGGCGAAAAAAGATATCCCCAAGTGGGTTAAGCTTGAGAACAAGGTGTATACGGCCGATACGGCCGCAAAGGAACTTCCTAACCGCGTATACTAATCCGGGCAGTGCAAAGCCATTCCGTTTTCTATCAGCGGTAGAAACCATCAGGGGCGCCATGACCGGCGCTCCTGATGACGGGATGGCCTTCTTTCTAACAGCAAGCGGGAGGTGTGAAATACCATGGACGCAGACAACGTACTTGTAAAAATGGTAGGAATCTGCAAGGATTTTCCGGGGGTCAAGGCTTTATCCTGCGTCGATTTTGAGCTGAGGCGCGGTGAAGTTCATGCCGTCTGCGGGGAAAACGGCGCCGGGAAGTCGACGTTGATCAAAGTTCTCACCGGAGTTGAGCACAACGAGTCAGGCGATATCTTTCTGGACGGAACGCCCATCCGGCCGCAGTCGCCCATGGATGCCCAGAACCTGGGAATCAGCACGGTGTACCAGGAGATCAACCTGTGCCCCAATCTTTCAGTGGCGGAGAATATTTTTATTGGCCGCGAACCGATAAAAATGGGCAAAATCGATTGGCGCGAAGTCCACCGGCGAAGTGAAGCGGCGCTGGCCAGGCTGAATATCCGGCTTGATGTCACCGGGCGGCTGGATGAATATTCGGTGGCGATCCAGCAAATGGTGGCAATCGCCAGGGCTCTGGATATATCGGCGAAGGTGCTCATTTTGGATGAGCCTACCTCCAGCCTCGACAAAAATGAAGTGGCCAATCTGTTCCGGGTCATGCGTAAACTGAAAGAAGACGGCATGGGTATCATCTTTATCACCCACTTTTTGGAACAGGTTTACGAGATTACCGACCGGATCACCGTTCTGCGCAACGGGCAGCTTGTCGGCATGTTTGAAACCGCGAAGCTGGACCGGCTGCAGCTGATCGCCCAGATGATCGGCAAGGACCTGGCGGAATTTGAAAAAGCGATCAAACAGGATGCCGACGAGGCGACGAAAGCCGGGGAAACGGTTTTCTACCGGGGCCAGGAAGTCGGCCGTCACGGGACGATCAATCCTTTCGACATAGAGATCAAAAAAGGAGAAGTCATGGGCCTGGCAGGGCTGCTGGGGTCAGGCCGGACCGAGACCGCCCGGATTATTTTCGGGATCGACAAAGCCGACAGCGGCGAGGTTTTTGTCAACAATAAAAAAATAAAGATCACTTCCCCGCAAGACACTATCAGGCAGGGAATGGGGTTTTGTCCCGAGAACAGGAAGGTCGAAGGCATCATCGCCAACCTCACAATCAGGGAAAATATCGTGTTGGGACTTCAGGGCAAGCTGGGACTGGGGAAATATCTGTCTATGAAGCAGCAGCTCGAAATCGCGAAAAAATACATCAAGATTTTGAATATAGCGACCCCCAGCACCGAGCAGTTGGTAGGAAACCTGAGCGGCGGCAACCAGCAGAAGGTGCTGCTGGCGCGCTGGCTGGCCACCAACCCCGACCTGTTGATTCTGGATGAGCCTACCCGGGGTATTGACGTGGGGGCAAAAGCCGAGGTGCAAAAGCTGGTGCTGGAACTGGCCGGAGATGGCAAAGCGGTGCTGTTCATTTCGTCAGAGCTGGATGAAATGGTCCGCTGCTGCGACCGGATGGCGATTTACCGTGACAATACCAAGATCGGCGAACTCAAGGGTGAGGAGATTACCGAGATGAAAGTTATGCAGACCATAGCAGGGGAGGCCGGGTGATGGAAAACAAGAAGCTGAACACAAGGCTGATTGACCGCCAGATGTTCTGGCCGCTGTTTGCCTTAGCGGTGCTGCTGGCCTTCAATTTATTTTTCATCAAGAATTTTTTTACCATTGAAATCATCGACGGCCATCTGTACGGAAGCCTGATCGATATCCTGAACCGGGCGACGCCGCTGATGTTCATGGCGATCGGGATGACACTGGTTATCGCCACCGGCGGTATCGACATCTCGGTCGGGTCGGTTCTGGCCATATCCGGCGCCGTGGTTTCGATCATGATCGGCGGCGATATGGTATTCGTCAACGGGGAGCAGCAATATGTATCCCACTATCCGATGGTGCTGGCGCTGCTGGCCGCCATGGCGGTAGCCGTGGTCTGCGGCATCTGGAACGGGCTGTTGGTCGCCAAGCTGGGGATTCAGGCAATGGTGGCGAGCCTGATCCTGCTGGTGGCCGGCCGCGGCATCGCCCAGCTGATCACTGACGGCAACGTCGTCACGATTTATTACAAGCCCTTCTTTTATATCGGCTCAGGTTTCCTGTTGGGCCTGCCGTTTTCGATCTTCCTTGTGGCGGCTTTTCTTGTCTTGATCATGTGGCTGGTGAAAAAGACGGCTTTCGGGCTGTTCGTGGAGGCAATCGGCTCCAACGTGGTTTCCAGTCGGTTCACCGGACTGAACGTCCAGCGGATGATCTGGGCCTGTTACGCCATCAGCGGACTGTGCGCAGGGATCGCCGGCCTGATTGTCGCCTCGGAGGTGAAATCGGCGGACTCGAACAACGCCGGCATGTTTATCGAACTTGACGCCATCCTGGCGGTGGTGCTGGGCGGCAATTCGATGGCCGGCGGCCGGTTTTTGGTTCTGGGCAGTGTCATCGGGGCGCTGATCGTCCAGACCCTGACGACGACCATCTACGCCATCGGCGTTCCGCCGGAAGTGACGATGGTGGTCAAGGCGCTGGTGGTTGTGGTGATTTATCTGGTACAGTCCCAGGCCGTCAAGCAAAAAGTCAAAGCTCCGGCGTGTCCGCCGACCCTCAAAAGTAAGGAGGCAGAGGCATGAATCGTTTTCGGATCAACACGAACTTCATCCCGCTGATCATAACCATCTGCCTGTTCTTCGCCCTTTTCGCCATCGGCTCGGCCGTTTACCGGGGCTTCTTTTCAATGCAGGTGATACTGAACCTGTTCGTTGACAACGCTTTTCTCATTATTGTCGCCCTTGGCGAAACGATGATCATGATCATGGGGGGGATCGACCTGTCGGTGGGCGCTCTTATCGCCCTGTCGACGATGATCGTCGGCTTCTCGATGGCGAATCTGCACTGGCCCCCCGCGGCAGCCATCCTGGCTGTGCTGGTGATTTGTTCGATCTTCGGCTTTTTGCAGGGGTATCTGATTACATATCGCAAGTTTCAGCCGTTTATCGCCACGCTGTGCGGCATGTTCGTCGCCCGGGGCCTGTGTTTTATCATCAACCAGGACACCATACCGATCAAGGATCCGTTCTTCGTAACGGTGGCGACGACCCGGCTGAAGCTGATGGACGGAGCGGTGATTTCGGTAACGGTGGTTATCGCTTTGGTGGTCCTTGCCGCCTATGTCTACATGAGCCATTACACCAAGTTCGGCCGCACCATTTACGCCATCGGCGGCAACGAACAATCGGCGCGGCTGATGGGGCTGCCGGTGGACCGCACCAAGGTGCTGGCCTATACCCTCAGCGGTTTTACGTCCGGCATCGGCGGCATCGTTTTCTGTTTCTACATGCTTTCAGCGTTCGGACTTCACGCCGTGGCCCTGGAAATGGATGCCATCGCCGGGGCTGTCATCGGCGGCACGCTGATGACCGGCGGGGTTGGGATGGTAGTGGGAACGGTGTTCGGGGTGCTGATCGAAGGAATTGTCCAGACGATCATAACCTTCCAGGGAACCCTCAACTCCTGGTGGACCCGAATCGCTATCGCTTTCCTGCTGCTGGCGTTCATCGTGGTGCAGCGAATCCTGGTTATCCGGAGAGAGTCCAAGAAGACGATCAGGCCGGTGGAATTCATCTGATCGCAGGATAAGCCGTAAGTGAGGTGAAAAGATGCAGGCAACAACAAATGCGTCACCGGAGATGAGCTTCAAGGAGAAAGCCTATCTTTGTATAAAAGAGGATATTATCAGCTGCAAGCTGCTGCCTGGGAGTGTGCTGAGCGAAAAGGAACTTGTCGTACAATTGGGTATCAGCAGAACGCCGATCAGGGAAGCACTCAACCGCCTGGAACAGGAAGGTCTTGTCAAGATTGTGCCGCAGCGCGGGGTATTTGTTTCCAATGTCACGCTGAAGATGACGCTGGAACTGTACCAGGTCAGAGAAGTGTTGGAACCGTTCATTGTCCGGCTGGCAACGCCGCTGGTTTCCGAAGAAAAAATGGGTGAGTTCCGCAGTGGTTTCGCTGCAATAACCGAGGCCACCAGCAAAGAAGATCTGATCGCTCTTGATCATCAGTTTCACTATTATTTGGCGGAGGTCTGCGGCAACGGTTTTCTCGCTCAGCTGACCGAGAATATCCGGGCCCAGATCAATCGATCGCGGCTGTTGTCCTGCCGAGATTACGAGAGTCTGATCAAAGGGCGGGAGGAGCATCTGGCCATCATCGACGCCCTTTTGGAGCGGGATGTGGAAAAAGCTGCCGCCGCCATGTACCAGCATCTTGTCCGTTCGCGCCAATCGGCGTTTTGAGCAGTATTAAAAATTTGTCAAGGAGGAAAGAACAATGAAAAAAGTTGGTTTTATCGGATTGGGAACAATGGGACTGCCAATGGTGAAAAATCTGTTGAAAGCCGGTTTCGAACTCACCGTCTTCAACCGGACCAAGGATAGGACGAAGGGGCTGGAGGCCCTGGGGGCCAAGGTGGTCGATTCCGCAGCCGAGGTGCCCCGCCAGGGCTGCCAGGTCATATTCACCATGCTGACTGCCGACAAGGCGGTGGAAGAGGTTTATTTCGGTTCCAAGGGCCTGCTGGAGGGAGTTTCGGCCGGACAGATCGTGGTCGACGCAAGCACCATTTCGCCGCTGACCAGCAAAAAAGTCGCCACTGAACTCGGCAAACTTGGGGTGGAGGTGCTGGATGCCCCGGTGACCGGCAGCGAGCCGCAGGCTATCGAAGGCAAGATCTTTTTCATCTGCGGCGGGAAACAGGAAGTGTACGAGAAGTGCCTGCCGATGTTCGACGCCATGGGCAAAGGCTCGATTTTCATGGGCGGCAATGGCGCCGGTTCCTATACCAAGCTGGCCAACAACATGATGGCGGCCATCAATCTTGTCGGCTACATCGAAGCCGCTATTTTCGCCCAAAGAGCCGGCATCGATCCCCAGAAATTCGTTGACGTTGTTTCCAACGGCGGGGCCCGCAGCGGTCAGTGCGACATGAAGGCTCCCAAGATACTGGGCGGCGATTTCCATCCGAACTTCGCCGGCGCTTTGATGTACAAAGATCTGGGCCTGGCCGGCGAAGTGGCCAAGGAAGCCAATATCCCGCTGCCGGCGCTGGCTCTTGTCAAAGAGCTGCTGCAGATGACCATCGCCAAAGGCTTCGGCAAGGAAGACGTGTGCGCCATCGCCAGGATTTATGAAGACTGGGCCCACACCGAAGTCCGCAAATAAGACAAAGGAAGATCAATTCAACTCTTTGAGGTGAGATATGAAAGTTCTCGTTTTAGGCGGCACCGGCGTCATCAGCCGGGAAATTGTCGACCAGCTGCTGGATCGCGGCGATGAAGTGACTGTCTTCAACCGCGGCAACAGCAAGCTCAAGTTCAAGGGCGAAGTCGGCCGGATCGTCGGCGACCGCAGCGATGCCCACAGCTTTGAAGCCATGATGAAACAAAATAACTTCGATGTGGTCATCGACATGATATGTTTCAATCGGCAGGACGCCGAGTCGACCCTGCGGGCCTTTGCCGGACGGGCGGGGCAGATCATCGTGACCTCCTCGGTGGCGGCCTACAAGCGGCCCTACGTTTCAGTCCCGACCGTCGAGGCGGCTGAGAAGCTTTGGGACGATCCGCAGTTCGGCTATGCTTACCATAAAGCCCAGTTGGAGCTATGCCTCCAGCAGGCCATCCGCGAACAGCAGCTCCCTGTCACCATCCTTCGCCCGTCCCTGACCTACGGCCCCGGCGCGTCCAATGTCGGCATACTGCGGCAGAATTACGGCATTTTGGACCGGATCAGAAAAGGCAAGCCGCTGGTGATGTTCGGCGACGGCACCACCCCCTGGTGCTGGACCTTCGCCCCGGATTTGGCCAGGGCCTTCGTTGCGGCGGCGGGAAATCCGAAGACTTATGGCCAGGCCTATCATATCGCCAGCGAAGAAGTCCACATCTGGGATGATCTTTACCTGGAGTTCGGCCGCATAGCCGGCGTCGAGCCGAAGATCGTCCATTTGCCGTCCGAACTGCTGCGGCTGGCGTCGCCGAATATCTTCTCCCATCTTTATTATGAGAAGACGTACAGCGGACTTTTTGACACCGCCAAGTTTAAAGCAGCGAACCCGGCTTTTTCGGTGAAGATATCGCTGGCCGAAGGCCTGCGGGGACTCAGCGCCTGGTTCGAACAGGAAGCAAAGCAGGTGGACCCGGAGAAGGACGCCATGGAAGACCGGCTGGTGGAGGTTTATAACCAGTGCGCAGCCGCGATGACGCGGTTGAATCAATAAGCAGACTGTACTTTAGAGAGTCCGATCACAGGAATAAAGCCATTCGGTGGCAGCGACGGTGAAATTTAAAGACCGTCCCTGCCGCCGGGCGGTTTTTTTTATCGAAGCATCAGTTTGTCAACAATGACTTGTCGCTGAAAATAATTATAAAAGGCTATTGATAGACAACACAGCTGCATTATATAATAATATTAAATAAATCCCCCACCCCTGGGGCGGGGGCAGGGGAGAGGGAGGACCTGTCCATGGACAAAGACGGCGGCTGGAATCCTTATTTGGCGGGTGGCCTGAGTGGGGTAGTTTCGATCTTGTCGGTATGGATCGCCGGCAAATATCTCGGCGCTTCCACTACTTTCGCCAAGAGCGCCGGCATGGTGGAGAAGTTCTTCAACCCGGAAAGGGTTGCGAAAATGGATTACTTTATCCGGGAGTTGCCAGTCATCGACTGGCAGTGGATGATGGTGCTGGGGATTCTGATCGGGTCGCTGATCGCTGCGGTCACGTCCGGCAGTTTTCGCTGGCAGGCGGTGCCTGACATGTGGCAGGAGAACTTTGGTTCCTCGGTGAGCCGGCGGGCCGGGTTTGCATTCTTCGGCGGCATCCTGGCCATGTTCGGGGCCAGGCTTGCTGACGGTTGCCCCAGCGGCCACGGTCTGAGCGGTTCTCTTCAACTTTCGGTCAGTGGGTTTATCGCTCTGGTTTGTTTTTTTGCCGGTGGCGTTATTGTGGCCCGGATTCTGTACGGAAGGGGAGATGCGAGATGAACGAGCTGCTGTACGGCTTAGTGACAGGGATCTTGTTCGGTTTCTTCCTGCAAAAAGGGCGGGTCCTGCGTTATGACAAACAGCTTGGTGCGCTGCGTTTCCAGGATTTCACGATCATAAAATTCATGCTTTCCCATATTGCTGTGGCTATGGTCGGAGTATACCTTCTCTATGACATGGGGTTGGTGAAACTGGCGGTGAAACCCACGATTCTGGGCGCCGTCATTCTTGGCGGGTTGCTGTTTGGGGTCGGTTGGGGTTTTCTCGGTTACTGTCCGGGAACGTCTCTGGGGGCGCTTGGTGAGGGACGCTGGGACGCCATATGGGGTATAGCCGGAATGCTGGTGGGCGCCGGACTGTACGCTGAGGCCTTTCCGCTGATAAAATCCACTGTGTGGACCTGGGGCGACTACGGAAAAATAACCGTCCCGCAGGTCCTTGGCGTCAATCACTGGCTGGTAATCGCCGTTTTCCTGCTCGGGACGCTGGCCTTGTTCCGCTGGATCGAAAAATACGAACAGACCCGGCGAAACAATGCCTGGGGAATGACGCGAGGCAGGCGGATATAGAACCGTCAGCCTTTGTGAAAACGATTGCAAAGAAGTGACTTGCCCGGATTTCTTCTCTTCGTAACCTTTCCATAACAGGGCCAGCAAAGGTGTCCGGCGGCGTAGAGGAGGATTCTAGGCGCTGTTGGCATAGTCCAGCAAGCTCGCCGCACGCGCGGTCAGGACGATCGCGCGAGGAGCCCCTGCGCATGGACGCGCATGGGCCCCGGTGCTCGCGGAGCGCAGCGGCAAGCCATACAGCGCCTTAATCCGGAATTTTCGTCGGCCGGCACTTTTGCGGTGGATGGCGGGAAGAGCCTGGATGAGAGGGAAAGGCATCGTTGATAACGGCTGAGAAAATGGTATTAAAGACCTTTTTCTCCCATTCTTGTTGGCCATGGTCCTGTTAAAAAGCAAAGGTCGCTTCTAGGCAGGAGGCAGGAAACGAAGAGGGGAATTCCTCCGCTACGGACGATAGTTGCGTCATCCTGACAGATGGCGTTTTTATTTTACCTGCGACGAAAACGGCAAGCTTGTCTTCCTGTGTCCATTCACAGACAGAAAAAAAGGGGGGGTATCCAATTACCGGAAATAAAATACGGATTGGCTATTTACGCTGCTTTCACGGTTGGATATGATAAAAAGCAAAACACTCCGAGAAAGAAGAGAGGCGGGGAGCGGTATGGTCATTCAAGAGGTTCCTTTTTGCACGGTGGACTGGAATACAGTCACCCCCACCGAACACGCCGGAATCACCGGCAAGGCGTATTGGCGGACCTTCGAAAAGGGCAACATCCGGGTAAGAATGGTGGAGTATACTCCGGGATATCTGGCTGACCACTGGTGCAACCGGGGCCATGTTCTTTTCGTGATGGAGGGAACACTTGTTACCGAGCTTGACGACGGGAGAGTCTTTACGCTTACCCCGGGTACCAGTTACCAGGTTGCCGACGGTGCCAATCCGCACCGGTCCTCGACAGAAACCGGCGTCAAGCTGTTTATCGTCGACTGACGAAGAAGGGCGTCCGCAGTAAGGCTTGCGGCAAAGGAGGAGAGACGATGAAAACCATCGGGCTGATTGGCGGCATGAGCTGGGAGTCGTCCATCGAATATTACCGACTGATCAACGAATATGTCAAAGAGCGGCTGGGTGGCCTGCATTCCTGCCAGTGTCTCATGTATTCCGTCGATTTTGCCGAGATCGAGGTGCTGCAGCATCAGGGACGCTGGGAGGAACTGGGCGTGGTCCTCGCTGAGGCCGCCCGGCGGGTGGAACAGGGCGGGGCCGATTTTGTCCTGATTTGCACCAACACCATGCATAAAGTGGCGGATGCTGTAGTCGCCCGGGTCGGTATTCCGCTGCTGCACATCGCCGACGCCACTGCCGAGGAGATCAAGCGGCAGGGGCTGGACCGGGTAGGGTTACTTGGAACCAGATTCACGATGGAGCAGGATTTTTATAAAAACAAGCTGGATGAACACGGAATCCGGGTAATTGTGCCTAATCAGGGCGACATAGAAGTAATTCACGCTGTGATTTATGACGAGCTGGTTGTGGGAAAAATCAGCGATATCTCCCGGGAAAAGGTCACAACGATTATGAGTAAGCTCGCGTCGCAGGGGGCCCAGGGAATCGTTCTCGGCTGCACCGAGCTGCCGCTGCTGGTCCGCCAGACCGACAGCCGGCTGCCGCTGTTCAACACCATGCTGCTTCATGCTAGCCAGGCTGTGGACCGGGCGTTGGGGACCGGGCCGGTATAAAGTGTGGTTCAGGCTTGTTCCCCGGTTTGTCTGTCAGCCCTTTTTGCTGCACATAGTCTGGCCTGAAGGAGGACAGAATAAGACAAAAACGGGAGTGACAGCTGTGGAAACCTTATCCGCCACTGGTCCGGCGGAAGGAAAGCCGGGCCTGATCCTGGCGAAATTACAGCCAGAGAACATGGAGACCCTTTAAACGCAATCAACACCTGGATTGTGCCGAACGAACTGTTTTATATCCGCAACCATTTTTCCTATCCGCAGATCGATTTAGCCTCCTGGTCATTGACGGTGGGAGGGCAGGTCAAACGGCAAGTCAGCCTCAGCTACGAGCAATTGCAGAAAATGCCCCAGATCTCAAAACCCGTTACCATGGAGTGCGCCGGCAACAAGCGTTCGTTCCTGAAGCCTCCGGCGTCCGGGGAACAATACGGAATCGGGGCGGTGGGCAACGCCAAATGGACAGGTGTTCCGCTGACTTATCTGTTGGAGCAGGCCCAGATCAACGAAGGCGTCAAAGAACTTATTTTTACTGGCGCTGATTCCGGCCAACGGCCCGATATGGCAGGCGACTTCAATTACCAGCGAAGTTTGCCTTTTCAGAAAGATGTCCTGTCCGAGTGTCTACTGGCCCTCAAGATGAATGATCAGCCGCTTCCCTTTAAGCACGGTGCGCCGGTCAGGCTTGTCGTACCCGGCTGGTACGCCATGGCAAACGTAAAATGGCTGACCGGCATCACGGCGTCCTTTGAGCTTTTTAAAGGCCCGTTTCAGGCGGTGGACTATGTTTATCTTGAGCGGGAGGACGACTACCAAAACGCGGTTCCTGTGACCGAAATCAAAGTCAATTCGGTTATTACCTGGCCGTCGAAGGGCGAAGTTCTCAAAGCAGGGGTTTACATGATCAAAGGATTGGCCTGGTCCGGCAAAGGCAAAATTACCAAGGTGAGTGTCAGCACCGATGACGGCACGAATTGGGCCGACGCCACACTGACAAGCCCCGAACACCAGCAGCACACCTGGACTTTCTGGCAATACAACTGGTCGGTTACCTCACCCGGCCACTATTCGATCATGGCGAAAGCGGAGGATTCCACGGGTAATCAGCAGCCCAGAATTTCTCCCTGGAACGTCAAAGGCTACGGCAATAACATGATGCATCAGGTTGCTGTGTCGATTCCCGGGACGCCGGTATTTCACTGACTGGACTCGTGGTTCCGCCGGCGCCTGAGGGAAGCGGCTGAAACAGAAAACGCCATCCGGCGTTTTTTCTTTTCGTGTCTATATAACGTCTTAAAGAAAAATTTATCAGTATGTAGTTGAACATTCCGGCATAGTGCAATATACTATAAATGAGCATATGCTCAAATGGAGGACTGAAAATGGCGCGTAGACGTTGCTGTGGGATGATTGAGCAAGTACCCTGCTGCCGGCGATTTTTGCCTGTAGATCAGGACAATCCCGCTACAGTGAAGATTCTGTTCGAAGAAATCGAAGCGCTACGACTGAAGGACATCGTCGGTCTTGAACAGGTCGAGTGCGCCGCGGCGATGGGCGTGTCAAGGGCGACCTTTCAGCGGATTCTGCGGTCGGCCAGATCCAAAGCGGCCACAGCCCTGGTGGAAGGCCACCAGATCATATTAGAAGGGGGAAACTATCACATGAAAAATCGAGTGTTTGAGTGCAGCGACTGCGGAAAAAGGTGGGAAGAGCCGCCCTGTACCGCCGGAGGTAAACATGGCTACGAAATCGCCTGTCCCCAGTGCGGCGGGATGAAAAAATCCAAGATCGATGAGGGCGGCGGGAAAACGGCGTGCGGCGGCGGCGAGCACGAAAGCCACGGCGGCGGATGCTGCGGCGGGCATGATCATTCCTAAAGCTAAGCCGGCTTTATTCCATGAAGGGGGCAAGAGTGATGACAGATGAGGTCAAAAATCTGGCGGGCCAGTATTTCAAGGAAGGATACAACTGCTCCGAAGCCATCCTGCGGGCCTTCCGGGAAGCGTTGAAACTCGATGTAAGCGATGAGGCACTGAAGATGGGCGGCGGTTTCGGCGGCGGCATCGGCCACGCCGGCTGCGTGTGCGGAGCTTTGGCCGGGTCGGTGATGGTGCTGGGAATGCTGCAGGGGCGAACCGACAAGAGTCAGAGCAGAAACGCGGTGTACAGCGCCAGTGAAGAATTTCACCGCCGCTTCAGTGAGCGTTTTGGCGGTTCTTGCTGCCGGATACTGAACCCGCATCCGTTTGAAACCAAGGATCATCTGCGAAATTGCCTGAAGTTGACCGGCAATACTGCCGGACTGCTGATGGAATATATTGAAGAAAAGAAACTAAGCGGCGTTGTGTAAAACGCGAAAAGGCCATTGTCTGGACTGAGGGACTTGAAACAAGGAGGCGGGCCGGATGAAAGCAACTGTTGTTATGGACAACTCGGTACCGATCAACCAGAGGAGCCCATTCCGAGGCGAACACGGATTTTCCCTGCTGCTGGAGCACCAGTCGGAAAAGATTCTTTTTGACACCGGGCAGACGGCGGCGTTGATCCATAATCTGGGCCTGCTGGGCGTCCGACCGGCCCAGATCGACACCCTGGTGCTCAGTCACGGGCATTATGATCACAGCGGCGGCTTGCTTCATTTGCTGCAGCATGGGCGTAAAACCTATCCGCTTTATGCCCATAGCGATATCTTCGTGCCGCGGTTTTCGGTGACAAATGACAGCCGCCACTTTGTCGGCATTCCCTATGTCAAGGAACAATTGACCACCCTAGGGGTTGACTGGCGCCTGGGAAAAGAGCCATGCCAGATTGCCCCGGGCCTCTGGTTCAGCGGACAGATCCCCCGCAGGACGGATTATGAGGTCGGCGACACCCGATTGGTCACCTGCTGTGGGGATGGCGACTGTCCGGACCGGATTATCGATGATATCTCGCTGTATTATCTCAGCGACAACGGCCTTGTGGTCATCGGCGGCTGCACCCATTCCGGACTGGTCAACACCGTCAGCTACGGCCTGGAACTGACCGGGGCCAAGCGCCTGTGCGGCTGGATCGGCGGTACCCACCTTGGTCCGGTCGGCGCCGAGCAGCAGGCAAAAACGTTGGACACGCTGGAGAGCTTCCAGCCCGACTTCGTCTTTGCCGGCCACTGCACAGGCTTTTCGATGATGGCCGAACTGAGCCGGAGGTTTGGCAGCCGGTTTATTCCGGCTTTTGTAAGCGCTGCGGTCGAATTTTAGTTTGGGGCAGGGGAATCGCCGCCTTGACTTTAGAGCCGTCGGTCTGTGAAAATGGATTGACGGCTTTCTTTAAAAATTCGCCGCCTGGGTATACAAATTGCGGGAGGTATTATATAATCATATTAACCCCTCCCCTAGGGGATGGGACTAATGCGTGTATGAGGAAAAGATGGCAAAGAACTGGAAGAGTTACAGTTATCTTGTTCTTGGGATTTATCTGGCTGTCGGTTTTTTCCTGTTTCCGGTTATCGGGTCGGTGGCGCTTTTCTGCATGCTGGCGCCGGTAGTCATGGCTTTTTCCCGGGGACGGGAATGGTGCGGAAGGTATTGCCCGCGGGGCAGCCTGTGGGATCAGGTACTGGCCAGGGTAAATTCACGCAAGACGGTGCCAGGCTGGGCCAAAACCAGAGGATTCAGGATTTTGATGCTTGGTATTATTTTTGCGATGTTCGGCTGGCAGATGGTTTATGCCTGGCCTGTTCCGGCGAAAATCGGGCTGGTTTTCCTGCGGATCATCTTTATTACAACCATTATCGGAATGCTGCTGGCTGTCGTATACAGCCCCCGTACCTGGTGCAATTTCTGCCCCATGGGTACTTTGGCGGCCTGGGCTTCTTCAGGCAGGAACCCGCTGGCGATAAGCAAGCAGTGCGTCCAGTGCGGCGTATGCGCAAGGACCTGTCCGATGGGGCTTTCGCCTCAGCGCAGCGGGGCGCTTTTTGCGCATCCAGACTGTATCAAATGTGGTATCTGCGTGGATGCCTGCCCAAAACAGGCGCTGTCTTTCGTCGCGAGGGGCGGGGGTACTTTATTTCCGCGAAAGGGCCAAAAGAGCGAAACCTTTTAAAGGTTCGGAAAGTGACTCATTCAAACAAAGGGAGGGTGGATTATGAGAAAAACGCGTTATTTTCTGCAGGTACTGGTGGTTTTGCTTCTGGTCAGCTTTGTCGGCACTGCTTGGGCGTTGCCCCAGCAAAACTTCGACAAGACCGACCTTACCAGGCAGGCGGCCTGGGAGGGGTTCAGCCAGATCGTGGAGCTGGTCAAAGCCAGGAATTTCCCGCTGGCTCCGGACGCCGCCAGGGAATTGGTTGCCGGCAATCCGGCGAATTATCTGGTAGTCGACCTGCGGGCCCCGGAAGATTATGCCAAGGGCCATGTCAAGGGCGCGGTGAACATTCCTTTTGCCCAAATGCCGGCCATGATGGACAGACTGCCAGGTGACAAGGTCATCATGCTCTACTGCTACAGCGGCCAGCAGTCGGCTTTGGTCTCGACGCCGCTTAAAGCGCTGGGGTACACGGTTTATTCGCTGTCGCGGGGCTACGGCGCGGTGGAAAAGGCGGGCTTCCCGACCGACACCGACGCCAGTGTCTTTGCGCCGGCCACGCCTGTTGTTTATCCGGATGACTCTGCCGCTGCTGCGATTCGCAGGGGCATCGGCGAAACCTTAGAAACACTGACGAAGCAGATGACGGCCAAGACGCTGATTATGGAGGGCGCCAGCGTTAAGGGACTGCTGGAGGAAAGCCCGGATAACTACGTTGTTGTAGACCTGAGGGCCGGCAGCGATTATTCCAAAGGCCATGTTCAGGGGGCGGTAAGCATTCCGTTGGCGGAGCTGAGGGAAAAGGCGGCTTCGCTGCCGAAGGACAAGATCATTGTGGTCTACTGCTACACCGGGCAAACTGCCGCGCTGACTCTGCTGCCGCTGAAAGCGGAAGGCTATGACGTCATTTCCATCCGGGCTGGCTTTGCCGGTGTCGAGACCAGCGGCCTGAGCATCGAACGGTAGTTTCCGACATGTTGCGAAAAGGCCCTGCCGTCTGGCAGGGCCTTTTCTGGCAGGGCGGATCAGCGGGGACGCTTTTGCCTGCCGTGCCTGATAACCGGCCATTATCGGGCAATCATGATTATCGATTGCTCCCAACGAGGGGGCGGGCAGGAAAAGAGCGAATATTTCGAATGACGGATGCTATACTGGATACCGCTTTGAGAGTTCGGTGCAATCGAGTCCGGTTTGAAGATGAGGGGGAGGATCATGGGGAAAAAACTTAGCCGCAGAACCTTTTTGAAGCTGTCCGGAGCAACAGCCGCTACGGTGATGATTTCCGGCTGCGGCGCCTCCAAAATGACGTCGGTGGTCACTGACGCAGCTTCCGAAGAAAACGTCGCCTATGTTCGCAGCTACTGTGAAATGTGTACATCCCGCTGCCCGATCCAGGCCAAAGTCGTGAACGGCAAGGCCGTTCTTGTCAGCGGCAACCCTGACTGGGCGGCCACCGGCGGGACGGTGTGCGCCCGGGGCGGGGCTTCGGTCTCCCAGCTCTATGACGAGCAGCGAGTTACCAAACCCCTGATCCGGGCCGGCGAGCGAGGGGAAGGAAAATGGCGGGAAGTCGGCTGGGATGAGGCTTACAGCTACATCGCCGAGAAAATGGCCGCCATCAAGGTTCAGCACGGACCCGAAGCGATGGCTTTCGCCTGCCGGGGCGGTCCCCACAAGGCCTATATGGACACTCTGGCCAGAGCCTACGGTTCACCTAATACTTTTACCCACGAGTCGACCTGCCCGATCGCCCGCACGGTGGCCCAGGAGGCGACTTTCGGCACGCCGGCGCTGGCTATCGACTACGGCAATGTCAAGTATCTGCTGAGCCTCGGCCGCAGTTATTTCGAAGGCATCAATGTTGCCCAGGCCCGCGGCGTCATGAACGCGATAGCCAAAGGCGGCAAACTGGTGTCGGTGGATCCGCGGTTTTCGGTGACCGCCGCCAAGGCCCACGAGTGGTACCCGGTCAAACCCGGCACCGACCTTGCCCTGGTGCTGGCGATCACCCATGTCCTCATCCGCGACAATTTATACGACAAGGAGTTTGTCGACAAATACACCGAGGGGTTCGACGCGGTGAAGGAAGCGGTCGCCCCGGCGACTCCGGTCTGGGCCGAAGGGGAGACCGGCATAAAGGCCGCCGATATCGAAAAGATCGCCAAAGAAATGGCGGCGGCAAAACCCCGGGCGGTGATCGACTGGGGCTGGCGGACCACCTTTTCGCCGGAGGAATTTGAGCTGCGACGGGCCACGATCATCGCCACCATGCTACTGGGCAGCTTCGAGGTTCCGGGCGGCATCTTCATGGTGAAATCGGCGCCTGTCATCAACAGCCTGGTGGGCCGCGAGGTGATTCCAGGCATCGCCGGCCTCAAGACACCGCCGTTTCCAAAGCCCGGCAAAGCGAGAGTTGACGGGGCCCAGGTCAAGGGCGATCCCAACTTCATGGTGCCGGCGTCGGACGGCGTCGTCCACATCGTTCCTGAAGCTGTGCTGACTGAAAAGCCCTATCCGATCAAAGGCTGGTTCGTATTCCGCTACAATCCTGTCATCAGCCAGTCCAATACCACCCGGGTGATCGAGGCGCTGAAGAAGCTGGATCTCTTGGTGGTCAGCGATATCAATATGAGCGATACGGCTTGGTACGCCGACGTCATTCTGCCGGAAAGCAGTTTCCTGGAGCGGGACGAGGGTTTCAACAACGCCAGCGGGGCCGCCCCGGTCTATACGCTGCGTCAGCAGGTGGTAAAACCTGTGGCCGACACCCGGCCGCATTGGCAGATATTCAAGGAACTGGGCGAGAAGATGGGGCTGGGGGCATATTTCCCCTACAAGGATATCGAAGAAATCCGCTTCGCCCAGATGGGGGGGCGGGAAGACCTGCTGAAGACAGCCAAGGAAAAAGGCTTCGTCAATTTCGGCCTGAAACCGCTGCTGCTCAGGGACAAAGCGTCGGTGGCCGATTTCGTCAAAATGTTTCCGGAGGCCCAAAGCGCGGTGAATGAGCAGGGGATCATCGACAAGCCGTTCACCAGCCTGAAGACGCACAGCAAAAAGATCGAGCTGTTGTCCCACGAGGCCCAGGAACTGTTCGGCCGCGGCGTGCCTGTCTACCGGCCGGTCAAGCTGGCCGATGGCGGTCAGCTGTACTTCATCCAAGGCAAAGCGGCCATTCATACCAACGCCCACACCCACAACGTTCCCTGGCTTTATTCGCTGATGCCGGCGAACCGGCTGTGGGTCAACCCGGATACGGCGGCCAGGCTGGGGCTGACAGACGGAGCCAGCGTCGAGGTGACTTCGGCCTGGGGCAAGCAGCCGGCCAAAGTCCTGGTGAGCAAGGGAATACGCCCGGATACTGCTTTTACCTACTTCGGCTTCGGGCGGCTGTCGCCGGGACTGAAAAGGGCCTACAAGCAGGGTACCAACGCCAATATGATGACCCCGACGGAGTTCGCCCCGGTCTGCGCCACCGTGGTGCATACCGCCGGTATCGAAATCAGAAAGGTGTAGGGAGGATACTATGGCTGAGAAACGTTACGGCATGCTGTATGACAGTAACCGCTGCATCGGCTGTCAGGCCTGCTCGGTCGCCTGCCGCGCCGAGAATAAAGTGCCTGACGGGGTTTACCGGCTTCAGGTCCGGATTGAAGGCCCGCGCGGCAATTATCCCAACCTGACGATGGATTTTCACCGCCAGTCCTGCGTCATGTGCGACAACGCCCCGTGCGTGTCGGTGTGTCCGACCGGGGCCTCGTATACCAACAAAGAGGGTGTGAATCTTGTCGACGCCGCCAAGTGTGTCGGCTGCAAATACTGTGTGACCGCCTGTCCGTATCAGGCCCGGTTCATTCACCCAGTGACCGGTAGTGCCAGCAAGTGTACTTTCTGCTATGAAAACAGGGTTGTCAAAGGGCAGAAACCGGCCTGTGTGTCGACCTGCCCGACCGGCGCCCTCACCTTCGGGGATCTGAGCGATCCCGGCAGTGAGATTCGCGTCGCCTTAGCCAAACAATATACCGTAAAGGCGAAAGAGCATCTGGGAACCAACCCCAAACTGGCCACGATACCAAACTGGCGCGGAGGTGGGCAATAATGGATCAGATATGGGGCAGTCTTGCCCAGTACCAGGAAGTCCAATGGGGCTGGCCGATCGCGTTTTACCTGTTTATCGCCGGCCTGAGCGCCGGAGCGCTTATCTCGGCCCTGCTGATCAAACGGTCGGCCGGGCAGGGTCAGTGGCGCGACGGACTGGTCAAAGCGGGGGCGATCATTGCCCCACTGGCGATCATGGTCGGTCAGGGGCTGCTGGTCCTTGATCTCGGCAAACCCTTCTCCTTTTACCTGCTCATGATCCACTTCCAGTTGACTTCAGTGATGTCCATCGGCGTAATCCTGCTGATGGCCTACACGGCCCTGTCCATGCTGTTTTTCCTTATTGTCTTCAAAGAAGAGGCCGGGCGTATGATGAAGCAGCTGCTGCCGCTGGCCGAGGCGGGTGAGGGGGCGGGCCTGGCGCTGGACTTCCTTATGGGCCTGTCGGCGGTATCGATTGCGGTGTACACCGGTTTTCTGCTGTCGGTGCTTGTCGCCAAGCCTCTGCTCAATATAGCGGTGCTGCCGCTGCTATTCCTGATCTCCGGCATGTCGGCAGGCGTGGCGGCCAATATCGTGGCCGGAGTCCTGTTCTTCCGAAGTTCGGTGGGAGAGCGGAACCTCAGGTATTTGCTGACTCTGGACATGAAGCTGATTCCCAGCGAGTTGTTCGTCCTGTTTATCCTGTTCGTTGGGCTGGTCAACATGGGAGGCAGCTACGCCATTGTCGCCCGGCAGGCGCTGAGCACCGGCGTCTGGGCGCAGGTCTTCTGGATCGGTGTCGTGGGGATTGGGCTGATTTTGCCTATCATCATGGCCTTTACAGCCCTGCATCGTTTCGAGCAGGCCGGCAAGACGGCGACGCTGACGGCGGGGGGCGGAGGAAGCATGGCTTCTTCCGGCAGTCTGCCGATCAGCGCTCTGGTGATGAACTCTGCCTTTGTTCTGGTTGGCGTTGTGCTGCTGCGGTTCTATCTGCTGTATGCCGGACAAATCTTCATTGGAAATTGACACTGAAAGGGGCGTCGGCAATGCTGACGCCCCCAATTTACCGATAATTACGTCCGAGAATTATATTATTGCAAACTAGATTGATTTTGCGAGGATTCGATAGTTTTAGGTGTTTTATATGATAGCATGTTAATTAATATAAACATTTACCGTAAGATTCGCTATACCAGTGGCTTTATGCCTGGTGATACTATCGGCTTAAAGCAAAACTGGGCTCAAAAGGACAATAATGATCAACGAAAATGAAGGGGCTGGACAGAACTAGGTCGGGCTCGCTGTCGAATTTAATCGAAAAAGTGAGGTGAATGTCGAGCTGAGTGTAGAACGTGATAGTTTATACTACTAACGTAGTTATAAAGCATGTATCAAATAACACTATATGCGGTTGTTCCGTATTAACGGACATCAATATCTTGTGGTGAAGACAAAAAGCACTCCTGGAGTGCTTTTTGTCTTTGGCGGCGAAGGCCGAATCTCTTATTGCGGGCCGATGATCAGAATGTCATCGAGGTTGACGGCGACGATGGTGCCGGCCGGGAAGACGATAAGCGGTGCCCTCAGCGCGTCCTCCACAGTTCCGATGGTAACGGCTGTGGTAAGCTGGACCAGCAGGAATTCCGGCTCCAGGTCCACCTCTTTCTCCACATGGACTTTGATTGGCAGATGAATGACCGGAATATCCCGGTGCCGTTCTTCGAGTTCGGCGATGAGGGTTCCGATGAGGGTTATGGCTGGGAGCCCCCTAAGAACGATGCCTACCCGGACGCCGGGGAGTATTTCGACCTGGGCCAGGGATTTCGGGAATTTACGCGGCATTTATACCTCTCCTTTCACTAGGAAAAAAGCACTCCTTGGAGTGCTTTTTGGTTGTCTCGGCTGGCTATAGGATGGGTTACTGCGGACCGATGAGCAGAATCTCTTCGATGTTGACGGCGACGATGGTGCCGATCGGGAAGGTAATGGTTACCCCATCCACAGTCAAGGTGAAAGCCGTGGTAAGCTGGACCAGCAGGAATTCCGGCTCCAGGTCGACATCCACGTCGACTTTAACATCGACGTCCACCGGCGGGCAGGGCGGGATGGGGGGGCAGATGACAGGGTCGCCATGATGGCGGTCATTTTCTTCGATCTCGGCGACCAGGGTACCGATCAGCGTCAACGGGCCTTCCACAACGATACCGACTCTCACGTTGGGAAGAAAATCGACCTCCAGCAAACTTTTCGGGAATTTACGCGGCATATATACGCTCCTTTCAAATCTATTGTGTTGGGATAATCTGATATATACTATGCCGTGCTTATAGTAAATGTGATATGTTAAACTGCTGTTGACCATTCATGCTACAGCCGGTTCGGACAGTAAGCCGCCGGGGCTTTAGACGGCAAATGACCAACATAACTCAACACCAGCAGCATGTCCCTGCTTATTCAACTGAGTCATGACTGGTTTTATTAATATAATAAAATAAACATCTGTAATTTTAGAATATAATGAGATAAAATAGGAATAATTATTTACTATGTGAGAAATATTTGTTATGATAAAACTATAATATTCGAAGGAGGGTTCATCGTATGAAAATTAGCGGCAGAAACAAGCTGGAAGCGACTGTGAAAGAAGTAGTGAAGGGCGCGGTCATGGCGAAAGTTGTCATGGATTACAAAGGCGCTGAATTGGTAGCGGCGATTACGGTGGATTCGGTGGAAGACCTGGATCTCAAACCCGGCGACAAAGTTACCGCCCTTGTTAAAGCCACCGAAATGATGGTCCTGAAATAGGTTGAAAACAGCCCCGCCGAATCAGAAATAGATTCCCGGGGCCGTTTTTTTCCTGATTGACTTAACCTGCATTTCGGTTTATTATAAGTTAAACCATAGCAGCAGTTATCCGCCGAACGGATTGGAGTACAATGAGGTATCAACCGGGCGAAGGCAGGCGCTTTCGCGGTGGTTGATTTTTTATTTTTGCGGAGAGTAAGAGGGCCTGAAAACATAATCGGCCGGGAGGGCAAGCCATGGAGTATGTAAAACCGGACTGGACGATTGGCCGGATCATCGCCGAATATCCGGAAACAAGAGCCATCTTCATCAGCAATGGCTTTCCCGTTTTGGCTGACGATGATGTCCTGAATGAGCTTGGGCCTGTTCTGAAGCTGAAAACCGCGCTGCTGAGCAAACATCTCAATATAGAGGCTTTCATCCGGCTGCTGGAGGAAAAGATCGATGAAGGCAGACGACTGCGGGACATGGGCGGTACAATACCTGGTGCGGCCAGTCAGCTGAACATGCTAACTTTTGTGCCTTGCCCGCTGAAAGTCCCCTTGCAGGGCGAAATCAGGCATCTGTTGAACCGTCTGCGCCAGGAGACAGGGCTGGAGCTGGACTATAGCATCGATATCTCCGCCAACAAGCAGGCAAATTACGAAGAGTACAGCAAGTATTTTGAGAACCCGGAGGAGCTTCCCGACATTATTCTTACTACCGGCTACGATTTTTTCCACAAGCAGTTTGTCGACCGGTTCGTCAAGACCGGTGTATTTGCCCGGCTTTCCCGCCCGGCGGTCAATCCCCGGCTGGCTGAGGCGGGAATCGCTGATCCGGGCGGCTGTTTCAACGTAATCGCTGTTAACATTCTGGTGATGGTGGTGGACATGAAGCGGCTTGGCAAACTGCCTGTGCCGAAAACCTGGAACGACTTGCTTGATCCGATTTATGAAAAACAGGTGGTTATCCGCGGCCATGGCGATGTTTTTTGCGATGTCGTCCAGTTGAACTACTACAAAGACGCTGGCGATGCTGGCATAAACGGGCTGGCCAGGGCGGTTCGCTACGGCCTGCACCCGGCGCAGATGGTGAAGGAACTGGGCAGCGGCCGCGCCGATGTACCGCCGATTCATGTCATGCCCCGTTTTTTCGCCGAGACGATCAGCAACCGCCGGAACATTGCCGTCATCTGGCCTGAGGACGGGGCGCTGGCTTATCCGATATCGCTGCTGGTCAAAGCGGCCAAGCTGGATGAACTGAAAGCTGTTGTCGACTACCTCACCGGGCCGGAGGTCGCCCGGATTTGTGACGACGCCCACTTTCCCGCCCTTCACCCGCAAGGCGGGCGGAATCTGCCAGCCGGCGCCGGATTCAAATGGCCGGGCTGGGATTATATCCGAAACTCTGACATGGAGGTTTTGCAGGAAGAACTCAACCGTAAATTTCTTCAGGCCCTTGGCCGGGGAGGTGTGCCGTGCAGCTAGTCACTGTGGCCGGACCGCCTTCAGCCGGCAAGACGTCTGTGCTGCTGAAGGTCATGGCTTCCTTTCAAAAAAACGGTACCAGGGTAGGAGTCGTAAAATTCGACTGCCTGTCCACCAAGGACCGGGAACTCTTCCTAAGCAAAGGTCTGGTTGTCCAAGTGGGGTTGTCGGGCAACCTGTGTCCTGACCATTTTTTCGCCACCAATATTCAACACTGCCTGGAATGGGCCCAAAGCCAAGAGTTGGATATGCTGGTGAGCGAGAGCGCCGGCCTGTGCAACCGCTGTTCCCCGCATATCCGGGGCGCACTGGCGGTTTGTGTCGTCGACAACCTGAGCGGTGTTCATACGCCGCAGAAAATCGGGCCGATGCTGAAACTGGCCGATGTGATCGTAATCACCAAAGGCGACATCGTGTCTCAGGCCGAACGCGAGGTTTTCGCCTTCCGTGTCCGGCAGGCCAATCCCGAAGCAATCATTGTTAGGGTTAACGGTCTTACCGGCCAGGGCGCGCTGGAAGTCGGACGCCTGTTTGCGAAAGCTCCGGGGCTGGACAGTCTGGTGAACTGCCAGCTGCGATTTTCCCTGCCGGCGGCTACCTGCTCGTACTGTCTGGGCCAGACTCGTATCGGCGAGAGTTTTCAGATGGGCAATGTAAAAAAGATGGAATTTATGTAAAGACACGCGGAAAAACTGCCGAGGAATGATGCCAATGTGGGACAAACTGCGGAAGATGACCATCGACGAGTTGGTAGAGGCCTATCCTCATGCCGAAGATTTTTTTCTGTCAATACCAGTGAGTGCAGCACCCGACAAGTCTGTCGGAGAATTTTTCGCCGGCATCAGCGACGAAGCACTCCAGGATATCGGGACACAGCGCCACGGCCTTATCGACGGGTTTGTTGCTTTTATGGCCCGGATGGAACAGCTTCAGGCAAAAGAGGAAAGAGTACGGAACATCACCATTATCGGTGGCCTAGACAAAGACGGACAGGAGGAAAATATGTCCGTTAACCTTGCCGCCGGGGAGGTGGTCAGTATCGTCGGCCCCACCGGCTCAGGGAAAAGCAGGCTGCTGGCCGATATTGAATGGATGGCTCAACAAGATACGCCGACAGGCCGTACTATCCTGGTCAACGGCCAGACGCCGGACGAAACGCGGCGGTTTTCGATAGAAGACAAGCTGGTGGCTCAGTTGTCCCAGAACATGAATTTTGTCATGGACTTAACGGTAGAGGAATTTGTGACCATGCATGCCGAGAGCAAGCTGGCCGAAAACATCGCAGAATTGACCGCCGGCATTATCAACAAAGCCAATGAATTGGCGGGTGAAAAATTTTCGCCCGGGACTCCGGTTACCGCTTTGAGCGGCGGACAGTCCCGGGCGCTGATGATCGCCGATGCCGCGTTCCTGAGTGCGTGCCCCATTGTGCTGATCGATGAAATCGAGAACGCCGGCATTGACCGGAAGCAGGCGCTGCGTCTGCTGGTGGATCAGGACAAAATCGTTTTGATGGCTACCCACGACCCTATTTTGGCGCTGATGGGGGACAGGCGACTTGTGATCAGGAACGGCGGAATCAGTCAGGTACTTGCGACTTCGCCGGAGGAGCGGCGCAGCTTGGCGGTCCTGGAGAAAATGGACAGGCAATTGGCGGCCGTACGGGAGCTGCTGCGCGGCGGCGGCCGAATCGATTCAATCGTCGACGAGCCGGACGAAGAATAGAAAGCCGTCGTGCAGGGCACCGGCTACGAATATTGATTGTCAAAGCGCAACAGCGGACGAGGCTGCTGGAACTCGCAGCCGGTGTTGTATTTTTCAATCCAGCGCAGAAAGAAGGGCTGCAAGGCAAATGCCGGCAGGGCGCTTCTTTTGGTAACTTCGAAAAAATCGCTCAGAACGACGCTCCGGTAGAATCGCTGGATGATTCCGAACCTGCGGCGGGTGTGTTCCCAACCAACACCGGATTCCACAAGGAATTGACTGGACGCGATATCGCGGAATTCCCGAAAATCCCGACTGTCGCTGGTGGAGTGCAAAACCGTCCGGATCAGGGTGTCCTGGGCGGTGTAATGGGGCAGGACGTGTTCCTGCAGGATGCCGACACCTTCGCGGACAGACCGGTGATGGCTGAAGCCGCCAAACACCAGCCCGTTGTACATATCGGCAAAAAGGTGGACATAATAGCGGCCCATGCCCACTACGCCACGACCGAAAAGGCATTCGTAAACAAGCAGTTCACCCGGCTGAGTTGGGCGTACATCCTTGTCGCGTAATTCAGGATGCAGTTTGTGAATAAAATTGAGCTGCTTATGGCTAAGCTCCATCCCACAGCCAAAAACACGCTGCAGAAGGATGTTGCGGACGGCCTCACGGCTCTCCAGCCCGCATTCGCGCTTAAGGCGGCGCAGCGCATCCATCGTCATTGCGGGGGTGTGTTTTCGGAGATGGTCCAGCAGATGAAAGTCGTTCCAGTCCGGGTTGCGGACACGCAGGAAACAAAAATCACGGTGCAGATCGGTGAATTCCGGTGTCGCCGGCGCGGCGGTTCGCCCCTGGGAAGGTGCGGCCAGAGGCGGATTCTTCCGTCTGCTGTCCGCACTTTGCGCGCTTAGGGAAGCCAAGGCTTTTGACGTTACCATGATGATTTCCTCCTAACAAGTTTGAAGAGGTCCGCTGCCAGGCTATTCGTAGCTGTGAAGCCTTTGGTTCACCGCCCAAAATAGAAAGGCCGACGCGGAATTTTTGTTCCGGGTCGGCACGCCGTTGTGAAATATGGCAAATCTGCCAGATATTGTTTATATTATATAGCCGGCTCCGCCATCTTTCAAGTGCTTTTCCATAACATAAACAAATAAAATATAACTATGCCGCAGGAATTATATCATTCGCATTTGCTTATGTTAGGCGGAGAATGAAAGGGTATATGGAAGGATTTGGTGATGACGGCGTGGAATGGAAAATAGAGTAAGATAAACTGAGGTTGATCGTATTATGACGCTGGAATGGTGGAGGTGAGAGTGAGGCCTTGGTCTATCAGGCGAGGTGAATGTTAACTAAGGAGGGATTGTCATGAAACAGTACCAAATGTTCATCAACGGCGAGTTTGTGGCCAATGGGGCGAGGAAAATGATCCCGGTCGTCAATCCGGCAACCGAGGAAATCATAGCCGAGGTGCCGGAGGGAACGGTGGAAGACGTCAATCTCGCGGTTGACGCCGCCGAAAAAGCCCAAAAGTCCTGGGCCAAGCTGCCTGCCGTCGAACGGGCCGGTTTCCTGCGGCAGATCGCCAGCGGCGTGCGGCAACGGGCGGAAGAACTGGCGAAAGTTATCGCCGAGGAACAGGGCAAAATCCTGCCTCTGGCCAGAGTGGAAGCTAATTTTACCGCCGATTACATTGATTATATGGCCGAATTTGCCCGTCGGTATGAAGGCGAAATTATTCAGAGCGACCGGCCGAATGAAAATATTTTTCTTTTTAAAGCACCTATCGGGGTTATCGGCGGCATACTGCCGTGGAATTTCCCGTTCTTTCTCATCGCCCGGAAAATGGCCCCGGCCCTGGTTACCGGCAATGCCATCGTGATCAAACCCAGCCGCGAGACGCCGAACAACGCCTTTGAATTTGCGAAAATCGTCGCCGAGACGACCCTGCCGAAGGGTATTTTCAATCTGGTGTCAGGCAGTGGCTCGGTGGTGGGCAACGCTTTGGCCGGACACCCGAAAGTGGGGATGGTGAGCTTCACCGGCAGTGTCGAGGGAGGGATCGCGGTAATGCGCGCCGCTGCGGAGAATGTTACCAAAGTCTCCCTGGAACTCGGCGGTAAAGCGCCCGCGATCGTCATGGCCGACGCCGATCTCGACATCGCCGTACCGGCGATCCGCAACTCCAGAATCATCAATACCGGCCAGGTCTGCAACTGCGCGGAACGGGTCTATGTTCACGAGTCGATCGCCGAACGTTTTATTGAAAAAATGACTGTGGCGATGAAAAATACGAAATACGGCAATCCGCTGACTGAGCCGGATATCGAGATGGGTCCCCTGGTGAGCAGACAGCAGCTGGAGCAGGTGGAAGCTTCGGTCCGCCAGGCGGTGGCCGATGGGGCGACCCTTGTTCTCGGCGGCAAAAGGGCCGACCGGGGCAAAGGCTTCTACTTTGAACCGACCGTGCTTACCAATTGCCGGCAGGACTCGGCGATGATGCAAAAAGAAACCTTTGGGCCGGTATTGCCGATCGCCACCTTCCGCGATCTGGACGAAGCTATTGAGATGGCCAATGACTGCGAATACGGCCTCACTTCATCGATTTACACCCAAAACATCGATGTGGCGATGCGGGCCTGCAACGAAATCAAATTCGGCGAAACGTATATCAACAGGGAAAACTTTGAGGCGATGCAGGGTTTTCACGCCGGCTGGCGCAAATCAGGCATCGGCGGCGCGGACGGCAAACATGGCCTGGAAGAGTATCTGCAGACCCATGTGGTCTATCTGCAGTACAACAAAGAAGCAAAATAGACGCGAAGAAGGCGGGATGATCATCCCGCCTTTAGCTTTCGACCTGCGAAGTGGGGAAACAGGAGGGAAATTCCTCCGCTACGGACGATATCCTACGCCGTTTCACATGGCCGCCATGCCATCCTTGGCGCGGCCAGTACTTAGGCCATCCTTGGCCGTCACCGGCAGCTTAGCTGCCGACGGCTGTGGACATTAGTGAAACTAAGACTCGGGAACTTTCCCGAGTCTTTTAGTTGAACTTATCCACGGATGTGGGCGAGTCCCGCTGCGGAAAACTCCTCCCGGTTCCTGTCTGGCAGCTCAAAAATAGGCTTAGTGGAAACTCAGGGCCAGCAATGGTGTCCGGCGGCGTAGAGAAGGAGCTTAGGGGCTGTTGGATAAGATTGCCGGTAACAGCATCGTACGCGCGATCAGGACGATCGCGCGAGGAGCCCCTGCGCACGGATGCGTCATGGGCGACGGTACGATAGCTGTCGGCCTTAGCCATACAGCGCCTTGATCAGGAACTTCGCCGACCGGCACTTTTGCGGTGGAAAGAGGGGAAAAGCCTGGAGGAGAGGGAAAGGCATCGTTGATAACGGCTGAGACGAGAGTGCAACTTAGTCTGGGAGGCAGGAACCGGGCGGGGAATTCCTTCACTGCGGAAATTCCCTCCCGTTTCCGTCTAATAGCTCAAAAATAGGCTTGCCTTCAGCTTGTTTCAGTGATGAATCCGGGCATAGGCCATGTCTTCGGCGCTGGCGGCAGGCGCCTGCCGGAATTTGAGAAAAGCCGCGACAACCAGTGAGACGATGAAGCAGAGGGAGAAAATCATCAGGGTGTCGTTGTAGCTGTTGGTAGTCTCTCTGACCCAGGCCACAAGCAACGGACCGACAACCCCCGCGGCCGCCCAGGCGGTAAGAATGTTGCCGTGAATCGCGCTCAGCTGCCTGGTTCCGAAAAGGTCGCTCAGAAAAGCCGGAATCGCAGCAAAGCCGCCGCCATAACAAGAGATGATAAGATAAATCAGCAGCTGGAAGATCAGGCTGTCGGTTGTCTTGGACAGCAGGAAGAAAGCGAAGATCTGGATGACGAAGAAGGCGAGATAGGTATTGGGGCGGCCGATATAGTCGGAAACCGAAGACCAGGCAAAGCGGCCGAAGCCGTTGACCAGACCGATGATGCCGACCATGGTGGCGGCGGCAAGCGGCGACAGCTTGATCACTTCCTGGGCCATGGGCGAAGCCACGCTCAGGAGGCCGATGCCGCAGGTGATATTGGTGAAAAGCATCCACCACAAGGCATAGAACCGCCATGTTTTCAAGGCTTCCGCCGCTGTCGCCTGACTCACGCCGGTGATCGGGCAGGACGCGCCCGAGGTTTTGATCTGTTCATGAATCTCCTGCGGTGGTTCGAGATATAAGGCCGAAGGCACCATGATCAGCAGATAGGCCAGACCCAGAATTTCAAACGCGGCGAAAAGGCTATACCTTTCCAGCAGGACCTGAATAACCGGTCCGGCGATGAGGCTGGAAAAGCCGAAGCCCATGATGGCGATCCCGGTGGCGAAACCGCGTTTTTCCGGGAAGCACTTGACCAGCGTCGAGATGGGAGTGATATAGCCGGTGCCAAGGCCGATGCCTCCTATCACGCCGTAGAACAGGTAGAGAAGCGGCAGGCTTTTGAACAATACGGCCAGACCGGTGCCAAACATGCCGCTGCAGAAAAATATCGCCGCGAACAAGCCGGATTTTCTGGGGCCGCATTTTTCAACCCAGCCGCCTAAAAAAGCGGCCGACAGACCAAGAAAGAGAATCGCCAGGGAAAAAGCCCATTGCGTTTCTTTCAGCCCAAGGCCCAGTTCGTTCATGATGGGTTTTGTCAGTACGCTCCAGGCGTATACACTGCCGATGCAAATATGGATTCCCACCGCCGAGACCGCAATAAGCCACCTGTTTTTCATCTTTGAAGCATCCCCTTTACATTTTTGTGGCGCGTTCAGGCGGCTGGGTATGTAACAAAATAAAGACCGCCTGACCAAAAGATACACTTTTGCCCAGGCGGTCGACTTGTCTCCCGCTGCGGTTCATGTGGTTATTTCCACTTATCCGCCAGTCCCGCAGCGTGGTTATACAGTTATTTGGGAAAACAAAAACCGCCTGGCCAAAAGATACACTTTTGCCCAGGCGGTCGACTTTTCTTTCACTACGGTTCATGTGGTTATTTCCACTTATCCGCCAGTCCCGCAGCGTGGTTATCAAATTACAGTGAGATTATAACAAGGCAGATATCATTTGTCAATATGGGAAGATCGGACAAAAAAGCGGAAGATCGGACAAAAAGCGGAAGATCGGACTTTAGGTTTCGGCAATGATTTCGCCGGTTTGGGTGAGGTCGTAGCCGCCCATACCAGACAATTCGCTTTTGAAGGCGGCGGAGCGAAGGACAGCCAGCAGCGCCTTGAACTGGGGCTTGTCGGCGTCTTCCCGCCGGATCACCAGATCGTATCTTTCCTTCTGCAGCGGCAGGAAGTCGATATCCCTGAACTGAGAAGCGGCTTTTTCGGCTCCAAGGCCGACGTCGGCTTCACCTCTGGCGACACAACTGGCCACCGCCAGGTGGCTCATCTCCTCATGGTCGTAACCGCGGATGGTTTCATGGCCGATATCCAGCTGGCGCAGCTTTTCATCAAGCAGCACCCTGGCCCCCGAGCCCCGCTCGCGGTTGACAAAGCGGACTCCCGGCCGGCTCAGGTCCTGCCAGGCGCCGATGGCTTTGGGATTGCCTCTGGCCACATAGAAGCCCTCGGTGCGATAAACCAGATTGATGATGACTGCCCGGTGGCCGGGCAGCAGGTGCCGCACATAGGGAATATTATAAGTGTCGGTAGCGCTGTCCCACAGGTGGGCGGTGACGACGTTGGCGGAGCCGCGGTAGAGGGCGAGCAGGCCGTCGATGCTGCCAATGTAGTTGCGGAGAAAGCGGGTATGCGGCGTCTTTTTTTCGAGATGGCGGGTGAGGATATCCAAAACCACATCCTGGCCGCAGATGAACAGGCCGTCCTGCTGCGGCGAAGGTGCCTCAGCAGGTGATGCCGATGTTTCCTGGGCGGCAGGGGAAGAGGTTTTGCCTTTTTTTATGTAGGCCTCAAGGTCAGAAGACTCGACCCGGACCTTGCGGCCGATATGATAGGCCGCAAGGTCGCCGCGCTTGATCATCTCATAGACGGTGAAGCGCGATATTTTTAAGCTTTTTGCCACTTCCTCCGGGGTATAGGAGACAGGTTCAGTCATCAGCGCACCTTCTTTGCAAAACAGTTGTTTGTCCGATAAAGCTCTTGCATTTATCTTACAGCAAATTGTATAATAACACCAGAATGGTTTTGTTAGTTGCAGTTAGTTTGGGTTAGATGAGCGACAAAAACAATGACCAGGAGAAATCTATACTGATACAAAGCCGTGTCAACTGACGTAGTTTTTTACAATTATGTTGGTTGACATTCGTTTTAGACGCAGGGAAGCATCAAGGGATGAGCGACGGCTTTGGGGAACAATCGGGAGTGGAAGGGGGAGTCAACTGTGCTGAGCGGGATTGGTTCGATGCTTTTCGATTCGCTGGAAACCGGAATGAAAGAGGATTGCCCTTATGGCGACATAACCACCGAGCTGCTGGGGATAGCGGGCCAGGGCCGGTTCCAGTTTATTTCCCGGGTGGACGCGGTGGTGTCAGGCACGGCCCGGCTCAAAGAATTCTTTGAGACCAAGAAGCTGGCGGTCGGCGACTGGCGGCAGCCTGGCGAGCCGGTTGCCAAGGGCGGGGTGATCATCGAGGCCGAGGGAGACATCAAAACGCTGTTCAAGCTGTGGCGGGTCTGCCAGACCTATCTTACCGTCCTTTGCGCGATAGCCACGCAGACCGGCAGAATGGTCCAGGCTGCGCAGGAAGAGAACGCCGATATCCGGATCGTGGTGGCCAGCCGCAAGGCCCATCTTGGCATGCGTATCGACGAAATGGAGGCTGCCCAGGATGGCGGAGCGATCTATCACCGCAACTCGCTCAGCGATACCATCCTGATCACCCAGAACCATATGCGAATACTGGGAGCCCTGCCGGAGAAGCTCTATTCCCTGCAGCACAAGCTCGAGTTTGAACCGTCCAGCGTGGAAGAGGCCTATCGCTACGCGGCTTGTGTCGACGTCATGCTCCTCGATCACTTTGAACCCGAGGTACTTAAGGACATCGTGCAAAAATTGAAAGCACTCAATCCGCGCCTGCAGGTCGGGGTGGCCGGAGGGATAACACTGGACAGCGTGAAACAGTACGCCGGACTGGTGGACATCATCGTGCTGAGCTCGGTGCTATATGCGCCGCCGCTGGATATTACCTGCCGGATAACCAAATTGTAAGATTATTTTTGGAGGGTGAATGTTATGAATAAACGGTCTTTGTGGATGCTGATTGCTATTTTGGCTGTTGCGCTGATCGCGGCCGGCTGCGGCGGGAAGCAGACGCCGCCTCCGGCGGCCCAGCCGGTGGAACTCAATATCTCGGCTGCCGTCAGTCTCAAGGACGCTCTGGCCGAAATCCAGAAGAACTATGCGGCTAAGGCGCCGAATATCAAGCTGGTGTATAACCTCGGCGCGTCGGGTACGCTGCAGCAGCAGATCGAACAGGGGGCTCCGGCCGACCTCTTCATCTCGGCGGCGCCCAAACAGATGAACGACCTGGAAGCCAAAAACCTTGTCAACAAGGCGACCCGCAAGAATCTGGTGGAAAACAAGCTGGTGCTTGTGGTGCCCCAGAACTCCACCCTGGGTCTCGATAAATTCGAAGATATCACCAAACCCGAGGTTCAGAAAATCGCCATCGGCGAACCGGCGGTAGTGCCGGCCGGGCAGTATGCTCAGCAGGTACTGCAGAAGCTGGGCCTTTGGGACAAGGTGAAGGATAAAGCCGTGCAGGCCAAGGATGTCCGTACGGTGCTGGCCTATGTGGAAACCGGCAACGTGGAGGCCGGAATCGTCTACAAAACCGACGCCGCTTCCAGCCCCAAGGTGAAAATAGCGGCGACCGCCCCTGAAGGCTCCCATGAGCCCATTCTCTACCCTGTGGCTGTTTTGAGCGGCACGAAGCAGCAGCAGGCTGCGGCCGACTTCCTGGCGTATCTGACCGGCCCGGAAAGTAAGGCTGTCTTCGAAAAATACGGTTTTGTCATGAGCAAGTAGGGATAAGGAGGGAAAGCCGTGAACAGATTCTTCTTCGGCATTGCTTTTGTGACGGTCATCCTGCTGCTGGCCGGCTGCGGCGCCCCTCAATCCCAGGCTCCCCCGCAGCAAAAGGCGGAGCTTAATGTTTCGGCAGCCCATGCCCTCAAGGAGGCCCTCACCGAGATTCAAAAAGACTACGAGGCAAAAAATCCCGGAGTGAAACTTATTTTCAACTTCGGCGCGTCCGGCGTCCTGCAGTCCCAGATCGAGCAGGGGGCGCCTGCCGATATCTTTATCTCCGCCGCCGCCAAGCAGATGAATGATCTGCAGCAAAAAGACCTGATCACCACGGCAACCAGGCGGAACCTGTTCGGGGATGAACTTGTGCTGATTGTTCCCGGAAATTCCGCTCTGGGGCTTACAAGCTTCAAGGACCTGACCAAAGGAGAAGTCAAAAAATTCGGTATGGGCATTCCGGAGACGGTGCCGGCCGGGCAGTACGGGATCGAAGTCATGAAGGCCCTCGGTCTTTGGGATGATGTCAAGGACAAGGCGGTTCAGGCCAAAGACATCGGAACGGTTCTGACGTACGTGGAAACCGAGAATGTGGAAGCAGGCATTGTATTTTCCACCGTCGCCGCTTCGAGTTCGAAAGTCAGGATCGTGGCCACCGCTCCGGCAGGAACGCATCAGCCCATCGTTTTTCCCGGGGCGGTGGTGGCCGCCAGCAAACAGCCGAAAGCAGCCGGTGATTTCCTGGACTATCTCGCCGGAGCTGACGGTATGAAGGTTTTTCAAAAATACGGTTTTAAACCGGTTCAGTAGTGGGTGGATCGATATGGTCGAATGGCAGCCGATTGTTTTATCACTCAAAGTAGCCTGTATGTCGTTGGTGTTTGTATTCATTTTCGGCGTCTTCTTCGCCTATGTCCTGCGCCGCCGGGAATTCGCCGGCAAAGCGGCGATCGAGGCTCTGTTCGCCCTGCCGCTGGTGCTGCCGCCGGTGGTGACCGGCTTTATCCTGCTGATCCTGATCGGCAAGCAGGGACCGATAGGCCGGTTTCTTGGCGAATATTTTAATACCCAGATTATTTTCACGCCGTACGCCGCGATGCTGGCCGGTACGGTGGTCGCTTTCCCGCTGATGTACCAGAGCACCAAAGCCGCCTTCCAGAGCGTTGACAGCAAGCTGGAGGACGCGGCCAGAACTCTGGGCGCCAGCGAATGGCGGGTATTTTTCACCATCACCGTGCCGCTGGCCTGGCCGGGGCTGGTCGCCGGGTTGGTGCTGTCCTTCGCCCGGGCACTAGGCGAATTCGGGGCGACGATCATGGTGGCCGGCAACATCCCCGGCAAAACCCAGACCATCCCGCTGGCCATTTATTTCGCCGCCGAGTCCAACGACCTTTCGACCGCCGGCCTGTATGTGATCATCATCAGCCTCATCACTTTTTCGATGATCTTCTGGCTCAACACC
>JARLHY010000207.1 GCA_031292015.1 Negativicutes bacterium | reverse complement strand
TGAGTCCAGCCGGGAAAACGCCTCTGAAGCCCAGACCGTGTCTGCGGCAGCGGAGGAAATGTCGGCAGCCATGGAGGAAATTTCCTCCTCCAGCGAGGAACTGTCCCGGCTGGCCCAAGAGATGCAAGAAGCAGTGACCAGGTTCCGGACCTGATAGGGAAGATCGAATCAGTGTTTGCTGGGACATGAAACCGGCTATACAAAAAAAGAAGTGTGGAAGACCACACTTCTTTTTTGTGCTTATGAACGCTTTTGATAATAGTGATCCATGCAAAATTAAGACAAAATAACCAAAATATCGACAATAAACTACAGGGGTTTTGCTTATATATGTAGAACTTTTAATTCAATAAGACGATCACAGGGGGGACTTTTCATGAAACTGAGCAATGCCCGTCGCCGCACAAGCATCCGCTGGAAATTATCAATAGGCATCGCGGCGATCACGCTTGTCTCGCTGGCAGTGGTTTCGGCCTGGGGCTGGTGGCAGATGAAATCCCAGGCAGAGCATCTATCTGTGCAGGTGCTGTCCGAACAGGCCCGGCGCAACGCCGGCAACGCGGCGGCATTCATTCAGGATGTGAATTTGATAACTCAGGGGCTGGCAGATTCCCGGGAAGTGGCTGAGGCTGCTTCACCGGCGGAAGCCCTGCCTGCTGCCCGGCGTTTTATGGAAAAGAATAAAACAAAGATCGAATCGGTATTGATATCTTTTCCGGATGGTAAGCGGGTGGCACCTGACGGTGGCGTCGCCGACGTCAATGACCGCAAATATTTCCAGCGGCTGCTCAAAGAACGTGCCCCGCTGGTTTCGGAAATTATTGTTTCCCGGGCCACCGGAACGCTGGCGGTAGCGGTTGTCGTTCCCTGGAAGGGGTTTGACGGCCAGTTTAAGGGTGGCGTATGGTGCACCGTGCCGATGGACAGACTGCAGCGTCAGACGGAAGAAACACGATTCGGCGAGACCGGTTATGGCTTTGTCATCAATGACGAGGGTGTTGTTTTGGCCCACGGCGCCAACAAGGATCTGAGCGGGAAGATGAATTTCAGTCAGCTCCCGGACGGGGATCCGCTGAAGGCTCTTTGGAAGCAGGCGGCGGAGAGCGGGAAACAGATAACCGGAGCTTACAATTTCCAGGGTAAGGACCGTTTCGCCGTATTCACGCCGGTGGAAGTTCCCGGGCACCGGAACTGGGTAGTGGGGATGGCCCTGGAGCAGCGGGAACTGACTGGAAACTCATCCAAGACAGGCTTTTCCCTGCTGGCAGTTTCGCTGGTGCTGGCAGTGCTGGCCTTTGTTGCCGCATATTTGTGGGCCCGTTCCTTCGCAGCGCCGATTGTACGATGTGTTGCCGCAGCGCAGCGAATCGCCGCTGGTGACGTACAGCCTCTGGCAAAAACCATCCATACCAACGATGAGCTTGATGATCTCTCGGATGCCATTATCGGCATGAACGATTCCATAAGGACACTGGCCCTGGACTTTCAGGAAAAGGC
>JARLHY010000206.1 GCA_031292015.1 Negativicutes bacterium | reverse complement strand
GTCGATAGCTAGAGGGCTCCACCTGTTCCCATACCGAACACAGTAGTTAAGCCTCTATACGCCGAAAGTACTTGGCTGGAAACGGCCTGGGAGGATAGGTAGACGCCGGTTACAAAGATCCCGCTCACAACTGTGAGCGGGATCTTTGTCGTTTGTACCGTGTATGGAGGCGGGGGCAAGGATGCCGGAGTTTCAGCTAAGGTTATTCTGATTTGAATTTGACAAAATCGATTCGATGGGTCCATGTTTTGTAGTAAGCAGAATTCTTTCCATACGAATTGTCCAGCAGTCGATTTCTTTTACCCATAAGGCAAGCCAGTAGATGGCCATGAAGACGGGAGGTCACAAATTGATCATAACTACTGAATTCTTTTATGGCTTTGGCGATTAGCCTATTGGCATAATAGCGCCAAATTGCAGCCAAAGGAAGTATGTTACGCAGGCTTTTATTCCGTTTATGACAGCTTTTCAAATATTTCATAAGCAAATAATCGGAGTTCGATAAGATGTCCCGCCAATCTTTTACGCAGCCATTGGCGGTGGGGCAGCCTGCCTGCTCCGCCAAGGTTTCCTTGTCAGTTCTGAGCAGAAATAAACAATCCTTGTCTACTGAACCGTGTGGCCTGATTGGCCAGAGGGCATGCGCCATATCGGGCGCCAGGTAAACATGGGTGCTGCGAAAGCAGCGACTGGCTATATCCGCGCTGGTCTGGTCGCGGGTAAACAGATGAACATCCGGGTGCTGGTCAAATATCGCTTGCGCCTGCTTCAGCCGTTCGCTATTCTCAAAATGTATGGTTTGCGGGAGAATAACAATGCGATGCCCAGGGAAATTGGCAATAAGATGTTCCCGCAACTTTTGGTGGGTCGGATACAAATCACCGAAATTTCCTCCGCCATGACAAACGATCAGGCAATCCTGCGGAATATGAATTAGTGTGGGAATGTTTAAATCGCAGAAGCGGGCCATTATCTTGATGCGGTGGGAGCGGAAAAATTCTTCCGCTCCCTTCCAGATTAATAGATCACCAACATTGTCATGAATCGGATAATCGAAGAAAAATAACGGTGTGCCGGACGGAATAACACTTAGGAGCTGCTGTTCCAAGATGCTTTTTAGCTGTTCCATAAATTAATTTATGCCCTCCTGCAGACCCGTCATCCCACCGGCGGAAACCCTAAAATAGGGATGTCATCGTCACATGTAAGGCGGGTATGTGTCCTGCGAATAAGATGAATTTCCGCTTCCGTAAAAGGTTTATCTAAGAAGATACTGAGTATAATAAGTATCCCAAAGTGGTGTGGCATAAACTGTAATAAGGCCCATAACAGGTTCCGATATTTTGAATAAGGCGTAAAAACCTGATGATTATATGTTTTCGGTTCAAGGTAAGAAAGGCGGCAACCAGCGAAAACACACCCAGGAAAGGTTTGTGTAATCTGCGTAGCAGAATCGATTTATTTACCAGATATTCGCTTATCCCTTCATAGAAATATAGACGGATCAAATATCGCATCGTAAAACGATCAGGTTGAATCAAATGATCGACATCAGCGGATGGAACATACGCCATGAAATAACCTTTTTCTATTAATTGCCGATTAAATTCGGATTCCTCGCGCCCTAAAAGTGTTGGTCCGTTTCTACCCAGATGAGTATTGAACTTTGACATGTTGATTGCCGTACGTGAATACATGATATTTGCACCCATCAGGTTTCCATCCGCTAAAATAGAGGCATTCTTGCCTTTATCCTGCCCATGAAGAAATAAAAACATTTCCGTTAAAGACGTATGTTTGGTCGGGCATTTTGGAATAACCTTGCCACCGACAACACCTACATTGTCGGCTAAGGCAAAACCAGACAGCATATTTTCGACCCAATGTGAATTTGCAAAAACAATATCATCATCGACAAAGGCAATATACTCTCCGGAACTTTCGAGAATACCTCTGTTTCGTGCGTGTGATAAGCCTTGGGTTGTTTCAAGTACATACTTGACATTATATTTTGTTGCGATTTCTGCCGTGGTATCTGTAGAATTATTGTCTACGACAACAATCTCCAAGGATTGATAGGTTAAACGTTGTGCACTCGCGAGAACTCTATTTAAATAATGAGCATGGTTATAAGTACAAATCACAATGGAAACCAATGAAGACATCCCCTAACAATTATCGGTGATTGATCTGAGCGTTTGATAATATTACAATTTTAGGGAACTATTATCTATAATGTATAATATTTACTTCTTTTACATGATTTCGGGAGCAAGTGGGAAAAATCCTGCTCGACCACAGAGAAAGCGGACCTAAGAATAGGGCCCAATTCGAAATAGAGTTTAAATGCGACAGGCAGAAAAGGCTAATTTATCTTCGCCTATGGGAAACAATTCTGGTGGGAAATACCAGAAGGGTCTGGGGAAAAGCTTCTGTTTGAGCGCAGGTTTTTGCTGATTGATGCAGAAATATATAAATACGTAAAACGCAAAATGGCCTTGTCAGGGCAAAAATACGCCGGTCTCCATCACGTTGTCTGTAGCGCCTATGGTATAGGCCTGCAGTTATTGGCGTGAAAGAACCCAAGTCTAATCAAGCGGCTGCAAAATACTTCACTGCGATATTTTGCGATCAACGCAAAATATTGCAGTTGTTTTTTGTTGTCTGAAAATCGCCGTTGTCGCCAATAACCGGTGTCAGGGGCGAGCTTCGCCGGCATCCTGAGTATGGCTGACTATAATCGGAAGGGGGAATGCAACCGTAACCGGCTGCGGGCGAAGCGGCACCATTTCAACAGTAACTTTGCTGCTTGACAGCTGAAGATAGGCGCGGGGTGGGTTCACTTGCCGGCGGAGCCGAGAGAGTAACTAGAAAGTTTATAGAAATAATAGGGGGAAGAGATATGAGCTTATTTCGCACCAAGAATATTGCCGAACTGATACAGGGGACCCAGCAGCATGGCCTGAAAAAAACCCTTGGTTCGCTGGACCTGGTTCTACTGGGTATCGGCTGTATTATCGGCACTGGCATATTTGTGCTGACCGGAGTGGCAGCGGCAAAATTCGCCGGTCCGGGCATCATGCTTTCGTTTGTATTATCAGGCCTCGCCTGCGCTTTTTCCGCCCTGGCCTACGCCGAACTGGCGGCAATGGTGCCGGTGGCTGGCAGTGCCTACACCTTCGCCTATGCTTCGATGGGAGAAATCGTCGCTTTTATCGTAGGCTGGGCCCTGGTCTGCGAATACACTGTGGGGGCATCGGCAGTGGCAGCAGGCTGGTCAGGCTATATGGTCGGCTTGCTTAAGTCGGCCGGCATTACCCTGCCGACAGCTTGGACGGCTGTCCCGGCAGATGGCGGGATCATCAATCTTCCCGCAGTTATCATCGTATGCTGTCTTACCTTCTTGCTGACACTGGGCACCAAGGAGAGCGCTACCCTGAATAAAATACTGGTATTTATCAAACTCGGCTGTGTGGCTCTTTTTCTCTTTTTGGCCACGCCTCACGTAAATCCGCTGAACTGGCAGCCGTTCCTGCCCTTTGGTTTGAGTGGCGTGGCCTCCGGTGCGGCCATCGTGTTTTTTGCCTATATCGGCTTTGACGCCGTATCCACCGCTGCAGAGGAATGCAAGAATCCCAACAGGGACATTCCTGTCGGGATTGTCGGCTCGCTGCTTGTCTGTACCGTGCTGTACATCGCGGTAGCGGCCGTTCTGACCGGGGTGGTTCCCTATTCGTCGTTAAATAACAGTGAACCGGTGGCTTACGCCCTTCGCGCCATTGGCATGAACTTTGGCAGCGCAATGGTTGCTCTTGGGGCGATCTGCGGCATTACCACAGTATTGTTGGTGATGATCTATGGACAAACCCGCGTGTTTCTGGCTATGGCCCGGGACGGTATGCTGCCGCAACGCCTGGTGAAGATTCATCCCAAATACGGTACGCCCTATACCATAACCATTGTTACCGGCATCGTGGTATCGGTATTAAGCGGGTTATTGCCGATCAACATCATCGCCGAACTGTGCAATATGGGAACACTGTTCGCATTTTGCATCGTGTCGGTTGGCGTGTGGGTGCTGCGCAAGACTGAGCCGGACCTTCACCGGCCGTTCCGTTGTCCGGCCGTAAAAGTGGTGGTGCCCTTGGCAGTACTCTTCTGCGGCTACCTGATTGCCAATCTGCCGCATGAGACTTATGTCTTTTTTGGGTCGTGGTATGTTATCGGCATGATCGTATACTTTACTTACAGTCGCTATCACAGCACCTTGGCGCTCCGCCAGGAAAAAAAGATTCCCCTGCAGCAAAGGGGTTAGAGGCTGGAAGTTCATTGTGGTCAAAGAGGCTGTCCCCAAAAAGGACAGCCTCTTTCCTTTGTAAGAGCGGGCTATTTCGCGCTAGAGCTTGCCACAGAAATATAGTTGACATTTCAACTATATTTCTGTTATTATTTTAGTTGAAAGTTCAACTGAATCGAGGTGCGGCATGGTCAGTTTAAATAGCGGGATTCTGCGGGAAATAGGAGCGGTAGCCCGCTCCATTCAATCCATCAGCGACATACGGTTTCGCAAACTGAACTTACAGAAGGGGCAGTTTATATTCCTGACCCGTATCTGCGAGAATCCTGGCATAAAGCTAATCGACCTTTCCAATCTTCTGCGGGTGGATAAAACCACTACCACCAAAGCGGTGCAGAAACTGATAAAAGAGAACTATGTCCGAAAGGAACGGGATTCCGCTGATCACCGGATTTGGCACCTGACTCCGTCGGACAAGGCTCTGGCGGTTTATCCCCTGGTCATTGATGAAGAAAATCGTTGCATTGACATCTGTTTTGACGACCTGAACCCTGCCGAAGAAGCGGAGGCCTGCCGCCTGTTAAGAAAAATGCGGGAAAACATTGAGGCCGAATGGAAAATTGGCAAAAATCTATAGAGGTGACAGAAAATGAGAAAAGCGGTTGCCGGCGATCTTCCCGGCATCATGAAAGTTATGCTGGATACCATCAAGGAAATGCGCGACTACAACAACACTCAGTGGGATGAGACCTATCCGTGCGAAAGCGATTTTGCCGCTGACATCGAAGCAGGGGAACTCTATGTGGCGGAGCGTGGCGGTAAGCTTGCAGGATTCATATGCATCAACCGGATCGAGCCGCACGAATACGCTGTGGTGCCTTGGTCACGAGAAAGCGCGGCCCTCGTCATCCACCGGATGGCGGTTGATTCAACCTATCGCGGTCAGGGGGTGGGAGCGGAGCTTGTCGGTTATGCCGGGGCGCTGGCGGACCACTTTCGGATCGATTACCTGAAGACCGACACCTATTCTTTGAATACCAACGCCCAGAAGCTATTCGAGGGCTGCGGCTACCGGCAGGCAGGCACAATGAATTTCCGCGGCAAGGAGAAGCCGTTTATATGCTACGAGAAATCGTTGGTGTGACAGGGGAAGTCCTCTGACTGACAAAAAGCGGATGCGCTTTGCCTGCAAAATGAAAAAAGGCAAGCGAGCGTCGTATTAAACTGTAGAATCAAAAAAACCACTCAACGAGTGGTTTTGGCTGTATTACCCAGAGATTGAGTGGACTCTGAATACAAAGTTAAACCTTGCTGCCACAGGGAAGGGTTACTGTGAAAGAACTGCCCTTGTCCGGCGAACTGGTCAGTTCGATGGTTCCGCCGTGAAGGTGGACGATGGACTCGGCGATGGCCAGACCTAATCCGACGCCGCCGTCTTCACGTGATCGGGCTTTATCGACCCGGAAAAAGCGCTCAAATACCAGAGATTGATATTCGGGTGGAATCCCAATCCCGGTATCGGTCACTATGATTCTGGCTGAAGGATTCTCGCTCCGGTCGACCGAAAGACTGACGGTTATCGTTCCCCCCGGCTGCGTATACTTGATGGCGTTGTCCGCAAGAATATAGAGAAGTTGTTCGAGGTGAGCCTGGTCGGCCTCCATCCGGATGCTGTCCGGGCCAGCCACAGTTATGGCTATATCTTTCGCGGCCGCCTGGGGGGTCAGGCCGCGAAAAACCCGCTCCGCCACTGCTATGAGGTCGAAATTTTCTCTGAGGCAGCGGGTATTGCCTGTATCGGCGCGGGCCAGGGTGAGCAGATCACCGACAATTCTGGTTGTCTTCCTGACTTCATCCTGCATATCGTGCACTACTTGCCGAGAGAGCGGAGTCAGGTCGTTGGCCTCTTCACCCTGAAGGAATTCCAGCGATGTCATCAGCACACTCAGCGGCGTCCTCAGTTCGTGGGAAGCATCGGCGACAAACTGCCGCTGGCGGAAATAGGCCTGCTCGATAGGGATCATCGCCCGCCCGGCCAGCAGGTGCCCGAGCCCGGCAGCGCCGGTCAGAAAGAGGATCGATACGCCAAGCAGAATATAGAGAAAATGATTGAGTACCTGATAATAAGCGGTGATATCCTTACCTGCCAGCAGAGTCCCCAGCAGTTTTTGCCCATCGTAGATATAGTGAACAGCGAGAATAACGGTTGCCTTTTGCCCCTCCGGCAGCGTGAAATGTTCAATGCGGATGGCGGAGTCCGGCCAACCGCCGGTCTGGAGGATATCGTCGATGAATGGCTTCAATACAGAGTTTGGTTCGTCGATCTTTATCAGACGGCCTCCGGCGTCAGTCAGATAATAAAACATCTGACCGCTAATGTCCCGGGTGTCGTCTTGCGAGACGATTTCGGGCGGGACGTTTTGGCCGAGATATTTTATCAGCCGTTCTTTGTGCTCTTCGCCGAGTTCTTTGGCGATCAGCCGGATTTCATCCCGCCGTTCGGCGTAAACCAGCCAGGTTATGCCGGAGGTGATAACCGCCAGCAGCACCAAAAGGAAAATAGCCATAACCGTCCCATAAACAAGGGTCAGCCGGTTACGGAACTTGTTAAACATGCTGGGCCTCCAGCTTATAGCCTATACCCCTGATATTGTGAATCAAGCCTCTTTCATCCGGGAAATCGATTTTTTTGCGGAGCAGCCGGACAAATGCGTCGAGGTTGTTTGACGATACTTCGGCTTCCAAGCCCCATATCCGGTCCAGGATCAGTTCCCGCGGCAAGACGCTGCCGGAGTTCTGGGCCAGGAGTTCGAGAAGTTGGAATTCGCGGCCGGTCAGCTGAATTTCTCTATTGCCCCGTTTGGCGGTCTTGGTCAAGCGATTCAGAACAAGGTCGCCGACTTGCAGGAGATCATCCCGGATTTTGAAACCGCTTCTGCGGGAAACGGCGCGGATCCGGGCCAGAAGTTCCTGGAATTCGAAGGGCTTTACCAGATAGTCGTCGGCCCCCATATCCAAACCCAGCACCCGGTCGCTCACCCCGTCCTTGGCGGTGAGAATGATAATGCCGCCCTGAAAGCCGGCCTGCCTTAGCTGTGAACTGACGTCAAGGCCGGTCGCACCCGGCATCATCCAGTCCAGAATGAGCACATCATGAATCGAGTGCAGGGCGTAGTCCAAGGCTGCATCGCCGGAAAGCACCCAGTCGACCTGCATTTTCTCCTTTTCAAGCATATATTTGACGAGTTTTCCAAGGCGGCGGTCATCTTCAGCCAGAAGAATACGCATTAAAAGAAGCTCCTTTCCCTTCGCTAGGGATGCCGGACAGCTTGCGGTTTGTCCAAATCAGGCTACGGCCGCAAGCGCAACTGATGCCTATATCATTACTATACTAAATAATGGCATCCATGGCTATGGTTTGTCGCAGGTTAGCCTGACAACAAATAGCGTCAGCGAGGATGGCTCACATTACAGCTTGAAAAATCGTCAATTTGCTGAGATAATAACAAAAAGTATATTTTGAAGGGAAGAAGAGGGATTGATATGATCGGGTTGTTGGATAAGGGCGTCTATCTGCTGAAAGGTACGGTGCTGGTGGAAGACGCCGACAGGCTGGATGGCGGCGAAATCGACGGACGCCTGTCCGACGCCGGGCTCAGCCCCTTGAGTGTCCGGAAGATCGAGCGGGAGACGGCTCGGACCGGAACCATCGCCTATCAGATTTTGACCCAGCACAACCGTTCCGGCGATCTCGACGACCTGAAGCTGCGGTTCGACGTTCTGGCGTCCCATGACATTACTTACGTGGGAATCGTTCAAACCGCCCGCGCCAGTGGACTAAAGCACTTTCCCGTTCCCTACGTTATGACCAACTGCCACAACAGTCTTTGCGCCGTTGGCGGAACGGTGAACGAGGACGACCATGTCTTTGGGCTTTCGGCGGCCCGGAAATACGGCGGTATTTTTGTTCCGGCCCATCAGGCGGTCATTCATCAGTATGTGCGGGAAACGATGTCAGGCTGCGGCAGGATGATTCTGGGCTCCGACAGTCATACCCGCTCCGGTGCGCTGGGTACCATGGGGGTCGGCGAAGGCGGTCCCGAGATTGTCAAACAGCTGCTGGAGAAAACGTATGATATAGCCTATCCGGAAGTGGTGGCTGTTTACCTGGAAGGAAGCCCGGCCGCCGGCGTCGGGCCGCAGGATGTGGCCTTGGCCATCATTCGAGATGTATTCAAAAATGGCCTGGTCAAAAACAAGGTCATGGAGTTTGTCGGACCGGGTGTGGCCAATCTCTCTGTTGATTTTCGCAACGGCGTCGATGTCATGACTACCGAGACCACCTGTTTATCTTCGATCTGGCTGACTGACACCAAAGTCGCGGACTACTTCAAGGTCCACGGCCGGTCAGAAGCCTTTCAGCAGCTCCAGCCGGCCGAAATCAGCTACTATGACCGGCTGATCAGAGTGGATTTGTCCAAGATTGAGCCGATGATCGCCCTGCCGTTTCACCCCAGCAACGTCTGGCCGATCAGCGAGTTCAACCGCCATGCTTTGGAGATCCTGCGGGAAGTCGAAGCCGAAGGTCAGAAACAGCTGGAAAATCCCAACCTGAGGTTTAGTCTGAGCGATAAACTTGTAAACGGACGACTGAAGGTTGAACAAGGCGTAGTTGTGGGCTGCGCCGGCGGCAGTTTCGAGAATCTGGCTGTCATAGCCGGGATGTTGGATCAAAAATCGATAGGCAACGGCGATTTTTCGCTGAGCGTCTATCCGGCCAGCCAGCCAATCTATCTGGAATTGATCCGCGCTCACGTTGTTGAGAAATTGATGCTGGCCGGAGCGGACATCAAGACGGCTTTCTGCGGGCCCTGTTTCGGGGCAGGGGACACACCGGCCCACAACGCCCTCAGCATCCGCCACGCCACCCGGAATTTCCCCAACCGGGAGGGCTCGAAGCCCGGCAGCGGCCAACTGGCTTCGGTTGCACTGATGGATGCCAGGTCGATCGCTGCCACCGCTCTGAACCAAGGACGGCTTACCGCCGCCACCGAGGTCGATGTTCCGGCAGTGACAGCGGAATATCACTTCGACCAGCAAGTGTACCAACACCGGGTTTACCAGGGGTTTGACCAGGCCAGAACAGAGGAAGAATTGAAATTCGGGCCCGATATTGCCGACTGGCCTGAGATGTTGCCGCTGGCGGAGAATATCCTGCTGCAGCTGGTCTCGATCATCCACGACCCGGTCACTACCACCGACGAGTTGATTCCTTCCGGGGAGACCTCGGCCTATCGGTCCAATCCTTACAAACTTGCCGAATTCACCTTGTCTCGCAAAGACCCTGGCTATGTCGCCAAAGCCAAGGCGGCGCGCGAACTGGAACTGGCGCGGCGCGAAGTGCTGAGCGGCTGCGAACCCACCGCCGCGTTGACCGGAGTGTTCCGCCAGATAGCCGATGCCGGCGAGTCACCCGCGGAGCTGCGGCGCCTGATGGAGGACACCGGTCTGGGTAGCGCGATCTTTGCCGTGAAACCGGGCGACGGTTCCGCCAGAGAGCAGGCGGCTTCCTGCCAGAAGGTTCTCGGCGGGCAGGCCAATATCGCCGTCGAATACGCCACCAAACGCTACCGCAGCAATCTGGTCAACTGGGGGATGCTGCCTTTCACGGTCACAGAGGGAGCCCAGGCCGCTTTTACCGTCGGCGATTACCTGTATATACCCGGGATCCGCCGGGCTGTGGCCGACGGCGTGGAGAAAATCCCGGCTTTCATCGTCAACGCAAAAGGCAAAACTCCTATCGAGCTGCAGCTGAAAAATCTCTCTGAAGGAGAGAGGGAGGTCATCCTGGCCGGGTGTCTGATCAACTACTACGCCGGGTAGCGTAATCGGGACCTTTTTCTGCAGAAAGAAGGGTCTGCAAAATCATTTTTACCCGCCTGAGTCGGCAATTGTTGTTGCCGGCTTGGGCGATATTGACTCTTGATTTTTTCGGAATAATAAAATAAAATGAGTCGTAGATAGTGATATGGTGAACTTATAATCATCGACGAAACAAGCAAAAAATAGAGCCTGATCGGAATACAGACATAGTCCGACGGCGAGACAAAGGGGTTCGCTTATAAAGATATTTTGCATACAAAATTACTGCAAACAAACTATATCGTGTTGTCCGCGAGGATACGCGCGACCTGGTCTGTTTTGCGGTTTTTTTTGTCGGTAGTTAACCGCAGGGGATTGGCGGTTTGCTCCGGAACAAAAGCGTGGCCATGAACATGGGTAAGGGTGGTGATGCGACAAGCCGACCTTAGAGACTGGTGAAATCGTGCGAGAAATATACAGGAGGTAATGATGGCATGGAAGTATTTGGTATCATCCTCAGTCTGTTCTTACTGATGTTCTTCGCCTACCGGGGATTCTCCGTCATTCTGTTTGCCCCCGTTTTCGCCTTGTTGGCAGCGGTTTCACAAGGATTGCCTGTAATGCCGACTTACACAGAATTGTTTATGGCTAAGGCTGTTACTTATGTCAAGTCTTTCTTCCCGGTTTTCATGCTGGGCGCGGTTTTTGGCAAAGTCATGGAGGACAGTGGCATGGCTAAATCCATTGCTCACGCCATTATCGAAGGGCTGGGGCCACGGCATGCCATTCTGTCCACGGTGTTGTCCTGTGCGATATTGACCTATGGAGGCGTCAGCCTCTTTGTCGTGGTCTTCGCTGTTTACCCCTTTGCTGCTGCTTTGTTTAAAGAGGCAGGCATTCCGAAGCGCTTCATCCCGGCGTGTATCGTGCTCGGCGGGTTTACCTTCACCATGGACTGTCTGCCGGGAACGCCCCAGATTCAAAATATCATCCCAACTAATTTTTTGGGAACCAGTGTTTATTCTGCTCCGATTCTTGGCACCCTTGGCGGCACGGTCATTTTTTTCGTCGGCATGATGTGGCTGAAACGTCGGGTCGGCGGCGCTCTGGTCCGCCAGGAGGGATACGGCGATCACAAGCTGAACGAGCCGGAAATCCGCGAGAATCAGAAGTTCCCGGCCTGGCAGCTGTCGGTTCTGCCGCTGCTTACCGTGCTGATCGTCAACTATGTCGGCAACACCGTAGCCTGGAATCCCACCCTGCTCGAACCTTTTGTAGCCCTGAAGCTGCCGCTGATGGTTCCGGCGGTGAAAAATGTTGTCAGTATCTGGGCTCTGATTATCGGTCTGGTCTGTGGTATCACCCTGGCCGTCGCCATCGGGGTGCGGCAGATGCCGAAGGGCGGCCTGGCTAAGGCGCTTAACGCCGGCACCATTGGTTCGCTCCTGGCGATCATGAATACCGCCTCGGAGGTTGGCTACGGCAACGTAATCGCCTCGCTGCCTGGCTTCAAATCCATTGCTGCCGCCATGATGAGTCTGCATGTCGGCAACAGCCCCCTGGTTTCCGAAGGGGTCACCGTCACCACCCTTGCCGGCATTACCGGCTCGGCTTCAGGCGGGATGGCCATCGCCCTGGATCTGATGTCCAAACAGTGGATGACCTGGGCGGCCCAGACCAACGTTCCGGCCGAAGTACTGCACCGGATCGCTTCGATGGCTTCCGGCGGCTTGGACACCATGCCGCACAACGGCGCCATCATCACCCTTCTGGCAGTTTGCGGTCTCACCCACAGCGAATCTTACCCCGATATTTTCGCCATGACGGTAATCAAAACAACGATGGCCTTCGTGGCCATTGCCATCTATTCGCTTTTCGGCATTGTCTAAAAGGTTCTGAACCGGGACGGGCGTGAGCGGCGGGGATTGGCCCGCTTACGCCCCGCCCCGGACCCGCGATTTACCCTGGCCTATTTCTCTATCCTCGCAAGAGGGTAAGTTTATCTGGTGATACAAGCTGGCGGGTTGTACCGGACAAAAAAATTAGGAGGATTTAGTATGAACTTTGTCATGACTCCGGAGCAGGACGACATCCGCAAAATGGTGCGGGACTTCGCCGAAAAATCGGTGGCGCCGACAGCGGCGGAGCGGGATGAAAAAGAATTGTTTCCCCGCAATATCTTTGATGAGATGGGCGAGCTCGGCATCCTCGGGCTGCCTTATCCCGAAGAATACGGCGGAGCAGGCAGTGATTTCGTGAGCTACGCGATCGCCGTGGAGGAAATCGCGCGAGTGTGCGGTTCCACCGGCATCGGGCTGTCGGTCCATGTATCGCTGTGCTCCTGGCCGATCTTCAAGTACGGAACCGAGGAGCAAAAACAAAAATATCTCCGCCCCCTCGCCGAAGGCACCAAACTGGGCGCGTTCGGCCTGACCGAACCCAACGCCGGTACCGATGCCGCCGCCGGCTCGACCATTGCCGTGAAGGATGGTGACAGCTATGTCCTGAACGGCAGCAAGGTCTTCAACACCAACGGTGGGGAAGCCGAAATCGAAGTTATCTTCGCTGCCACCGACAAGGCGGCAGGGCTGAAAGGCCTTAGCGCGTTCATTGTCGAGAAAGACACTCCCGGCTTTACTTTTGGTAAAAAGGAAGTCAAAATGGGGATACGCTCCTCGGTGCAAAGAGAACTGATTTTTGAAAACTGCCGGGTTCCTGCTGCCAACATGCTGGGTAAAGAAGGCGAAGGGTTCAAGATCGCCATGACCACCCTGGACGGCGGAAGGATCGGAGTGGCTGCCCAGTCGGTGGGTATAGCCCAGGGGGCGCTGGAAGCCGCCATCAAATATTCCAAGGAACGGATCCAGTTCGGCAAGCCTATCGCTTCCAACCAGGCCATTTCCTTCATGTTGGCCGACATGGCCACCAAACTCGACGCCGCCAGGCTGCTGACTTACCGCGCCGCCTACAATAAATCGCATCATATCCCTTATTCCAAGGAGGCGGCCATGGCCAAGATGTTTGCTTCCGACGCGGCGATGAGTATCACCACTGACGCCGTGCAGATCTTCGGCGGCTACGGCTACAGCCGGGAGTATCCGGTGGAGCGGATGATGCGCGACGCCAAGATCACCCAGATCTACGAAGGAACCAATCAGGCGATGCGCATGGTCGTCGCCGGCTCTATCCT
>JARLHY010000205.1 GCA_031292015.1 Negativicutes bacterium | reverse complement strand
GACTCTGTCCCCTCGGCCACCTTGCGGACCAGCGCCGCCACCTCGGCGGCCCCTTGGTTGGACTGTTCCGCCAACTTGCGTACCTCTTCGGCCACCACCGCAAATCCCCTGCCTGCCTCCCCGGCGCGCGCAGCTTCGATGGCGGCATTCAGGGCCAACAGGTTGGTCTGATTGGCGAGCTGAGTGATGGTATCGGTAATACTGCCGATTTGTTTTGAATAGCCGCTGAGATTTTGAATATGTTGCTCGGCTTCCAGCGTGGTGTTTTTGATATTATCCATGCGGTTGACCGCCGCACTGACCGTCTCTTGCCCCACCTTGGCCGCTTCCTGCATGTGCAGGGCATCACTGCTGGCGCCGCTGGCCGTATTTTTGGCGATCTGGATCAGCGAAGAAAGTTCCAGCAGCACCTCTGAAGTGTCAACCACGGCCTGATTGCCGGTTTCGGTCTCGCGCGCCACTTCCTGGACGTTTTTGGCGATCTCCATCGAAGTAGAACTCACCTGTTCACTGGACGCCGCCAGTTCTTCCGATGCCGCCGCCAGCTCTACCGACGCCTGTCTGACCTTGGTTACCACTTCTTTTTGCCGCTCAATCATCTGATTAAAAGAGGTTTCAAGAAGACCAATCTCATCTGTTGACGTAACATGACACTGCACCGTGAGGTTTCCTTCCCCAGCCAGAGCCATCAGTCCTTGTAGTTCCTTCACCGGCCCGACAATTTTGCGGGCTGCGAAGATGCCGATAGCAACCCCGACCACGGCGCAGAGGATGCCGACCAGAATGGCAATCTTCCGGCTATCGGCCGCGGCGGCCGAAGACACTGACATGGCTTTTTGAATATATTCACTGCGTAACTCCATATATTCCTTGGCTTTGGCTCGGAGCGCCCGCCCGACAGTGGTCAATTCCCCGTTCATCACCGCCAGAGCTTCCTGATCCTTACCAGCCTGTTTCAGCGGAATGACTGTCTTTTCCGCTATTTCCGAGTACTTCCGATCCAGAGCCAATAACTCAGTCATCGCTTTTTTGCCTTGTTCGGTACGAACAGCACTTAGCAGATCGACTTCACTCTTCTCATTCTCAGAAGCAAGCTTCGTATAGTTATCTAAAGACACTTTGTCGCCAGAGAGCAGAAAGCCACGCAGGGAAGCAAACTTGTTTTCGATATTGCGGGCAATATCGGCGGACTGCAACACCCTGGGAATATCTTCGACCTGGGTGGTGGTCACCAATTTTTCGGCCATTGTTACATAATAGGTTACAAGCCCAAATCCGATCGCGCCGATCAATACTACAACCATGAAATAGGCAATCATTTTACCTGTGAGATTTAATCGCATCATCTTCACGCCCGGCTGCTGACAGCCAGATTCACTCCTTATATCTAATATTCCGTCACCCATCTTTTTCTGCATTTCGACAATTTATTTGCACATCCTCTAAAAAATGTCAGGTTAATTGTTTTTTAATCCTTTTTTAGTCTATCACGTCGCTTGACGTCGACAGCGACATGTGAAAAAATGGATTCAGAACGGTTCTTCACGCTCCTGTTCGGGCGAACGCCTCGATTGGGTATGAACTTAAGACCGATGACAAAGGTGGCTATAGCATGTTTAAGTATAAAGAAGCGTCATCAGACCTGCCACTTTCTTGGGATCTGCTGGGTGACATCCGGCAGGGGCGGCCTCATCTTGGCGATACCATGCCGGTCGTCGTTTACCGTCTGTTTCAGTTTTCGCTCCGCCATTATTTAAATTCCCATTACGACTCCCATACCTGTTCCGAAATATTCCGGGAAACGGGGAAACTTGCCGGGCAGCTCTTTTGCCGGCAGTCACTGGACAAAGACCTCGACTTTAACGGTTTTGTCGCCCTTCTGCAGCAAAAGCTCAAGGAAATGGGCATCGGCATCCTGATTGTCGAGGCGGCTAACGCCGATCGAAGCAAGCTGGTCTTCAGCGTCGCCGAGGACCTTGACTGTGCCGGCCTGCCGATAACCGAGGAAACAGTGTGCGATTATGATGAAGGATTCTTCGCCGGAATCATGGAAGAATATACCGGCAAACCGTTTGATGCCCGCGAGGTCGACTGTTGGGCCACCGGGGGCCGGGTCTGCCGCTTTCAGGTGGAAGAACTATAGTTAGAGGTGCTTGCTGATGAATCTGGTTGATTTGCAAATTATTTCTGCCATTGCGGCGACGCTCAATCAAGCTACCAACGGCAAATTTTCCAGAATGACCGACATCGAAACTGCCTCTGCGGAGATCCGCCAGCTTGTGGCAGTCGCCAACCAACTTGTCGATCACCTGCAACAGCTTTATGACTATGCCGTCCCGCTGGCGCATGGCAACCTGAATGTCGACCATCCTCCAAAAAACAACCTTCTGGCCTCCAGCCTGAAAGAGCTTCATTCCAGGCTACTCCATCTGACCTGGCAGACAACGCAGATTGCCAGCGGCGACTACGGCCAGCGCGTCGATTTCATGGGAGAATTCTCTGAAGCATTTAATTCCATGGTGGACATTCTTGCCGCCGAACGGCGGAAACAGGAACAGCTGCAAAAAGAATTCGCCCTGGCCGGCAAACTGCAACGAGAGCTGCTGCCGCCGGAATTCGATGGGCCGGATATTACGATTAAAACCGTCTATGAGCCATTCCGGATGATCAGCGGTGATTTCTTCAATTATGTCATCGACCGGAACAACCGTCGGGTCAGGGGTTATGTGATGGACGTCACCGGACATGGGATGGGGACCGCCTTACAGACTTCGGCCTTGAATATTCTTTTTCAAGAAGTCATGCGGCGGGATCTTTCATGTGTCGACGTCCTGACGCGGATTAACGCGAAGGCCTGTGACTATTTCAGTGACGACTTGTTTGGCGCGGCCTTCTATTTTGAGTTTAACCTGGCCCAAATGACCCTGACCTATGCTTCTGGCGGCATTAATTTTTATTTGACCTCTACCTCCCAGACGAACGGCTTGGTCACCGTACCTGGCAGCCTGCTGGGGATTGATCGCTGCTCTGATTTTAATCAGATCACCATTCCTCTTTGCCTGGGGGACACCTTTTATTTTGCCAGTGACGGACTGTTCGACCTGCTGACTGATTCCTTCTCCCCCTTCACGCTGGCCGACTTTGACACTACTGTGGAGAAAATCAGGGAAATCGCCACAGATGAGCGGCGGTGGGACGATGTCTCCGCCCTATGTCTCAAGATCAAATGATGTTGCTCGCCGAGTTGTAGCCGCAGCGGCGGCGCAAGGGCCCGAAAAAATATATCCCGTGAACATGCGTAGAGACGCCACCGGCCTGATGCCAGCGGCGTCTCTTTTCCATTTTTAATAGCCTAAGATGGCTCCTTTATTGGCCTGAGATACATAACGGCAGTAGAGGCCGAGGAAGCCGCCGTCCACCGGTGGTTTGCGCTTCTCAAGCTTCGCATACCGCTTGGCCCATTCTTCTTCGCTGATCAATAGGTTGAGCTCTTTGCCGGCGATGTTGATTTCGATGTCGTCGCCGTCTTCAACAATGGCGATCGGGCCGCCGATCTGGGCCTCAGGGGTCACATGGCCGATGCAAAAGCCCCGTGTGGCTCCTGAGAACCGTCCGTCGGTGATAAGAGCCACACTGTCGCCAAGACCCATACCGGTGATCATCGCCGCCGGAATGGATAGTTCCCTCATCCCAGGTCCGCCCTGCGGCCCTTCGTAGCGGATGATGAGAATATCGCCTGGTTTGATTTCCTTGTTCATGATATGGTCCATCAGTTCTTCTTCCGAGTCAAAGGTTTTGGCCGGACCGACCTGGCGGGCCAGGTTGCCTTTGATGCCGCTGATCTTGACTACAGCGCCGTCAGGTGCCAGGTTGCCTTTTAGAACCACGATGCCGCCCTGGGGATGAAGGGGATTATCCAGCGAGCGGATGATTTCGCTGTTTTTGACTTTGCCGAAGTAGGCGTCATATTTCTTGCCGGTCACGGTAAGGGTGGTTTTATCAAGCAGCGGCTCGATGGTGCGCAGGATGGCGCCGACACCGCCTGATTCAAAGAAGTCCTGGATGCTGTATTTGCTGGAGGGTTTGAATTTGGCGACACAGGGTGTGGCCATGGAGATTTCGTCGAATTCTTCCAGGCTGAGTTCGACGCCGGCTTCTTTGGCGATGGCCGGCAGATGGAGGATGGCGTTGGTGGAGCCGCCGACTGCCATGAGGTATTTGATGGCGTTGCGGAAGGTTTCTTTGGTGAGGATTTGCCGCGGCCGGAGTCCTTCTCTGACCATGTCGACAATGCGCTCACCGGTGATTTTAGCCAGACGCCGTTTGGCGGCATAGACGGCGGGGATGGTCGAGCCGCCGGGCAGGCTCATGCCGAGGGCTTCGATGAGGGTGTTCATGGTCATGCCTGTACCCATCATTGAGCAGACGCCGGTGGTGCCGCAGATGTTTTCTTCGGCTTCTTCAAATTCTTCGGCGGTGATTTTGTTGTCTTTAAAGGCTCCCATGGCTTCTTTGATGTCGCACATGACTTGTGCTTCGCCGGCCTCGTTGTGATGGGGCAGCATGGGGCCGGGGGAGATGAAGATGGTGGGGATGTTGAGCCGGGCGGTGGCCATGAGCATGCCGCCAGGTGATTTGTCGCAAGACGGCAAGAAGACCAGGCCGTCAAAACCGGCTGAGCCGACCATGACTTCGATTTCGGCGGCGACGACTTCGCGGCTGGCCAGGGAGTAGTGCATGCCGATGCCCTGGCAATGGGCGTCGCAGACGGCGACGGTGTGAAATTCGACCGGGGTGCCGCCGGCGGCCCATACGCCGGCTTTGACGAATTGGGCGAGTTCTTTGTTGGGGTAGCTGCCTGGGTTGATTTCCGACCAGGAGCTGACGACGCCGATAACCGGTTTTTTGAGTTCGTCTTTATGGTAGCCTACCGATTTAAACATGGCCCTTGGGTAGGCTCCTTTGTTGCCTTCAAACATTTCGGCTGAGTTGCGCAGCATTTTTTTCATTGTTTCATCCCTCTTTATAGCTCAAGTCCGAGCGTTCTCATCCAGGCGTAGATTTTGTCTTCCTGGCCGCCGGCAAGAGCCATAGGGGCCGAGACGGTGGCGTCGCAGATGCCGAGTTTGCTGAGGCCGAGTTTAATGACTGCAGCGTTGCCGCCAAAG
>JARLHY010000204.1 GCA_031292015.1 Negativicutes bacterium | reverse complement strand
TATCATTGTTTTAAAGATAAGTAAGTTCACAACGTAACATTTCATCTTTTATTAAGTTTTTTTCACGTCAATGCATGTGTTATTTATTTAACTTATCGAAATCACTTGATTTATTAAAATCTCCTTGGTATACTTGAGTCAAGAAGTAAACAAAGGAGGGTGTAACATGTACGGATGCGCAACCCACTGTCTTGGCCCAGGCTGTGAATTCTGGGTAGCCTGCGAAAACGAATGCCATGATAAAAGCGCCTGCAGCCCTCGTTGCACCGATGAGAAATAAGCAATCGTCATAAGAATAATAAGCCCCGCCTTTTTTAGGCGGGGCGTTTTTATTTTTGGCAGACTGCCAGTCTTTTTCTGTCACACCTTCGGGCAGAAGGTCTGGTAGCCGCAGCGGCTGCACCAGTCGAGGTTGCAGGGATAATCGGCCTCGTCGGAAGAGGAAGCCGCCTGGCGGCATACCGCCAACATCTCGGCCGTGGCCTCCTGCCGGGTGCTGCTGTCCAGCGGCACCGCCACGGCCCGGTCCGGACGGAGAAAGTAAAGTTTTGCATCAACAACCGGCTTGCCCAGGACAGCCTCTGCCGCCAGGGCATACAGCACCAGTTGCAGGTTGTATTCCCGCCCTTTTGCCGCGGCGCCGGCGGCATCAACCCTGTCGGTCTTGTAATCGATGATGCCGTAGCCGCTGACGCCGTAATCGACAAGGCCGTCGACCCGGCCGGTGAAATGGTACCCACCGGCGGTGTCACCGTCCGGCATATGGTAATTGAACTGCCATTCCTTGCGCAGCGGCAGCTCGGCGGCGCCACGGTAGAAGGCGCTGGCGACGAACCGCTTCAGCAGCGGGGCTGCCGTGGCGGTCAGGGCGTCCCGCCAGCGCAGGGGAACCTTGTCGGCCACGACCTCGGTCAGGCATTCTTGCCAGGAAAGGCCGGGCTCGAGAAGTTCCAGGCAGCGGTGCAGCACCGACCCGGTCAGATGAGCCGGCGGACCGCCGGTGGAATCCCCAGGTCCGTCGGTCGAATCCTCCGGCCCGTCGGTCGAAAGCTCCGGCAGGTCGGCGATAAAATCGTAGTAGAAAAGGCGTGGACAGTGGCGGAACTTACCGATGTCGGTGGCGGAAAAAGTCCTTCTGCGGCCGGTCGGGGCGGCCAGCGGGGCAATGTTGCGGATCAGGCGCTCCAGTTGGTCCGGGTCGGCCTGAGGCACAGCCGCCGGGACTGACTCCGGGCTGAGCTCGTTCGAAGCCGCGGCAGCAGCGGGATTGACCAATACAGGCACTTTGTCGGCGCTGAGATGCTCAGGCAAGTCGGCGAGATCGGCGAAGCCATAAACCCGTCCCAGCCAGCCCAACCAGGAGTTAAGCTCGCTGTAAGTCTTATCCTTCGCCACTTTGTCGCCTGCGGCCGACAGGACGAGGTAGTCTTTGGCCCGGGTCAGGGCGACATACAGCAGCCGTTTCAGTTCCAGCAGCGCCAGCCGTTTTTCGGCGGCGGCGATCTCGCGATAGGGGGTGGTGGCGACAAGTTCACCGTCAAGCGGGACCTTGATTCCCAGGCTGTTATCGGCGCCGATCAGGGCGGGCGCGGTTTCGTCCTTGAATTTCCGCTGCAGGTCGGCTACGAATACTACCGGATATTCCAGTCCTTTGGCTTTGTGGATGGTCATGAGCTTGACGGTGTCGCCGGCTTCGCTCTCGATGACGGCCTCACCTTCCTGGACCTCACCGGCCACCAGCTTGGCCACATAGCGGAGAAAATCGCCCAGGGTGACCGCGCCTTTGCCGGCGTAAGCCCTGGCCAGGCCGATCATTTTGGTCAGGTTGGCGTATTTTTGCTGTCCCATGAACTGGGTGAGGACAAAATTCTGATACCCGGTGGCTTCCAGACCCCGCTCGATCAGGTCGGCGACCGCGACGGTGCCCCGGAGAGCCCGCAGCCCGGTCAGCACCCGCCAGGCTTTTTCCACTGCCTGGCGCTGACCGGGGGCCGGTTCGGGCAGCCCGGCCCGCTCTTCGAGGCCTCGCCACAGCGTGCCGCCGTGATTCTTGAGCAGAAGCAGCGTGTCGTCGCTCAGCAGGAAGAGGGGCGAACGCAGCACCCCGGCAAGGGCGGCTTCCTGGAATCTGTTTTCCACTACCCTCAGCAGGTTGAGAACATCCTGCACTTCCTGGCAGTTATAGAAGCCGCGCCCGCCCACAATGTAATAAGGCACAGCGGCGGCCTGCAGGGCCCAGGCGTATCTGTCAACGTCTTTCATGGTCCGCAGCAGCAGGGCAATGTCGCCGAAACGTACCGCCCGGGGCTCGCTGTCGTGGTCAATCAGCCGCTGCCGGCCGACGACCATGGCCTTGATCCGGCAGGCGATCGCCGCCGCCTCGGCTTCCCGGGACGTCTCTTCGTCACCCAGTCGCCCTTTGTCGATGGCGATGAATTCAGCCCGGACCTGGCCGGCGGCGCCGGTCGAGCGGTGGGCCCGGAGGCACTGGAAGGCGATGGGGTCGTCGCTGGTGCCCATGATGGCGGCGAAGCATTCGTTGTAGAGATCCAGCAGCCCGTCCATCGAGCGGAAATTCACATCCAGATCGACTATTTCCCCGCCGCCGGCGGCGATGTCGCCTCTCACCCGGTCGAACAGGGCCACATCGGCGCCGCGGAAGCGATAGATCGACTGCTTGGGGTCCCCGACGATGAACAGTTTTTCACCCCGGAGTACGTCGGCGTCGCCGCCGGCCAGCATATAGACGATCTGCCGCTGCAATTCGTTGGTATCCTGAAATTCGTCCACCATGATCTGGCGGAGCCTGCCGACGTATTTCCGGCGAACACCGGCATGGTCCTTAAGCAGCCGCGCGGTCCGGACTTCCAGGTCGCCGAAGGTCAGCACCCGGTGCTCTGCTTTGTACCTGTCCATCACCGCCTGGATCGCCAGAAGCAGGCGGCACCAGTCGGGGATCAGCGCCAGCGCCGCCCGGTCGACTTTTACCCGGTCGAGAGCCACGAGGGTTTCCTTGATGTCCGAGACGATTTCCTTGTCTTTGGAGCGGCGGTCGAGGGGGTCCAGGTACTGGTGAAGCACGCTGCCGGGAGCGTCGTCGTCTTTGCCTGCGGCCCGGATGGCGGCAGAAACTTCGCTCCAGTTGCCGGCCAGCCGTTCGATCCGGCCGGCCTGGGCCGACCCGGGTTTTAAAAGGTCCTTGGCGACAATGAGGTCGCGGCAGAGCTGGGTCAGCCGGTCCTTCAGGCCGTCCGCACCGGCCAGGGCCTGCCGGTAAGGCCCGCTCAGGCGCTCTGCCAGATGCTCGTCCAGCAGCCCCTGACCGGCCAGTTTGTCAACAATTTGCGGCGCCAGGCTGTCAATCAGCCCTTTCTCGTAGGCGCCCAGCAATCGGTCGAGCCAGTCGGCCTCTTCGGCCAGACCGGTCTGGAGCACCTCGGCCACGGCCTTGTCCAGCAGCAGGCCTGCTTCAAGCCCGTCAAGGACCGCGAAATTCGGGTCAAGAGCCGCCTCCACCGGATTTTCCCGGAGCGCCCGGGCGCAAAAGCTATGGAAGGTGCCGATGGGAGCGTATTCCAACTGGCCTTTCACTTCCTGCCAGAAGCGGCGTTCGTCGGTCGACGCCGCGGTTTCGGCCAACTGGACGGCCTTGGCCCGGATGCGCTCCTTCATCTCCTTGGCGGCTTTGTTGGTGAAGGTAATGGCCAGGATTTCGTCGCAGGCGGCGACTTTCAGCCGCAGGATGTTGATGTACCGTTCCACCAGCACTCTGGTTTTGCCGGCACCGGCACCGGCCGATACCGCGACGTTGGTGGCAAGGGAAACGATGGCCCTTGTTTGGGCCGGGGTAAACTCAGCAGCCATCAGTATCGCCTCCCGCCATATTCTTGGTGACGCCGCCTTTGCGATAGCGGCAGATTTCGCGGGCAACGCAATAAGGCGGACAGTCTGCCGCCGGTTCGACAGGGAAACGGCCGGACCGGATTCCCTCCACGCAGCGGAAAACCTGCTGCCGGACCGTCTCCTGGAGAGCGGCCCAGTCCTCGCGGCTCAGGTTGCCGTCGCGCTTGGCGGACCGGTGGCGGATGGCGTCAGCAAAATCGGCCCGCCACATACCGCCCTCTTTTTTTCTTGCTTCCACCGAATAATAGCCGCCGCCGGTGACTTCGCCGCCGGGCGGACAGAGGAACCGTTCCACGGCCATGATGTACAGGGCGGCCTGCAGGTCGACGCCCTGGGCCAGCCGGCGAAAGGACGGGCAGCTTTTCCGTTTGTAGTCGATCACCGCCAGCTTGTCGCCAGCCCGGTCGATGCGATCGACCATGCCGACGATATTCACCTCTTGCCCGGCCAAATCCAGGGTCAGCGGCGGGGCCGCCGAGGCCCGGTCCATTCCCGGCCGGAGCGGCAACCCGAAGCCCCATTCGAACCAATGCGGCGTGAAGGCCAGCCCCTCGGCGGCCTGCTCGCTGATTTCGTATTCCAGCCAGCGCAGCAGGACCTTTTCCAGCCGCTGCCGCTGGTATTGCCACAGTTTTCCGGCCACAATCTCGTTGTCGGCGATGAGTCTGTCGAAGATCGCCGCCACAATCGCCAGGATTTCGCCGCTATAGTCTTCAAGTTTTTCCGGGCGGAGGCTTTCTCCGGCGTGAGCCTTCAGAAAACGCGCCAGTGCTTCGTGGTAAATGGTGCCGATGATGTCGAAACCGGCCTCTTCCTCTTTTTCCGCCCACTCATCAAGGCCCAGAAGCCGTTTGGCGAAATAGCCAAAGGGACAAAGAGCGTAGTCCTCCAGGGCGGTGATGCTGAATTGGCTTTTATTGTCGCCACTGCCGACGACACCGTTGTAAGAGCTGTCGTCTTCGCCGGCGCGCCCGGCTTCGGCGGTCAGCCGGCGAGCCAAGTCGCCGTCAACCAAATGCTCCAGAACATAGCGGATCGCCGGTGCGGCCGGGCCGGACAGGCGGGCGCCAAAGGCGTCGAGCAGGGCCCGTCCGGTCAGGTCCCTGGCCGAATAGACGGCGTCGTAGCTGTCAGGAAAAATCTCACTAACGCTGTAGCGCTCTATCGGCAGGGCGTCCTTGGCGAAAAGGCGCAGCACTTCATCGATATAAGGAGAAGCCATGGTCTCGGCGTCCTCACGGTAGCAGAGCACCAGCAATTCATCAGCCAAAGCCGCCGCCACCGCGAAATAGAGATCTTCCTCCAGGCGGCGGGACACCGCTGTGGGAAGATCCAGCCCCAGTTCGTTGAATGCGGCCCGGTCCCGATCGTCATACAGCCAGTTCTCCCGGGCCGGCAGGGGAAATTCGCCGTCAGTCAGCCCCAGGATGAACACGGCGCGAAACGCCGTGCCCCTTATCCGGGCCGGACTGACAACCTGCACGCCGCCGTCGGCGGGGCGCTGCAGAGTTAAAGGTTTGGCGGCAGCCACCGCCTTGCGGAACAGTTCAAGATATTTCCCCAGACTGAACAGCCGGCCAGGCTGGTCGAACACGGCGACCTCCTGCTCGATGCAGTCCAGGATTCCCTCGGTCCCGGCCACCGCCTCATAGGCCACCAGCCCGGCCTTGAGCCGGTCCAGCGGCAAAGTTTGGTCACGGTAGCCTTCCGCCAGCAGGGCCGGGATATCCAGCCTGGCGATAAAGTCCTTCAACGCTTTGGCGATCTGGCCGCAGCTGCCCTGCCGCGGCAGGGAGCCGACCGCTCGCCTGAGCTGCACGAAGCCCTTGCGTTGCTCGACCAGACCGCTGTCTTCGCGCAAGTCCCGGCCCCAGATTTTCTGCCAGTCCCGCCAGGAACGGATAAAGACGGCGGCGGCGGCGCGTTCCAGTTCGTCCGGATCCGGCAGCAGCTTCGCCACCAGCGGCGATTTCACAAGGTTAAGAACACTTTCGCGCGAGCCCTGGTCAAGTCTGGCGGTGATGGCGGCTTCCAGCAGCCGGACAAGCGGCTGCTCGGCCAGGCTCTCTTCCCAGGGCAGGGCAACCGGCAGCCCGAAGTCGCGGCATGTCAGCCGGAAATCGGCGTAAACGGCCGTATCCCGCCCGACCACGGCGATTTCTTCCGGCTTGATACTCCCATCCAGCAGCAGCTCCTTGACCCGGGCGGCCACCACCGCCAGTTCCTTGCCGCGGTTCGGACTGCTGACCGCCGACACCCCGTCGGCGTGCTGCATTGTCTGGCAGCCGGCCTGGAACAGGTTCTGCCTGAGGTGGTCCAGCGCCGCCGAAGTCCGGCGCCGGGGCGGAACAAACCTGGGCGTGAAGTCCATGCCGACAAGGGCGCCATAGGTTCCCTCCACCGCAGCAAATACCTCCGGCCGGTTCTTTTCGAAAATAATGCCGACATCCATCGACAGCCGTGGCCGCAGTTCACGGATCACTTCCAGTTGCAGCGGCGTGAGGATGTAAAATTCGCTGATATAAAGGTGCCGGTAAGGCAGCTCGACCTTGCCCTGTTTCAGGGCGGCGATCGCCAGAAAATAGATTTCTTCCAGGTCAGCCAGTTCCAGGTCGGCCAGGCGCTGCTGGTAGGCCTCATAGACGGCAAATACCTCCCGGTCCTTGGCCGGCCAGTCCCGGGCCTGGGCGGCGGCAAAAAACTCCTCAGGCGGCGCGCCGGTCCGCTTGATTTCGGCCAGTAGACTGGTCACGGCGCTCACATAGCCGGGGAAGGCGGCTATGGTGCTGAAATATGGCAGCCGGGTTTCGCTTTTCAGTTTCTCCAGAACCTCGGCCACCAGCAGTTCCTGAGTCATGCGGCTCATCTGCCGCTGCCGGCACCCGGCGGCGTGGGCAATTCCGGCCACAAGTTCGTCGAACACCAGCAGGTTGGGGGTCTCGTATCCTCTCAACCCCATCGCCTGGATGCTGTGCCGCGTCGGCTGCAGCAGATCGACGCCTGGCAGCAGATAGGCCTGCTCCCGGCCGTTTCCGGCCAGAGTGGCTTTCATCAGGGCCTGGGTAAATTCGTCGCGCATCGTCTCCCCCAAGGGGGTGCAGTACAAGGTAAACATGTCCATCCTCCAGTGCCAATTACCGTATTATAATTGGCTCCCGGGCAGCCATTGTCCTGCCCTGAACATCAACAAAACGGCCTGTGCCGCCAGCGGGCTCAGGCCGTTTTGTTGATGTTCAGATAGAAGGTCGTCCCGGCAGGGCTTGTTTCCACGCGAATACGGGCTTTGTGCCTGGCGGCGATGCTGTAGCACACCGCGAGCCCCAGTCCGTTGCCGTTTTCTTTTGTGGTAAAAAAGGGCGTGCCCAGTTTTTCCACAATGCCGGCCGGGATGCCGGGCCCTTCGTCCCTGACCGACAGAACAACCTCATTTCCCTGACACGACGTCCTGATATGCAGCTTGCCGCCTGCGGACATCGCCTCCAGTCCGTTGCGGACAAGATTGAGCACAAGCTGCCGGATCTCTTTCTCATCCAGCAGCAGTTCTGGAATTTCGCCCAGTTCCAGATCGATTTCGTTGCCTGTTGCCAGCGCGTCGGCCTGCATCAGCGGAAACAGGCTGGTGAGAATGATGTTGAGGTTGTTGGCCTGCAGATCCAGTACTTTGTTCTTTGCCAGTGAAAGATATTCGGTGATAATGCTGTTGGCCCGGTCAAGTTCGCTGATCATCAGGTCAAAATAATCCTGGTGGGGCGACTCTGCCTTCTGCATCAGCTGGAGGAAACCCCGCACCGTGGTCAGGGGATTTCTGATTTCATGACCAAGGCTGGCGGCCATCTCGCCGACAAGGTTCAGCCGGTCCAGGCGGGCCATCTCTTTTTCCATACGCAGACGCTCAGTCAGGTCGTGAATAACCCCCAGCAGGCACAGCGCGCCGCTCACCTTGATCATTTCCGCGGAATAAAGCCCGCTGCGCTGATCACCCGGCCTGGTCCAAAAGGTTATTTCCTGGTTGTAGAAGGATTTGTCGACAAAAAGTTTTCGCTGGTAGTCTTCCTGGTTGAGCCAAAGGGTCATCGCGGCAGGAGTTTGGCCGATAATCTCATGCCGCTGGCAATCAAACGCGCTGATGAAGCTTTCGTTCACATCAACAAAGCGCCCGTCCGCCAGCGTCAGAATGAACATCGGAACCGGACTGGACCGGAACGCTTTGGCGAACCGCTCCTCCGACAGGCGCAACGCCTGCTCCACCTGGCGGCGCTCGTCGACTTCCTGTTCCAGTCTCCTGTTGACTACCTTCAAATGATTTTGAATCTCTATTTCCAGCCGCTGATTTTCGATTTGCGCCAGATAGCCGCTGGCCCGCTGATGTTCCCTGATGTAATGATTGATAATCACCGCGTACAGGGCGGCGTTGGCGACCAGCGTAATCAGCAGGGTGAAGCCGACGTCGCCGAATCGGCCGATGGCACTGTCATAACCGATGATGATAGAAGGATCGTTGTATTCGATGATCAGCAGCGTCAGGGTTATGGTCAGCAGGCAGCCCAGGACGAAGGTTCGGTGGTAACCCCGCAGCAGGACGGCAATCATCGAAGCAAAAATCAGGATGAAAAACGCCGTTCCGCCCATTGTGCCGCCATTGAAGACCCACATCAACGGAGTGAACAGGAATACAAAAATAAAGACCAGAAAAAACACGGAAAGGGAGTAGTGTTTCTTGACCCGGGACAGGTAGTACAGGGCAGTGACAGCCAGCAGCCCCAAGGCACTCATCAGCACCATCACAAACCCCAGCTTGAGCGCATAGTTCGCCGTGCCGCTGAGGATGGCAAGCGCCATCCCAAAAAGCAAAACGGTATTGAGTATGCGATGTTCCATCGGGAATGCGGTTTCATCCCCGATCAGCCGATCCAGCTTCATGCTCATCCTGCCTCTACCGACATTCTAACCAATCTATCTATTTATTCGCTAATATTTTTATATATCCTGTAAAATATTGGCGAATTTCAGGTGATTTTACTCTATTTTAACGACAAGTCAAGGCAGGCTTTCATCCGTGCCCTTTCAGGATCAGCGTTATTTCATTCTGGCGGACAATCAAAGAGAAGCCCCTTGTCCAGCTGTTGGACAAGAGGCTTCTCTTGATCGCACCGCGGTAAATCAGGCTTTGATATCCACGTTCTGGGAAAGCGAAGAGACTGTTTCCTTTTGCGCCGCTTCAGCGGAATTGTCCTGCTGATTATTGGTTTTCGCGGCCTTGGCCTGATTTTGCTCCAGCTGCTGAATCCGGGCCTCAATGGTCTGGATCTGGGCCTGATACAGCTGAATCTCCTGCTGCTTCTCATCAGCACTAGTGGTCTTATCCTGGTTCAATTTATTGATTTTCTGCTGTATCTCTTTTTCTTGTTGCTGCAATTGCTTTATTTCGCTTTGACTGTCTTGGCTGCTCGAGCTGTACTGCAGAGCTGTGGACTGACCAATGGCCGAAATCCCCATCATAACACTCCCTTTCGTGTTGTATCAATGAGTATATCGGCTGAATTTCTTGGAAATCCCTTTGAATTTGAGCCCCGCGACAAAAAGCACTGCCGGTTTCACGGGAGAGCGTCTCACTTTCAACAACTTTCCCGTTTTGCGGTCTGATCGGCAGCCTGGCGCAATAGCGCCAGAAGTACCCTAAGATCAACGGCTACGGTGAACGTGCCGGCCACTCTTTTCAATCCGTAAACCCTGCCTGTCTCGTAAGCGTGAATCACCGCCCGAACCTGCTGGATCGGACTGGCGTAGTATCCCGCTCCCAGGTCCCAAGCGTCCAGTTTTTTGGGAAACATTTTCCCGGCCTCCTCACTAAAGCATCTTAATCATAAAGGGGAATCAGTCTTTCGTGATACTATACGAAAGTATATTTCTGCCGCATAGCGGCCGAATCCCCGGATCGCCCATCGCCGCACCTTACGTTAAAAAGATTAACAAGCGGTGCCGTAAGAGATAATATATCCAGCAGCACTCTTCGTGATGGTGCTGAATCTCATGGTGAGCTGTCGGAATAATCCGGGACATCCGTAAAAAAGCAGGCCCTGGCGCCGGGGATCCCCCGCACCAGGGCCTGTTTCAGTTATCAGCTGTCATACGTCGATATCAAGAACGAAATCATCGCCGGAAAGGTGGAGATGCAATTCGCTTTCGTTGTCCCGGTGCCACCGATACCAGTCGTTCCACTCTTTCGCGTGGACTTCCCGCCAGCGCCGGTCATCGCGATGCTCTTTCCATTCCCGGTCATGCTCTTTCCATTCCCGCTCATGATCGTGCCAGGCCCGCTCATGATGCTCCTTCCATTCCCGGTCATGATGCTCGTCGTCGGCATACGCGGCCAAGGGAAAGATGCTGACCGCCACAACGACTGCAACTAAAACAAGTAGTTTCTTCATTACCAAAACACCATCCCTTGTTATGTAATGTTCTTATTGTAACCGGCAAACGTGACAAAACTGTGACAGGGGGTGTACCAGCCAGATTTCGTTCATAGCCCGGACATGTTCATAATATATTTTATTGCAAGCGAATGTCTGCCGCTACGGCCATGGAGGGAATCAACATGTTAAGACAAGGTTTGGGAACATGGATCGCGGATTGTCTCGGCAGCGGCCGGAAACCGCCTTTGGCCCTGCCCACACTGCCGGTGGCGCTGGCGAGAGCCCAAAGCAACCTCGCCTGGGCAAAAAGCTGTTATAATCAGGCCACCGACGCCGACATGGCAGATTATGCCATATACCAGATGCTCGCCGCCGAAAGCGAGTACAGATATTTCCTGAGAAAAGCCAGGTCAGGGATTGCGGAAAAAGCAGATCAACAGCTAAGGAAGGATTGACATTGTCAATCCTTCCTTAGCTGTTGATCTGGAGTCTTCAGTTTAAAAAAGAATTTGACCGTCGTTCCTGCCGGACCCGTTTCCACCTCAATGGTCGCGTGATGACGGTCGGCAATCCTGTAGCATACAGCCAGTCCCAACCCTACGCCATTCTCTTTTGTTGTAATGAAAGGCGTCGGGCGGAACGGAGTATAATTTGCCTCCTGACTTGTCTTGACCTGCGTTCATCATACCCACTTCCTCTCTATTTGGTTCGGATCATTGATAGGAATCTCGATCCAGATCGAGAAATGAATGAGTCAAAATCGTGGCCCTTATGAGAACCTTCGCGCCTGTTATAATTTCCCCCAGATTCGTTTTCCCGAACCGAAATCCGAGAGAGATTTGACGGGATGTCGAATGGAAGCTGAGGAAACAAATGAGACTCTACCTTACCTAGTATTTATGGATGAGAACCCGTAGGCACGTTGAGAGTACCGAGGGTCTGTTTTACCGCAGCGGAATCTCCGACCGAACAACCTTGACGTGTGATAAACCATGTTTTGCAAGGAACGAAATCATTCCTGGCACTGCCGTATCTCTTTTGTTGTTAGGGCCAAGTTTAATCCTCTTTATAGGCCAATTAGTACCATCGGTAATGGGGATTTCAATAAATGGGATAAGGGTACCGTTTGCAATTCGAAAAAGTACCTCTAGATGCGAATCCGGATTGTTCGGTTTTGGGATTTTTGCGACTACTATCCTAGATTCATTCTCAAATCCAAATTTTTTATTTTTTACGAAGGCGGACGCGACGATTACTACGGACAGTAGTAGACTAATTCTAGTGTAAGTATCAGTGATATTCACAAAATATTTATTATAAATATACGAAATTAATTGGTAGATAGTTCCATGATTATAAATTATTTTTGATTGCATATTTAAATAAGGTTCCAACTCAGGAACGTTTGTTTGAAGTTGAACCATATTATTTACTAGTTCTGTAGAATTAAATTCAATATTATATCCTTCGTTTCGGCAATACATTGACCATAAAGGTAATTCATCTTCCTCTTGAGTTAAGGATAGAACATAATACTTATCAAATCCACTGTTAACAGAGGTCTTTACAAGGTTCAAAAAATCAATTCGAGAAACAATTGAAGTTTTATAATACTTCTTAACTGAATCCTGTATTCTAAGGCTTTCATAAACAACTGAAACAATAGCCTCGAATAAATCCTTGACCACATTTAGATCAGTTTCGAACTGAACCATATTAATGTTTTTTGCCTTAGTTATCATTGAATTGATGACTTTTGCGAAGTAATTCCTTTCCGATGGGTCATTCAAGAAATCGATACGAGTTAACCTTAATTTTTTTGTTTCGATAATACCTTTTATTCCTTCCTCACTCGTATAATGATAAAGTTCGCTAAGAGGAGTTAATTTCTTCCCTAAAGGAGTATTCATTACGGGCAAAGAGAATAAATAGATTACTTCTAATCCATTATGCGGAAATTTATTTATAAAATCTAAAACCGCATCATTATATCTCGGATGTTTGTTTTGCCACATTATTATCGCCCTTTGAAATAACGGGGTACTCCAATCAGGTTTTAGTTCATTTGCCTTAACAAAATATTCAAGTCCTTCCTCGATATTCTGGAGACCTATAAGGACCTTCCCAAGATAAAAATATGCGATATCCTGATACAGTGGATTACGAATTGCCTTGCGATAATACCGTTCTGCCGCGTTAAGTGAGTTAGGAATGTTGTGATAGGCCAACCCTATTGCAAAATCCCCATTTAAAACATTGTAAATATCGGGATATAGACTTTCTAAAGTTGTTAAGTGCAAAATAACTTCGCCAAATTCCTTGCGTACAAAGAGAATCTGGATTTTCAAAGTATGCGCCGGAGTATTCTTTTCATAAATTCTAATTGCATCATTAACATTGATTAAGGCCTCAAAGTAATTTCCGGCACGAAAGAAATTGTTGGCCTTTATAAAAAAGAATGTACTACGTTCAATTTTTTCTCGTTCTTCGGGATTATGTTGACTCACATCGTTCTCACTCATCTGTAATCTCCCCATTCAATCCTATCTTAGGTAAGAACGAGTCATGTAGAGTCCTATCTATTGACTAGTACCATACCAACGCATTGCCCGACGGAATCCTTGATCTTCCGCCTACTTAACCGTCCATGCATAACACTTTCCGAGTTGATGTTACTGTTATAAATTCCCAACTTCATTGTACTACATAATCAAAAGGACCGCATCAATTGCGGCCCTTTTTTTGTCATTCGAGATAAATTATTGTCTAAAAGGTATCTATAGTTTTGGAAGTTCTTCTTCTATCCGATAGTGTTAGGTGTCACAGGGACGGTTTGACACCGAAAAGCATTAATTGCCTATTAGACACAAAGAGACAGTCTCACTTTACGTCTCGACAATCCCCTGCGCAAAGGTTAATCTCTCAAAACTTATTCGGAAACAAAAAAATCAGGTAGTACAAAAGCCCTGTAGCTTTGTACCACCTTGTATTTCTGAAGGGTCATACTTCCTCACAATGATTGTCAGGACTATACCACAAATGCCCTTGATCCCTTATAGAATCACACTTCCCATTGCCAGCGCCACTTCGTCGCAGTTGGGGAACTTGGGGCAGTTGATGCAGTCTTTCCAGACTTTGTGGGGGAGTTTTTTCTTGGGAATCTCGTGAAAACCCTGTTTGACGTTATTACTGGGTTTGCGGGATGTTCAACCTGTTTAGCTATATTAATTTTTGGCGTCATAGATACCTCACAACGCCACTTTGCATAATTATTATACCCTGTAAAATACGCTTTAATGCGAGCATGTTTATGCAATTTAGGGACTGTGGTTGTACTCGAATTTCGTTATTAGAGTTCTCCCTTTCAGGAATTGACAAATAACAACGTTACATTTCTATGACAATTATTATTTTGCGTACAATGTACCAGTGCCATCAATATATAAACCCAATACTATGTTGTAGCTAACTTTGTTGATTTCAGCATCAAGCTACTAAATATAGTATTTCCAGATACGTTCAGAGATGGCAAGTTCGAATCTCTTGTTGCCCGCTCTCGAATAAAAAGGTCAGCACTTGACCTATTGCTTTTCAGTAATAATCACGAATCAATTAACATATTATTTATACGAAATAGAATATCATGTAGGTGACTAGATTGAAGCTCATAATTGAATCGCGCATAAAATTTATCGCGGTTTCCATGCAATCACTTGATACAGATGAATTAATTCAACTTGCTAATTTAACCGGAATAGCAATAACTCAATGCTTAAACCCGGATGAACGGGAACTTCTTGGAAATGTCTTATTACTAGTGGGAAATACATTAACTATGTCTGGCGATCATAAAACAGATGAGGAACTAAAAAAGAAAAAAGAAAAATATTTAGAAATCTTTAATCGTTTACAAGATTTTTTAAAAAAAGAGCCAGGTCAGGGCTAGCCGAACCTAGTAGATTCCTAATAGATTACTTTTTCTTTAATTGGTTTATTTGTTCTTGTAACTGTTGAATCTGTTCTTGTAACTTTTTAAGCTTCGACTGCAATTCCTCATTAGACTTTTTCTCCTCTTTTTCTTTCTCCGCAGATTCTTTCTTTTCTTTTTCCGCAGATTCTTTTTCTTGCTGTGCCTTCAAAGCGTCATTAATTAATGTTCGTTGGGTTGCGATAACGATAAGAACTTCTGCCATTTCAAACAATGCGTTCCCCAAGACATTAAGTTCGTTAATAGTTAACGGTTCTGCGACAGCAATGCCTAATACATAAAAAATTAACGTAACCTCTTCTGGTGTTAAATGAAGTAATACCGATTCTTCCGGACTTACTTTAAACTCCTCCATGTATTCCGCTCCGTTACATATTAATACTGCTATAAATTATGTTCTAACCAGAATATCTATGAATCAAAAGACGCTTAGTGGACCTGGGAATACAATTTTTTATTAATGGAGTAATTATGTTATCTGCAGCCCCCGAGTGGCTTAGTATTTTAGAAATAAAAAGACTAGGGGATATCCCTAGTCCATTCTCCATATTACTAGACCGCTTTAGTACCCATTGTAGATAGACACTCTTGGCATACATTTTTGCCCTTAAAGTCAATTACTTTATCGGCGTTACCACAGAATAGCTCACGAGGTTTCACTTTGGGTTGCATCTTACGAAGGTTTTACGCATAAAAAATACCTCCTATCGCTAAACAGGAGGTATTTTGAACAGTCCCCACAATAACACTTTTTCATACTGCCTCACATAAGTTGTAAAGCATGCTTCAACAATGCCCTTCAACCCTTACACTACTTCAGTTCCCGCATCATGGCGACTTCGTCGCAGTTGGGGAACTTGGGGCAGTTGATGCAGCTTTCCACACTTTGTGGGGGAGTTTCTCTTTGGGGATTTCGTGAAAACCCTGTTTGGCGAAAAAGCCGCGTGGCTGCTGTGTTTGTCGTTATTTTCTTTACCTGAGACGATTATTTTTTCTGCGCCCGGGTATACTTTTATAAACTAAGTTCATTCCCTGAGGGTGGATCTTAGTTTATAGGGCTTGCTCTCTCAATCATCTAGGTAATCCACAAGGAAAAGGAGATAGTAATAATTGCATGGAAAATAATAGCAATTATTATATCGTCCGGAAGGGGATTTCGATGAGAAAAGAAGATGTATTTGAGCTTTATGCTTTCTTCCTGGCCGTTGTTCTTATAGCTGTCGTTTGGTTTTTTAGGCCAGAAAACATGCCAAAGATAGACTACCTAAATGGCCCACAACCGGTTGAGGGAAATGACGCAGGGCCTTATTTATTAGCACTTTGGATTTACTCATATATACAGTAGGAAAATTTATTTATATCAGAATCCACAGATCAAAACCGAAAGTAAAGTCGAAAGTAAAAAACCGATCAAGATAATACTTGGCTATAAGGGAACATATTCTTTTCTTACTTCCGCAAGGTACAAGAGTTTAAAACTAGTGCCGTCTATCTCAACAGGTATTTCTTCGTATCTTCCCCAAACTCGTACGATTGTTCCGGTCTCAATATCGGTCTCTTTCATTTGAATTTCTCTCTTGAAAGACAAAAAAATCCAGGCGGTACAAAAGCCCTGAAGCTTTGTACCGCCTTGTGTTTTCTGAAGGGTCATGCTTCCTCACAACAATTGTCAGGACGCGCTCACAGTTCCTTCATCATCGCCACTTCGTCGCAGTTGGGGAACTTGGGGCAGTTGATGCAGTCCTTCCAGACTTTGTGGGGAAGTTTCTCTTTGGGGATCTCGTGAAAACCCTGCTTGATGAAAAAGCCGGTCTGGTATGTCAGGGCGAACAGCGTTTTAACCCCCAGTTCCCGGGCCTCGGTGGTCAGTTTCTCCACAATCTGGGCGCCGATACCTTTGCCGGCCGCCTCGGGCTTAATCGCCAGGGCCCTGATTTCGGCCAGTTCATCCCATATAAGGTGCAGGCCGCCGATCCCGACGACGACCCCGTCTTCTTCCGCCAGAATCATGTCCCGCAGCGTCTCATAGATCACATTGCGCGACCGCGGCAGCATCAGCCCCTGATCGGCATAATCATTTATCAGCTTATGAATGGCTTCAACATCTGTAAACATCGCTTTGCGAAAATTCATCCATATCCCCTCTTTCATGTATAATTATACTTAATAATCGATAATTATTCAAGATTGTTTTTGGCCAGGGAAGATTTTCAAGGAAATGAAAGCCACCTACCTGCAGGCGGGTGGCATAGTCAAAATGTCTATCCCTTGAAGCTGTTCAAAAACTAGCATAGCTAGGCGAACCGGAAGGGCGCGCGGCGCCGCGTACTGGGATGAACGCAAGCAAGCGACCTGAGGAGCAACGACGCTAGGCGAAGTTTTTCAACAACCTTACACCACAAACGCGCTGGGGCATAGCTGATTCAGGGGACACCCGCCGCAGTCCGGCCGGCGGGCTTTGCATATTTTCCGGCCGTGCCAGATCAGCCAGTGATGGGCGCTGCTCCAGTCGGCCCGCGGCACCGCCTTCATCAGGCCTTCTTCCACGACCCGCGGCGTGTCGCCCGTGGCAAGCTCCAAGCGGTTGGCTACGCGAAAGACGTGGGTGTCCACCGCGATCGCCGGCACGGCAAAGAGCTGGCTGAGGAGAACATTGGCGGTTTTGCGGCCCACGCCGGGAAGCTTGATGAGCTCCTCGAACTTAGCGGGAACCTCCCCGCCATGCTCGGCCAGCAGCATGGCGCTGGCGGCGATAAGGTTGCGAGCTTTGCCGCGAAACAGGCCGCAGTCCCTGATGAGTCCGGCCAGGCGCTCCTCGCCCAGAGCCAGCAGCTTGGCCGGGGTGTCGTAGGCGGGAAAGAGCCGGGCGGTGATGATATTCACTCTGGTATCGGTGCACTGGGCCGACAGAACCACGGCGACCAGCAGTTCAAAGGGGGAAGTATAAGTCAGTGCGGTAGTGGTCCTGCCGTACTCTTCGGCCAGAATAGCGAGCATTTGTTGTTTGATTTTTTTTGTGATCCGCAACACCGGTACCCCCTTTTTTCACCGAAGCCTTATTTACCGAAGGGACAATGGGGATAGACGCAGGGTTTGCAGGCCTGGCAAAGGCCGCCGTAACCCATGGCGGCTATATCCGCTTTGGTCAGTATTTCTCCGGCCAGTATGCGGGGGAACACCAGGTCGAACACGGTGACCCGCGAGTACATACCGCAGGCCGGCATACCTAAAACCGCCGTCCCGTCCAGGTAGGAAAGCATGAACATCGCCCCCGGCAATACCGGGGAACCGTAGCTCACTACCCGGGCCCCGGTACAGCGGATAGCCTCGGGGGTAACGTCGTCAGGGTCCACGGACATCCCGCCGGTGGCAATGACGACGTCGGCGCCCTGTTCTTTAAAGTCCAGGATGGCAGCGGCGATGCGCGGGCAGTCGTCCGGCTGATAACACGTCCCGATCAGTTCGGCGCCATAGGCGGCGATCTTGTCGGCGAACAGGCCGGCAAACTTGTCCTGGATCCGGCCGTAGAACACCTCGTTGCCGGTGACCACCAGGGCAATTTTCAAGCGCTGCAGCGGTTGCACGGCGATGATACCGGGCGTTGCCGCGCCGATCTCTTCCACCGCCTCCACTGTGCTTTTCTCCACAACCAGTGGAACGATTTTGACGCCAGCCACCGTGTCGCCGGCTTTAACCATCCGGTTGCCGTGCAGCGTAGCCAGCACGACATGTTCGATGGTATTGGCAGCGTTCAGGGCTTGGCGGTTGATCTTCAGCAGGCCGTCGCTGGCTGCCTTGAGGCTGATCCGGCCTTCCGAGGGGTCGGTCAGGACAAGATTTTCGCCGGCCACCGCCTTGGCGATACGGGCGACAGCTTCGTCTTCATGGACCTGCCCGCCGGTCAGTTCGATGAGAAAGATGTGTTCTTTGCCGATATCCTTGAAGTGAGGTATATCCTCCGGCCGGATGATGTGGCCTTTTTTGAAGGCCGGTCCCTTGTACTCTCCAGGAACAATCTTGGTCATGTCATGTCCCAGTACCATGCCGACGGCTTCTTCCAGCCGAACTTTTCTGATGGCCACAGTCCCACCCTCCCGTTATAAAGCAAGTCCAGCAACTGGCGAAAGATTTCTGACAGGATAAAAAACCGTTTTTCAGCAGAAAAACGGCAAAAGCTACTTTATTCAAATTATAGAATATACGCTCGTTCTTGTAAAGTTAGTTGGTGAGGCTGCGCAGCGGGGCCGGGATGCGCCCGCCGCGGGCGATAAAAGCGTCCGGCTTGAAGGAATTTACAGCAAGGATGGGGCTGTGGCCCAGCAGTCCTCCAAACTCGACCCGGTCGCCCACTTTTTTGCCTGGCACGGGAATGATCCGCACCGCGGTTGTCTTGTTGTTGATCATCCCGATGGCCGCTTCGTCGGCGATGACGGCCGAGATGGTTGCCGCCGAGGTGTCTCCCGGCACGGCGATCATGTCAAGGCCCACCGAGCAGACACAGGTCATGGCTTCTAATTTCTCCAAGGTCAGGCTGCCGCATTCCACCGCGTTGATCATGCCGGCGTCCTCACTCACCGGGATAAAGGCTCCGCTCAGGCCGCCGACGAAGGACGAAGCCATCTGGCCGCCCTTTTTCACGGCGTCGTTGAGTAACGCCAGCGCCGCAGTGGTGCCGGGGGCTCCGCAGCTTTCCAGCCCCATTTCTTCGAGGATATGGGCCACGCTGTCCCCCACGGCAGGAGTCGGCGCCAGAGAAAGGTCGATGATGCCGAAAGGAACGCCCAGCCGGCGCGATGCTTCCTGGGCCACCAATTGCCCGACCCGGGTAATCTTGAAGGCTGTCCGTTTGATGGTTTCAGCCACGGCGCCGAAGTTTTCGCCGCGGACTTCTTCCAGGGCCCGTTTGACAACCCCGGGTCCGCTGACGCCGACGTTGATGGTGGTTTCAGCCTCGCCGACACCGTGGAAGGCGCCGGCCATGAAGGGGTTGTCTTCCGGCACGTTGGCGAAGACCACCAGCTTGGCGCAGCCCAGGGCGTCCCGGTCACGGGTGAGTTCGGCGGTGTGTTTGATGATATGGCCCATTTCCCGGACACAGTCCATATTGATCCCGGCTTTGGTGGAAGCCAGGTTGACCGAGGAACAAACCCGGTCGGTTTTGGCCAGAGCTTCGGGGATGGACTGGATGAGAATTTTGTCTCCCTTGGTGTAACCCTTTTCCACCAGCGCGGAAAATCCGCCGATAAAGTTGACTCCCACTGTTTTTGCGGCGCGGTCCAGAGCCTCGGCCACCGGGAAATAGCTGTCGCAGCGGCAGCTCTCGGCGACGATGGCGATGGGCGTCACGGCGATGCGCTTGTTGATGATCGGAATGCCGTATTCGGCCTCGATGTCCTCGCCGGTCCGCACGAGATGCTCGGCGGTGCGGGTTATCTTGTCGTAGATGTTGCGGCAGAAAACTTCGATATCAGGATGGGCGCAGTCCCGCAGGCTGATACCCATGGTGATGGTGCGCACATCGAGCTTGTTCTCTGCGATCATCCGGTTGGTCTCAAGAATGTCCTGAATGGCTAACATGGAAACCCTCCTCCGGCCTGTTGACTAAATCCGGTGCATGATCTTGAAAATATCCTCGTGCTGCACTTTGATTTCAAGGCCCAGGGCCTCGCCCTTTTCCCGCAGGAGCTGCTGCAGGTCCTTCAGGCTGATCCCGGAACTGGTCATATCGGCGATCATCACCATGTTGAAAAAGCCGTTGATGATGTTCTGATTGATATCCAGAATATTGACATTGTGTTCCGCCAGTGTCGTTGAGACCATGGCCACTATGCCCACCCGGTCCTGCCCGATAATCGTGATAACGACTCTCATACGCCCACCCTCCGCTTTATCTCTATAATGTCTACCAACAATGAACGGTTGTCTTTGCGTCTGATATTGAATATATTATACCTGTTTTTGCTAAAAAACCAAGGGAATTGTGTGATGTTTCTATTTTCAGACAAGTTTCGGCCGCTTGCGAAGCCCCCATCTGCTTTGCACCTGCAAGAGGCAGGCCGCATTTCTAAGCGCATCGCCTGCAGGACCGCCGTGCATCCGGGGCTTTTAAACGGCCTTTGTCTTGAATTGCTGAACAAACAAAAAGCGCCCGCCGAAGCGGGCGCCGGGTCTGTATCCAAAAGAAACTGCTTTATTTGCTGTCGTCGGCCACGTGGATTCCCGGGGAGGCCGGTTCGTCGTTGGTCCAGCCCATTTTCTCGAAGAAGGCGAACAGCAGGCTGATGATGATGGCGACAACCGTTCCCAGGGCCATACCCTTGAGCTCCACGGTGCCGAACTTCACGGCCGCACCGCTGATACCGCTGACCAGAACCACCGAGGTCAGGATGAGGTTTCTGGCCTTGGTGTAGTCGACTTTCTTTTCGATGAGCATCCGGATACCGGCGGCGGCGATGACGCCGAACAGCAGAATGCAGACCCCGCCCATGACCGGAACCGGAATGCTGCGGATCAGCGCGGCGAATTTCCCGATGAAGGAGATGAGGATGGCAATGACTGCCGCGCCGCCGATGACCCATACGCTGAACACCTTGGTGATGGCCATGACGCCGATGTTTTCGCCGTAGGTGGTGTTGGGAGTGGCACCGACAAGGCCGGAAAGAATGTTGGAGATACCGTCGCCCAGCAGCGAGCGGTCAAGGCCGGGATCTTTCACCAGGTCCCGTTCGACGATGTTGCCTGTGACCACCAGGTGACCGATATGTTCGGCCAGTACGACAAGGGCGGCCGGCATGATCATCAGGATGGCGCTCATGTTAAACACCGGCGCATAGAGGGTCGGCACCTCGAACCACGGCGCCGCGGCGACGCTGGAAAAGTCGACGATGCCCATGAAGATCGACAGAATATAGCCGGCGATAACGCCGATCAGCACCGGGATGACGCCGAGAAAACCGCGGAACAGCACAGAGCCCAAAATGGTGACCGCCAGGGTGAACATGGAAACAGCGATGGCAGTGGCGTAGGGAATCTGCAACTGCTCGATCAGCTTGCCAGTCAGTCCGGCCATCTCGGTGGCCACCGGCGCGAGTTCCAGGCCGATGATGGCGACAATCGCGCCCATGGCTGCCGGGGGAAATACCACGTCAAGCCAGCCGACGCCAACGGTGCGGACGATAAACGATACGATAACAAAGAATATGCCGAACATGATGAAGCCGCCCTGAGCTGCGGCGTAGCCGCCCAGAGCGGGAACGGCCAGCACGGCGAACACCGGGGCGATAAAGGCAAAGCTGGATCCCAGGTAAGCCGGGATTCTACCCTTGGATACGATGAGATAAACCAGGGTGCCGATACCGTTCATCAGCAAAGAAGTGGCCGGATTCACCTTGAACAGAAACGGCACAAGGACAGTGGCACCGAACATAGCGAATAAGTGCTGCAGGCTGAGCGGGATGGTCTGTACTATAGGCAGCCGCTCCTCGACTTGGATCATGCGTTTCTCCATCTTGACAATCGCACCTTCCTTTTCTTGATTTTCTTGCTTCTTCGACTGCGCCAACGCCGCCTTTCGCCCCGGGCCATGCCGCATATTTTCCGGCTTCTTGTTTTGCGGAAAATATCCATAAAAAGAAGCGCCTGCCAGCCGGGGTTGCGCCGTTGCAATCCCGGTACAGGTGCCTGCGACCTTCCCTGGCGGTGCACAGGCGAGCTGCGCCGTTCACTTGGTCACTTTTGAGAATATTGCACAACGGCGGCAGAAATTCCTGCCACTGTTGCCACAAACGGGAAAAAACGTGTCGGCCCCGCAGGGCCGACACGTTATTTCCTGTACAGCAGGTATTCATATGCCCCCAGCGCCGCCTTGGCGCCGTCGCCTGCGGCGACAATGATCTGTTTGTCCGGCCCGCTGGTGACGTCGCCGGCGGCGAACAGGCCGGGAACGTTGGTTCTGGCGCGGCAATCGACGACAATCTCTTGGTAGGAGTTAAGTTTGACAGCATCGCGGGCGAACTCGGAATTGGGGTCAAGACCGATTTCGATGAAGACGCCCTGCACGGCCAGTTCCTGCGTGGAGTCGTCACTGGCCACCACAAACTTTTCCACCGTCTGGTCCCCGGCGATGGATTTCGCCTGATAACCCTTGAGAACAGCCACGTTGGAGCAGCCCGCCAGTTTTTCCACCACCACCGGGTCGGCGCGATAGTCACTGCGCACCACCAGATGAACCTTGTCGGCGATGGCGCAAAGTTCGATGGCCGCCTGCACGCCGGAGTTGCCGCCGCCAACCACGGCCACCTCTTTGCCGGCATAAAGGGGGCCGTCGCAGGTGGCGCAATAGCCGACTCCCCGCCCGGTGAACTCCTCCTCCCCCGGAACGTTAAGGCGGCGCGGCCTTTTGCCGGAGGCCACGATCACCGTTTTGCCCTGGTGAGAGCTCTCGCTACCGTGCACGACAAAAGTGCCGTCGGCGGCCCGGGTCAGTCTTTCCACTTCCTCATACTTGATGTTGACCGGAAACTGCTTGACCTGCTCCTCGAACTTAGTAATCAGTTCAGGGCCGGTGATATACTGAAAGCCCATATAGTTTTCGATTTCTCTGGTCCACATCAGCTGGCCGCCGAAATCCTTGGTAATCAGCAAAATATCCATTTTTTTGCGGACAGCGTAGACTGCGGCCGTCATTCCGGCAGGACCGCCGCCGATAATGATCACATCATGCAACTGGCATCACATCCTATCTGCTGTCTTTTTTTGAACCTGGCGAACCCGGTATTATTCTTTGCCCAAAGCGGCGGCAATATGTCCCGGGCCCCGGCAATCGCCGGGTCGGCTGCAGACGGGGAAAGCTTGCGCGTTGGCCGATAATTTGGTAGTATTTTGTGTATCAGTCGAAAGAAAAAGAGGTGACAGCAATGATCACTGCGGAATTAATTGCCAGGATCAACGAACTTGCCGCCAAGCAGCGCCAGGGGGTCTTGAGCGAGACCGAAAAAGAGGAACAGGGCAAACTGAGACAGGTGTACATTGACGGCATCAAAGCCCAGGTGAAGACGCAGCTCGACACAGTCAAAGTCCATCCCGAAGCCTGTGACTGCGGCTGTCACCATAATCACTGACAGTTCCTCTTCAGTGTATAGTATGCCCCCAGCCGGGAAAAGGCAAGGAGGGTTCGCCGAACATGCAGACATCCCGGGCCGGGAAATTTCCCGTGGTTTTGCTGACCGCCGGGCACTTCCTGAACGATTTTTACAATAATTTTTTACCGCCGCTGCTGCCGGTGGTCATCGCCAGTCTGGGCATATCCCTCACCTCCGCGGGCCTGCTGGTCATGATCTCCTCCTTCAGCGGCAGCATCCTACAGCCGGTTTGCGGCTACTTCATCGACAAAAAGGGCTATAGCTGGCTTCTCCTGTTCACCCTGCCGGTGGGAGCTTTCTTCATCTGTTCGCTGGGGCTGGCCCCCAGCTACTGGGTTTTGGTGGCCTTTTTGGCACTGGGGGGCCTCGGCACCTCGATGTTCCATCCCCTGGGCTCCGCGCTGGTGAGCAAGGTCAGCCCGGCGGAAAATAAAGGGCTGGCGATGTCCGTTTTCATCGGCGGCGGAAACTTCGGTTTCGCCCTGGCGCCGGTGCTCGTCGTCTTTTATATGCTGGAATTCGGTATCCGGAATTTGCCGTGGCTGATCGTTCCGGCGATCCTCCTGAGCGCAGCCTACTTCGCTTCCGGCCTGCACCGCATCCCGCTGGCCGCAGCGCGGACGGCGGCGGGCGGCAACACCGTCGCCTGGTATAAATCCCTCAATTTGTTAAAACTCAATGTCGTTATGGCCCTGCGCTCCTGGTCCCAGATGGCCCTGCCGAATTTCCTGCCGGTATTGCTGGCTCAGCAGGGTCACGCCCCGCTACTGGCCGGCAATCTTCTCACCGTTTACCTGCTGGGCGGAGCGGTCGGCAGCTTCGTCGGCGGCTGGCTGGGAGACAGATTCGGCCGCAAGGCCTGCATCATCTTCCTGCTGGCGCTGTGCCTGCCCACCATGTTTCTGTTCATCCGCAGCCAGGAAATCACCCTGTTTGCCTGGCTGATGCTGGCGATCAGCGGCGCTGCCCTCCAGGGCACGCTGCCCTCCTCCATCGTCTGGGCTCAGGACATTATTCCCGGCAACGCCGCCATGGCGTCAGGCATGATGCTGGGACTGGCCTACGGGCTGGGCGGGGTAGGGGTGGCCATCACCGGGGCTTTCGCCGATTTCGTCGGCCTCGAAACAGCGCTGGTCTGGTCCCTGCTGCCGCTGGCCCTCTCCATTCCCCTCGCGGCCTCGATTCCCGCCAGACAGCCTGGCACGCGAAAAACCCACCAGCCACCGCTGGCCCAATAAGATACCTGCCATCAACCTAAAGCCGGGACAGCCTAAGCTGTCCCGGCTCTTACTATTTGCTCTCAAAGGTATTACAGTCAGTGTCGCTGGTCTTTGCCGCCTGCTGCCCGTTGACCTCGATGGTGTCGGCGTTGCAGTAGTTGCTGTCTTCCCAGTAGCGGCAATTGGTCACATAGCATTCCACCGAAGGCGTGATCTGGGTGCCGGAGACGAACGCCGCTTTCAGCGTGCCGCCGACGTTGGCGTTGTGCAAAGCCCCCATATAGTCCCCCACTCCCCTGCCGGCGTGAAAGGATTTGCACTGGGTGTCACCCGGACTGCCGGAAGTACCGCTCTCTTCTTCATTGTAAATGGCGATTTTCGCAGCCATGCATTGGTCGCCAGGCATCCAGTGGGTACATTGGTCAACCCTGCAGGCAACTCTTGGGTTGTTACTCATGTCGTGGCCTCCTGTCCCTTTTTTCCATAGTATGAAACCCCGGGTCGACTTTTATCCGTAAAGCGAGCGCCATTCTTTCAAACGCCTACAAGTTCCCAGGCGGCCCTGGCATCGTGGCCGCAGCCGGGGCAGGTGAGCAGATGGACGCAGTGAGTGGCAGGGACGAAGTCATGAAGGGCTGCGACATCCATGTAAGGACTGTAGGGGCCGCGATAGTCCGACAGTTTTCCGGCGTCGGTCATTTTCGCGCCGCAGCAGTGACAGCAGGTGGTTACCGTCTCAAAGCCGTTACAAAGGGGACATACCTTTTTCATGCTTTCCTCCCTACTTAACATAGAACGGCGACCTGCCGGTTCGCATATCATATTAGAGAATAACATAACAGTCTTTCCCGGGAGGTGATATCTTGCCCCAGTTTGCCAAAGGAGCAGCTACGCTGAAACAACTGCTGCCGCTTTTCGCGTCCGGAGCACTGGTGTTTGTCATTTTCAGCGGCTTGACGTCACTGACGCTTGAACCTTACAAACTGCAAATCTTTCACGGCATCCTGGAAATGGCCAGCATTATCATCGGGTTTATCGTCTTTTATATTACCTGGTATGGCGCCAGCTCCACCACCGGCATCAGAGTGACGGTAATCAGCCTGACAATCATCACCTCGGCAATCCTGGAACTGGTCCACCTGCTGTCTTTTCCGGGGATAGCGGCAGATACGGCAGGCAACGGCCATGTCTGGGTGACCTCATGGATCTTCTCACGCCTGGTGTGGTCTTTCGGGATGCTCTACGCCACAGGACTGCCCACAAGCTGCAACGGACAGTCGCCTTCAGCCAACAGGACACTGCTGTACTGCAGCCTTGTGGCCGTCGCCGCCCTGATCGCCAACATTCTTTTCAACAGCAGTTTCCTGCCTGTCCTGAATGTCGACAGCCTGGACCAACCGGCGGTGGCTGTAACCCATTACGCCGCCGTGGCGGCCGAAGTGGTGGCGATTATTATTCTGCGCCGCTACTATCCGAATCATGTAGGGAATCTGCCCCAATACGCACTGTTGTTCGCGGTCCTTTCTGACCTCAGCTTCTGTCTGGCGCCCCATGCCACTGCCAGCCTCAACGTCACCGGCCATATGTTTAAAATCCTGGCCAATTTCTATGTGCTGCGCTCACTGTATATCCGGGTGATCCGGCAGCCCTACGATGAAGTCATCAAGCTGAAGGAGGAGACCGAGAGCCTGGCGGAAAAAAACGCCAAACTGTATCAGGAATCGGAGCACCAGCGAAGCCTGGTGGAGGATGTCCTGTCCAAGATCGGTATGATTATCTCTTCCCGGCTGGATGTCAAAGAGACGCTGGAGGGCATCGCCGACATGGTGGCGGGTGTGCGTTGTTGCCACAAACGAAAAAAAAGCCCCGCCGGAAGGCGGGAGCTTGCGCTGGACGTTAAATCCCCACCGGCAGCCCGTTTTGGCTGCCGGCTTTAGTTTGCCTTTGGCCACGGTATTGCGGCCGATTGCTGTGAGAATACTAATACTATGAGTTCCCATATCTAAAGGAGGCGTATTCGTGAAATACGATAAGCCGTTAATCGCGGGGCTTTTCGGTGCACTATCAACGCTGATAAGTGAGATTGTGACACAAGTCTTTGTCTTTTTCGGAATCGGAAAATACAGTGTATATGAGTTGGACAGCCTGCTGATTACATTCAACAGACCCTCAATCCTTTTGGGTTTTATTGTAAACATCATTGCCGGGGGCGCTATTGCCATTTTGTTCTATTATGCAATCGGCAAACTGGGGCAGGATTATCTGGTTTTCAAGGGCGCAGCAGTTGGTCTCGTGGGATGGGGAATTTTTGAACTGCTATTGACAGCGACGGTCGAGGGGCATTTTTTCGAGATACGACCGATGTCCGATTACTACATTCATCTCATCGGAACAGTTATTTTCGGCATTAGCTTAGGCTTGTTCTTCGAAAAGTATTTATTTTATAAACCGGTCCGATTATGAAGAGGCTTGGCTGGAGTGACGGTCATCTTTTAATTTTGCTTTTAAAAGAACCGACCAGTTGCATCGGTGATATGAACGTCGATCACCGATGTTTTTATTTGTCTCAACATTTTGTCCCGGGAAAATTTAGGTCAGACGTGGCTGGACGAAGGAAGTATCAGTTCTCTTACTAGCTCAGAGATTGTTAATGAATAACTTCATTCAGCCAAAAAGAATAAGCCCCCGCCAACGGCAGGGGGCATCACCTACCACTCGGCCACTTTGTACATCACTCTTCCCCCCTGCAGGGTCTGTTGGCTCTGCACCTTCACGTCGACATCCAGCCTGACCTTCTTGTACGAATAGCTCACGGTCTGATACAGGCCGGTACCGCGGTCGGCGCCGAGGCCGAGCCAGAGGGCGCTGTTTTTTTCGGTGTGGACGCCGTAGTAGTTGTAGTTGGTGCGGCCGAGGGCGTCGGAGAGGGTATTCTTCAGGATGAAGTCGGGGTTGTCTTTCTTGGCGGCGGCCTGGGCCTTTTGGTCGGCGTCCTGGGAACTTGCTGCTTTGCCGGCGACGTCAGGGGGGGACTGTTGCCGCTCGATGATGCGTTCGGTGATAGCAGCCGCCTGGGTGGGGCTGTTCGGTTGGCCGAGTTTGGCCAGGGCTTTTTCGACGGCGGCGGTGGTGATCGACTCCAGGGCGGCGACAGGCGCCTGCTGACCGTGCCTGTATTCGTAGTAGCCGACGGCCAGGACGGCGAGGATCAGGAGGAACACGGCGATAAATTTCCACTCTTTGGCGAAGAATGCTGTCATATGCTCACTTCCCTGTCCACATATCGGTCACCAGTTTTTTGAACACAGCCTCATCCATCTCGAAGTAGCCGTCCTGTCCCCAGCCTTTACCCCAACTATTGCGCAGCAGGTATTTTGTTTTCTTGCCGGTACAGTCATAGCCGACAGTGTCGACGGCATGACCGCCGAGGATTTCCTCGCGACGCTTCGGCATGGGAATCCTGCCAGTACCGGCGACTTTTTCCGACGCAAAGGATTGGTATACCGTGATCCCGGTCGGCACAATGAGACCTTCCGCCAGGGCAGCCTTCAGCATGATCAAGGACGGAATCCGGTGGTATGAATCAATTTTGAAGGCCGCGGCGTCGGCGATGTCTCTGGCTGTCGGCGGATTGGCGAAGGTCGAAATATCATAGGGCCAATCGGCTTCCGGGCATACGCCGACTTCTTTTAGAATCCTCATGCCGTCGCCGATCATCGCGCCGGAATCTTCCCCGGTCGTTCCCTCCAGTTCCCGCTCCTTGTAATATAAAAACAACCTCGACAGGCTTGTCAGAGGTTGTCCTTCCTTAAGCAGGAGAAATTCCCGCAGGCCGCTGGCGATGGCATTGGCGGTGCAGCTGCCCAGTTCGCCCTGATCGACTACCGGCGAACAGCCGGACCGCAGGTCAACCTTGGCCGGAAGATGCGCGGCGCGCTCAAAGCAGCAGGAATGGAAGATCGGGTCAGTCAGCCGGATCGGCGTCGGTTTGCACAGATATTTACGTTTCATCAGAAAAACACGCTCCTATCGTTTCAAGTATTTTGTCGGCGTATTCCGGGTCAGTCGCATAAATCGGGGCGAGCGTTCGGACGAACTGCTCAATGTCGTTACGAACCGCCAGGCACGAAGCATAGCACGGTTCCTCGGTGATGAGATAACACCAGTCTTCGATCGCATCATCAATAGAGTCGTATTCCTGAAATCTGGCGTAGACTTGCACAGTTTCGCCGCCAACTACCTCCTCGGTCAGCTTGGTCACATAGGAACCATTGCCGCCCCATTTACGGCCAAAGATGTTGTTGCCGCCTTTGCCTATGCCGTACTCGCCCCACTCACTCTCGATGGCACCCTGGGCCACGCAGACCTGATACGGAAGGTCATAGGCGGCGCACATCCTTTTTGCGGACGGCGTTATCCAGGCGAGAAAATCATCCGGGGTCATCACAATCATCTCCCATCTGCGCCGGCTGTCCCGGTGGCGTATTGTACTTGGATATCGTCCACCACTTGCCGTAGGCGGCGCTGGCAGCGGTGAAGAGAGCCGTTATCCCGGCCCACATCGCCATGATGTCCCACTTGCCTGTGATCAGCCCCTCGGACCAGTAGCCGTACAGGGCCGATCCGGCGAAGACGAACGACCAGGTAAAGGTGATCCCGACCCAGTGCTTTTCGAGATAGCAGAACCATTTGCCCACTAATCTCATATCAGCCGCCGAGCCTTGCGGTCTGCGGGAAGATATGACCGAGTACAGCCCAGGCCAGCCAGCTCACCGAGCCGAATATGACGGCGTTTTTCACCGAATTGACGAATCTGCTCGTCTCGCCCGACTCCTTCTTGACCACCGCGAAGTCGGCCACCAGTCCGGGGTTGCCTTCCTTGTCCCGTCCGAACAGAAGCGCGTTGACCACTTCCAGTGCCTCGCCGTGCTTCTGGCAGAGGATATCCCGCATGTCCTGTTTGCCTACCAGTTGATTGACCTGCTGGGCAACGACCCCCATCTGCTCGGTAAGGGCCCCCAGCCTTTCGTTGACCATCTTGAGAATCTCGCTTTCACTCACGGTCGTCACTCCTTTATCGACAAATAAAAAAACCGGGTCATCCGACCCGGCCCAAGCAACCGCCTTGTATACTAGCCATCATTCATAAAATATTCCCGTCAGTCTTTCGTAAACTCCTTTATCAACTCCGCCAACAAGTAGCAGGCCTTGGGAAAACAGAACACTTCGCCGTTTTTAGTCGTGACCCTGATACGGAAGAATCCCTTATCCACCGTTGCCACTTCTGAAAAGGGCAAGAACCGTTCGCTGATGTCATCCTTGATCAACACTCCCTTGCCATCAAGCCGAACGAGCACTTTATGATAGAAGGCCGGAACGAAACACACCGCAGCAAACAACGCTATCATCCCCAAGAAAACCAACGCACCATATAACCCCAAGAATAAACCGAATATGGCAAGGGCGAAGACCGGGAAACCCAATAAACTGAGTAAATACGGAGATAGGGCATATCTTCCGATTTCATTGTAGGAAATACTTATCGTCTCACTTGATGATCCTTGGGTAATTGTAAGCAACGGCGTGTCCATATCCCACATTGTTGATACGGACCAATTGTTCAAACCAGTTTTTGCAAGCTTGGTAATATCTTTATCATCAAAACATATCTCTATCAGATATTCAGGAGAGGACACATCTACAATTATGGTATCAGACAAAAACAAACTTCGTTCATAGCCGCCCTTTATTTCCGTTATCTCCTTAAAAAGTATGCCACTAGAAGACGCCTTTCGTTTCACTCCTTGCGGGGTGATTTCACCTGCGCAGCGGTACCGCATGACAGCGTCAAAAATTTCGCAGAAAAATAAATATCCCAGAAAACCAATCTGCCCAATTTGAATGAATAAAATCAACAAAACAATATCTATCAAGGTTCGGTACATACGGCACCACCTTTCAGTAAAAATCATTAATTTAGCAATCCTGTTAAATTAATGCATTTTTTAACATATTCTGCATTGACCCTCCACTTCCTTCCTTTTTATGGTAATTTCACCAAAATTGCTTTGTCATAATTACCTTCATTCTCACTTACTTTTCCTGCTTACCTTTCTCAATCGCCTCTTCTCCAACGGTCGTCAACGATTGAGACAAGCTATTCTCCAACCCAGTCCGCACAGGTTCTGACAGTTTAAATGCTTTGGCCAAAGCTGTACTAATTCCCTTAGCGGAGTAATCAGCGCCCAGTTCAAATCCTTCGGTCTTAGCAGCATCCACAATTCCTTGAATTAGACCGTATTGCGGATTATCATAGTTTTTAAACATATTTTTTTCAACTTCCAAGCCAAAAGCGAACGGTGCTCCTGCCGGGCCTAAAATCTTTGTAGTGGCTTTCCCCCAGGAAGCAAGGCCAGGCAATACTTTCTTGTTCATGATATCTGCCCACTGGGTATTGGCCACTTCAGGGTTATCCTGCCCGGTAAACACCCGTCGCCATATGCTGAACGGATCGTCGGCTGCAAACGGATTCTCAGGCTCTGACGCAAAAGGCTGAGAGTCTGACATCCCAGCCATCGCATAAAGCTTACTGGTGGACCCTTGCGGGCCGGTTCCGACTTTACCCGGGCCCGGTCCTGGCCCCGCCATCATTGTAGCGTCTTCCCGGTCAGTCGAAGGAGTTGCCTCTGCCTGCGCCGCCAGGCTTGTCTCTTTATTCAATGTCTGGACGGCTTTGTTCCGCTGCGCCAGCTGGTTGGCATAATCCCCATCGGGTACCCCGGGCTTAAAGACCACGTAGCCTTGCTCGTCGGTCATCGGCGCCCCGTCGGAATTTTTGGCGATCAGCGCGTCGATAATCGTGTTCTGGTGGTCGATCTCATCTCTGCCCTGCAGTGCTCCCTGGAAATAGTCCCGTAGCGCACCATAATCGTCGGCGGCCTCTTCCCCGGTCGGCAGGCCGTTATCCTCCGGCTTCCAGGCGGGTGCCTGGGCGTCCGGCAGGTCAAACAGTGTCAACAATTTCGTTCATCTCCTTACAGCGAGTCGATCCAGCGGCGGTCAATGCCTTTGCGCAAGGCCGCCGTTTTGGCTTGCTGCAGGGCCTGACCGCGTCCGGCCCCCAGCTGCATCAGGTGGTCGACGGTGTTATGAAACATGCCGACAAAGCCGTCGTAGTCGATACCGCCCGGTCCGGTGCCGCCGGGCTGTATCCCCGTCACCGAGGCCGGCAGCAGGCTCGCCAGGCTCAAATCGGATTCCGGGTCCTCTGTGTATCCGGAATCCCGACTGTCCGGGTTGTACTGTCCGCCTTGTCCGTATAAGCTGCTTTCGGTCCCGCCGCCTGGTCCGAACGACTCATAATCGACAGAAGGCACAACGATGTCATCCATATCACTACTTTGCTTCGGTGGCTGTTGCTGCGGCTGCGGCTGCCCCTGCTGAGCTTGCGTCTGCCGCTCCTGTTGCTGCCGCGGATGCCGCAATCCCTCTAAATACGCCTGGATAAAAGCGTCGGAAAACTTCATAATATCGCCTCCTATCCCTTTTTACCCAAAGTGGATGCCCAGCCGCCGGCCAGCGAGCCAAGGATGCCGCCGATGCCGTTATCGCTGTCGGTGGTGGTGGTCTGGGTCGGGTTTTTGCCGATGTTGAAATACTGGAGCAGTTCGGAAATATCCTGATCAGTCAGCCCCATCTGATCCTTCCAGGCCTGGTACTGCTGCGACAAATTCTGATTCTCCTGGTTCCACTGGGTATTGCCGGCGCTGGCAAGGGCGCTGTTCGCGCCCTCCAGCGCGTTCTGAGCGCTCAACATGTTGCCGACGCCCTGTTGATAAGCGGTATTTTCCAGGCCGGCCACGGTATTGGCAACGTTCTGATTGGACTGGTTGGCTGCATTCTGCAGGGCACTGACATGACTTGATCCATCGTAGAACCCCCGGTTGGCAAAACGGCTGTCAATCCCCTGGGCAGCTTGGCCGTACTGATCCAGAGAATTTTGTTTGATGGCGTCGATTTCACTTTGCAGGTATTTATTGGTTGCCGGATCGATGTACTGCCCGCTGGCAAAGGCCTGCAGCGCAGGGTTATTGGCCGCGTCTGTCAATCCGGTTATGCCCTGCGCCGTTGCCGCGTTGGTCGGGGTGGCGAGGCTACCGGCGTAGGCTTGCGGGTTGTTGACCCGGCCAAGCAGGTAGTCGTACAGATCGTTGAATTCGTTGTTCCTCTCGCCGCTAAAGGACTCGGAGGTCTCGGTCTTGGTGGAGGATCCGCCCATTTATGTCAGCTCCTTTACAAAAGTGATCCCGACAGCCTTTGCGTCGGGAAAAAGTCTT
>JARLHY010000203.1 GCA_031292015.1 Negativicutes bacterium | reverse complement strand
TTTCCTTGCAGGGTTCGGCTACCCCCGGGGTGTAGGCGATGCTCAGATCATGCATGTTCTCCAGTGGCACCTTGCTGGCCACCTGCAGCTTGCCCTGATGGTCCTTGTGCAGTTTCAACGCTTCTTCCCTGTTGGTCATTCGGTGTTTCCCCCTCAACATATTGACTCAGAATTTTTTCTTCCAGAGAACCTGATAATCCGTATTGCTGCTATGATCACGCTGAAGCTGAATGACTTCGTCCTTGCTGCTGGTTTTGATACTCACACCGTCACGGGGTGCGTAAGTTACGCCAGGCAGGATCTGCAGCTCCTTTTTTTCATTTTTGATGGTATAGGAATAATCGCTGTTGGCCGGCAAAGTGTCCTGACCGCGCGGAACAGGGGCTAGCGTCAGCGAACCGCTTTGGCCGCCGCTTTGGGCAGCAGCGCTGTCACCGGAGGATACGGTTTCCGGCGGGGCCGGACTGACGCTGGCGGCAGGAGGCTCAGTCTTCACTTCGGGCGACAGCGGGGGCGCTTGTTTTACGAAGACTTGCCCGCCCTGTGAGAACAAGTACAACGCTGCCAATACGGTCACCAGCAGGGCTGTCTTCAGCAATTTCGCCTTTTTCATACCGTCACCCTTTCCGGCAACACCATCAGGTTGGCATCACTTGTCCCGTCAGTTAACAACCGCGGGTTTTTGACAACCTGGTTGCCGCTCTAAACATTATGATTCGACACAGCCGTAAACTCCCCTGCCTGTCCGTGCCTTGTCTGCGGTCATGACCCCATCGCCAGACCGTTACTGGCCGGGGTTTTGGCCAAACAGCTTCCGCACCGTCCCGGCGACCATCTCGCCCAGTTCGGACAGCGGCGGCAGCACGTCGCGAAAATAGGGATACTGGGCCAGAGGCTGCAGCATAATCCCGGAGAACACCATGATCCAGAAATAAACTTCCTGCCGGGGGATTTCACCGGCCTCCATCCCTTGTTGGAGAATGGCTTTCAAGACAAAGTGCGGCTTACTTTCTTCGGGCACCCGCTCCCACCAGTTGTACTGCCACAAGAGGGCAAAGCGTATTTCCGCCGGGAAACTCTCATAAAGGCCGTATGTTATGTTGACAACCCGGCAAAGCTTCTCCACCGCGGAAAGCGGCTGGGCGTGAACTTCGTCAAGGCGCCCGGTGTATGCAGTAATGACAGAGCTGAATATGTATAAAGCCATATCCTGCTTACCGGAAAAGTGCTTGTACAGCGCAGCTTCGGAAACGCCGGCGGCTTTGGCGATATCCCTTACGGAGACAGCGTCGAAACCTCTCGCCGCAAACAAATCGAGCCCGGCTTTCAACAGGTCGCTTTTCTTGCCGTCACAGGAAAACAGATCCTTCATGCCAATCCCTCCTCGGGGCCTTCAGGGGCTTGGGTCTGACCTTGGTGCCACCGCTTTCAGCGGCGCAACAATTCGCCGGCCTCTGTCAGGGTGGCCCTGGCTTCAGCCATAATCGCTTCGATGACTTCCCCCACCGGCTGTATTTTTTTCAGCACCTCAAGGCTTTCGCCGACCTGCACCAGCCCATATTCCACATCGCCGTCGACCGTCGCGCGCCGGCTGGTACCGGTCGCCAGCTTGTCAAGCTCAGCCTGGGGAGCGCCTTGGATTTCCAGTTTGAGATACTGCTCGGTAAACTTGTTTTTCAGGCCCCGGACACCTTGTCCCCGGGAATACCCGGTGACCACGGAATCGGTATCCTGGGCGGCGATGATCATCTGCTTGGCACTCATGTGCATTTGGCACTCCTCGGCAATCATGAAACGGGAGCCCATCTGCACTCCGTCGGCCCCCATCAGCAGGGCGGCGGCCATGCCCCGCCCGTCGGCGATTCCGCCGGCGGCAAGGACCGGGAGCGAAACTTCCGGCAGAACGTTGGTCAACAGAGCCATGGTGGTCTGGGTGCCGATATGACCGCCGGCCTCCATCCCTTCGAGAACGATGGCGTCGGCGCCGGCGGCTTCCATCCGTTTAGCCAGTTTCAGGCTGGGGACTACGGGGATTACCTTCAGACCCGCCTGACGCAGCTGCGGGAAGAACGGCAAGGGGTTGCCGGCACCCAACGCGATAAAGTCGGGCTTTTCGGCGCAGACAACGGCGATAAGTTCTTCTTTGTTCGGGGACTGCAGGGTTACATTGACCCCAAACGGTTTACTTGTCAAGGTTTTAGCTTTTCTTATCTCGTCTCTCAGCCACTCGGCGGTCCGGCCGCCGGAAGCGATGATGCCGGCCCCGCCGGCGTTAGACACGGCGGACGTCAGGATGGCCTCGGATACCCAGGCCATTCCTCCCTGAACTATCGGGTATTTGATTCCTAACAGCTTGGTGATTTTCGTTTGCATCGACGCACCATCCTAATTTATTTACATTTTTCTGCCCCGCGATATTTAGTATGCCTATTGCCGCCAAACTCCTTCGCCCATGCGGCGACAAGCCCTGGAAAAGCACCTGGAGCGCGGGTAGCGCATATTCGGTGTTATGATATGCCTATTTTTTAATATTAACCTTCAGCCCTGCCAATTCCTGCTGACCGGAGTACTTTCGGCGGTACCGGCGGATCAAAAAAAAGCCCCGCTTGAGCGGGACATTTTTGCTAGCCCTTGGGAACCGGCGGCAGTCCGGGATAGGCGCCCGGGTAGATCATCACTTCACGGTCAGCCATTACCTTGGCGTCGATCTGCAGCACCACGGTTACATTAAAGCGGTCGCAGTAGCCCTGCGCCGGCAGCCCCCAGCCCGCCGCGCCCTGGCCCGCCACAGGCCGGGAATAAGCGGCGTCGCCGCTTACACTATATTGATTCTGTTTATGCCAGTAGGCCAGACTGGACGGGTCGCAGTCATAATCCACATATACCGGCACCGCTCGGGCCTCGGCGTCCATACCCCAGTATGCGCCCTGAATCGGCACCGCGGCGGCAAATTTGACCCACCGGACCTCCACGGCATGCACCGGCTGATTGGGTAGGCAGGCGACATAAAGCGCCTTGACTTCAAAATCGCCGCAAACGATGACTTGGTTGAAGGCAGACTCCACTCGGGTCAGCCGCAGCCGGCGCACCAACACGTCGATGATTTGCTCGATGGCCGGATGCTGGGGCGGTATTCGCACAGGTACTTCAACCACTGTTTCGGTCCGGTTCGCACCGATCACCTGCCGGATAACGACACTCTGCGGTCCGGCCTGGGGCCCTAAGGCGTATTTCCCCATGGCCGGATGGTAGCCTGGCAGGTAATGCGGCTTGTAGCTATAATTCATAATCCATCCCCTTCTTTCCGCTCTGCTGTATAATATGCAGGACGGCCATGCCTCCGTCCCACCCCCGGGTGGCCATGGCGCAAAGGATTGCATCTTCGGTATCATTAAAGAGGCAAAACGACCCGTAATCTTGTTTATAGCACGCCCAAATCAGCATAGCCAACCTCGCCTGATGCCACAATAATTGCAGTGGTCCGGCCTGGATATCCTTTTGCGCAGACCCACCCGGCCCGGGATCGTTAATTTTTGACCACCTGAGCAGGTGCGGGGGCCAGACCGCGCGAATCATTATACAAAATACATTGATTGCGGAGGACGGCAATGGATCTAATTTTGTTGCGGCACGCCAAAGCGGAAGAACGCTCGGCAGGGCTTGCCGATGAAGAAAGAAAACTCACGGCCAAAGGCCGGAAAAGGGCGCAAGCAGTGGCCAAGGGGCTGGCCGTTTATCTGCGGGGAAACCGCCAGATCGAAATCTGGGCCAGCCAGGCCGTCCGTTCGCGGCAAACTGCGGCCATTGTGGCTGAAACGCTGGGAGCGCAGGTGACAGAGCATCCGGCTGTTTACGGGGGAAGCCTGGAGGAACTGATCGGGCAGTGGCGGGACCACCCAGCTGAGACAATCGTGATTGTCGGACATGAGCCTCATCTCAGTATCTGGGCTCAGCAGCTCGCCAGGGTTACGATACCCTTCAAGAAGTGTACCGCTGCCGGCTTTACCCTCCTGACCCCGGACTGTGCGACACTGGAGTGGTATGCCAGCCCCAAGATTCTTGCAGCCGCCGGGGAGGAATAACTAAGGGGGGATGACCGATGCCGGAAAACACCCATACGGAAGTGGAGCTCAAACTCCGTTTGCTTGACCCGAAAAGCTGGGCCAGTGTTCTCACGGCCCCGGCCCTCACCGGGCTTGATGCCTCGGCGCTGGAGAGCAAACGGATGGAAGCCTGTTATTATGACAGCAGCGACCAGGCGTTGCAGCTAGCCGGCGTAGCCTACCGGATCCGTCTGGAGGGCAGTCAGTGGGTCGCCACAGTCAAAGCCGGCGGCACATCAACCGGTGGCCTTCACCAGCGGCAGGAGTGGAATGTCCCGGTCGCCGAGCCGGTACCTTCACTGGAATACTTTCAGCAAACCGAGGCTGAGCCGCTGCTTACCCGTGTCCTTGGTGACAATCCCCTTGAGCCGCTTTTCAGCACCGCCTTTGACCGTCAGACAATCGAGCTCAACGTCGGGGACGGCAGCCGGGTGGAATTGGCGGTGGATGTGGGTTCGATCCTGGCGGGAGACCGCGACGAACCCATCGCCGAAGTCGAACTGGAACTTTTGGCAGGCAATCCGACGGCGGTTTTACAGTTGGGCGCCGAGCTCTCCCGGACGGTACCGCTGGTGGTCGAGCCACGCAGCAAATATTTTCGCGGCTTGCTGCTGGCTGGCCTGGCTGACGATGAACACCCGGCGGAAGAAGCCGGACCACCCCCTTTCTCCACCGATGCCGGCAGCGCCGTCAGAATCCTGCTGACCCAGCAGTTGCACCAAGTCTTCGTGTCCCTGCCGCTCTTCCTGGGCAGCATCGAGGATGCCGAGGCGATGCACAGATTCCGGATACAACTGCGGCGGCTGCGCTCACTGCTCTCCTTTGCCAAACCGCTCGCCGATCCGGAGGGTTACGCCGACTGGCAGTCCCGGCTGAGAGACTGGAGCCGGAGTACCAACCCGCTCAGGGAAACTGACGTCATACTCGCCACCTGGCAGGAAATAGCCACCGACGGCCATCTGACCCTTCAGCCGCCCGCCTGGCTGGAGATGATGCTTGGAACCGAAAGAACAGCCCTGGCCGGTACGCTGACCGAAAGTCTGGCCGGAGGACAAGCTACGCCGCTGCTGCTGGGCTTTTGGGCCTGGCTGGCCGGCGCTGAGTCTTTCCCCGGAGCGGATGAACAGGCCTGGAGCGAATTTGCCCTGAGCCGACTGAGCGGCTGGCTTGACGACATGCGTCGACTGGCCAAAGACTTGGATCCCAATGATCCAATGGGAATTCACGGCTTGCGGATCCAGGGCAAAAAATTGCGCTATTCACTGGAAAGCCTGCAGTTGCGCGACCGGAAATCGAGAGCCCTGCTGGCCCGATTGAAACGCCTGCAGGACAGCCTTGGTATTTTCCGGGACAGCCAGGTATTGAACGACACCTTAAATAGCTGGCTGAATACGCAGGCCAGCCGGGTGTTGTACCGTGACGCGGGAATACTGCTCGGCTGGACGGCTAGAACCCGCCAAGGTGCCGTCCGGGACTACGAAAAGCAGTGGCAAAGATTCAAGCGGGCAGCCAGGCGCTGGCAAAAAGACAAAGATCCGCAGCGCCGCGGCTAAAAGCCTGCTCCTGCGAGCAATCATATCCTTCATTCAACCTGCTAAAAATACAAAGCCCTCCAGGCTTATCCGGCCTGGGGGGCTTATTACACAAGCTTCACAATTTCAACAAAACCTGGTCTCCCACCAGCCGAAAGCGATCCTGGCCCTTATCAGGCATGCTCCCGGCGGCACGAGAAAGATCAGAAAGGAGCCGCCCGGCGGAAGAATGATTTTTCCGCCGTCGTGATCTTTGACCGTAAGGCGGGGAGGAATGATCTGATTGAGCGGGTTAACCCCGCCGGTGGGCCGTATCGCCACCGACTCGGCCAATTGCAGCTGCACCCTCGGTTTGGCTACAGGCTGCCGGGCGGTATTGGCGACGCTCACCTTGTTCGACAGGACAAAGGGGCACTGGACGCAGGCGTTGAACCAAACTTGCGCCACAAAAGGCTGGGTGGAGTAATTCGAAACCGAATACCAATCAATACTGAGATTCACCTGGGAATCGGGGGGATTTACCAAACCGCCCCAGGCGTGCAAGCCATCCCCGAGAATGAGCATGCTTGTTTGGCCCAAAAAATAATTGCCTTGTATGGACTGAAACGCCGGGTCGGTTATGTTTATAATATAAGGCGGTGTTTCACACCTGCCGTCGTATGCTTCGTTAGCCAACTAACCCACTCCTTCCTTCATTTTGATCTACTATATTTTATGTCGATGACGAAGTATTGTTCCGGCAAAAAGAAAAAGCCCCCTTTTCGGGGGCCCTGGACTGGCTATGTTTACAGCCTGTCAATGACACTCGGGGCGGCGGTCTTCAAACACCGGCATCCTGCGGCTGATCTCAACGCGTCAGCCAGCTGACAATCCGACCGGCCAGATCGGCGTGTCTGCCAACGAATACGTGATCTGTTGCCGTCATAATCTGCATTTCCTTCGGCCCGGCATAACGGCTGTACAACTCTTTCGAACCCTCCAGCGGAACCGCCACGTCGGAGTCGCCGTGGATGAGGAGCAGCGGTTCGGAGCAGCCCCCGGCCGCCGCCAGCGGATCATAGTTGCCGGTGAGAAGATCCCTGACGAAACCAGGGTCCAGAGAAAACCCCTTGCCATAGAAATTGGCGATGGTGGCGCCGTTTCTCGCCTGCTCCCAAAGCTCCGCGCCCAGAATAATGTCACGGCAATTGGCTACAGGCCGGACCACCGGCGCCAGAGCAATCCTGCCGGCCAAAGGGCGGCCGCTGTAGGTGAGGGCTACCAAGCCCCCGAGACTGTGACCAAGCAGGTAAAGCGGCGAATCCCCCATTTCCGGCCGGGCTTTAACCCAGTCGACAACACAACGCAAATCTTCCTGCCAGCCCTTGACTGTGGTATCAGCTGCGAATTCGCCCTCACTCTCACCTGAGCCGGCAAAATCAAACCGGACCACAAAGCCAACAGCCTCGATGCGTTTGGCGAGAGTAAGCATCAACTGATTGGACCCCACCTTATCGCCGGTAAACCCGTGGCAACATATCACCACCGGCGTCCTCACTCCCGGCTGAGCCGGTGTGTGGAGCATCGCCGACAATCTTTTTCCCCTGCTCGGTATCCATTCATGAACCTTCATTGTTTCCACTCCCTTCGCTAAAAAAAAGCTGCTGAATTTATTTTTCACCGCCGGCCGGACTGGGGCCGGTGGTTTGCTTTTTGTCAGATTTCAGCGACGACCAGAACATCTGCACACTCATGACCGCGAAAAAAACGGCGAATATCTTGCGCAGCACCAATTCGGGGGTTATATTGGCGGCGTAGGACCCGACAAAGCCTCCCGCCACAGCCCCGGCAGCCAGAAAAACCGCCAGCCGGTAATTGATCAGCCGGTTGCGGTGATGCTTAATCACGCCTACCACCGCCGTGGGAATCATCGCCGCTAAAGCCGCGGCCTGGGCCGCGTGTTGGGAGACACCGAGAAACAACACCCCGGACGCCACGAAAATCGCCCCACCGCCGATACCGAGCAGGCCGCTCAGGACCCCGGTGACTATCCCTGTCAAAATCGCTGCTATGATCATAGTCCCAACCCCATCCTTATCGACAAAAATAGCGCCAACACGGCAAACAGGCGTTTCAGCATTTTGGGCTTGACCTTAGGCAGCAGCGATGACCCGATATAGGCACCAATCATGCCGCCGACGGCGAAAAGCGCCGCCAGACCGAGATCGAGCTGGCCAAAGGAATTATAGACCAGCGCCCCCATCACCGCTCCGGGGATGATCACCGCCAGCGACGTGGCATGGGCCGAATGCTGGGAAAAATTCAAATAATAGACCATAAGGGGAACCATGATGATTGCCCCGCCGATGCCGAGCAGTCCGCCCACCGCTCCGGCCAGGGCTCCTGTAAGCACCGCTTTACCTAGTTCCAGCAATTGGACACTTCCTTTCCTGATAAAGACCTATATATATATTCCGCGCTGTTGCGGGTTATCCTTTCGCCCGGACCGCCGGATCACCCGGCCACCAGACACTGAAAAAGAAGGGGAACAGCGATTTTTGCCGAATAATATTTAAGGAAATATCTACCACTCAAGACCATCCAAATTCCACCCCCATACAGCCGAATAACGGAGGCAAAAAATGAGCACTAGATCTTCAGGCAAAGAAGATGTCATAAAAGTCCAAGCCGAGATTCGCGATGACATCGATAAGGAACGCCTCAGGCGCTATCAGCGGGAACAGAGAAAAAGCGAAGATATGGAAGAAGCGCTGCGCAAACTGAGCAGTTTCAGCTATACCCCGGTCGACTATTCCCGCGGACTGATCCGCAAAGAATTCAAGGCCCCGGTCATTCCCGATTACAGCTATCTTTTGACCGAAGCCAAACTGAAAGTCGTCAATAAGTATTACGTACCTATCGCCGTTCAGCTCGGGCTTGGCCTGGTCTGCGTGGTCCTCAGCCTGGCCTTCAAGGATACCTTTGTGCCCCTGCTCGGCGCGGCCGGGCTGATCGCCTGCGGCCTGTCCCTGCACACCGACCTGCGCAACAGGCAGCGCAAGATCGATCTGGCGTTATCTGCAGCCAGATCGCAGATCGAGGCGTTGGTGAAAGAGGCGCGGGACAGTATCGACAACACCGCCAGAGCCTTTGACGAACTGGAAAACACCAGAATCGAAAAAATCGAAAAACTGCTGAACGGCAACCCCAGCTCAGTTCTTGAACGCATCGAAGAAGTGCTGCTGACGATAAAGCTGCCGTTCTTCCTCAGATGCACCATCGACTTCTACGAAGAACCGATGCTCACCCTCCATCTGCCTGAACAGCTGGTCATCCCGACCACCAGGGTCTCGGTCAATCCTGCCGGAAATCTCAGCTACGAAGAAAAAACCCCTTTTGAAATCAGTAAACAATACAGCGAAGCGATGGCCGGAACAGCCATGACCTTCGCCAGCAGGCTGTTCGCGGCCATTCCTACTCTGAACACCCTCTATATTCACGGTCTGTTCGATAAATGGCAGGACCAGGAATATCTTTTCAGCCTGAGAGTCGACCGCCAAGCCTTGATTGCCGCCATGGAATGCCGCAGCGGACTGGAATGCTTCAGCCGGCTGAAAGCCGAGTTTTCCATCAAAACCAACGCCGATTTCTCGCCGGTGCAGCCGATACTGCCGGATTGGTGGGAAAAAGTGCCGCGGGAAAAGGTCAAAACAATGAAAGTAGGCTGCCAACAAATTTGATAACCGCGAAAAAAACCGGCTCAGTCCAAACACTGACGCCGGTTTCATTGTTTCAATCCCTGGGGCCGGAAGCAATCCGGGTCATTTCTCGCCACAGCTGCTTTCTGCTATAATAGGGTTATCGCTGCTTATAAAGGAGATCGAAAGATGAAAATCCTGTTCTGGGATATTGACGGCACTTTAGTGAGAACCGGCAAAGCCGGCCTATATGCTTTTGTCGAAGCAACGCGGCAGCTGTTCGGCAAACAGCCGGACTTCAGCCGCATCACCACCGCCGGTATGACCGACTGTTATATCGCTTCCCGGATTATCTTCGAAATCACGGGTCGGGACGCCTCGGACAGCGAAATTGCCGAACTGGTGGGCCGCTATGAAGAGCTGCTGCCGCTGCACCTGGCGGAGAAGTCAGGCTACGCCATCCCGCCGGTAACGGAAATACTGGCCCGGCTTGATGCGAATCCTGATTACATCTCGCTGCTTCTGACCGGCAACACCGTCGCCGGGGCAAAGGCCAAACTGACCGTATACGAGCTTGCCCACTACTTTGACTTCTCTGCCAGCGCCTTCGGCGACAGCTGCCAGAACCGCTCGGAAGTGGCCGCCCGGGCTCTGGGGCACCTGCGCGGCAAGCACCCGGAGGTCGGCCTGGCCGACGTATACGTCATCGGCGACACCCCCAACGATATCCGAGTCGGCAAAGAAATGGGAGCGCGGACGGTGGCGGTGGCTACCGGCACTTTTTCGCTGCAGGAACTGGCCGCTCATTCCCCCTGGTGGGTCGTGAACGCTTTACCGTCAGCCGCCGAATTCGTCGATAAACTGGCCGAACCGGTCTGAGGCTGCCGCCCCGAACGAAAAGCCGGCCAGGCGTACCTTGCGGTGATCGCGATGAGAATGACGCTCCCTCCCAGGAGGGACCACGGTCCGGGAACCTCGCCCAGCAGCAGAAAAACCCAAACCGGATTCAAGATCGGTTCAATCACGGTGATGATGGTTGCTTCCAGCGCCTTGACATGCTTGATGGCCATGGAGTAAAGAATGTAGGACAGGCCCAGCTGAAAACAGCCGAGAAGCACCAGCCCGACCCAGTCGCCAAGCCCCGGCGCGGAATCCAGCATAAAGGGCAGGCCGATAAGAAAGGTCAGGATGTTGCCGAGAAATATCGAGCCGAAGGGCGATCCATCCTTCTGCCAGCGCATGCATACCGCCATGAGGGCCATGGTAAACCCGCTGGCCACTGCCATCAGGTTGCCCAGCAGCCCGCCGGGGGACATCTTATCAACAAAGAACAACCCCATACCGCCCAGAACCACGGCGATGGTCAGCCAATCCTGGACCGTCGCTTTTTCTTTGAGCAGCCAGGCGCCCAGTACGGCGACAAAGACCGGCGCCGTATACTGCAGCAAAATAGCGTTGGCGGCGGTAGTAAGTTTCGTGGCTACCACGAACAAGGCCACGGTGGCCGAATATGCCACCGCGCCGGTCAGCTGCGGCTTGCTCCAGCTCAGCGGCGACCCGCGAAAAGCCGCGCGGATCACCAGGGCTGCGATGACGCTCCTCACGCCGGCGATGGCCAGCGGATGCCAGTGGATCGATTTGATCAGAACCCCGCCGGAGCTCCATAACACCGCGGTGATTAACAGCAAGATTATACCGCGAAAATGCTCCGATCTGCCGGAGCCTTGAACCATATTCAACAATTCTGCCCCTTCCGTGATACCGTACGGTCAGATAATTTTTGCCGTCTTCAAATCGGCGATTTTCCCGGCCGAATAGCCAATGCCTGCCAGAACCTCCTCGGTATGCTGGCCCAGGGTCGGCGAAGGCCGGTCGAAATCATCGGCCGACGCCGACATTTTGATCGGGTTGCCGGGAATGATCACCTTGCCGGCCACCGGATGGTCGATTTCCACCATCATCTGCCTGGCCCGGATATGGGGATCGTTGACCACCTTGTCGATGGTCAGCACCGGCGCGGCAGGCACGGAATTCTGTTCGAGAAGGCTGAGCAGTTGTTCGGCGGTCAGCCTGCTTGACCAGGCGCTAATAACAGCCGCCAATTCAACGACGTTTTTGGCCCGCTTGTGATTGATCTCGAAGCGTTCGTCGCCAATCAGCTCCGGCCGTCCCATCGCGGCGCACAGTCTCTGCCAGGTGGCCTCGTTGGCACAGGCGATGAAAACATAGCCGTCGGCAGCGGCAAATACGTCGTAGGGAGCAATGTTGGCGTGGCCGCTGCCGAGCCGCTGGGGTATTTCCTTATTGATGGTATAGCGGGTTACCGCGTTTTCCAAAATGGCAGCAATACAGTCCTGCATGGAAATATCGATCCGCTGGCCCATGCCTGACCGTTCTCTCTGGTACAGGGCGGCCAGAATCCCAGTGACCATGAAGCTGCCGGCGTTGATGTCGCCGAGGGCGACTCCCAGCCGCGTAGGCGGACCTTCAGGGTGGCCGTTGATGCTCATCAACCCTCCGGTTGCCTGGGCGACGGCGTCGAATGCCACGCGATGGGAGTTGGGCCCGTACTGGCCGAACCCGCTGATGGACGCGTAGATCAGCCGCGGGTTGACCTGAGACAGCTGATCATACCCCAGACCCCATTCGGCCAGAGTGCCGACAGCAAAATTTTCAAGGAAAATGTCGGCTGTTTTCGCCAGGTCTTTGAGCACCGCCTGACCTTCAGGCTTGCGCAGATCGAGGGTAATGCCCCGCTTGTTCCGATTGAGGGTCATAAAGTAGCCGCTTTCGCCGTTGGCGAACGGCCCGAACAGCCTGGCATCGTCACCCCGGCCGGGAACCTCCACCTTTACGACATCTGCCCCCAGGTCGGCGAGCACCATAGAGCAATAGGGTCCGGCGAGCAGCCGGGAAACATCTAAAACACGGACTCCGGTCAAGGCCTTGGTCATTCAATATCCTCCATCACTGTTTAATGTGAGTGCCCACAAAGTATTAATATTGTTCGCAGCCTCTGGCAAAAATCCTCCTGACACCGATTATTTCCTGTCAGGCGGCGGGCCAAGGGGCAAAGAGAGGGACGCAAAACAACGTTTTGCGTCCTTTTGGCAAAACTTGAAGCTGCCAAGCCTTTTCGGCAGCCTATTCACTCACAAAATCGCCAGTTCCTCATCCCGGATATCACTGATAAACATATGCCCGGGGGAGTGGGTGATCATGATTTCCGGCTTGGTGGTCATAGCCACTGCCTGGGGCGTGACGCCGCAGGCCCAGAAGACAGGAACCTCACCGGGCCGGATGGTCACCCGGTCGCCGAAATCGGGGTTATCGATGTTGCGGATGCCGATGGCCGCGGGATCGCCGATATGGATCGGCGCGCCGTGCACCGCCGGGAACCGCGAGGTGATCTGCACCGCCCGCACCACCTTTGCCTGGGGAACCGGCCGCATGCTTACAACCATGTTGCCGTGGAACTCGCCGGCCGGCTTGCAGGCGATGTTGGTTATGTACATCGGCACATTGCAGTTTTCCTCGATGTGTCGTACCGGCACATCGCCTTTGAGCAGCGCCGCCTCGAAAGTGAAACTGCAGCCCAGCAGGAAAGACACCAGGTCTTCCCGCCAGTATTTTTCGAGATTGGGGACTTCGTCCACCAACTTGCCGGCCTTGTAGATACGGTACTGGGGAATGTCGTACCTCAGATCGGCGCCCGGAGCGATAAGCCTGGGCTCGCCGCCGCCAACGTCGGTTACGTCCAGCACCGGGCAAGGCTTGGGATTGCGTTGGGCAAACAGCAGAAAATCATAAGCCAGAGCCTTGGGCACGATAGCAAGGTTGGCCTGCACATACCCTTCGGCCATACCTGCAGTGGGCCGCACCAGTTCGCCCCGGCGGATTCTCTCGCGGATTATTTTAGGAGCCACGTGAGCCAGATCGTTCATGTCAATCGCCGCCTATTCCTGTTTTAATAGCGTTTTTCTCCCTGAAGCACCGCTTCCCGGAGTAGTGTCACCATAGCCTGATGGACGGCAGACTCGCAGCCGTCGGCGCTGGGATACACCCCGCCGAAGATCGCATCATGAAAGCCGGCGCTGGCCATAGCCTCCAGCATCCTGTTTTCCTGGGCCGCACTGCAGATAGCCGTCTCAACTCCGGTGGCGATTCCCAGCAGCGCCGCCAGGGCGTAGCCGGCCCAGTTGGAAATTGTCGCTGTGACAAGTACATCCACCCGGGTGGACAATGCCAGCCCGTTGCCGCAGGGGCACTGGCACTTGCTGCCATAAGGCACGTGGAGCTTCACCGTGTCGGCGATATTCGCCATCCCGATTTCATTGCCGCCGTCACCAATGCCGACGGTGGCGATGCCCCGTTCTCCCGCCAGTTGGAAGATATAGTCGACCTTCGCCTGGCTGTCGCCGGTGTCATGGCCCAGCATGTTGTGAATGATCCCATCGGCATTCACGCCGCCGCGCTCAATGGCGATGCAGGCAGCCGGCTTCAGGGTATCCAGCAGCTTGACTGCCTGTTGCCGGGCCTGGTTCCATTCGACAGGAAACGGCAGAACCGAAATAGTCAGAAGTTTGTTTCTTTCAATAGAATGGATGAGATCTTCCGGCTGAACGCACTGGAAACCGGCGGCGCGGGCCACCTGTTTAACCCCTTCCACCAGACACTCGTCAGTCACGATTATCGGCGCAGCTTTCAGGGTCAGCCGGAGAGCCCGGGCCAGGGCCAGCGCCCCCGGCGGCCCGTCCGTCTCACCGCAGCCGGGCTCCACCACCGGCTGATCGACCCAGCCTGTAGCAATGACGACTTTATCCCCCGGTTTGATGGCCTTCTGCAGCAGCTTCACCGCAGCCAGGGTGAGCGGCTCGCCGGCCTTGAGGCGGGCAGCGTCGTACAAAGTGCCGATGATGCCCCGGGCGGGAATATCCAGCCTGATCAGCTGATCAAGGGTTTCGGCAATCCTGGCTAATTTAGTTTCATTCATATGTACACCTTCTTTCGCTATAAGCGATCACTGCGCCGGCGGAAGCAGCAATCTTTTGTTGTTACAGACGCGGCGTTAACTTGCCGCCCTGGCACATATCTTTTAGAATTCATCCAGTTCGCCTCCATTTCCTGCTTTTGGAACCAGAATATGAAAAACCGGCTCATTTCCTGAGCCGGCCAGGCCGTTGATAAACCCCCATCTGCTTTGTTGGCCCCACAAACCCCTTGCTAGCGTATTTCAGTACGCGTCGCTGCTGAGTTCGTGGGGCCGTCGTGCATCTGGGGGCTTCTGAACGGCCTGAAGAATAGGTTTCTCAACAAGCTGACCGGCTCATTTCCTGAGCCGGCCTCACTTACAGAACGATTCGAACCTTATGATACCTCAGCCAGGCGTCCACCTGGATCAGGTAAGCCAGCACCTGCGGCCCCCCCATCAACTGACCGAACCAGGGAAAAGGCGATCTGACGGCTTCGGAACTCGCAAAGGCCCGCAGATTGCCGCTGTCGATCAGTGGCAGCAACGGAGATTCCCGGTCATCCAAAATCGCGAGAAAGTCCTTTTGCACCGCCGCCAGGAACGACGGGTTATGGGTCTTGGGGTAAGGGCTTTTCCGCCGCCATAGAACATCGTCAGGCAGCATGCCCTGCAGGGCGTGGCGCAGCAGTCCCTTCTCCCGGTTCTGATAGTTTTTCATCTCCCAGGGCACGTTCCAGACATATTCCACCAGACGATGATCGCAGTAAGGCACCCGCAGTTCCAGTCCGAAAGCCATGCTCATACGATCTTTGCGGTCCAGCAGCGTCGGCATCCAGCGGAATAGACTCAGATGAAAGATCTCCCGCATCCGGGCCGCCTCGCACTCCTCTCCCGGCAAGCGGGAAACCTCAGCCAACGCTTCGGCGTACCGCCAGCGGGGATACTCCTGCAGAACCGGGTTGCCCCTCAATTCGGGACATAGCCAGGGAAGGCGGATTTCCGGTTTGGGCGACCAGGGAAAGGTGGCGGCATCGATCATATCCCGGCGATAAAACCAGGGATACCCGCCGAAAACCTCATCGGCGCACTCGCCTGACAGGCCTACCGTGGCGCCTTTTTTGATCTCCCGGCTGAACAAAAACAGTGATGTATCCACATCCGCCATTCCCGGAAGATCGCGGGCCCTGGCGGCCGCGGCCAGCACTCCGGCCAGTTCGGGGGTGTCGAGCAATATCTCATGATGGCAAGTATCAAAATGGCGGGCAACCTTTTCTACCCAGGGAGCATCCCGGTTAGGCTGAAAACTGTGTTCCTGAAAATATTTATCATTATCGACGTATTCGACAGAATAGGTGTCCAGGCGCCGGCCTTCCCGCGCATACGCGGTGGCTGCCACCGCCGTGATCGCGCTGGAATCCAGGCCGCCGGACAGCAGGGTGCATAAAGGCACATCCGACACCAGTTGCCGTGTCACCGCGTCCTGGAACAGTTCCCGTACCATTGCCACTGTGGCGGCAAAATCCTGTTCATGGGGCTTGCTTTCCAAGCGCCAGTACTGGCGGCGGGTCAGGCCTCCCCGGTCGAACACGGCGCACCAGCCGGGCTTGAGTTCAAAAATCCCGCGGAACACTCCATTCCCCGGGGTGCGGGCCGGGCCGATCATGAAGATTTCCGCCAACCCTTCGGCTGTTACTTCCGCCGGTACGGCAGGATGGGCCAAAACCGCTTTCAACTCCGAGCCAAAGATGAACCCGCCGGTCCGTTCGGCGTAAAATAGCGGTTTAACCCCCAACCGGTCCCGGGCCAGAAACAGTTGTTGTCCCGCCTCATCCCAGATCGCGAAGGCGAAAATTCCGTTCAGCCGCTCGACACAGTCTGTTCCCCACTCGATATATGACTGGAGCAGCACCTCGGTATCCGACGTCGAGCTGAACAGATAGCCCCGGGCCATCAGTTCCCGGCGCAGTTCAGGAGTATTATACAACTCCCCGTTGTAGGTAATCACATAAATACTGTCACCACGGCTGCGCAACATCGGCTGCTTGCCGCCCTCCAGGTCCACCACGCTGAGGCGGCGGTGGCCGATAGCGGCGTGGCGGGAAAAATACAGCCCCGAATCGTCAGGGCCCCGCACCGCCAGGGTTCCGACCATTGCCTGCAATACCTCGGGTTCACGGGCCACATCTTTTTCCCAGTCGACCCATCCGGTAATACCGCACATCTTTTTCCTCTCCTTGTCAGGAAATAAAGGGCGCCTACTCCCTTCTCCCTGCGCGGAATAAGGTGTGCGTAGGCGTCTTAGCCCCTTTTATTCACAGGATATGATATGCACCGGACGTTCGCTTTGCTACAGCACCGCCGACCAATAGCCGCCGTCAACGGCGGGCGGGTCTGATCTTCGGTTTGTTCACCGGGGGCAGCGGTGGTACAAATCCGTCTTCGTTCTCGATATCGGCGACCTGGGACGTTGAGCTCATCACATCATGAGCGTGGCCGTCGTCAAAACTGGTCGGGCCCTTATATACGTGGATATGCTCACTGCCCGCCGTATATACAGCCGGGCCGGTCATCACGTCATACCAGTGCCAGTGGCCGGTGGTATCTTCGGTATGGAAGGATGTACGCACCCGCAGCCGGTGGATATGGGACGGTCCCGCCTCACCGCGGGCCGGCCCGGTGGCACCCATCACCATATGCTGGTGGCTGTCGGCGGCGTAAGTATGAGTGTGAAAGTTATGGACATGGACCGAATGACGGTCCTGCTCTTCAGCCGCCCGATCTTCGGCATCAGCCATGCTATTGCCCTCCTTATCAGTCTATATGTACTATCATATGCGGCGGAATTTTCCACGGTTCCGGCGGGATTTCCGTCTCTAAACTGTAGCAAAAAGACTTTAGGTATAGGTGAGAGTTTACAAAATGAAAGTAACCGGAATAAGATCCGGTTATGAAAATTATGTTCTATCGCTTAATTATTGTCCCCCCACAGAAAGTTCTTCTCTCATTTTAGATAATATATTACTAAAAATAACATCTACCTCTTTTTGCAGTACCCCATTCTCACTACACAACTCTAAGTAATCCTTCTTGTTCATGGTTTCTCGATATTCGCTTTTACAATTTATTGAAAGAGTATTTATTTTATCAAGATATGGTTTAAATTCATCATTTAATGCAGGAAAAATATAAAGTTGGGATTTCCAATAAATATTACTAAGTTTGATTATTGTATTTTTCGAGTCCATTTCTTCTTTAAGTGTGACACATTTACGTATTTCTTTTTCAGCTTCCTTCTGATTTGATTTCCAGTTATTGAGTAACTCCTCTGCTTTACCTTTCGGTAGGCAAAGTTCGTTGAGATGTTTTTCAATGTCTGTTTCATTAAACCAATCATAAGATGCTCTTTCGCGTAATGGGCTGGCTAAATGCATTACTGTACCGTGGGCTTTTCTTAGAGCTTCATATAATGCTATATAATGCTCATGTTTCTTAGTCGTGTATAAATTAAAATCCATCAATTTACGTTGATAATCGAATTTCGTTTTTTCGTTAATATCTTGAAGGTTGCGCTTATACGTTTCAAGCATTTTGGTGAAATGAAAATCAGTCCCTTTTTTTAAGATATACCAAAATCCAACAGCAACCGTACCAACAGAAAAACCTAAAGATGCTAATACAGTAGCCCAGTTAATCGAGTTTAGCCAATCCATAGCTTTCTCCTTATCATCTGAAATTGATATACTGATATATCGTAGTTTCAATACTGTGATTTTTAATCCTCCTTTCATTTAAAAAGTTCTAGTCTATTTCAATGATGTCGGTTTTCATTTCAAAATCACATTCATTTTTTGCCGCAAAAGTGCCGGACGAGCGGAGCTCCAAATGAAGGCGCCGTAAGATTAAGGCCGACAACGCCGCACCCTCGCCCACAGGCGTCCATGCCTGGGGTCTCGTCGCGCGGGCGTCCTGCCCGCGCGTGCGGTGTTGTTACCGGCAATCTTAACCTAACGGCGCCTAACATCCTCCGCAACGTCGCCGGACACCTTTGCTACGATGCCGGTGAGAACGCAAAGCCGGACGAGGGCACAGGACATTTACTAATCCACACAAGCTTCGGCGGCTTTATGCGTATGATCCAGGCTGACGGAAGCCGTGATCGGCCCAGATTCTGCGGCGCGTTCAGTTGGAGACCCTGGCCTGAGCGCGGTACCCGCCAGCCGGAGAAAACCGTATAGTCAGGGAAAAGATGGATAAATATACAAAAACCCCGTTGCACAGGTTTTGGTCCTGGCAACGAG
>JARLHY010000202.1 GCA_031292015.1 Negativicutes bacterium | reverse complement strand
TAGTCGATCAGCCCCGGCAAGACCAGACAGCCTTCCGCCCTGATCACCGACCCGGGAGTCGAACCGTTTTTGACGGATGCGACGATTCGGCCGCCTTCCACCAAGATATCGCTTTTTTCATTGATGCCTCTGGCCGGATCAATGACCCGTCCGCCGCTGATAAGGATAGTCTGTTTCATTGTCCTTCCTCCCTTGTTTTATTGTACCGGAGTCGGTTGACCGGACTTCTCAGTAACGATCGTTGGCCTTTCTTTGATTTTTCCGTAGACGACCAGCGAGATTCCTCCCAGGATGACGATGAATCCCAGCGCCATAAAGCCTGTCATATACGACCCTGTGGACTGATACAGCAGGCCCACCAAGAAGCCGGCGATGGTTCCGCCGCCGCCAGCCCCCAGCCCGTTGATTATTCCTGAGGCCGAGCCAATGGCCTGCGGTTCCACCGTGGACTGGAGAATTGACCAGATATTGGGAGTAAAACTGCTTGCGTAGTAGCCAAGAGCAAGGGTGATCAGAGCCATTTTAAGATAGCCGCTGTCGACCTGCGGCAATAACATCAGTAATATTCCGGGAATAAAAAGTCCGAGGGATGCAACCAGTATCCGTTTTCCGGTTCTGTCGCTAATAATCGATATCGGAACAGCCAGAACCACCGCAGTGAGATAAGGCAGAGCACTGCCCACTGCCTGATATACGCCGGTAAACCCCAGCGATTTCACCGCCATTGGAATCCAGAGGGTAATGCCCCAAAACAGCATCCCCTGAGTTATGTAGGTAAAAACCAGCAGCATAAATGCCGGACCGCCCAGGGCCTTGAGGGTAAGTTTTTCTTTGGGGCCTGGATTCGGCACCGAATAGGGGGCTTCGGATTCTCGCCGCAGCATCGAAATATATAGCGGAACCATGATGACAAGGCCAACTCCACCAGTAATATAGAACAAAACTTTCCAGCCAAAGGCGTCGAAGATGGGCGTTAGGATGACAAAACCCAGGGCCAGTGCCAAATATTGGCCGTAGTACTGGATCAAGCTGTTGGCCCGGGTGAGCTCCTGCGGCGCGAACCAGGCCCTGGCAAAGCGCGACTGCTGCGGCCAGTATATGCCTTCGGTCACTCCCAGGACAAGCCGGCACACCAGCAATGAAGCCACGCTTGTGACAACCCCTGTCGCGAGCGTGGCCAGCGACCAGATTGTCATCATCCAAATGGCAACCCATTTAGGATCATAACGCTGTGTGAGAATACCGCCAAATACGTTGGCAAAAGCATAACCGATCAAGAAGGTCGTCAAGGCCCAGCTTGATGTAACTGCAAAATTATTTCCGGCAAATCCCAGATCCCTGGCCAATGACGGCAATGCCACTGAAAGGTTGGTCCTGTCGATATAGGCGACGAACAGTCCAACCATCAGTGTACCGCCGATTCTGAGCCATCTTGATTCCATGGTATTCATCCTCCCTTGTTATTCTTACATCTTTCGCCAATAACTGATGTCTGATATATCAATTCAACTCTATCACAATATTGCGACAAGTCAATAGTTTCCAATTTAACATTGCTCCCGATTATTGTCATTGATCCCCTTCCTGGTGAACAAAAAAAACGCCCTAAAAAGGGCGTTCAGGCAGATTTTTCCGGGTCAGCCGGCTAGGCGAAGTTTTTGACGATATAGGTGAAGAAGCTCCAGAGCGAACCCCAGATCAAACCGAAGAAGGACTTGCGTTCGGCCGAGTCCGCGGCTACCAGGTCCACCGAACCGATTTCCTGGTTTTTGTAGTAGGTCTTCACGACCCCCAGCTTTTTACCGGCGGTCACCGGGGCATCGACCCGGTTGGGAGCGACTACGACGGTGGAGAATTGGTCCTTGTCGTCGTCAGACACGGCGACAGTGACGTCGGAGGTGGCCACAAGGCGGACGGTGTCGGTCTTGCTGTCATCAACCCGGACGGTCTTCAGGATGTCGCCCTGGCTGAGAAGCCGCACAGGCTGCAGTTGACTGTTGGCAAGATCCAGCAGCCTCATCGAGTCATCCCACATCCGGTCGCTGTCAAGCACGACAGCCACCATCTGGATGCCGCCGCGTTTGGCCCCTGAAACCAGGCAGCGGCCCGCCGCGTCGGTATAACCGGTTTTGACGCCGTTGGCTCCGTCATAGAGCCACAGCAGTTTGTTTTCGTTGTACAAATCCCGGTCGTGGTCTTTTCCCGGCCAGGGGATGATGGTGTGCTGGGTGCTGACGATCTTCGCGAACAGCGGATTTTTATAGCCGTAAGCGGCGATCTTGGCCAGATCGGCTGCGGTGGAATAATGACTCGTATCAGGCAGACCGCTGGAATTGGTGAAGTTGGTGTTCAGAGCCCCTATGGCGTGGGCCTTTTCGGTCATTCGGCGGGCAAAGTTGTCGACCGAGCCGGCGATGTGTTCGGCGATGGCCACGGTGGCGTCATTTCCCGAGATCAGCATCATTCCGTAGAGCATGTCCAGCATCTTGAGCTTTTCCCCCGGCTGGAGCCACAGGGAGGACCCCTCGGTGTTAGCGGCGTTGGGGCTGGCGGTGACCATATCGTTAAGGTTTCCCTGCTCCAGAGCTACGATTAAGGTCATCATTTTGGTTGTGCTGGCGGGATATCGCCGTTCATCGGCATTTTTGCTGTAGAGAACCTTACCGGTGGTCGCCTCGATCACGATGGCCGACTTTGCCGCAATATCAGGAAGCCGGCCTGCGGCCACAGCAACCTGAGGTGTAAGTATTATGCACGCCACGAATAGAGCAAGTAATCGTTTTAGCATGAATAACCCTTTCCGAATCAGTAATGGCAAGCCATTATTTATTATACTTATGTTTTACCCACTCGTCAAAGCCGTCATACATGATTGTCGTGCGACTGGGTAATAATAACCCCAGTTTAAGGAGGTGATATCATGGAAATGCTCGATATTAAGACGGCCCTGAGAACAACTCTTACTCAGAAGCAAGAATTAGTAAGGGATTACCAAACCTTCGCAAAACAGATTCAGGACCCGGAAGTCGCCAAGATGTACAGTCATTTCGCCGAAGCGGAAGGTCTGCACGCGACTCAGATCAAACAAAAATTGGATAAGATCCATTAAAAGCATATTCTAATATATGAAACAAGGCCGCCGTTCATGTCGCAACCGGCCCTAATTCCGGAATGAATGCCGCAGCATAAAGAAATCGGCTCTATTACTATAAAGAGCCGATTTCTTTATGCTGCGGGTATTTTCCTGCGCTTCGGACTTATTTGATGTACGGGTGCGTCTGATTCGGCTGACAAAGCCAGCGACAAAGCTAGTGATGCTCGCCCTGAGTTTCCGCGGTTTCGGCCAGCGCGTCAGCGTCATCCTGCCCGCCGCGGTTTTTCATGATTTCCTGAATTTTCCCCAGAACCTGAGGCACGGTGTCGAGCAGCCGGTCATACAAAAGACTGCCTTCCACCGGCATAAACCGGATGCCGTTCGTTGGCGAGCAGACCAAAAAACCGGCCGGCTTGACGCTCACCCCTGCGCCGCTGCCGCCGCCAAAGGGATGAATTCCCTTTTCCCCTCCTTCTTCGTATTCGTAGTCGCCGCCGCCGGCGGCAAAACCGAACGTCACCCGGGAGATGGGAATGATCACTGTGCCGTCATTGGTTTCCACAGCATCACCGACGATGGTGTTGACATCCACCATTTCCTTGATGCTCTCCATCGCCGTTTTCATCAGACTCTGAATCGGGTGTTCATCCACTGCCTTTAACCCCCTTTACTGGAAAATGTAACAGTCCCCAAGCTGCATTAATAACATTGCCAACTCTGATGGTGAATATACACTCGAACTCCACCTCCACCACTGCGGCGGTGTAAACCGGTCGCACGGCAATAACCGGCCTGACGGCGAAATTGAGCCGACGTTTCAAAAAGAGAAGGAGCTGGCTTTTCAGCGCCCAGAGAAGGCCTGTGGCCAGACCGGTCAGCGCGGCATCGTCAAAGCCGCAGCCGGTCCGCCAGGTAAACTTCTCGCAGAGCATGGCCTTTTTGATCTGTCCGGCAAAGCGGCGATACAGACGGTAGATAAAATTGACTTCCCGCATCATGTCCCGCCATTTCACCGGCTGGTGCAGGTAGATGTCGACGGTTTTTGCCGCAAACCGCTGTTCGCGGCCGGAACTGGTTTTTACGCCGCGACGCCCGCTCTTCAGCCCGGTTTCCAGCCAGGGCAGGCCGTGGTTTTCGGTGAGCTTTACCAAGGGAATTGTGGTGTGATAAGCCAGCAGACGGCTGAGTAGATAGACCTCCAGACGGACGAAATCGTCGGCAGCCTTGCGATGGTAAACGACCCTGATGAATATCTTGACCCGGGACAGGGTGTAGACTACGACAACAGTCGCCAAAACCACCGCCAGCCAATTCTCCATTCTCCCCGCCCTCCTTCATGCTGCTACTATTCTGGCGTAAATCCAAATTCTTCATACACCGGAGGCGAAATCTACCGCTGGTGACCTTAGGGATAAAAAAAGCAGCCCGCTCAGGGCTGCTCGGCCGGTTCAGTCGGTTCGGCCGGTTCGGCCGATTCAGTCGGTTCAGTTGGTTCAGGCAGCGGCAGTTCAAGTTGCTCCTGGGTGTCGACAAGTTCGGTGAGTTTTGGCAGCTCGTTGAGGTTGTTGAGACCAAAGGATTTCAGGAATTCGTCGGTGGTGCCGTAGAGGATCGGCCGGCCGATTGCTTCCTTGCGGCCGACCTCGCGGATCAGACCGCGTTCCAGCAACGTATTTACAACCCCATCGACTTTGACACCGCGGATGTTCTCCATCTCCAGCCTGGTCACCGGCTGCTTGAAGGCGATGATGGCCAGGGTTTCCATGGCAGCCATCGACAGGCGGGTTTCCTGAATATCCACAAGTCTTTCAAGGATCGGGGCCATTTCCGGCTTGCTGCACAGCTGGTAGCCGCCGGCGACCTCGCAGATGTTCAGGCCGCGAAGTTCGTCGGCCATATCCTGTTTCAGCTCTTCCAGGAGCATGACGACATTTTCCCGGTCAATCTCAAGAATATCGGCGAATTTTTCGGCGCTGATGGGGTTGCCGTAAGCAAACAGCAGGGCTTCGACGTGGCCCTTTAAGTGCCGGTAAAACATTTACAGCCCACCCTCTCCCAACGTCAGATATATCGGGCCAAAACTCATGTCCTGGCGGATTTTCACCCGTTTGAGCCTGATCAGTTCCAGCAGGGCCAGAAAAGCGGTGACCATCTCCGTGCGGGAACCGCTGCGGATGAAACAGTATTTGAATTCGAGCTTGCCATTGTTTTTGTGCAACAGGAACACGATGTCCTGCATTTTGTCCTGTACACTGATTTCTTCCCTGGCGATAAACGCGAAGTCGTCGACGGCGCTTTCCCAGACCGCGGCAAAGGCCTCGATCAGGTCGTCCAGCCGCAGTCCCTCCGGCAGGATCAGCTTGGTGCCGAAATCCGCGGCCGCAGGTCGGGATACGAGTTTTTCCCGCTGACGGAGCAGATCCTCCAGCAGTCCGGCCGCCTGTTTGAAGCGGCGATACTCCAGCAGTCTGTCGACAAGTTCCTGGCGGGGATCGATTTCTTCGCCGAGCTGATCGACGACCGGCGGCTTGGGCAGAAGCATGCGGGATTTGATCTGCAGCAAGGTCGCCGCCATCACCAGGAATTCGCTGGCAATGTCGATATCAAATACTTCCATGGCCCGGATGTAGGCCAGGTATTGCTCGGTGACATCGGCGATAGGTATGTCATAGATGTCGAGCTGATTTTTTTCGATAAGATGCATCAGAAGGGCCATTGGTCCTTCAAAGGCTTCGAGGATAATTTTATATCCGTCCATGCTCAGATGTTCATGGCTGCGCGAACTTCCTGCATGGTTGCGGCCGCAACGGCACTGGCCCTCCTGGCGCCTTCAGCGAGAATCTCACGAACCCGCTGCGGATTTTTCTCCAGTTCGGCGCGGCGGCTGTGAATATCGGCCAAGCCGACCACCATCCTCTCGGCCAGTCTTTTTTTGCAGTCAACGCAGCCGATACCGGCGGCGCGACACTGAACGGCGATGTCGGCGGTTTCTTCTTTGTTGAATATCTTCTGGAAGGTATAGACGGTGCAGACGTCGGGATTACCTACGTCGGTTTTTCGTACCCGCTGGGGATCGGTAACCATCAGCCGTACTTTGGATCGAAGCTCGTCCGGCGGGGCGGCGTAAGGAATTTCGTTACCATAGGATTTGCTCATCTTCCGGCCATCGATGCCTGGCAGCAGCGCAGCCTGGCTCAACCGGGCCTGCGGCTCAGGGAAGACCGGCCGGTACAAATTGTTGAAGCGCCGGACAATCTCACGGGCCAGTTCGAGATGGGGTACCTGGTCTTCTCCCACCGGCACGGTGTCGGCTTTGTACAGGACGATATCGGCAGTCATCAGTTCAGGATAGCCGAGAAAACCATAGGTGTTGATTTCCTTGCCCATCGCTCCCAGCTGCTGCAGCTTGTCCTTATAGGAGGGCACCCGTTCCAGCCAGGCCAGCGGCGTAATCATCGACAGTAAAAGGTGCAGTTCGGCGTGCTCTTTAACATGGGACTGGACAAAGATGACGTTCTTCTCGGGGTCCAGTCCGGCGCTCAGCCAGTCCAGGGCCATATCGTTGATGTACTCAGGCAGTTTGGCGGTGTCTTCGTACGACGAGGTCAGCGCGTGCCAGTCGACGATACAGAAAAAGCAGTCGAATTCGTGCTGCAGTTTAACCCAGTTTTCCAAAGCCCCCAGGTAGTTGCCGAGATGAAACTTTCCTGACGGCTGCATGCCACTGAAAATACGACCTTTAGTCATGTGAATTCCCCCTGCTATAAAATGAGTGAAACTATAAAATTGATCAGATGTATGAGCGCGATCATGAACGGACGCATGCTCGTTCCGATGATGCCGGTGATAACCAGTGCCATCAGGATAAAGGGGCCGTAGCGGCCGATGCTCTCATAGGCGTAAGCCTGGCGGCCGGGCAGCAGAGCGGTTACGATCTGCGAGCCGTCCAGCGGCGGTATCGGAATCAGATTGAAAACAGCGAGAATGATGTTGTACTGGACGGTCAACTGCAGGACCCAGTCCACTTCGGCAGGCAGCATCGTCCGGCCGGTCAGTTTCAATAAGATGGCACAGATCAGGGCGGTAAGGAAGTTGGCGGCGACGCCGGCCAGAGAAACCAGGATGACGCCGGTCTTGCCGTTGCGGAAATTATAGGGGTTGATCGGCACAGGCTTGGCCCAGCCGAACTGAGCGACCCAAAGCATGATGAGACCGAAGGGATCGAGGTGGGCGATAGGGTTGAGGGTGACCCGGCCGGCTATCCGGGGCGTCGGGTCGCCAAAGGCCACCGCCATGCGGGCGTGGGCGTATTCGTGCACCGTCAGCGCGATAAGCAGCGCCGGGATGCGAAAGATCATATCAGGGCCGAATCCAAACACTAATTTTCCTCCTTATAGGCGGTCTGACCGCCAGTTAACTTGCAGATCATTGTGATTTCGTCCTCGCGGGACGCGAGTTTGCCGCCAAGCTTTGCCGCTTACAGCCGCTCTTTGACGGCTCTCACCAGGGGACCAAAGCCAACCATCGCCGTGAGTTCGCTCCCGCTGACGCTGGTGCGCACCTGACGTTGGCTTCGATGAAGCGGCCAATTTGGTCGCGTTCCTTTCCATTTTGGCATAGAATCCAAAGATAGGCAAGCGCTGCCGGCGGAAAATTGACCAACGCAGAAAATATTCAGCTTGCGATAAGGATACCCTGCCAAACAGCCGGCAAATGTCCGGCTGTTTGGCCAAGGCGGCCCGGGCGGTTTTCGCCGCCCGCCTGCTGGTGGAAAGCGGGGCAGACGGCGGTGCGGCGCGATTGTCTTGAGTCGACCGAAGTAGGCCGGATCAAGATCTACCGCCATTGTATTCACGGTAAAATCACGGCGTGCAAGATCCTGAAGCAAGCGCCCCGGCGGGATGCCTTGTTATGAGGGGGATAATGTTGTCGACAGTTATGGCATTCTCCCTGGACATTGCTTTCCTGCTTACGATTATATACTAATCATTAACTGTTTTGCAAAATTGTAGGACCCGGCCCTTTCGAAGGGCCGGGTCCATTGGCAATACGGTCATCAGGCCAGGCAGGCAAGTTTGCTCTGCATCCTGTCAGGTACTACATCGTTGCGGACCAGATCGCCGTATGTTTCCCGTTTGACGACAATGTCGGCGGTGCCATTGCCGGCGAATACCACCGCCGGTTTCAGATTGCGGTTGTAGTTGCTGGCCATGGAATAGTTGTAGGCTCCGGTGGAGGAAACCACCAGGATATCCCCGGCGGCGGCCCTGGGCAGTTCAAGGTCCCAGATGAGCATGTCGCCTGATTCGCAGCACTTGCCGGCGATGGACACGGTATCTTCGGCCGGATTGTTCATTTTGTTGGCCACCGCCGCCTCGTATTTGGCCTGGTAGAGAGCGGGACGGGGATTGTCGGTCATGCCGCCGTCCACGGCCACGTATTTGCGGACTCCGGGAATTTCCTTCACCGAGCCAATGGTGTACAGGGTGACGCCGGCTTCACCGACGATGGATCGGCCGGGTTCGACGATGATTTTTGGCAGCGGCAGACCGTAGTTTACTGCGGTTTCCCGGATGGCCTTGGCAATGGTCGACGCCAGCCGGTCCACCGGCTGGGGCGCGTCGCCCTCGGTGTAATAGATTCCCAGCCCGCCACCGAGATTAAGTTCTTCAACAACGAAACCGGTGCGGGTTTTTAGTTCCTTGGCGAAAGCCATCATGGTGTTGGCGGCTTCGTGGAAGGAGTTTATGTCAAATATCTGAGAGCCGATGTGGCAGTGAATGCCTTTAAGCTCCAAATTCTTCATGCTGAGTGCCTTTTCGACCCCCATCAGCGCCTGACCGTTGGCGATGGCCAGACCGAACTTGGAGTCGATCATCCCGGTTTTGATGTAGTGGTGAGTATGGGCGTCAATACCAGGGGATACCCGCAACAGGATTTTTGCTTTGGTTTTGTGCTGGCGGGCCAGTTCGTTGAGCAATTCCAATTCGTAGAAATTGTCGACAACAAAGCGGCCGACCCTGGCTTCAAGGCCCATTTCCAGTTCCTCCGGGGTTTTGTTGTTGCCGTGGAAGTAAATCCGGCCGGCCGGAAAATTGCTGACCAGCGCGGTGTGCAGTTCGCCGCCGGAAACGACGTCCAGTCCCAGGCCCTCTTCTTCGACCAGCCGGCACATGGCCATAGTGGAAAATACCTTGCTGGCGTATATGACTTCGGAGTTGGGATAATGCCTGCCAAACGCCTGGACATAATCTCGGCATTTGCCGCGGAGAGCCGCTTCATCCATCACGTACAGGGGAGTGCCGAAATCCTTGGCCAGCTGTACGGTATCACAACCGCCTACCTCCAAATGCCCTGCGCCGTTCACTTTCATTGTTCCATGTAGTTTCATCAAGGTTTCTCCTTTCATAGTGGCCCAAAAAAACACAAAGGCGATCATGAGGCTTATCTCACAATCGCCGAAAAAAAACGAACTCCCCCATTGTCTGTGAGATAGCACTCCACCCAAACTTCGGGAAACTTCGGGTGACAGTCCTGTGTTTGTTCAACACAAGCCCAGCGACTGTCCTTCGCCCGAGAACAACCGCTTCGGCAGGTATCCCTTTCCATCCGGGTCCAAGTCTTGGCCGACTCGCCGCATGTACTGATAATACCCGCGCCTCTATGCAAGACACATGTTAAATTTGGTTTCATTTTATTATATCCGCCTGGCGGTGTCAATATCCTGGTCCACGGAATAAAATCCACACCGGGTGTACAAGATAACAGTTAGAAGGAGGTCGGCCGCCTTGTCAAACTTTCGGATGATTACCGCAGCGCTTGGGGCGCTGATTCTTGCTGCTGCTTTTGCAGCTCTCGCCGGCTGTGGCCTGGGTATGTCGGCAAATAAGCCGGAGGTCGGTCCGGCCGGCAAACCTGCCGAAGCCAAGGCAAACCCGCCCTTTTTCAATCGGTTCCAGGCTGCGCCGGCTCAGTTTTATGACCTGGAGGCGACCGCCGGTTCCACGTTCGAAGGGATCAACAAAGAAAACTGGGAACAGGCCGAAGCCGGCCTTTCCCAACTCCAGTCTACGTGGGAGGAAACCAAGCAGCAGGTCGGCGACATGAAAGGAGTCGGCGACGGAGACAAGGCGCTGGCCAAGCTGACTGAGGCGGTCATGGCCAAACAGATTACCGTCTCCTATGAGAGCCTGAACCGTTTTATGGGCGTAATCAGCGATATGGGCAAAAATTACAAGCTGTCTCCGATCAGTGATATTGTTGCCGCCGGCAATACCATCCGCAACGTAAGTTTTTATATCGAGGACAAAAATTGGCTCAAGGCCGGGGCCAAGGCCAAAGAGATGTCGGATTCCTGGAACCGCAGCAAACCTGCGCTGGAGCAATTCGGCATTCTGGGGGAAGTCACCAAGACCCATTCTTTCGTCAATCAGCTGAGGGACGCGGTGGCCGCCGAAAATAAAAGCGCGGCCGACGAGCGGATCGCCGACCTCAATACCAGCATGGGCCGGATCAGGGAGTATTACCGCGGCAGATGACCGGCCAGGGAAGGCGATAAAGTATTGGCTAATTTTTCCCAGCTGTTATTGACCGGACGTCCATTGGTTGGTATAATTAGGCAAAAGACGAACAGTGTTGTTTTATCGCTACCGGTTGTTACTATTTTACTCCTACCTGAACGCAACTCGGTGGGAGTTTTTTATTGCCCCGGCAGCCATTAACACTGGTAAGGAGGGATAGAACATGTTTGAAAAAGTCCTGTTGAAATCCCTATTCAGGAAGATGAAACACGGCGGTTTTTCCGTAGTTTTCTGGGACGGGGAAGAAGCCGCCTACGGAGATGAATCGCCGGCTTTCAAGCTGATCTTCCATACCGCCCCGGACCTTGGTCCGGGCGACTCCGATCCGGTAACCTGGCTGGGCGAGGCCTATATGGACGAAATCATCGACTATGAAGGCAGTCTGGAAGATTTTCTCCGGATCCTGCAGCTGAACGGTCAGTTCATGGCCGCACCGGACCGGAATATGGTGGCGGCAACGGCGGCCACATCACGCTCCTGCCTGAAGGACCAGTTGCGGCAGGAGCAAACAAATATCCGGCACCACTATGACTGCGGCAACGACTTTTTTTCCCTGTGGCTGGATAAAACCCTCAGTTATTCCTGTGCTTATTTCAAAACACCGGACGATTCCCTGGATCAGGCCCAGTTGCAAAAAATCGACCACAGCCTGCGAAAGCTGAATCTGAAACCGGGAGAACATCTTTTGGATATCGGCAGCGGCTGGGGCTGGCTTATCATCCGCGCCGCCCAAAAATACGGTGTGAAGGCCACCGGCATCACACTGAGTTCCGAGCAATACGCTGCCACAAAGGAAAGAGTCGCCGATCTTGGACTTGCCGGACAGGTCAATGTGGAAATCATGAATTATCAGGAACTTGATCCGCGGATACATCATTTCGATAAAATCGTCAGTATCGGCATGTTCGAGCATGTGGGCAAGAACAACCTGCCGACTTATATGGAGCGGGTGAGCGATCTCCTGTCCGACGGCGGCCTTTCGCTGCTGCACACCATCACCGGCCCGGACGAGCACCCGGGTAACAACTGGATGCTGAAGTACATTTTCCCCGGCGGCTATGTACCTTCGCTGCGGGAAACAGTGTGGCTCTTGCCTGACTACAATTTCCAGCTGCTCCATATCGAAAATCTGCGCCTGCATTATGCCATGACCCTTGATCTTTGGTACCGCAATTTCATGGAACACATTGACGCGATCTTACAGAAGTTCGGTACACGCTTTACCCGGATGTGGAGCCTGTATCTCCAGGCCTGCGCCGCGTCGTTCCGGGTCACGGGACTTTCGCTCCATCAACTGTTGTTTTCCAAGGGCCTGAACAACCGGCTGCCGATAACCTATGATTATATCTACCGGTAAGCCGGCATTGGCAAACAAACCGACCTTCCTCTCCGAACGATAGCAAACAAAAACAGTGTCAGGTCAAAGGTGCCGACACTGTTTTTATTTGTGCTGTTATGGCTTTATCACTTATCTTTTTTGTCATCATCGTCGCGAAACGTGTCCAGTGGCCTTAGGATGGCGGGACGGCGGGTCTTGCTCGCCAGCGGCAGCCGCAGGACCAGGTCCTTCATCGCCTGGTAGTCGAAAGGAATTGCCGGCCACAGGTAGGGTACGCCAAAGGACCGCGAAAATAGCATTGTAGCCAGGATCGCCAGGATGCCGATAATAAATCCAGGCATTTTAAAGACGATCACAAGCAGGATCAGCATCAGGCGAAAAAGACGAACAGCCATGGCCAGTTCTATGCTGGGGGTCGCGAAGGTGCCGACAGTAGCCACCGCGATATAGAAGATGGTCTCGTTGCCAAACAGCCCCACTTTGGTGGCGAACTCCCCCAGCATAAAGGCACCGATAAACCCCAGAGCAGTGGATTGAGCCGATGGCACATGGACGGTGGCCATCCGCACCATTTCGATGCCGAATTCGGCCAGAATAAACTGGATCCCCAGCGGTATCACCCCGGGATCCTTCGGTCCCAGGAAGGCCAGCGTCTGCGGCAGCAGATGGGGCTGGATGACCAGGGCCAACCACACCGGGGGCAATAGCAGCGAAAATATGACGGCTCCAATCCTCACCATGCGAAGAAAGGTGCCCACTGTCACGTTCTGGCGGAATTCCTCGACATGCTGGAGATGATGCCAGAAGGTGGTCGGCAGGATGATGATGTTGGGCGAGGTGTCGACAACAATGCAGACATGGCCCTCCAACAGATGCACCACCGCCACATCCGGGCGCTCGGTATAGCGTACTCTGGGCAGCGGATTCCAGGGGCTGGTGCCTACGATGTATTCCTCCACCGCCTTTTCGGCCATAGGCACACCGTCGATGGTCACGCCGTTAAGCCGTTTTTTGATGGTGTCGACAAGTTTGGGGTTGGTGATGTCGCGGATGTAACAGACCGCGACATCGGTTCTGGAACGCGAGCCGACCTTGATGATCTCGAAGCGGAGGTTGGGGTCGCGCAGACGCCGGCGGATGAGGGTAGTGTTGAAGGGCAGTGTCTCGACGAAGGAATCCCGCGAGCCTCTTGTCACTTTTTCGATGTTGGATTCGGACGGGGCGCGGATCGGGTAGGCCCTGGCGTCAATGATAATGACCTGTTCCTCTTCGTCGATGAAGAACAGCATCTCGCCTGACAACAGGCTGGTCACTGCGTCGTTCATATCTTCCACCAGTTTTACCTGGGAATGGGTCACCCGATGATAAAATACTTTTTGCAGGGTATTTACATTCAGTTCCTCCGGGTTGAGGGTGAAGATGTCCTGGAATACGTTGGTCAATAAAACGTCATTTGTCATCCCATTGATGGAAAACGAAGCGGCCCGCTTACGCCCGACCCGGTACTCCCGGAAAATAATGTCGAAGCATTCACCGATTCCGAGAAGTTCCTTTAGGTAGCTGATGGTGTGATCCAGTTCCTTGTGAATCCTGCGTTTTTCTTCCGGCATAGCTGACGCCACTCCGTTTCAGAATCTCTTCAATTGCCTTGCGGGTGATTGGGGAACCGCGGCGGATATCATCGGCCTTGTCCATTTTTCCGATGTCGCCGACGCCGATGATGACCGGAACTTCGACATTGTTCAGCACATCCACCGTGTCACCGTTCACCACCGGTCTGACGCTGGTGCCGCCTCTTTCCTGGCCGTATTTGTCCACAGAAGCTGTCACAATCTGGCCGCATTCATTGATGCAGGCATCAGCGGTCACTCCCTCAATGCCGGTGGTGTTGGACGCCACCGCCACCGCGCCGATGACTTCGATGTCCTGATGATTCGCCACATATTCCAGGGCCTCTTCACCTTTTCCTTTGTCCCGCCGGCCACGGTCGTCGAACATCACCAGCACCGGATCATGGGCGGCCTTTTTTATCAGGTTAACTATTTCCTCGCCGCTGATCGGCGTTGGATTGCCGGCCGAGGCCGAAATGCAGCGCAAGTTCAGTTCGGCGGCGATGTTTTCCACGACATGCTGGGCACAGCGGTCTCCATCGGTAATCAGGATGACCCTTACCTTGTCAGGCAATACTCCCACCCCGCGTTTCACTGCGATTTATTTTCCTGTCCGATCAAATTGCCGATTCGATTGGCCAATTCTTCGCTTTCGCTGATCACCTGTTTCAATTTTCCCAGGCTGGCCTCCAGTTCCTTTGACAGCTCAAACTGGGCCTGGGCCAGCGCCTGAGCTGCGGTCTGGGCAGGCACGGCCTTGGCCGCCGCACCGCCGCCAGAAGACTGATTGGATGTATCGCTGCCCGGCGAAGCCGCTTTTCCTGAAGCCATCAGCTTGCTGAAAAGGTTCTGGATCTCCGCCGACGACGGAGACCCGGCTGATCCGTCCGGCTGCTGGCCGGTCTGCTTGTTCATTTGTCCGGCGGTCTGGCTTTGGGTCTGGGGATCCTGCTGCGGTCCAGCCGGGCCTGGCGGCTGCAGAGTGTCCAGCTGGCTGCTGATTTTTTCCAGCAGACGCAGCATTTCCGTGTTTCCCGACGGCGGGCAGGCCATTTGGGCCTGCGCGGCCACAAAACCTTTGGCCATGTCGGCGATCAGGCTGTCAGCAGTCGGCGAATCAGCCGGGTTTCCGGCTTCCTCCTTTTCTGCGCGCAACGCGGGTCTTGGACCCGGTCGACCCGGGGAAGGATAGCCCTGATCGCCGCTTTTCCGCGTAATGTCGCCGCCACGTCTAATATTTGTCGATGTTGTCCGTCCAGGAGGTTTAAGCATGTTCTCACCCCGCAACCTTCATATGACCTGCCACAAGTTGATAAAAAAGGTTACTATCGCCAGCCGCAGATTAACCACTGCGAAGGGATTTTTCGCCGGTGACAGCGGGTTTAGGATATGGCGGGTTTTTTCATATTCGATCCCACCGGCTGCTGCACTGACAATGTAGTTGGACAGCGGACCGGAAAAAACCACCAATAGCGCCGGAGCGCCGCTTTTTACGCCGCTGGCCACTGTGCTGCCGAAAGCGCCTGCGGCGACAAGGGTCACAATATGCCCATGCAGAAACAGGGTCATGAGTATCGGACCCAGGCTGTTGATCAATGAGGCCCCAAGAACCTGAAGCGGGTAGCGAAGGCCAATCAGGCAGACCGTGACAGCCAGTCCCAGCATATCCAGAGTCAACACATCCGATGCCTCCGCCTTTCTAGCCTTTAGGATTAAACAGTACGGCCGCCAAAAAACCGAACACCACCGCTGCCGTGAGACCGGTGGCGGCGGCCCGGAGTGCGCCGCTGAATACTCCCGCCAAACCGTATTTGTTGATATCCTCGATGGTGCCGCTGACCAGGGTATGGCCGAAGCCGGGCAGGGGAATGGTGGCACCGGCGCCGCCGATATCGATCAGCGGCTGGTACAGCCCGAGCCCGCTTAAGACAGCGCCGGCCACGACGAAGCCCACCAGCACATGGGCCGGAGTCATCGGCGTCAGGTCCATGAGCAGCTGACCAACAACACAGATTAAACCTCCGATTAGAAATGCCATCAGATATGCCTGCATTTTTCCTCCCCTTAGGTTTCCACCGCCACGGCGTGTGCGATACAGGGAATACTCTCCTTCTGTTGATACGAGGTCGGGCTGTGCAGACTGCCTGTTCCGATCATCAGGATCCGGCGCAGTTTGCCTGCAGCCAGCTGCGGATACAAAGAGCCGCACAGGACCACCGCCGAGCTGCCGCAGCCGCTGGCCCCGGCGTGAGGGTCCTGCTGCTCGCTATAGATCATACAGCCGCAGTCTTCATAATTTGCGGAAATATCGATCCCTTTTTCGGACAATAACTGAATCAGCAACTGCTTGCCCACGCTGCCGAGATCGCCGGTGTAGATCATGTCGTAGTAGGATGGCTGACGGCCGGTATCCTGAATATGCTGCCAGAGAGTGTCGGCGGCGGCCGGAGCCATGGCCGGACCCATAGCATTGGGATCTTTCCAGCCAACGTCGATAATTTTACCGACGGTGGCGGCGGTCAGTTTCGGCCCGGCGCCACTGGCAGACAGCAGTACCGCCCCTGCCCCGGTCACGGTCCACTGGGCCATCGGCGGCCGCTGCACGCCAAGTTCGGTTGGATAACGGTACTGCCGCTCGGCAGCGTCATGATGACTGGAACAGGCCGCCACCGCCTTTTGGCCAAAGCCCCCGTCCAGGAATATGCCTCCAAGCAGCAGGCTTTTTGCCATGGTGGAACAGGCTCCGTAAATGCCGATAAACGGCCTGTTAAAGTTGCGAACGGCGAAATGGGTGGCCATAAGCTGATTCAGCAGGTCGCCGGCCAGAATGTAGTCAATGTCTCTTGCCCTGGTATTGCCTTTCTGCAGGGCGGTATTGATCACCCATTCCAGCATGTAAGACTCACACTTCTCCCAGCTGGAGTGTTCACCGATGTTATCTTCCATAACTTTGTCAAAACAGGATGCCAAGAGGCCCTCCCCTTCCATCGGTCCAACGATGGTGGCAGTTGACGCTAGCGTCGGCGCCACGGAAAAGATGATGCTTTGTTGTCCGCGTTTTTTGTCCACGCTATCCTCCTAGTGCAGCAGCCAGTAGATAAAGCCGACGATGACGGCGGTGACCGTCCCGTATACGATCACCGGTCCGGCGATAACGAACATTTTCGCTCCGATTCCGAACACATAGCCTTCCCGTTTGAATTCCATGGCCGGTGCGACGATGGAGTTGGCGAATCCGGTTATCGGCACAATAGAACCGGCCCCCGCCTTGCGCCCCAGTTCGTCATAGACTCCCAGTCCGGTAAAAAACGCGCCAAAAAAAATCATCACCGCCGACGTGGGGCCTGCGGCTTCTTTTTTGGTCATTCCCGCTGCTACAAACCAGTCCTGGATCGCCTGTCCAACCACGCAAATGAGACCACCTACGACAAACGCCCAGAAAAGATTTTTGGCAAGGGGCGGCTTAGGCTTGATCTTATCGACCTTTTGCTGGTACTGGCGGGTCCACTTGGAGCTGCTTCCGGATTGTCCGCCGTCTGGCACTATAATCACCCCTGTTTATTGTGACCATCCACCGCAGAATTCATTCACTTGGAGGATTTCCCAGCCGAGAAAAGACCTGGCTGCTGCGAAACTTTCCCCAGCAGCCATAAGGAAAGGGCGCCTTGCGGCGCCCTTTATCGCTGGACGATCAGGAGTGGACATGAAAGGCTACTTTTACGTCGGCCTTGTATTCGGCGATGCGGCCGCTCTCGATATTGGCGGTGAAGTTGGTCACTTCCACGCCCAGAATGTCGTCAAGGGTTTTCGACGCCTCCATTACCGCATTGTCCACGGCATCTGTCCAGTTGTGGTGCGAAGTGCCGACCAGCTCGATGACTTTTACGACGCCCATTGTCATGCCTCCTTCTGATGTTGATGTTTGACAGCAATAGTTTGCTTCGTTTTTTCCGGCTTTATGCTTTAATTTCTTCACTCACTGTTATTGCCCCGTCGCCTGAGGGGTATCCACAGGGTGACTGCTATGAATTGACATCACCTGCTTGGCCCGCAGGGGTACTTTCTTAGGCATGTTGTTATACAGTACAAGCCAGGTGACAGCGCTGCCGGTAAGCAAAAAGGTTATAGCCAAAATCGCAACATACAGTCGTTTCGCGTTGACCATTCAACTCACCTCTGCTTCTAGTATACCTGGTTTTGTCCATAAAAAATCAGACCCCCGCGCTATGAGGTCTGGAGAAGACTGCGGATGACTTTGAGAGCTTGTTTTTCAATCCTGGAGACTTGTACCTGGGACAACCCTATGGCGGCCGCGATTTCCGCCTGAGTACGGTCTTCAAAGTAGCGCAGATGAATCACCAGCCGCTGGCGGGGCGGCAGCCTGGCCAGAACTTCCCGCAGCACCAGGTTATCGAACAAGGTATTTTCCTGGATATCGACATAGCGAATCTGCTGCATGCGTTCGATGGCGTCGCCGTCGTCGTAAAAAGACTGATCATGGAGCGATGCCGGCGCCTGGACCGCCTCAAGGGCAGCGGCAATCTCCTGCGGCTGGATCGCCAGATCTTCAGCCAGTTCGCCTATGGTCGGATCCCGGCCCAGCTGGCCCTGCAGTTTTTCCTGGGCCTTGTGCACCCTGTAGGCCAGTTCCTTCAGCGGCCGGCTGACCTTCACCATGCTGTCGTCCCGGATAAAACGGCGGATTTCACCGATGATCATCGGCACGGCATAGGTTGAAAACCGTACAGGAAACGCGCTGTCAAACCGTTCCACGGCTTTGATAAGTCCTATGCAGCCAATCTGAAACAAGTCGTCCCATTCATAGCCCCGGTTGGTAAACCGGTGAACGACGCTCCTAACCAGATTCAAGTTAGCCTGCAGCAGGGTTTCCTTGGCTTCGCCGTCACCGGCCTGGGCTTTGGCCAACAATTCTTTTGTCTGTTCATCATCAAGCATCGCCAGTGCCACCTTAATGCTGTTGGTCGGGATTAACCTGCTTGAGCATTCTTACGGTTGTCCCCTTACCGACCTCAGACTCAATGATAAGCTCATCCATAAACGATTCCATGAAAACAAAACCCAGACCCATCCGTTCGGGATCGGTGGAATAAGAGGGCTGCCTGGCCAAAGCGATGTCGGCGATCCCTTTGCCGAAATCGGTGACAACAAACACCAACGCACCGTCTTCCAGTGTCATTTCGAACTCGATTTCTCCGGCGCTGCAGCCGTATCCGTGAATTACCGCGTTGGAAACCGCCTCGGACACCGCAACCTTGATTTCTTCAAGATCGCTCAAGGTCAGATCGACCTGCGCGGCAAACGCAGCGGCGACTACCCGCGCGATTCCGACGTTTTCACTGCTGCTGGGGAACAGCATTTTTACCCGGTTTTTGTTTGCCATTGTCGGTCCTCCTTATAGGCTCTCTAGCGCTTCCGACTCGGAGGCGCATAATCTGATAATCCGCGGCAAACCGGAAAATTCAAAGATCCGCGCCACCTGGGGCCGAACATTGGCGGCATTCATTTTGCCGCCCAGAGCGGTTATTTTCTTGTAACGGCCCAGGATAACCCCCAGACCCGAACTGTCGATGAAGGTGACGCCTTTCAGATTGAGCAGCAGGTTCTTGGCCCCGCTGGAGGCCAGCGCGTCGTCCACAGTATGGCGAAATTCGTCAGCGACATGCATGTCCAGTTCACCTTCGAGACGTACTATCAAAACGCCTTGTTTGATCAGTGTACTGATGTTCAATGTATACCCTCCCAATTAGCGGAATCAGAAATTATATTCGCTAAAAGGAAATATTTTCCTGCTACAGCGCAAAAAAAATCGGGCGACGTTACCGCGGCCCGATTTTTGTCATGAACAGATTGTTTTTCTGCTAGCCTGTTATGGTGAAAAGACCGCCCAGCATGGTCTGAAAAACCTTAAAAAAGCCGGCCCGCTCCACCGCGTTTTCTGCCACAAGGTCAACTTTGCCCAGCTCGACGCCGTCCTTGACGGCTACAAGTTCGCCATATTTTTGCCCTGCCGTCACCGGGGCCTTGACTTGGGATTCTGCGACAACCTTTTTCTGGATGTTTTTATTCTGGCCTTTGGGAACCACCAGGTTGAGTTTGTCGACAGTTACCAGTTGAACTTCTTTCGCGGTTCCTTTGGTTACTCTCACCCGTTCCACCACCGCACCTTTTTCGGCTATCGGCACGGCGGCGTAATTGGCAAAACCCCAGTCCAGAAGCTTCATGCTTTCCCGCAGGTGAGACCGCGGTTCGGGGGTCGCGAAGACCACGGCGATAAGGCGCAGGCTGTCCCGTTCGGCGGTTCCGACGAAGCAGTATTTGGCCTCCTCTGTCCAGCCTGTCTTCAGGCCGTCGGCCCCTTTATACCACCACAACAGCTTGTTGGTGTTCACCAGCCAGTTTTTTCCGTCTCGCAGCCAATATTCCTTTATGCTGCACATTTCAAGGTATAAAGGGTGTCTCAGGGCTTCTCTGGCGATGAGTGCCGTGTCCATGGCGCTCATATAATGATCGGCTGTCGGCAGGCCGTTGACGTTGGCGAAGTGGGTGTTCTTCAGGCCAAGTTCGCCGGCTCGCTGATTCATCGCCGCCACCGCCGCCTGTTCAGAGCCGTAGATATGTTCCATCAGCGCCACCGCGGCGTCGTTGGCGCTGACAACCGCCACCGCAGTCAGCAGCTCTTTCACTGTCATCATTTCACCCGGTTCTAGCCAGATCTGCGATCCGCCCTGCCGCCAGGCGTTTTCGCTGGCGTACACAGGATCAGCCAGCTTAATCCGCCCCTGTTCCACCGCTTCAGTGGCCAACAGAAGGGTCATCACTTTGGTTACGCTGGCCGGCGGCAGTTTTTTGTTCGGGTCTTTTTCAAACAGGACTTTGCCGTTGCCATCCATCACCACCGCCGATTCGGCGACAGTATCGACTCCTGCGCCGCTTCTGGGGGCGGCGGCAGAAACAAAGGCGGTGGCCAAAAGACCGAAGAGGAGCCAAAATAACAACATAAAGAAAGCACTTTGTCGCATAAGCCTCATCAAGAAACACCCCTTCCCAGTTTTTTTTAGGTTGTCCAAGAAAAAAGAGGCTTACACTGGAAATTGCAGCATGCGGCATTCCGGCTAAAAGCGGCACGCCATAAAAAAATCCGTCCCGAAGCGGGACGGATCTGTTATTTTCGTTCAGCCGGCTGTCCCAAGATGCACTCCGCCGCTGTCCACAGTACCGAGGATCAGGGGCGGAAAAGCCGCCGGCGACGGCCCGAGAATAATGGCCCCGCGGATGACGGCGGCGGCTTCGTCAAGGCGGCCCGGGTTATTGGTCTGCAGGGTGGCAAGGCTCTGTCCGGATGCGATGCGGTCGCCGATCCGGCAGCGCATCAAAAGTCCTGCGGCCAGATCGATCTGTTGATCCTTGTATTCCCGTCCGGCCCCCAGCAGCATGGCGGCGTAGCCGACGCGGGCGGCGTCAATTTCCTGAACATAGCCGTCCTTGTCGCTGTCGGCGTCACGCCGGACGGCGGCCTGGGGCAAGAGGGTCCGGTTGTTGATGAAGGCAGGGTCCCCACCCTGGGCGGTGATGAGGTCAGCGAATTTAGTCAGGGCCTGTTTTCCTGCCAGAAGGCTTTCAAGTTTGGCGAAGCCTGCGGCGAAGGTTGGCGAAGCGCCGGCCGCCACCAGCATATGGCTGCCCAGCGTCAGGCAGACCTGGCGCAGTTCCTCCGCGCCGCCGGTCCCGGCCAGAATGTCGACAGCCTCTTCCACTTCCAGACTGTTGCCCACCGCCCGGCCAAGAGGCTGGCTCATGCCGGAGATCACCGCCAGCGTGCGGCGGCCAACCAGATCACCGATTCTGACCATGGCCTCGGCAAGTTTGACAGCGTCGTCGACGGTCTTCATAAAGGCGCCGCTGCCGGTTTTTACATCCAGGACGATTTTGTCGGCCCCGGCGGCGATTTTTTTGCTCATGATGGAGGATGCGATCAGGGGAATACTTTCCACCGTGCCGGTGACATCCCTGAGGGCGTACATTTTCCCGTCAGCCGGGGCGATGTCGGCGCTCTGGCCGGTCACAGCAACTCCGGTCCGGCGGAGGATGGCAAGAAACTCGTCGCGGGTCAGGGCGGTGCGAAAGCCGGGAATGGACTCCAGCTTGTCGATAGTGCCGCCGGTGAACCCCAGGCCCCGGCCGGACATTTTGGCCACAGGCACGCCGGCTGCCGCCACCAGTGGCGCCAAGACCAGGGTAGTGGTGTCGGCAACACCGCCGGTGGAATGTTTGTCTACTTTCACGCCGGGAACTGAGCTGAGGTCGACCATTTCGCCGGAATGAGCCATGGCCATGGTGAGAGCAGCGGTTTCGGCGTCGGTCATCCCTTGAAAATATACGGCCATAAGCCAAGCCGCCATTTGGTAGTCAGGCGTCTCGCCGCTGGTGAACGAACGGACGAGGGTGGTGATTTCGCTGTCGGTGAGCGCCAGTCCGGCGCGTTTTTTCAGGATAATGTCGACAATTCGCATCTTTCAATTCACCTCGTTATCTCATTCAGGAAGCTCCGGCCGTGGCCCAGCGGCGGCAAGGCAAAGTTCGCCGCCACGGTGGCGCCGATGTCGGCGAAGGTCGATCTGACGCCAAGGCTGTTGCCCGGCCGACCGCCCGAATATACGATAAGCGGAACATATTCCCGGGTGTGGTCTGTTCCCGGCTGGGTGGGATCACAGCCATGATCGGCGGTGATCATCAACAGATCCGTTTTCCCCAGAAGCGGCAGCAGCAGCGCCAACTGCCCGTCCAGTCTTTCCAGTGCCCGGGCGTAGCCGGTTACGTCGTTGCGGTGCCCGTAGACGCTGTCGAATTCCACAAGGTTTGCGAAAATCAGACCCGCTTCGCTGTTTTCACCGACTGTCCGCAGCAGGGTCTGCATGCCATGGTCGTTGGACTTGGTCGGGTTCGAGGTCGTGATGCCCCGGCCGGCGAAGATATCGCCTATTTTGCCAATGCCGGTCACGGCCCGGCCGGAGTCTTTCAGAAGGTCCAGTACCGTGGTTCCCGGGGGCGGCAGGGCGTAGTCATGGCGGTTCGGGGTGCGAAAAAAGCTGCCGGGCTTGCCCAGGAAGGGGCGGACAATCACCCGGCCCACGGCGTGGGGGGCGATGCAGACTTCTTCTCTGACCCGCCGGCCTATGTCGTAGAGCTGCGGCAGGGGGATGACCTCTTCATGGGCAGCGATCTGCAGCACACTGTCAGCTGAGGTATAGACGATGGGATCGCCGGTTTTGACATGCTCAGCGCCCAGTTCCTCGATGATCGCGGTGCCGGAGGCGGCTTTATTGCCAAGGATCGGCCGACCGATGACCGCCATCAGCTTGTCCGTCAAATCTGCCGGAAAGCCGCCGGGATATAGCGGCAAGGCGTGAAAAAGCGGACAGCCGGTCATCTCCCAGTGCCCGGTGACAGTGTCCTTGCCGACGGAAATTTCGGCCATTTTACCGAACCATGCGGCAGACTGCCCGGCGGGCGGAACTCCCTGGATCGGCGCAATACTGCCTAGCCCCATTTTGGTCAGTGTGGGCAAAAAAAGCCCGCCTTGCGAGCGAGCAATATTCCCCAGGGTATCGGACCCGAAGTCGCCATATTCTGCGGCATCTGGCAATGCGCCGATGCCGACACTGTCCATTACAACAACCACGATTCGCGCAAACAACGTCCCGTCTCCTTCAGCCTAACTCAATATTAATATCATGCACGGGGATGAGCTTTATCATACACTTCTTTCAAGCGGTTCTTGGTTACGTGGGTGTAGATCTGGGTGGTGGAAATATCGGCATGGCCGAGCATTTCCTGCACCGAACGGAGATCAGCCCCATTTTCCAGAAGATGCGTGGCAAAAGAATGCCTCAGGGTATGGGGTGTGATTTCCTTGTTAATGCTTGCCTCCTGGGCATATTTCTTGATAATCTTCCAAAAGCCCTGCCTGGTCAGGCGGTTGCCATGATGATTTACGAACAGAGCCGGTTCCTCATATGTACGGACAAGCTTCGAACGCCCTTTGGCGATGTATTCCTGAACGCATTTGGCGGCGATGGAGCCCAAGGGCACGATCCGTTCCTTGGCGCCTTTGCCGTAGCATTTGATATAACCCATGTCAAGGTTGATATCAGAGATGTTCAGCGAGATCAGTTCCGAGACCCGAATCCCGGTGGCGTACAATAATTCCAGCATGGCCTTGTCCCTGAGGCCGGTGGGCAGGAATGAGTTGGGTTGTTTGAGGAGTTCTTCCACTTCGCCGATAGTCAGGATCTTCGGCAGCTTTTTCTCCAGTTTGGGGGATTCAAGATGAGCGGCAGGGTCTTTCTCCAGATACCTTTCTCTGACAAGGTACTGGTAAAAAGATTTGATGGCAGCAAGATTGCGCGAGATGGTAGAAACGGCCCGGCCCTTGGTCTGGAGATTGTTGAGATAACCAAGGATGGTGTTGCGGTTGGAGTCCTTGAGAAAGTCCATGTGTCCGCTGCTCAGATATGTCTGAAACTGACGCAGATCTCTTCCATAGGATTCCAGCGTATTTTGAGCCAGTCCCCGCTCGACCGCCAAGTAGTTAATAAACTCGTTGACGTAACCTTCCATTTTACCACCCTTTTTCCCTGCAAAAATTCTCAAAAAGGATTTCGATAATTGTCGTAACTCATGTTATTCAACATCGGCAGGGATTTTCCTTTCTTTTCCTGCCGGAAAACTACAATTTATTGCAATATTTTTCGTAAACTAACTTTATGTATTAGACATCCAACTCGAAATTACCTTCAAAGGTTTGTCCGGAACGCTATTATCGCGGATTTTGGGCCAGGTATTTTCTTCCCAGTAGAGAGCGAACAGCTTGGGCAACAGATAAAATAGCAAAGCAATAACAAGCAGAAACAACAGACATAATTTACCGCGTTTGGCCAGGCTGCGGCGCGAAAGAGAGAGGATCATACTTTCACTCCTTTCCAAGGGCTTAACTTAATATCATACTTATGCGCCCATGGCCAAGAATATTCATGCCACTGTTGATTCACATAGTATAGCGCCTACCCTATTTGTTCCGGCAATGCGGCAATAAAAAAAGCCCGGACTGCCGGACTTTTTTTATTGCCGTAAGAAAAGACCCACTACAAGTTTCATGAAAACAGGCGAAATATATACTTCCACCAGGGAAGCAATGACAATAAGAATCAGCATCAACAGGCATAGCAGCGAGTAACCGATGGATTCGTAGAACAGATTGGCTTTGGCCCGCAGACGGCGCCGAACCAGCATCAGCGAAAAGGAGGTCGCCGACACGCCGGTAACGAGCAGGGCCGGCACGGCGAGAAAGTTGTGGGGCAAGACGGACGCCAGGGCAAACACAAGGCCTTTCAGGACATATTCGTTGACAAGGAAGCCCACCGTGAAGCCGATTACAAAGCCCCTGGTGAAGATGATAAACAGGACAAAGGGAATTCCCACCACGGTGAAGCCGAGCAGCCACATCAAGGCTACCGTTTTGACGTTGTTAAGCAGAACGGTGCCGAACAACTCCGGAGTGTCGCCGGACCCGGGACCATGAACCAGTCCCTGAAAGAAGATTTTCAGATAACCGATGAGTTCGACCTTCTGCTCTTCCGGCAGGGTTTTCACCGCCAGCGCCCCGACAACGACGCCTATCAGGAAGATGAGAATCAGAAAAAAATAGGCTACTACATTGGCTTTCAGATATTCGTTTAGGTTTTGACGGAAGTATCCCAGCATGCATGTTCCTCCCTGACGATGCCTGCTAAACTGTATGCCGGGCGCTGAAGGTTTAGACCATATTGTCCACTAGTTTTTTGCCAACCTCCCATACGTGCCGCCACCGCCGGCGGTGATGACCGCCGCTCCGCTGCGGGCTTTGATGATGCCCGAAGCCGCTCCGGCACCGACCAGGTCCCGGAGCTCTTCCTCAGCCGCGCTGTGGATTACCGCCATTTCGCTGCCGAATGCGGCTATCAGCTTGTCCAGCACTTTCCGGCCAACACCAGGGATAAAACTGAGGGGAATCTGATGCTGGTACATGGGACGATGGCCGGGATGAAGCGGGTGGAGACTGTCGGCAATACCTTCGATCCGGTCAAAAACGCCGCTGACAATTTTGCTGCTGCCGCAGCGGGGACAAAGATCGCTGAAATTCGTCCCGGCAGGATCAATGTAATCGCAGGCCTGGCAGAAGGTACGGTGATACTTGCCCAACCGCGGGTCCAGACCGTAATTGGCGGAGACCGACCTGCCCTCTTTGCGGGCGAGGGCCAGACAATATTCCCGAAAAGTCGGTGCCGCCAGCGTCAACACGTTGTACTCCCTGGCGATCTTGTCCAGCGAATGGGCGTCGGAGTTGGACAGAAACGTGAAATCGGCCAGTTCGCCGATTCGGTCGGCGAGATGAGTATCGGCGCTGAGACCCAGTTCCACGGCAGCCAACAGGGCCATCTCCCTGTCGCTCAGGAGATGGGACATCCGTTTGGCGCAAGCGCCATACAGGCTTTTGTGCGGGGTAAATACATGGGCCGGAATGATCGCTGCCCCGTATGGAGCGGCGATATTCACAAGGGCGGCCAGAGGCATATGGGCATTTTGTGAACTGAGGTTGATGTTGCGGATATGACGGGCCATGGTGGCCGCAAACTGTTCCATCAGCGCCAAATCCGGCAAAAAAATCAAGGTGTGGGATGTCCCGCCGCCAGGTTCGCTGGTTTCTATCTCGGCTCCCAGCAGTAAAGTAAGCTGACCTGCGTAGCGGTAGCCGCCCTGACTATCCAGTTCCAGCAGACCCTCGGCCACCAGCCGGGTCAGGTCTTCCCGGACCAGCGGCGACAGGGCGTCGACAATGCCGATGATCTGCATTCCCTTCCGACGGTGGGCTTCCACGAGAATGTTGCGGACCGTCAGTCGGTTGGAGGTCGGTATCTTGATCCATTTGCCGCTCTCGCTGATTCCGACATGGACATGGAGATCGGCGAAGTATCTGTGCATGTCAGTACCCTGCCAGGAAGAGTCCGGTCAGGGTTTTGGCGTCTTTGAGGGTTCGATTGGCAACCATTTCTTTCAGTTGGGCGGCTGAGAATAACTCAATATCGATAAATTCGTCGCCATCGAGTTTTTGGACGGCCTCGACCAGGTCCCTGGCGATATACAGATGGATAATCTCATTGGTAAAACCGGGAGCGGTGTAAATACTTGTCAGTTTTTCCAGGCGACCGGCGACATAGCCTGTTTCTTCCTCCAGTTCGCGTTTGGCACAGTCGTCGGGATCTTCGCCCGGGTCCAGTTTGCCTGCAGGTATCTCCAGCAGTATTTCCTCCACGGGATAGCGATACTGCTTTACAAGAATGACCCGACCATCATCGGTGACCGGCACCACCGCCACGGCCCCCGGATGATCGACCACTTCCCTGGTGCTTTCCTGGCCGTTGGGCAACAGCACTCTGTCCAGCCGGACATTCAGTATCTTACCCGAAAAAATCTTCTGCGATTCGACTTTCGTTTCTGTGAGTATTCCCATGCTAAGGCCTCCCGGAATATTTTTCCATCGATTTTCATATATTACCCTCAAAGGAGGGACAACTCATGCATATTATCATCTTGAATAAAGGCTTTTATTTCAGCGGAAAAATCGGCGAGCTCCGCTTCGTTCTGGCCAGGCTGGCCTCAGGCGGGCTCAGTCTGGCCGGTTTTCTCCGCCGGAATGTCCAATGAATTTATTCACCCATCCACGGATACATGGTATAGGGCCGCAGAACAAAGACCGGATAGGGTACCTCCACTTCGGCGGAAAGCCATTCAGGCACGACCACCCAGCGGATCGGCAGGCTGAGAGCAGCGGCAGCTTCCTCAACGACGGCCAGGCCTTCCAGCACGTGTGCGGCGGTGGTTTCGCCGGCGATATTAGTGTTGCTTACAAGGCCGGTGATTTTGAGGCGGGAAGACTGTTCTATCCGGTGGAAAGCGTCGACGATGTCGACCGCGTTAGCGGTGAAGGGACGGCAGGTGTTGACCACCAGCAGAGCAATGTAGGGATTTTCGGCAAACCGTTGGTGGAACTGGCCTAATGCAATAGATGACTCGCCTCCGCCAACATCCATCACCAGTTGACAGTCCTGCTGGTACAGCAGCCTGGTTACATCGTTCGGCAGAACCGGCAGCGCTGCCTGGGAAAACTTTTGTTCCGGCGCCACCACCTCAACACCCTGGTCTTCCAGTAACGCACGATTTTCCCGGGTGCGGAAATAAGGCTTCAACAAATCAATGTCGATGATGGCGGTATTATAGCCCTGTTTTTTCAGGCGCAGGGCGTAATTAACTGCCAGTTCCGTCTTACCGCTGCCAAATTCGCCGAGAAATATCTTGATCCGCGCTTCTGTCAATAAATCTTCATTATTCTGCATTTTCATACTCCTTATCGGTTTATCGATTTAACTATTCCGTCCGCAGCGACAAAATCCTCCCTGCCGGGAAGAAATGCAAAAGCCCCGGCTCCTTGTCGGGAGGCCGGGGCTTGTCTTCATCAGGCGCGCATTTCCATCCGCAGTTTATCGGCGATCATCGCCATAAATTCCGAATTGGTGGGTTTGCCTTTTTCCAGCTTGACGGTGTAACCGAACAGCCGGTTGATCATGTCGATATTTCCGCGGCTCCAGGCGACTTCGATGGCATGACGGATGGCCCGCTCCACCCGGCTGGGGGTGGTGGAGTATTTGTCGGCGATCATCGGATACAGCACTTTGGTTACTGCGCCCAGCAGTTCGACTTCGTTGATGATAGCCATAATTGCGTCCCGCAGGTACTGATAACCTTTGATATGAGCCGGGATGCCGATCTCCCGGATAATGTTGGTGACTTCGACGTCCAGGGGTCTGGCCTTGATAGCCTGTACCGCCGCCGGGCGCTGGGTCGAGACGGAACTGGACAGCTGACGGATCCGGCTGATCAGCACGTCCATGTTGAAGGGTTTCAGAATATAGTAATCAGCTCCCAGTTCTACAACCCGCTGGGTAATATTCTCGTGTCCGAGAGCAGTCAGCATGATTACTTTGGGGCGCTTCCCTCCCATCGCGTTGATGCGTTCCAGTACTCCGATCCCGTCCAAGTGCGGCATGATAATGTCCAAAACAATGATGTCAGGCTTCTTTTCCTCAATGATGGATAAGATCTCTTCGCCGTTGTAGGCTACGCCTACGAGGTTGATGTCGGTCTGCTGCGTGAGACATTCCTGCATAATATCGGCGAAATCGCGATTGTCGTCGGCAATTGCCACTTTAATCATTTCTCTGAGCATTGAACATCCTCCCTGCTATTTTATGAAAATACCATTCGACATTTCCCCGGCATATCCTTCCTGATTTGGAAAATAAATCCAAATAATTGTCTCTTATTTTCGTTTTACCTCCCATGTCCTCAGCCGAATTTGTGCATTCCATTCTATAATCATCACAGCTGTCTTATTTTCGGCCGTTCTCGCTATTCAATATTTAGTATTTATCATAATAATTTCACGATAAATTCAACAACTCCTGCTTGTAAGCCAAAAAAGGTAACCATAACCTCCTAAATTCCGAACCTAAAAATCCCCGATGCACTGTCTGCTTTGTTGTTTGTCTATTTCAGTGATTTTGATTTATGTTTCTTTACCGATTCGCCAATATCCTGTATTTAACTTGTGAAATATTTCCAACAAAAACGACATTATTCGACAAGCGTCTGAACTTCAATTAACGCCAGGCCGCTCTGGCCGGCCTGGCGTTAATTGAGGCATGGGCATATTGTCTATGCTGCCTTTGTGAGGCCAACGCCTTCACTTGTGAACAGTTTTCGCACAGCCTGGCTTTCTGTTTTCGGTATCAGGCCGCTTTCCATCAGCATCCAATCGACAAAACAGCCGTAACCTTTGGCTGGATCATGAACAAAGACATGAGTAACCGCCCCGACAAGTTTGCCGTTTTGCAGGATCGGGCTGCCGCTCATACCCTGGACAATACCCCCGGTCTTTTCCAGCAGACGGGGATCGGTCACTTTGATGACCATCCCTTTTCCTTCCGGAGCATCCTGAAGATTGATCCTCTGGATTTCGATACTGAACCGCTCGATGTTCTGTCCGTCGATAACGGTCAGCATTTCGGCCGGCCCCAGTTGCACCTGGCTCATGGAAGCGACAGGAACGGCGTCGGAGTAAAGCTGGTTCGGCGGACAGCTTGTCAGTTCCCCGTAGATTCCGAACTGGGAATTTTTCTTGATATCCCCCAGTACCCGGTCCTCTTCGATAAACACCCCGATCTTTTCTCCCGGTTGACCCCGCTTGCCCTGTTGAATCCCGGATACTGTGGCCATGACTATTTTGCCCCGGTTGCAGTCGATGGGCTGATTGGTGTCACCGTCGGTGATAATGTGCCCCAGCGCTCCGTAGGTGTTGGTTTTTGGTTCGTAGAAGGTCAGAGTGCCCACCCCTGCCGCGCTGTCGCGGATGAACAGGCCGATTCGGTAGCGTTTGGTCTCGCTGCACAGGATCGGCGAAACCGAGATGGTGCTGCTGTGCTCGCCGCGTTTTACCAGAATATCGACGGAGCGGCCGTCCCGCCCACTGTTGTCGATGGTTTCGGCGACCTTGACATCGCTTTGGGCTGGTATGCCGTTAACGCTCAGGATGACGTCCCCTACGGCAATTCCTGCATCCTTGGCCGGAGTGTAACCCTGTCCGTCGCCAGTGAGGATCGGCGAGTGGCCGACCACGATGACGCCCTGAGAGTGCAGCACCACGCCGATGGAATGGCCTCCGGGAATCAGCCGCAGCGACGGCACCACGTCAACTTCGACGGTCCTGACCGGGATGAACCCAAGCAGCCTGAATTCGACGATAGCGTTCCCCAGGTTCAGCGGCTGGATGGATACCGGGCGCGTCAACATCATTCTTCCGGGCGTCGACTCCAGTTTCAGTGTTTGCTGGTGGTTGACGGTCATGGTGAAGGGAAAGCCAACAGACAGTGAAGCGGTTTCGTCTTCCATGATCCGCAGATGGGGCGGGAACTGATAAACATCCCTGAACTGCGGCGATGCGCAAAAAGCCACAATAACTACCGCTAGCATGACCCCAATGGCAGAGCGTCGACTAGTGCCCGTCATTTTCCATAATCACCCCGGTTCACCGTTCTTCTTCTCTGACAACGATGGTGTTGCCCGAAAATAGAAATGCCCGGTTTTCACGGGGATTATTCCGGATATTGTGGCAGCAATTGACATATATCATTATTTTCGCGTGTTTATGTGCATAAATAAAGCGCTAGCTTGTCCTAGCGCTTTATTTTACCATTTTTCTTTTTCGAGACTGGGCGGTAGCGATCATCTCGGCGGCATTTCGCAATGCGGCAGGAGTTACGTTGTCGCCGGATATCATCCGGGTCACTTCCAGTTGATGGTCTTCACCGGCGAGGATTTTTACCGCGGTTTTGGTCCGTTCACCCTCGACTTTTTTCTCAACGGAAATATGAACATCCGCCATGGCGGCGATCTGTGGCAGGTGGGTGACGCACAGCACCTGCCTGTCCCTGGATACCAGAGCGATCTTTTCGGCCACCATCTGAGCTGTCTGGCCGCCGACACCAGTGTCGACTTCGTCGAAAACCATGGTTCCGACGCTATCGCGGCTGGCGCTTACTGTCTTGATCGCCAGGGCTATCCTTGACAGTTCCCCGCCGGAAATGACCTTCTGCAGCGGCCGGGGCTCTTCGCCGGGGTTGGCGGAGAATAAAATGCCTACTTCATTGGCTCCTGTCGCAGTATAGCGGTCCACGGTCCTCACATCTACAGCCAGACGCGCCTTGGGCATCCCCAGATGGCCGAGATGGGCGCAGATCGCCTCAGCCATATCTTTAGCCGCGGTCCGGCGCAGCCGGTCCAGCCCGGCGGCGGATCCGGCGAGCTGTTCTTTCAGCTGGGCGGTTTTGACGGTAAGTTCGGCAAGACGTTCTTCATAATTGGTTATGGCCGACAATTCCGTCATGGCCTGTTGATGGTAGGCGAGGATCTCGGGAATGGTCGGGCCGTACTTTTTCTTGAGTTTGTGAATGATGTCAAGTCTTTCTTGCAATCTGGCCAGTTTTTGAGGGTTGAATTCGATGGTTTCGCAGTAATCTCTCAGTTCGGACGCGGTTTCCTGCAGCTGATAAAGGCCGTCAGTCACGGCACTGAGCTGGCTTTGGACCGAGGTGTCAAAGCGGGCCACGGTTTCCAGCTCTTTTTTGATTTCGGCCAGGGCGCTCAGTATGCCGACAAAGCCCTTCCCTCCCTCGCTCAAGAGAGCATAGGAACGGCTGACGCCGCTTACGATTTTCTCAGCGTTGGCCAGTACCAGGATGTCTTGCTCCAGGGTGTCGTCCTCATCGGCGCGCAGGTCTGCAGCGGCAATTTCTCCGGTCTGCCAGGAAAGCATGTCCAGCCGCGCATCCCGCTGGCGCGAATCGCTGGTAATGGCCTCGACGGCAGCGTTGGCCTCACACCAGGCGGTGTAAAGACGGCGATATTCTTCCAGGGCGACCTTGATCCGGGGCTCAAAGACGTCCAGCAGCATAAGATGGGTCTCGGGTTTCAGCAGGGCCTGGTTCTCGTGTTGGCCATGCATGTCCACAAGTTCGGCGCCGATCTGACGGAGGATGCTCAAGGGGATGTGGCAGCCGTTGGCCAGGATGATGCCTTTGCCCTGTCGGGACAGATGGCGGCTGATGATCAGGGTGTCATCACCTTCCAGGGCGATCCCCTGATCGGCGAGCAGCCCGCGCAGCGGCGAGTCGGCCGCTACTTCGAACACAGCCTCGACCCGGAAGAAATCAGCGCCGCCGCGGATGGATTCCACGGAGACGCGAGCCCCCAGTATGGTGTTAAGGGAGTCCACCAGTATCGATTTTCCGGCGCCGGTTTCACCGGTCAGAATGTTCAGCCCGCCGGCAAAATCGATCGCAGCGTGTTCAATCAGCGCAAAGTTGCTGACCGTCAGCGTTTTAAGCACGGTTATACCCCCGCAAAAGATTTATCCATCAGCGACTGGAAACGGGTCATGACTGCAAGGACCGCCTCCGGAGGCTTGACGATTACACAGATGGTGTCGTCGCCGGCCACGGTGCCAAGAATCTCCGGCCAGTTTACGGTGTCAATGGTGTAGGCCACGGCCTGGGCCGTGCCGGGATGAGTCTTTAGGACAATCAGGTTGAGACTGTGGTCCACAGCAATGACAGAGTCCTGAAAGGTCCTCTCCATCCGGCTCTGGGAAAAGGCGGCATTATGCTCTCTGGGCAGGGCGTAGCGATATTCTCCGTCGGCGGCGGGAACTTTGATGAGCATCATTTCTTTGATATCCCGCGATACGGTGGCCTGGGTAACTTCGATGCCGATTTTGCGCAGTTCGTCGGCAAGTTCTTCCTGGGTCTGGATGGATCGGCTCTCGACAATTTCCTTGATTCGGGCGTGGCGTTTCGTCTTCACGCAAGTTCCCCCCTTATCCTCTGGATAATATACAGCAGGGGCGGGTCGTTTCTCTGATTCAGCATCGACCAGCAGCCCACGGTGAATTCGTTTTGCGGCAGGGCAGCCAAAAAAAGGCGGACGGCTTCGTGTTCGACCCGGCCGGCCGGATATCCGGGATAGGCAACAACGGTAATCAGGCCTCCCAGGGCCAGTTGAGGCAGTACACCGGTAAGAGAGGCGATGGTGGTCTCCCTCCCGGTGGTAAGGGCCCGGTCACCGCCAGGAAGGTAGCCGAGGTTGTACATGACAATATCAACCGTTCCTTGGATATGGCTGGCAATCCTGCTATGACAGTCGTGCACCAGGCGGACTTTGTCGGCCAGGCCGTGTTCGACCAGCAGCTTCTGGGTGTTGGCCAGAGCCGAGGTCTGGATGTCAAAAGCCCAGAGCTGGGCGTGAGGAGCGGTTTTTTTCGCCAGGAAAAGGGTGTCGCGACCGTTGCCGGCGGTGGCGTCAACGGCGCAGCCGGCAGCTGGCAGCCTTTCGGTGAGCAGCCGCTGAGCCATTTCCACGGCATTAGCAGCTATCGTCGTCATCGTTGTCATCACTCCGCCACAGTTTGGTCCGGAAGGTATGGGAATAGCTCCGGCCGCTAAGACGGACGAATCTGGCCCGGTAGGGTGAACGCCGGACTATGATGGTGTCGTCGGGCGTGAGGTCATGGACATTTTGACCGTCTATGGTCAGGACAATGTCGTCGTGGGTGGCCTGCATGGTGATTTTGATTTCCTCCTGCTCGGATACGATCAGCGATCTGGCGTCAAGGGTATGAGGGCAGATCGGGGTGAGAAGGATGACTTTTAGATTGGGGTTGACGACAGGTCCGCCGGCGGACAGGGAATAGCCGGTGGAGCCGGTGGAGGTCGCGACAATCAGTCCATCGGCTGGATATTTGGCGGTCAATTCGCCGTCAAGATACAGCTTCAGCCGGATCATCCGGGAAATGCCCCCCTTGGTGATGACAACATCGTTGAGAGCATGGGGCAGCGAGATCTCGCGCCCGGCCCGCTGAATGACGGTAGCAAGCATCAGCCGTTCTTCAATATAGTAGTCGCCGTTGATCAACTTATCTACAGCCGGCTCCAGTTCAGGTACCTCAACTTCGGTGAGAAAGCCAAGCCGGCCGAGGTTGATGCCGCAGACCGGAATTCCGGCGGCGGCAATTTCCCTGGCGGTATAAAGCAGCGTACCGTCGCCGCCCAAGGTGATGGCAAGCTGAATTTCCTGTTTTATCTGTTCCCGGTCGCAGGCCAGCTCGGGATAGCCTGTCTCCCGGGCCGCATCCTCGGGAATGAATATTTTTACGCCGCGGTCTTTGCAATGCTGGACAAGCCGGCCCAGTACGGTGGTGATGGCTGGTTTTTTTGTGTTCGGAAATAACCCGATAGTGAGCACTCGATCCCCTCCACTTAGCCGTTCAAACAGGTGTGCGCTTCCTGTACCGCCTGTCGGACCGCGTTGTCGTCAACGCCGGTGCCGTCACCTGAGACGGACAGGTACAACAGGTATTCGATATTGCCTTCCGGTCCTTTTACCGGCGAAAAGGTGAGCCCCATAGCGTGGAAGCCGAGATCCCCGGCCACGGCCAGGATCCTGAGGATTACTTCGGCATGGACAGCAGGGTCCTTGACTACGCCTTTTTTGCCGACCTTCTCCCGGCCGGCCTCGAACTGGGGCTTGATCAGCGCCACCACCCGTCCTGCCGAAGAAAGAAGCTGTTTGGCCACAGGCAGTACTTTGTCCAGGGATATGAAGGCAACGTCGATAACGGCAAAATCCAGCGTTTCTCCCAGCTTTTCCGGGGTAACGTCGCGGATGTTGGTTCGCTCCATGTTGATAACTCGTGGGTCGGTCCGCAGCGACCAGGCCAGTTGGCCATAGCCTACGTCGATGGCATAGACCCGCGCCGCGCCGTTTTTGAGGGCACAGTCGGTGAAGCCGCCGGTGGAGGCCCCGATGTCAGCCATAACTTTGCCGTCAAGGTCGATGGCGAAGGCGGTCAGGGCTTTGGCCAGTTTCAGCCCGCCCCGGCTGACATAGCCGATGCCGTCGCCGCTGACGGTGATGTCGGCGTCTGGGGCGATGAGGGTACCGGCCTTGTCCACCTTTTTGCCGCCGACAAAAACCTTGCCGGCCATGATGCTGGCTTTGGCCCGTTCACGGCTCACCGCCAGGCCGCGCTGGAACATGACGACATCCAAGCGTTCCCTGGCCATGTCAGCGAGCCCCGTAGCGCTTAAGATAAGCGGCAACGGACGATGCTATCCCGGCGGCGTCAAGCTGATATTTGGCGAGAAGCTCCCTCCTGCTGCCGTGTTCGATGAAGGTATCCGGCAGCCCCAGCCGGAGCAACTTGACCCAGTTGAGGTTCTGGCTGTTGATGTATTCAAGGACCGCGGTGCCGAAGCCTCCGGCCAGGATGTTGTCTTCGACGGTTACAACGACGCCGACGCTGCGGGCCAGGCTGCGAATCAGCTGTTCATCCAGCGGCTTGACAAAACGGGCGTTGACGACCCAGGCGGATATTCCGTCCGCTGCAAGACAATCGGCGGCTTCCAGGCAGGACGCCACCATCGCACCGGCGGCGAACAGCACGACATCCTTGCCTGTGCGCAGCTCTTCGGCCTCGCCGACAGGCAGTAGCCTTAGCGGTTCGTCGACAGGGACGCCGACACCGCCGCCTCTGGGATAGCGGATAGCCACAGGGCCGTTCAGTTCCACCGCGGTATAAAGCATGTGGCGCAATTCATTTTCGTCCTTGGGAGCCATGATGGTCAGGTTGGGGATATGGCGAAGGAAAGAATAATCGAACATCCCCTGGTGAGTGGCGCCGTCTTCGCCGACAATGCCGGCGCGGTCGATGGCCAAGACCACCGGCAGGTTTTGCAGACAGACGTCATGCAGCACCTGGTCGTAGGCTCGCTGCAGGAAGGTGGAGTACAGCGTCACCACCGGTCTCAGGCCCGCAGCCGCCATTCCGGCTGCGAGGGTGACGGCGTGCTGTTCGGCGATGCCGACATCAAAAAAGCGGGCGGGATATCTTTCGGCAAAGGACTTCAGGCCGGTCCCGTCAGGCATGGCGGCAGTGATGGCCACCACGGCGGGATTCTTCTCGGCGACAGCCACCAGGGCATCGCCAAAAACGGCGGTGTAGGATGGCTTGCTGCCATTTTTGATCACTTCGCCGGATTCGACGCAAAACGGTCCCACGCCATGAAACCGGTCGGCGTTGCATTCTGCCGGGCGGTAGCCCTTTCCCTTGCAGGTGATGACATGGACCAATACCGGTCCGGCAATGTTGCGCGATTTTTGCAGCACTTCGGTGAGCTGCAGGATATTGTGTCCATCGATGGGGCCGATGTAGGTGAAGCCCAGTTCTTCAAAAATAACGCCAGGCACCACCAGATATTTCAGGCTGTCTTTCACCCGTTCCACGGTTTTGGCGACGCTTTCGCCAATGGCCGGGATGCGTTTCAGCAGGTATTCGACGTCATGCTTCACTTTGGAATAAGTGGGATCGCTGCGGACTTTGGCCAGGTATTCGGACATGGCGCCGACGTTCCTGGCGATGGACATCTCGTTGTCATTGAGGATAACGGTAAGGTCGACACTGAGATGGCCGGCATGATTCAGAGCCTCGTAAGCCTGCCCTCCGGTCAGCGACCCATCGCCGATTACGGCCAGCACTTCATGCTTCTCTCCTGCCAGGTCCCGCGCCAGGGCGATCCCGAGGGCCGCCGAGATCGAGGTGCTGGAGTGGCCTGTGCCGAAGGCGTCGTGCGCGCTTTCACCGCGTTTCGGGAAACCGCTCATGCCGCCAAGCTGCCGCAAGGTGGCGAACTTATCTCGCCTGCCGGTCAGAATTTTATGTACATAGGCCTGATGTCCAACATCCCAGATGATTTTGTCGCTCGGGCTGTTGAAGACACGGTGCAGGGCTATGGTGAGTTCGACGACCCCGAGGTTGGGAGCGAGGTGGCCGCCGGTACGGGAGACGGTTTCGACAAGAAGCCCGCGGATTTCTCCGGCGAGCTTTTCCAGCTGACTGACAGAAAGACGCTTAAGGTCTTCCGGTCCATTTATGGCGTCTAATAGGCTCGCCAACAGGGGTTCCCTTCTTTCATCAAGGCATTGCGAAAAAAATCGATCTCTTTTATTATAACATAACCTTACCAACCATCACATCAGTAACAACGGTGAAAGGCATAGGCCGTCGCAATCCCCAGCAGCGCTCCGGCCAGAACTTCCAGCGGGGTATGACCCAGCAGTTCCTTCAGCCGGCTTTCTTTCAGGGTATGTTCGGCCCGCAATTCCTGCACCAATTTGTTGATTACTTTGGCCTGCTTGCCGGCGGCCCGCCGCACCCCGGCTGCGTCGTACATAACGATCCCGGCAAAGACAATGGCGACAGCAAAGGCGGTTGATTCGAAGCCGTTCTTAAACCCTACCGCGGCAGCCAGTGCCATTACCAAAGAGGTATGAGAACTGGGCATGCCGCCTGCTCCGACCAGGCGTCTGGCGTCAAAGCGGGAGTGTTTCCAGTAGGAGGTGACGGTTTTCAGGAGCTGGGCGATAAGCCACGCCGTCAGCGCGGACAACAGGACAACGTTATTGATAAGGGCGGCGAACAGTTCGGCCATAGCTACCCCTTCTTATGATTTGCGATTGATCAGATAACGAACCAGTTCACGCAGGATGTCGGCTTCGCCGCCGAAACCGGACAAAGCCTCCAGGGCTGCGTCCACGGCCTGCCTGGCCATCCTCTCGGCTTCAGGCAGCGAATACAGGGTGACATAGGTAACCTTGTTGTTTTTCGCGTCGCTGCCCACCGGCTTGCCGATGGATTCGGAGGAGCCGGCCACGTCGAGAATATCGTCGGTGATCTGGAAAGCCAGCCCGAATTGTTCGGCGTATTCGGTGAGGGCGGCTACCTGCCCGGCCGAAGCTCCGGCCAGCAGCGCGCCGCTGGTCAGGGCTGCCCGGAACAGAGCGCCGGTTTTGGCCTGATGCATGAACTTCAGGGTAGCGGCGTCGATGCTCTTACCTTCGGACATCAGATCCACCACCTGGCCGCCGACCATTCCCGTCGCCCCGGCCGCAGCCGCTATGCCGCGCACGACGGCGACAAGGACGTCCGGCTTTACCTGGGGCTGGGAGAGCATTACTTCAAAGGCGGCGGTGAGCAGGCCGTCACCGGCCAGGACGGCGATCCCCTCGCCGAAGACCTTGTGATTGGTCGGTTTGCCCCGGCGCAGGTCGTCGTCGTCCATCGCCGGCAAGTCGTCATGAATCAGAGAATAGGTATGGATCATTTCCAGGCCGCAGGCCACATGCATGTAGCAGCTGCCATCCCCGCCCACGGCGTCGGCGGCGGCCATCAGCAGTATCGGGCGGATTCTCTTGCCGCCGGCGAACAGGCTGTATTTCATGGCTTCAAAAATCAGCGGCGGCTGGGAGCCGAGACTTGTCAGTATCCCGGCCAACCCGGCCTCGATCTGACTAACCCGGCTTCGACAATAGTCGGTCAGCATTATTCTTCCTCCTGTAATTCCAGCGGATATTCAACGATTTCGCCCTTTTCTTCCCGGAGAATTTTATCGATTTCACGGTCGGCGGCATTCAGCTTGGCAAGACAAACCTGGGTCAGGGTGACGCCGGCGGCGAACTGCTCCAGAGCCTCTTCCAACGGCAAATCGCCCCTCTCCAGTTCTTTCACGATTACTTCTAATTTGCCAAGGGCGTCTTCAAATGATACATGGGCAATGGTCTGTTCAGACTGATTTCGCGGGCTTGACTTCTTCTTCATGCCTGTCCTCCTCCGGTCCAAGTACTTTTACATCCAGACGGCCTTCTTCAAGCATAATCTCCAGGTTTTGCCCGGGGGCGGTATCGGTTTGGCGGCGGATTACCCGCCCGTCATAAGCGCGGGTGATGCTGTAGCCCCGGGACAATACCGCCAGCGGACTCAGAATGGTCAGTTTTTCGGCGGCCACGTTGAAGCTGTGGCGTTTGGTGACAAGGTCCCGGCGCAAGGATTGCTCCAGCCGTTGAATCAGGTTGTCCAGGGTTTGCCGCTTATCGGCCAGCAGCCGTTCCGGCCGCTCGAATACCCGACTGGCGAGGCAGCGGGTGAGGCCGGCCCGGCGATTGGCTAAAGCGCTCAAAGTACAGGATTCCAGGGTGTTTCGCAGCCGCGCTATGTATTTGTGCAATTCTTTGACATCAGGAACCACGATCTCGGCGGCCTGGGACGGGGTTGCGGCGCGACGGTCGGCGGCAAAATCGGCCAGGGTATAATCAGTCTGGTGGCCGACCGCGGATACTACCGGAATATGTGAGGCGGCGATAGCCCGGGTCACTGCCTCGTCGTTAAAGGCCCACAGTTCCTCTAGACTGCCGCCGCCACGACCGACAATGATGACATCCGCCGCCTGCCCCCGGTTGAGCAGTTCGATAGCCCGGACGATCTGGCGGGGGGCGTCGGGTCCCTGAACCTGCACAGGAACCAGCGTCAGTTGAATCCCGGGATGACGCCTTTTGGCAACGGTGATGACGTCGCGCAGGGCCGCCCCGGTCGGCGAGGTGACCACCCCAACCCTTCCCGGCAGCAGCGGCAGCGGCTTTTTTCTGCTCTCATCAAAGAGTCCTTCGGCGGTAAGCTTGTCCTTGAGCTGGGCAAAAGCGAGGCTGAGCTCGCCCACCCCCTCGGGGATCAGTTGCTCCACATAGAGCTGGTACTGGCCGTCCCGTTCAAAAACCGCGACCTGCCCTCCAGCGATGACCTTGAGTCCGTCCCGAGGTTCGAATTTCAGGTACTGGGCCCGGCTTCTGAACATGACCGCCCGCAAGGTAGCCTCGTGATCCTTGAGCGTAAAATAGCAGTGGCCGGAATAGTGCCGTTTGAAATTGGATATTTCGCCCCGCACCATCAGGCTGCACAGGGTTTCATCCTGGTCGAAAAGTGCTTTGATATAGCTGGTGACAGCGCTTACGCTCAAAATATTCATGTTTTCACCTGTCGTTTTTTCTATCATACTCTATCATATTACACAAAGCCAAAAAAAAACAGACAAACCAGTCTGAATGTCGCTAACAACGACGGGACAGGTAACGCTGGGCCAGACAGCCGCTGACCGCCCCTACGGCAAACCAGAACAGGTGCCCCGGCGGAAACAGATGCCCGATAATGACACCGACCAAAGCGCCCCCCATGGCGTAGAGCCACATATCCGTCACCTCCGCATACGGTTTTATGTATTGTATGCAAAAACGCCGGCGGTGGTGTCAGGAACCGAGGGCCCGGACAGCGGCACCTACCGCGTTGTCGGAGCTGTATCTGGCCTGGGGATAATAAAGTCTGACAGCGGGACCAGGGCCGAGATCGCCGGCCAGGTGGCCGCGAATGTACTCGTTTGCCCCGACTCCTCCCACCAGCAGTACGTCGCTTAGGCCAGTGGCCGCAACGCCGGCCCGAATCATTTTTGTCAGGGCTTCGGCGACGCAGCGCTGCACTCCGGCGGCAACCGCAGCAGGGCTGACACCCTGGGCGAGCAGGCGACGGGCATGGGTTTCCGGTCCGCTGAAGCTGACAGAGCAGACCTCGACTGTGACGGGAATCTTCACGGCCAAAAGACGGTCCTGACCGGCAAGGCGCTCCAGATGGGGTCCGGCAGGAAAAGGCAGTCCCAGAGCCACGCCGATTCGGTCGATGAACTGCCCGGCAGCAATGTCCTGGCTGCCGCCCAACAGCGTTACGCCAAGTCCTGCGGCTGAGGTATCCACCGCGGTTACTTCCGTGGTGCCGCCGGAGACGTGGACCGCCAGAAAACGTTGGGTGCTGGGGCCTCCGGCCGACCAAGTCCCGGCCAGAATATGGTTTTCCTGGTGACTGAGCAGGCGGCAGTTGACGCCGTGGGAGAGGGCGATCACACGGCCATAGCCGAGACCAACCAAAAAAGCCGGCATATAGGACGACTCCTGCGGGCGGGGTCTTGACGACACCCCCACCGCCTCGAGCTCAATCCTTTCACCGACCGCTGCCACTGCTTCAGCAAACACCTCCGGGAGGTTGCGGGTATGCTGGTAGATCATTTCCGACTGAGACAACCCCCTGCCGCCCGGCTTTACAGCCAGGATTCGCCGGGCGTCCGCCGCCAGGGTGCCGTCCTGGCGCAACAGCGCGACCGACGTGGTATAACAGCTGGTGTCAATGCCAAGTACGGCTTTCATGGAACACTGCGGTCTTTTCGGACCAGCGAACCCAGTATTCCGTTAATGAAGCGGCCGGAGTCGTCGGTGCCGAAGGTCTTGGCAAGCTCCACCGCTTCGTTGATCACTACGCTGGGGGACAGTTCTTCTGTCCCGAACTTCAGTTCAAAGACAGCCATTCGGGCAATGTTGCGGTCAACGCCGGCCATCCTGTCCACCGACCAGTCGGCGGACAGATCGCCGATAATCTGATCGATCCGGGACTGCTCCTGGTGGGTTCCGCTGACAAGCTTAAGGGCGTAGTCCCTGGTCTTCTCACCGATCTTGCCGAACTCGGCGTACACCACTTCCAAGGCAACCTCAGGCTCGGTTTCATTAAAATCCAGTTGGAACAACGCCTGCAAAGCCATTTCCCGTGCCTTTCTGCGACTCATAAGGTTCCCTCTCTTTACTAACGATGGTATCCCGGCGGTAATAGTTTGTCCAAAATGTCCATAATATCTTCCTTTTCGTCGATGCGCTTGCCAATAACGAACCCGGCCACCACGCACAGCATGACAAACAGGGTGCGGAAAAACCCGAAGCTGATGATCAGCACTCCCAGCAGAAAACCGAGGCTGATGCCGATGATCTTGCCGCTGTGCTGCTGCCAGATCTCTTCAAACAACTTGCGTTCCATGCCGGTCCTCCTATTCTACCCGCTGCTTGGCTTTAAAATCGTTGGAAATATTCTCGACAAAAATTTTCATTTCGGTCAATTCGACGCCAACAGTGTTCTTGATGTAGGCGTTGACCCTTTCCTGAATTTCGGCGGTCACGCCCGGCACATAACTTTCCGGGCTGATGACGGCCTTTACGGCCAGGATCAGCCCTGGATCAGAATGGCTGGCGAAAACTTTTATGCCCCGGACGCCCCGCACATGGCGGGCGGCCTTTTCCACCAGATTTTCCACGGCATCGAGGGAGATCAGAACATCCCCGAGCTCGTTGTGATGAACGATGTTGTTCTTGCCGCGGCGTGACCTGAGGCCCGCCAGAAGCAGCCGCACGCTGATCAGCAAAAATACACCGCCGACGAGACCGGCTTCCCATTGGCCATAGATAAAGGCGATGCCTGTCCACACCAGATCCAAAGGAATGAGGCGCAGGGAAAGCAAAACTACGCCCAGTGACAGAAATGTCAGCAAAAAAGTATAGATGGTCAAGATGATCCGGTCGAAAATTCCCATACTATCTCCTCTCTTTACCGCACCCGAATGTCTTCTTCCTTGGATTCCTGAGCGAAGCCGACGCCCTGTACATGGATGTTGACCTCGACAACGTCCAGACCGGTCATGGATTCGATAGCCCGTTTGACGTTCTCCTGTACCCCCAGGGCCACGTCCGGGATGCGTACGCCGTATTCGGCGATAATATACAGATCAACAGCGGCTTCCCGCTCGCCGACCTCCACCTTGACGCCTTTTGACAGATTCTTCTTGCCAAGCATTTCGGCTATGCCGCCCACCAGACCGCCGCTCATACCGGCTACGCCAGGCACCTCGGTTGCCGCGAGGCCGGCAATGATTCCGACTACCTCATCGGCGATACGAATCGCCCCCACGTCGTTGTGTTCGGTTCGTTCGGGCTTCTTATCCATGCCTACCCCTCCATTCCTTCCCCATAGTTAAATATAACAGGGCAACGAATATTTTATGACTATAATATGATACATTATACCAGACTTTTCCGCCAGTTAGCAAATACAACCCGGCAGGAACGCCCGCACAAAAAGCTGCCCGCGTTAGCCGACAGCTTTTCTGGTATTACCAACAGTTACGGTTTGGCGCTGATGGTTATGTCCTCAGGGCCGACGCCCGCCACCCTGCTGATGATGTCCGCAACCTGGATGACTTCCTCCCGGCTCAGGGTCTGCGCCTTGACCACCACGCTGACGGTGTTGTCCCTCAGAAATACAAGTGCGTCGGCAAAACCACGGGCTTTGATCAGATTTTCCATTTCCGACTCGCGCTGCTTGTCAATAGTCAGTTTGAGGATGGCGTCCTGGGTCTTTTGACGGGAATCGTCGCCGCGGGCGTTTTTAAAGACTTCCCGCAACAGTTCGGACCGTTCACTGCGCAGACGGTCGCGCTCCAGGCGGTATTCGGTGAAAAAATCGGCAGCGGGACTGACATTTGCCGGCTCGCTCGACAGGGGTTTCACCACCTGCATGGCGCTGGAGCGGTCCACCCTGGCAGCGCGGTATTCCCGGCCGTAGTTAAAAATGCTTGTCGCCACGATGGCGAATAACATAATGCAGACAGCAGCCACCAATGGTTTGCCCAGTTTGCGCAGATTCAATACCGTCACGGCGTTCACCTCACTTTCTTTGGGGCAATACGGTAATTTTATAGGACGGGACACCCAGTCCGGCTTCCACCGCCCTTGTTAGGCTGGCCTTCACCGCCGAGTCCTGGGCCCCTTCGGCGATGACCAGCACACCTTTGATCAGCGGTTTTGTCTCCCTGGCCACCACCGGCCGGTCAGCGCCATTTTCCTTGCTCACCAGTACCTGCTCGCTTTCTTTGGACTCGGTGGTGGTTCTCAGGCCGCCGCTCGGATCCTTTTCCTGGATGACGCGATTTTCGCGGGTGGTGTTTTTGGCGAATTCCTGGGTATTGCCATTTTCCAGGGTGATGCTCACCGCCACCGCTCCAGCTCCCCTCACCTGGGACAGGAGATTGGCCAGTTTGGCCTCCAAGGCTTCTTCATAGCTGCGGCTGACGGCCGGGGGGCTTTTGGCTGTTTCGGCCTGGCCTTCCGGCCGTTGTTTAACCGGAGCGGTGTCCAGGAAGCTGCCGGCCAGCAGGAGAGCAATCCCCAGCACTCCCACCAGCATCAGCCGCCAGTTGTATCCGCTCCCCTTCAGGTTCACCGGCCATAACTTCCGGGTCCGAGTGATGAAATCTTCCAACCCGCTCATGTTCTCCCCCCTTGCATGAATTCAGTTCCATGGCTGTATCTCCACCTGGCCGTCCCGCAGCTGATAAAGCTCCCGGACAGTCCGGGCAATGTTTTCCCTGAGCTGAGCTGATGGTTCGGCGGGCTTTGTCGCGCCTGGGCCGGCGATGGATACCGGCTGGATTTTGGGTCCGGCGCCGCTTTTTCCCGGCAGAATCGCCAGCTGGATTTTGTCCAGGGCGCCTGACCGGCTGTCACCTTCGTTTTTCAGCTGGACGCTCACCCGGGCGTCGGCCACTCCGTCGACTGCCAGAACCACTGCCCGAATCTGCCGGCTCAGATCTTTTTTATATACTTCCACCGCCAGACGGTTCTTTTCGTCGGCTATCGCCGGACCGGCCCCAGGCCGGCCGGTGCCGTCGGCGGTTCTGTTGCTGAAGGCCGGCAGCTGCTCCGGCAGGGAGCGGGCTTGGATGAAATCCACCACCGGATTCAGGATGGTCAGCATCACCAGCAGGCCCATGATGACCCGGATGAAGCGCTGCATGCTGCTGGCCGGCAGAAGCAGTTCAAGAAAAGAAGCGAACAGGACTACCAGAATGATGGTTTTTACCCAATCGGTAATAGCCGATATCAAGCTGCTTCACCCGTTTCTTTGTTGCTAGCGGAGCATCGTAGCGGCGCTGCCGACTCCGATGACAATAGTAATCGCCAAAAAAAACATCAGGGCCACAGCCATTACGCCGCCAAACACCAGCAGCAGGTTGTTGCCCATGGCATCCAGGCATCTGGCCATGCGGACATCGCCCATCGGCTGGATGAGCGCGCCGCCGACTTTGAGGATCAGGACCAGGGAAACCAGTTTGATGAGAGGAAAGACGCAGATGGTAGCAACGGCAACGATGCCGAAAAGTCCGACGGCGTTTTTCAGCAGCAGCGATGCCCCGAGAATCAGATCGACGGTATCGGCGAACATCTTGCCGACTACCGGAACAAATGTGCTGGTAGCGTATTTGGCGGTGCGCAAGGCCACCCCGTCGGCCACGCTGCCTGCTATTCCCTGAACGGTGATCAGACCTACGAAGATCACCAGGGTCAGGCCGAGAATGCCGGTAGCCGCCTGGCGCAGCAGTCCGGCCAGGTTACCCACCTGATAGCGGTCGGAAAAAAAGTCCACACATTGCAGGACCGCGGCCAGAAATAACAGCGGCAGAACGATGTCCTTGACAATGAGGCTGACCGAAGTGACCACCATCAGCATCAGCGGGGTCAACAGCCCTGCCGAAACCATGGCCCCGACCCCGGCGAGCAGCGAAATGAGCAGCGGCAGCAACGCCTCCATGAACCCCACCATGGTCCCCACCGTCAGCCGAGCCAGGTTCAGGGCGTTATAAAATGCGGTAAGGGCAATCACGGCAAGAAAAATGTAGCATATGCTATAAGCCAATAGAGCGATGGCCGAGTGTTCGAACGAGTTTTGCAGATTCTCCAAAAGAGCGCACAGCACCGCCAAAAAGAGCAGTTTCCCCATCAGGTGACTGTTGGCGGCCAGTTCCTGAAACAGCCTGTTCAGCAACGTCCGGCGAATATTGTCCCAGTCGAGGGAAATTCCCCTGGCGGCTATGCCCCGCAGAGTGTCGCCGTCGAGGCGAGGTATATCTTCGCCCAGTTCGCGGTTGACTCTGGCTACATACTCATTGACTTCGTCCAGGGACATCATGTCGATCAACCGGCTGGTCAGGTCTTCGTCCGGAGCGGCGTCTGCCGCCGCCGGCAGCAGTACTGTGAGTAGCAAAAGCAGCAGCAGGATTTGCCTTATCTTCATTTTCTCCAACCTCACGGAAGCAGCCGAATGATGGTTTCCAAGACCAGGGCGATGATCGGAATGGCCATCACCATCACCAGTACTTTTCCGGCGAACTCGATTTTCCCGGCCACGGCGCCTTCACCGGCGTCACGGCATACCTGGGCGCCGAATTCGGTTATATAGGCGATGCCGATAATTTTCAGAATGGTGTTCAGATAGAGTTGATTGACGCCGGCCTTTTCGGCCAAATCGCGGAAAAGATTGAGCACCACGCTGAGTTTGGCCAGCACCAGCAAAAATATAATTGTTGCCAGGGTAATGCTCAGCAGCACGGCCATTTCCGGCCGTTGACCGCGGATGATCAATATCAGCAGGGTGACTATGAAACCAAGTCCGACAATCTGGACTATTTCCATGCCGCATTCCTCTCAAAACAGCTTGAATACTCCCTGCACGGTAGTGAACAACTGACCCAGCAGCTGCACGACCCACAAAAGGACAATGATGAAGCCGGCGAGGGTGCATAACACCGCCATGTCTTCTTTGCCGGACTGCTTTAACACGGTGTGGAACACCGAGATCAGGATGCCCACACCGGCGATTTTAAACAACAGATCCAGTCCCATTGGCCACGCCCCTTTCTCTAAACAAGCAGAATGACAACAGCAAGGCCGCCGCATATTCCGAGGTACCGGTACATTTTGACGTTCTGATCCCTGGCCCGGCGGGATTCCTGTTCGAGCTGCTCCAACTGCGCCAGCACCATGGTCAGGTATTTCTGCTGCTCGCCGCGGTTGGTGGACCCAAGATTGGCACCAAGCTGCAGCAGCGCCTCCCGTTCGGGTTCACCCAATTCCAGGCGCCCTGCCGCTGTCTCCAATGCCCCGGCCAGTGCCTGACGGGGCGTCAGCCAGCCGCAGGCGGTGAGGGTGCGGGCAGTGTGATGAAACAGTTCCCGCACCGGGCCGTCGACCTGGCTGCCGCAATGAGACAGGGCCTCCGGCAGAGGCATCGAGGCATAATTTACATAGGATCGCAGGGCGGTCAGGCAGCCTATGAGTTGGCCGATCTGACGGGTACGCTCGCAATAACGGTTGGCCACGGCAAATCCGGTCCAGCCTCCGGCAGCTACGATCAGCATACTGCCCAAAATTTTCAGCCACATTCTCTCACCCCGCTTCGCTGTGTGGTTATTTCCACTCCTTTGGCGTCGGTGACCGACACGATAGCGCCGATCCGGGGAACTGTGCCCATTACAATATAACGCTCGAAGATCCTGCTGCGGACCAGGTCGCCGATGAAGGGCCGGCCGAGCAGATCTTCGGGGCTGCGACCGTGAGCGCTGGCGACGACGCTCACCCCGGCGTGCAGGGCTTCCTGTACGGCGAATGAATCGGCTTCCCGCCCCAGTTCGTCGGTGATCACCACCTGCGGCCCCATGGCGCGGATCAGCATCAGCAGGCCGGTGGCCTTGGGACAGGCGTCCAGCACGTCGACCCTGGGACCAAGGTCTGCCCCGGGTATACCGTCGCGGCAGCCGGCGATTTCCGACCGTTCATCCACCAAGCCCACCTGGACGGCGCTGAAATTCAGCGCGGGAATGCCTGAGCTCAACTGCCGGGTCAGGTCCCGCAGCAGGGTGGTCTTGCCGCTGCGCGGCGGCCCGATCACCAGGGTATTGTAAACCCGGTTGGGGGAAGTCACAACAAAGGGCATGATTTTGTCTGCGGCGCCAATGATTTCCCTGGCCAGGCGGATGTTCATGGCGCTGATATTTTTTAGGGCCTTAAGTTCTCCGCCTTCCATGATTGCCTGTCCCGCCAGACCGATGCGGTGTCCGCCGCCGACGGTGAAGAAGCCCTGGCGCATTTCCTCCTCGAAGGCGTACAGCGAGTTGCGGCTGATGAGCTGCAGGGTCTGGCCAATATCTTCACGGCGGCAGATATAGCCTGCCGCCGTATTTGTCACGGGCTGCCCGTCGAACCCCAGGGTGTAGTCGCGATTTCCGGCAACAACCAATAATCCCTGCCCCGCTCTCAGACGTATTTCAGTGGCCTGCTCCAGCAGCCAGTCCGGCGCGGCCCTGAGTATCCCGGCCAGTGCCGGAGCCAGCACCGTGAACACCGACTTTTCCAATGCGTCAACCTGCTTCATCCTTCTACCGCCTTTCTTTACATAGATATGGAAGGACAAACCGGTTTATGCTTAAAACAGCAACAAAAGCAGGCCGCTTTGAAGCCACCAACTGCGGTTTCGTATCCGCCATCCCATTGCTATCGTACCTACGGGCACGCGCCACGTCTGGGCCGGCGGGTCCGTCGCGCGTCCGGTGAATTCCAAATGACCGGAAAAACCGATTTAACAAAAGCCAAAACGGCCGCCAGTTATATCCATCCACGAAACTGTTATGTCGCCGTAAAAACAAAAAATCCCGGATAACCGGGATTTATTGCAAAGGTCAGCTATGCTGCTACACGCCTGGATGAATGCGTTTCAGAGCAAGGTCGACGTCATCCTCTTCGGCGAAATCGACGGTGTTTTCATATACGACCTCACCGCAGTTGGGGCAGGTGACTTCCACCAGGTCGTCCTCGTCCAGCACGTTGGATTCGAAGGTAATGGTCTCATGACAGGCAGGACATTCCAACTCCACCATATCGGAGTTATAGATGCCTTCGTAGACTTCTTCCTCCAACTCGGTCAAGTCCTCATCAATGGTTTCGACGTAGTTTTCCAGATCTTCCTGGAATACATGAATGCACTGGATCTCTTCGGCCACATCGGACAACACGTCGACGACATTTAACAGCAACTTGCCCTCCGCCGAGTGACTGTTCACGTTCAGTCCCCTGGTCAACCCCTGTAAGTAGGCAACCTTTTCTTTGATATTGGCCATGACTAAACCCCCTTTGCTTTGTTCTGAGCGGATAATGGTAGTATTCCCACAGCCGCGCAAAACATAACCGGGGGTTGTCAGTCTTCCAACCGTAAAATTCAGCTAAGCTCTTTCCATGTAGTCGCCGGTGCGGGTATCGATCCGCAGTACGTCGCCGATGTTGATGAACAGCGGCACCTTCACGACATAGCCTGTTTCGAGGGTGGCGGGTTTGGTTCCGCCGGTGGCGGTATCGCCGCGGATGCCGGGGTCGGTCTCGACAACAGCCAGCTCGACCGAGTTGGGCAGCTCAATGCCGATCACAATGCCCTGGAACAAGAGCACGCCGATGGACATATTTTCCTTGAGGAATTTTTTGGCGTCGCCCAACTGCTCACTGCCGAGGGTAATCTGCTCATAGGTTTCATTGTCCATGAAATTGAACTGTTCGTCGCTTTCATAGAGGTATTGCATCTGCCTGTTGTCAACATGGGCTTTGGGGACTTTTTCCCCGGCGTTGAAGGTCCGCTCCACTACGGCTCCGGTCTTGACGTTCTTCATTTTCGCGCGGACAAAAGCTGCGCCCTTACCTGGCTTGACGTGCTGAAAATCGACAATCTGCCATACGCCGCCGTCCAGTTCGATGGTTACCCCTGTACGAAAGTCATTACTTGAAATCATTGCAAAACCTCCAAATTACCAGTCTAATTCGATGAGTTCCTTACTGCTGGCGGTGAGGATCTCGGCGCCGTCGGCGGTTACGATCACCGTATCTTCGATACGGACACCGCCCCAATCCGGCAGGTAGACGCCGGGTTCCACCGTCACCACCATGCCTGGGGTCAGACTAATTTCCGAACCGGGCGCCAAACGAGGCTGTTCATGAATGGCCAGACCCACGCCGTGGCCGAGCCCATGGCCGAAATAGTCGCCGAAACCGGCGGCGGCGATGATATCCCGGGCAACAGCGTCGCATTCCCGGCCGGTTTTCCCGGGGGCGACGGCGGCAACGCCGGCGAGCTGAGCTGACAACACCAGGTTGTACACCTCGCGCTGTCTGACCGAAGCCCGTCCGACAACCACCGTCCTGGTGATATCGGAATGATACCCCTGATACACGGCTCCAAAGTCCATGGTGACGAAGTCTCCGGTCTGTATTGTTTTCGCAGACGCCCTGCCGTGAGGCAGCGCGGAGCGTTTACCGGACGCAACGATAATGTCGAAGGCGTTTTTTTCCGCCCCGTGTTTTCTCATATGAAATTCCAGTTCCAGGGCGATGTCTGCTTCACGGACGCCTGGTTTCAGATAAGGCAGCACATCGGTAAAAGCGTTGTCGGCCAACAGCACGGCATGCCGGATCAGCGCAGCCTCGTCGGCGTCCTTGGCCATCCGCACTTCGTCCAGATGCACCGGCAGCGGCTGCTCGGCAGCTTCCACCAGGCGCTGATAGCCGTCCCAGGTCTGAAAATCGCCTTCAAAGCCGACTTTCTTGAGGCCAAGGGCGTCGATTTCCGTTTTCAGGGTTGTATAAATGTCGCTGCCGTGGCGAACGACTGAAAAATCAGGGGCTTGACCGGCGGCCTGTTCGATGTAACGGAAATCGGTGATCAGTCTGGCCTGGCTGCCGCTGATAAGAAGTATCCCCGAAGATCCGGTGAAACCGCTGAAATAAAGCCGGTTCTCCGGTTTGGCAACAATCACGCCGTCGAGGTCCTGCTGGTGCAGCAAGGCCCGCAGACGATCAAGACGATTGTTCATTATATGATCTTCCGCATCACCCGGCCTGTTATTACTTTGGTCCGGCGATGTTGCCAGATGGCAGCGGAATTCCTCCTGTTGCAGTTTATCCGGACCTGGGCAAAAGCCCTTCCGGGCATGGTCATTAGGCACTATAACCAAGTATTATGCCATTAGCTTTTATATTTTACCATAATTATCCCCGCTTGCCTAGCTGTCGGTTCGTGCCGATTCAGGGAGTATCAGCCGCCGCTGACGGTGATCTTGTCGATGCGGACGGTGGGTGCCCCCTGGGAGCCAAAGAAACGAAGATCATCGCCCACGGCGTCGACTCCGGCCATGAGGTCAAGGATATTGCCGGCGATGGCCACACCCCTTACCGCCTGGGCGAACGCGCCGTCTTTGATCCATACGCCGGCGGCGCCGACCGAAAAATCGCCGGAAATAGGATTGGCGGTGTGCATGCCCATGACACTGGTAACGTAGAAGCCGTCGCGGACTTGGCTGATGATGTCAGCCGGTTTTTGCCCCCCGGGCTGAAGGAAAATGTTGGTCGGCCCCACTTCAGGACCGCTCTTAAAGGAGTGCCTGACCCCATTGCCGGTGCTGGTGACGCCGTCGCGTCCGGCGGTATAAGTGTTGTAAAGATAGCCCTGCAGCACTCCGTCCGCGATCAGTTCGGTACGCCGGCTCGGAACGCCCTCGCCGTCCACCGGCGCGGTGGCGATTCCTCCGTCCAACCGTCCGTCATCCACCAGCGAAATCAGTGTGGAGGCCACTGTTTTGCCAACTTTGTTCCTGAACAGGGACCGGCCTTTCTGAACCGCGTCGGCACTGAGGGCTGGGATCAGAACAGCGAAAAAGTTTGTGGCAACATGCGGACTGAGTACCAGTGCCGCCTGGGTGGTGCCGATGCTCTTGGCCCCCACCAGCCTGGATGCTTCCAGGGCTGCTTCCCGGCCAACGCTTTCCGGGTTTAACAAGTCGAAGTCACGCCGGTACATGATCCCCATCCCGGGCTGGACGTCGCCGTCCGCCTCGGCCAGCACCACTCCGTACAACCCGCAGTAGCCTGACCGGTACTGCACCGCCAGTTGGCGGGAATTGGCCAGGGCCACGCCGTATTCGGCATCCTCGTAGACGCAGCGTTCGGTGCGGCGCACCCTGGGGTCGGTCTGGCGGGCGGAAGCTTCCACCCGTTTGGCCATTTCTATCTTGTCCTCGACGCTCATTGCGGCGATTTTGGGATCAAGCATTTTCAGGGCAGGTAGCACCCCACCGGCCGTGGGCGGCAAAACATTGTGCCGGTCGGCTGCCGTGCTCTTCCCGTTGGCCACCGCCTGGCGGGCAAGAGCCGCAAGAGACGCTGGGGCAATATCGGTGGAGAAGGCAAAGCCGACCCGTCCTTCCGGCGAAATGACCCGGACACCGATACCGGTGTCATTGGCAAATTTGAGGGTCTCCAGCGCCTGATCCGCCACTTCGACGGTCAGCGACCGGGCGTCAAGCACATAAGCCTCGGCGTTATAGGCGCCCGCTTTTTCCGCTTCTTTTACTGCCTGGGTTGCCAGTTCCAGATATTGCACTCTCATTCCTCCATCAACACATCAGCGATTCGCTGCAATTAAGATTTCCTCCCGTCCGGGACAGTTGTCAAAAATCACCGCCGGACAAGACCCGGGCGACAATCTCCCGAAAAATGGGTGCGGCGACGTCGCCGCCGGACATTCCATCTTCTACAAATACTACCATGACTAGCCTCGGATTATCAAGAGGGGCATATCCGGCAAACCAGGCATGATTTACCCCCCTGCCCTGAATGCTCTCCCGCCCGGTCTCGGCGGTCCCGGTCTTGCCGGCTGATCCCCACCCTTCCACATAGGCCGCCTGGCCGGTGCCGCTTTTGGTGACATTAGCGAGCATCTGACGCATTTCCAGGGCGGTCTGACGCGAAAGGACCCGGCTGCCGCGGGACGCCGGAAAATTTTTCACCACAGTTCCTTCCGGCGTCGTCAGCTTTGCGACGATGTAAGGATCGACTTTGATGCCATCGTTGACAATAGTCGCCACCATGCAGGCGATCTGGAGCGGGCTCGCTTCCAGCGACCCCTGGCCGATGGACAGGTTTGCCAGATCGCCGGGATAAACGGTCTCCGGCGCCGGGAGGTTGCCGTCGGCTTCCCCGTCGAAATCCAGCCTGGTTTTTTGGCCGAAGCCGAGGTTCCGGGCGTAGCTGATCAGTTTGTGCGCGCCCAGTTTGAGCCCCACCTGGATGAATACCGGGTTGCTGGAATAAGCCATCGCATCAGCGAAAGTGATCCGGCCCCGGCCGCCATTGTCGTAGTCCCAGCCTTTAAAGCGAAGATTGTTTACATCGACATAGCCGGGGTCGAAGAAGACGTCGCTTGGCCTGACCTGTTTTTCTTCAAGAGCTGCTGCCGCAACCACCAATTTGAACACCGACCCGGGCTGATAGGCGAGTACCGCCCGGTTGAGCAGCGGAGAGGCGTCTTTGGCAAGATAGTCGCTAAGGTTGTCGGCGTCGAAATTGGGACGCGAGGCCATTGCCAGTATTTCCCCGGTTGACGGACGGAGGATGACCACCGCTCCTTTTTTGATGTATTGATCCATTACGTTTTCTGTAATTGTCTGCAACCTGCTGTCCAGGGTAAGAACAACGTTATTCGGTCCCCGCCCGTCCACCGGCCTGATCCGCTTGTAGCCGAGACCGGGAATGATCTGCTGGGTAGCATCCACCATGGCGGCGAGATAGGTCGGCTGCGCACCACGGAGGATGTTGTCGTACAAACCTTCGATGCCGCTGACGCCCCGGTTGTCGGCGCTGTTGATGTAACCGACCACGTGAGCCCCCAGCGGGCTTGCGCCGTAGCGGGCCCGCTCACTGACGGCTATTACCCCGGGAATTCTCCGGTTGTTGACCTTCTGGGCAGTCTGGGCGTCTATCCCGGTTTTCAGTTTGAAGGGCCGGTCGTCGGCCCTGATCCGTGCAGCGATTTTCTCGGCGTCTCCTCCGCTCAGCTCGGCCAGGACTGTGGCGGTATCTGCCGCGTTCGTCACCTGGGACGGAAAAACCGAGATGCTGAAGTACTGGGCTGTGTTGGTGAGAGATTTTCCATTACGGTCGAGGATTTCACCGCGGACGACTTCCACCGCCACTTCCTGAATCCGCCCATCCAGCCCCCTGGCTGCCAGCCTGGAGCCTTCAAAAAGCTGGAGGTAGGCTAACCGCGACAAGAGCAGTACGCCGATAATGACTAAAACCATGTAAAGTTTCACGACCCGGCCTGCCTGGAAAACCATATCGTCACCACGCGATCAGTTTTTGTTTAGTTTACGCCGATTCTGACTATTTTAACCAGTCTGAGCCGACTGGCAAGAGGTTTCTGCACAAAATCTTCGTCACAGCGTCAGACTTGGCAGGATTCTCGCCTTCGGTGTTAAAATTACCTAGTGGAGGTGTATTTATGAGAAAGCTCTCTTGGGTTCTGACAGTTCTCGCAGTTTTCCTTTTTGTCGGTTTGACTCCGGCCTACGCTTTTCAGATCGGTGGCTCGCCGCTGGACGGCATCAAAATCCAGGACGGCAGGCTGGCCTGGCAAATTTCCAAGACCTTCGAATCGATGGTCACGGTTGATCAGGTCTCTTCCCTGCACAATGACTTGTCCTACGGGGAAATCACATTGATCTTCGCCTTGTCCGACGCCAGCGGCAAATCGCCCGCCGATGTCCTGGCCCTGCGCAAGGACAACAGCGTGACCTGGAACAATGTCGCCCAGAAATTGTCTGTCAAACTTTCCGACGTCTCTCCCACGGTAAGCTCGATCCTGAAAAACGCGAAGCTGGACGCCGAGGATAACGCGCTGAAGGCGCAACTGGACCAGGAAAGCGCTCCTGGGGCCAAACCGGTGGTCAGCCCTCCGGCGGCAGCAAAAATGCCGCCTGCGGATCAGCCGAAAGACGCCTATCACAAAGATATCAAGGCCCGCCAGTAATTTTTTCTGCAAGCAAAAATACCGTCTGTGGCTATTGCCACAGACGGTATTTTTTGCGTTATGCCGGTATCAAAGAATAGACTCCTCGATGAATTCCACCGGAATCGGCAGACTGGCCAGAATATCCCGGGCGTCGCGGGCCGTGTCCGGGGTGGCGCGGACGACGAGGATGCCCCGTCCCTTATCAACTGTGCTGACGACCCCGACATGCTCATAGCCTTCAAAAATCCGGTTGATGTAGTTTACGTCCCGGGTATTGGCCCGGAAATAGACCGCACCGTTATCCTTCATCAGCCAGTCACCTTCCTTCTCAGCATGGCGAACCGTGCTACCGGTCTTTCCAGCGGCATCGACACAAGCTGCTGGGCATGGGGGGCGACGGTGAGTTCACTGCCATCACGGTCGATCATCCGGGTGATTTTTTGGCAAAAGTTCGGCTCCCCCGGCTGCAGGACCTCGATTTCCTCCCCCAGCTTCATGTTGTTGCGCTGCTCCACCAGCGCCATTCCCGTGGCCGGGTCATAGCTGTGGACCAGGCCGACGAAATCGTGACTCTGGTTGTAGGTGGCCGATCCGTATATCTGATCGTCCTCGCTGGTTTGCCCGAAGTAGAAACCGCTGGTGTAGGGGCGGTGGGAAATCTTGGCCAGCTCCTCCCACCACATTCGGCTGACGGTGTAGTTATCCGGGTCGGCGGCGAAAGCGTCCAGGGCCTCGCGGTAGACTTTGACCACGGTGGCCACATAGTGGACGCTCTTCATCCGGCCTTCGATCTTGAAGCTGTCCAGGCCTGCCCGGGCCAGCCGAGGCAGGAAAGGCAGCAGACACAGGTCCTTGGAGTTGAAAAAATAGCTGCCGCGCTCGTCTTCGAGTACAGGATAGTACTGTCCGGGACGGGTTTCTTCCATAAGATAGTATTTCCAGCGGCAGGGCTGGGCACATTCGCCGCGGTTGGCATCGCGACCGGTGAGGTAGTTGCTCATCAGGCAGCGGCCGGAATAGGATACACACATGGCGCCATGGATGAAAGCTTCCAGCTCCAGACGGGTCTTTTCGCGAATGGCGGCGATGTCGGCCAGGGACACCTCCCGGGCCATCACCACCCGCCCGGCCCCCATGTCCTGCCAGGCCAGCACTGACGCCCAATTGGTGTTGTTGGCCTGAGTGCTGATGTGCAGCGGCAGGTCGGGAACAACCTCGCGGGCGATACGCCAGACGCCGAGATCGGAAATAATGACGGCATCAGCGCCGCTGTCGCGCAGGAAGCGCAGATAATCAGGCAGCGCCGCCAGGTCTTCGTTATGGGGGAAGATGTTTACGGTAATATAGGCTTTCTTCGCGGCGGCATGAGTTGTAGCGATCCCCTGCTTCAATTCGATTTCGTCGAAGTTTTCACTGAAGGCCCGGAGGCCGAAAGCCTTGCCGCCGAAGTATACGGCGTCGGCACCGTAAGCCAGGGCGATGGTCAGTTTTTCCAGGTTTCCGGCCGGAGCCAGAAGTTCAATTTTTTTCAAGCAGCGATTCCTCCTGGTAACGGGATACGGCGATCCCGTCGCCCACCGGGTATACGGCGGTGACAAAACGGGGATCGGTGATGACGAAGTTCAGATACTGGCGCAGACGGTCCACAATGGTCCTGAAGCGCCTGGGTGGAGCGCAGCCGCAGACCCAGCCGCGGAAAAGAATGTTGTCGGCAATAACGATCGCCCCTGGGCAAAGCTTGCCCAGAACCAGGTCAAGGTAGGTGAGATAGTGGCCTTTGGCGGCGTCGCTAAAGACAAGGTCGATGGGGCCTGGCAGCGTAGTCTGTAACGGTTCCAAGCAGGTCGTCCATTTTATTGACTGATCTGATCGATGGAGGCCAGATGTTCTTCATAGGTCCGGCTGAAGCGGTGGGCCCCGTTCTTGTCAGCGACAAAGTACAGATAGTCGGTGCGGGCCGGATTCAGCACAGCCTTGATGGCCTCCATTCCGGGGTTGGCTATGGGGCCTGGCGGCAAACCCGGATTCAGATAGGTATTGTAGGGGGATGGGATTTCAGTGTCCTGCACGGTGAGTTCCGGCTTGGGATAGCCGAGAATATACTGGATGGTGGCGCAGGACTGCAACGGCATACCCAGTTTCAGCCGGGCCAGAAAAACTCCGGCGATCACCGGGCGATCCTGGGGTACCTGGGCTTCCCGCTCCACCAAAGACGCCAGAATAACTGCCTCGCGAAGTGAAAGGCCGAGGTCCGCCGCCTGCTGCCGCATAGCCGGTGTAAAGCGGTCATCGAACTGCCCGACCATCAATTTCAGCAGTTGTTCCTCGCTGATTCCTGCGGCTACCCGGTAGGTATCCGGAAAAACATAACCTTCGGCCTTATAGGTAACTTCTGGCGGTGCAATCATATAACCATAGGGAGCATAACCTGCGGCAGCGGTTTTGAATTTCGCCGCAGAGGCCAGCTTTTTGCTTTCCAGCAATTTGGCGATCTGTTCTATGGTATAGCCCTCAGGGATGGTAAACTGGGTATATGCCGTTTCGCCTCTGGCCAGCCTCGCGACAATCTCGCTGACAGTCATGGCCTTGCTGAAGGCATATTCGCCAGCCTGCAGGGAATTGGCCAATCCTTCCATTTTGGCGACAACACGAAAAATCAGGGCGCTTTTGATCAGCCCCTGTTCGGAAAGAAGGTCCCCTATCTGTTGGGTCGACATCCCTGGTTTCACTGCCACCAACACGGTACTTTCGGCGGTGACGCTCACTGGCTGGCTCAGTCCGTACAACAGGCTTCCGATGATCACACAGGCAACGACAACGAGTGGTAGTATCTGTTTCCATTGCGGATGAAATTGCGGCATAAGTTGTCACCTCTCTTGCTGTGTCTTATATTATACACAAATAAGCAAAAAAAATGAAGCCTGTCTAGGCTTCATCATCTTCTTCGGTCAGTAACTCCTCGTAAGCCTGTCGAACTTCCTCGAATTCCTCGTCAGTCGGGTCTACATAAATTTCCTCACCGTTTTCATCGGTGTCAATACGGGCAATGTATACGTCGGTTTCCTCATCTTCACAGCCACAATCGCACTCTTCGCCAATTGTGATCGGCACGAGAATGGCAAACCGTTTATCACCAGCCGGAATGATCACTTCTTCACGATAATAGAATTCGTTGCCTTCTTCGTCGGTCATGACGACAATCGGTTCTTCCTCGAACTCTTCCAGATCGTCCTTTTCGTTATCAGCCATTTTTTCACCTCTTTTTCTCAGCTACTGTCATTTTATCCTAGAAAAATTGCCCTGTCAAGGAAGATTGCGGCAGGACAAGCTGTCCAGATAACCCTGCAAAATGAAGACTGCCGCCATCTTGTCGATGACCTTGCGACGCTTGGCGCGACTGACATCGGCGGCGATGAGGGATTTTTCCGCTGCCACTGTCGACAAGCGTTCATCCCACATTTTGACCTCCACCTGAGGGAAGGCCGTCGCCACTTCGGCGGCAAAACTCTGGACGAGTTCCCCCCTGTTGCCGATCGTGCCATTCATATTCTTCGGCAGGCCGACAACAACCTGACTCGGACTGTATTCGGCGATGATCCGGCCCAGCTCTTGAAAATCCCTGGCCGGCGATGTGCGTTTGATTACCCCGATTCCCTGGGCGGTAAAAAGCAGTTCATCGCTGACAGCCACGCCGATGGTTTTGTCACCGACGTCGAGTGCTAGTATACGCATAATTTCACCCTACTATTCAAAGTGGTCAAAAGCGTGATTTCAGATAATCTTCAGACAGAAGTCGGGGCAGACGGCCCCGCAGTAGCCGCAGAGCACGCAGCGCGCCGGATCGGGCACGGCTTTGCCCTCACCGACGGTGATGGCGCCCATACGGCAGCGGGCGGCGCACTTACCGCAGCCTGTGCAGTGGTCTTCGACAATGAGCCGACGCTTTTTGCCTCTGGCCTTCACCCAGGCTGCCTCGTCCGCGGCCTGACCGGAAAACAGCGAACAGTTCAGGGCCACTTCGGCTTTGGTCTGCATCCCCACCGCCACGGCGCTTATGCCGCTTTGGCCCAGAACCCAGCTGAGGGCCTGAGGCGCCTCGGGAATGAGGTGACCGCCACCGAGGGCCTTCATGGTATAGATTCCCTTGCCGGCCACCGACGCCGCGTGGACGGCTGCCAGCATGTCCACGGCGCTGCCGTCCAGGATGCCGACGCCGCGGCTGTTCAGGATGGGATGGATGACGTCGATCTCGGGCATCGCCGCCGCCACCTGCACCACTTCCACGGCGTGAGTGGAGACCCCCACCGCTCTGACCAGGCCTTGGGACTTGGCGTCTAACAAATAGACGAGGGCGTCGTGATGGCCGCGCAGGGTATGGCGGGAGACCTGCTCATGAAGCAGGAAGATATCGATATAGTCCCGGCCGAGCTGGCACAGAGCGTCCTCGACACTGCGGCGCATATCCTCATAGGTGTAGGCGTAGGACTTCGAGGCGATGACGACGCCGTCGTAGCCCTTTATGGCTTCCCTAATATACGGGTAGCTGCCGTAAAGCTCGGCGGTATCAATAAAATTAACCCCTGCGGCCAGCGCCGCCCTGATAATGGCGGAACCGGAGCGCAGGGGCAGCTTCGCCTGCAGCGGACCGATGGTAAAAGCGCCGAAACACAGCCGGGATACATTTAGTCCGGTGCGTCCCAGAAGGCTGTATTCCATCTACTTGTCTTTCAGGTACGCCTTGACCAGTTCTTCCAGCAGATCGTCCCGTTCGAGCTTTCGGATCAGTGTCCTGGCGTTTTTATAACTGGTGATGTAAGTAGGGTCACCGGACAAAAGGTAACCAACAAGCTGATTGATCGGGTTGTATCCTTTTTCCTTCAGGGCTTCGTAGACCGAGCTGATAATAACCGCAGCGTCGCTCTCTTCGCTTTCAACCCGAAACATCATCGTCTGTTCGTTTGGATTGGCCATAGGACCCCCTCCTCTCGTGATATTATCTCCTCTGCCTTACCATTATATTCTACCCCGGCTATGTTTTTCCTGTGTCGCACAAAAATATAATCGGCGATTACGAAACAAGGCGGGGATCACCCCGCCGTGAGGCCGCTCTGCAACCCCCATCTGCTTTGCACCCGTAAAAGGTAGGCCGTATCTCTAGACGCTAAAGCGTAAGAGCTACGCACTTGGCCCAACAAACCCATTGCTAGCGCACTTCCCGGTACGCGCGATGCTGTTAAATCACCCAGTGCATACCGTCCTGTACAAACGTGTCTCGGAGGAAACGGTGCTGCGGTTCGTAGGGCCGTCGTGCATCTGGGGGTTTCTGAACGTCCTGTAAAATAGGTTTCTCAGCTTATTACTGCTTGATTTGGCTTTTGGCTGTCTCCAGCGCCTTCTTCAGAGCTTCGGCGGTTTTCGCCGGAACTTTTCCGCCGGCCTGAGCCATATCCGGGCGGCCGCCGCCGCCGCCACCGGCCACTGTTGCGGCCGCCTTGACGATGTTGCCGGCGTGAATCCCCTTGGCCACCGCACTCGCGGTCGCCATAGCCACAAAGTTGACTTTGTCGCCTGCCGTAGCCGCCAGCACGACGAGCCCGCAGCTTAAGCGGTCCCGCACCATGTCGGCGATGCTGCGGAGGTCTTCCATGTCGGCTGCGGCAACCTCGCCGCCGATGAGCTGAACCTCGCCCACGGTCTGGCTTGCGGCCAGGAGATCCTGGACCGCGAACTTGGCCAGCTTGGCGTTGGCGCCAGCCAACTGCTGCTCGGTGTCCCGCAGTTCGACAGCCAGGGCTTCCAACCTGGCGAGCAGGTCTTCCGGTCGCGTTTTGAGCTGGGCGGCAGCTATCGTCAGAATTCTTTCCCGGCTGTTGATATAATCCAGCGCCCCGGTGCCAGTAAAGGCCTCGATCCGCCTGAGGCCGGCGCCTATTCCCGACTCGGCGGCAATTTTGAACAAACCGATTTCGGCGGTATTGCCGACATGGCTGCCGCCGCACAGTTCCTTACTGAAGTCACCGGCCACGACCACGCGGACTTTGTCGCCGTATTTTTCACCGAACAGCGCCATGGCTCCCATGGCTTTGGCCGTGTCCTGGTTTGTGTTGATGATCGCGATAGGTATGCTGGCGAGGATCGCCTTGTTGACAACGGCTTCCACCTCGACCAGTTCCGCATCGCTCACCGGAGCGAAATGGGAAAAATCGAACCGCAGCCGCTCAGGTCCAACCTGGGATCCGGCCTGATTTACATGCCCGCCCAGCACTTGCTTCAGAGCGGCGTGCAACAGATGGGTGGCGGTGTGGTTGCGGGCGGTGGCGACGCGGCGGGGCAGATCAACTGCCAGTTCCACCTGCTCACCGGGTTTAAGGGCTCCTTCGGTCACCTGGCCGATATGATAGATGGTTCCGTCAGGCAGTTTCTTGGTGTTGCTAACAACCAACCTGCCAATCTGGCCGACGATCGCTCCGGTGTCGCCGATCTGCCCGCCGCCTTCGGCGTAGAACGGTGTTACACTGAGGATTACCGCGACCTCGTCGCCGTCGACGGCTGTTTCGACCACCTGTCCGTCTTTCAGGAGCAGCACGATTTTACCATGGTCGGCGGACTCGTCGTATTTGAGGTCGCTGACCAATCCGGACAGGTCAGGCAGGACTTGTTTTTCCTCGCTGTCCTGACGGGCGGCCCTGGCCCGCTCGCGCTGCTGGAGCATCGCCGCGTCGAAGGCTGCCTTGTCGGCCTCCAGTCCCTGTTCCTGGAGAATTTCCAGGGTCAGTTCCCAGGGGAAGCCGAAGGTATCGTAAAGTTTGAAGGCGGTTGCACCGTCAAGGAGGTTCTGACCGGCGTCCTTGATATCCTGTACATGTTTGTTTAAGAGGTCCATGCCCTGCAGCAGGGTGGCGTTGAAGCGTTCTTCCTCCAGCAGGATGACTTTCTTGATATAGGCCCGCTTGTCGCCGATTTCCGGGTAAGGCTGAGCAAATAGCGTGGCCACCACGTCGACGATATCGGCCAGAAAAGGCTTTTCCAGCCCCATGAGCCGGCCATGGCGGACCGCCCGGCGGAGAATCCGGCGCAGGACATAACCGCGCCCTTCGTTGGAAGGCAGAATCCCGTCGCCAATCATCACAGTCATGCTGCGGGCATGGTCGGCAATGACTTTGAGTGACACGTCGGTTTTGGCTGACTCGCCGTAACGGACGCCGGCGATGGCGCAGGTATGCTCGATGATTGGAAATAACAGGTCGGTTTCAAAGTTGGATCTTTTATTCTGCAGCACCGAAGCGATTCGTTCCAGCCCCGCGCCGGTATCGATGTTCTTCTTGGCAAGGGGAGTATAGTTGCCTGCTTCGTCTCGGTCAAACTGGGTGAATACCAGATTCCATATCTCAAGGTACCGGTCGCAGTCGCAGCCGACGGCGCATTCAGGTTTGCCGCAGCCACGCTCTTCACCAAGGTCGACGTAGATCTCCGAGCACGGTCCGCACGGTCCGGGACCGATTTCCCAAAAGTTGTCCTCCATCCGGATAATGCGTTCGGCGGGAACCTTGATGTCCTGGTTCCAGATGGCGAAAGCCTCGTCATCGTCGGTGTAGATCGAGACCCAGAGCTTGTCCGCCGGCAGGCCGAGATGCACGGTGATAAACTCCCAGGCCCAGGCGATGGCTTCTTTCTTGAAGTAATCGCCAAAAGAGAAGTTACCCAGCATTTCAAAAAAAGTATGATGCCTGGCGGTCCGTCCGACATTTTCGATGTCCCCGGTTCGGACGCATTTTTGGCTTGTGGCGATCCGCAGGTGCGGCGGCTTCATCTTGCCGGTGAAAAAAGGCTTGAACGGAGCCATGCCGGCGCCGATGAGGAGCAAGGTCGGGTCATTTTCAGGAACCAGTGGATAGCTAGGCAGTACCAGATGGTCTTTGCTGGCGAAAAACTGCAGGTATTTCTGGCGCAGTTCATTTCCGGTCAATCTTATCATCCTCCATTGTCTCAGGCACACATTCTTCTGGAATTATACTCTAATTTATGCATTCTTGTCAATGACTGGACACTTCACCAAGCCGCCTAGATCAAGGCTTTCACCAGATGCCGGAGCAGCACTTTGGCCACCGCCGCCAGCGGCACCCCCAGCAGCATCCCCGGCAGTCCGCCCAGTTCTTCGCCAACGAACAGGAAGAATATGACGGTCAGGGGATGAAGGCCGACATTCTCACCAAGGATTTTGGGGCCGATGATGGTGCCTTCCAGCTGGTGAACAAAGAAAAAGAGTCCGGCTACCTTCAGCGCCAGCCAGGGAGACTCCAGCAGGGCGACAGTCACCGCGGGAGTCGCGCCGATGAAGGCGCCAAAATAAGGGATGACGTCCAGCATCCCGGCGAGAATGCCGATGATGAGGGCGTAGCGGACGTCGAGAATATACAGCCCGCCGGATACCAACACCCCGACAATAACTGCGATGGTAAGCTGCCCGCGAATCACACCGGCCATTACTTTGTCAAGGTCCCGCAGCAGATGGCCAATTGCGTGCCGCCAGTGCCCCGGCACGATCCTGAGCAGATCGGCGCCGATTTCGTGCCAGTCGTGCAGCAGATAGAAGGCCAGAATCGGGCTTATTACCAGACCGATAAAATGGGACAGCAGTTCGAGGATGGCGGCAACCACGGCGGCGACGAACCCCTGGGCGTCTCCCTGCAGCGTCACCAGCCCGTTGTCGATGGCCGACCGGAGGGATATCGGCAGGGCCGAGTTCTGATACTTCGCCTGAAAGACCTGCAGAAGCTCTTCCAGTTTGGCAGTCATCAGCGGCAGATCCCGCCCGAAATTCTCCAGTTCACGCAGGACGAGGGGAATCAGGCGGCCGCCGGCCAGAATGACCACCGAAAATAACGCGATATAGACCGAGATAATGGCCCAGGTGCGGGGAAAGCCCCGCCCTTCCAGCCAACTGACGGTCGGATTGAGCAGATAAGCCAGGAAGAAGGCGATGATGAAAGGATACAGTCCGCCGCGTACCAGCCAGAGAAAGTATAAAGCCAGCGCCGCGGCCGCGATAAGGACAGCGATTCTAGCTGCAGGCCGGTTTAATACCAAGGAGGCCACCCCACCTCAAAAAAAGAAGACCCTTCGGTCTCCTCAGATTTTTAAGAAAACTTGACTTAGCTCATATAGCTTTAAGTTAATCCAGTTTTTTCATGATCCGCTTGCGGGCCCGACGGGCCTCCTTCATCAAGTCCCGGGTCGTGTGCCTGATTGCGTCGGTACTGCGTTCCACCAGCGGTTTTTTCTGCGGATGCATCATCGGGCGCATGATAGCCCCTATCATTGTTCCCAAAACTCCACCCCAGATCAAGCCCTGCCAAAATCGACTGCTCATCACATCACCCCTCCTGAAGTTGTAGGTTTGGATCGACATACGAGGTCAGACTACCATCAGACTCGACATTGAATATTTTCACGTTTTCACCCCGCCGGGTAAACTCGACACAGCACTCCCAGCAGTAATACTGGTCGCTGCCCACTCTGCCTATCCCCCGCTTGTTGCAGACGGGACAAGTTACCATCGACTACGCACCACCCGGTTCTTGATTTGAGTCGGAAAGCAGCTTTGCCATCACTTCCGGGACAATCAGCCGCTCCCCCTGAATCACCTGGGCCTGGGGCAGAGGCATGACCATACGGCCGTGAAGAAAGTCGGTGACAAAGCCGTCCGAAACTTCGTAAAATCTGATTTCGCCTGTCAGCTGATCGAAGAAGATATCCACCAGCGTTCCGAGGCACAGACCAGTCTCGGTATAAATCTGTTTGTCGCGGATATCGCGGAAGCGGTGAATATCTGGCTTGTCAGCAAAGACGGCGAAGTCCTGCACTACCGCAGCCGACCCGACGATGACCGCATCACGGCCGATGCCCGACAGATCCAAAAAGAGAATGCCGCGTTCCTGGCTGAACCAGGTGGGACCGGACACAGCCAGTCCGCAGACACTGGCCTTAGCCAGATTCAGGACCGCTTCCTGCACTTCACCGATCTGTGTGCCGCTTTCTGTTTCCAGTACTGGCAGCCCAAGAATATCTAGCAATTTCACCGTACGGGCCTCCAAACAGATGGTATTTGTATTATTGCCTGATACGGCGCAATTTATTTCCCGTTTGGCGGTATGATCTGCGATTATTTTCTGTTCCTCATGAATAATAAAAAACGCGGCAAAATTTGCCGCGCCAAACCGCTGGTGTCCGCGTCTGCCTTAAGGCTCGCGGTTTATTCTGTCACTTCGGCGATCAGACCGCCGCCCAATACGATGTCACCGTCGTAGAACACGACAGACTGACCGGGGGTAATGGCCCGCTGAGGCTGGGAGAAATTCACCCGGACCCGGCCGTTCCCCAGCGGGGTGATGAGGGCCTCGGCCGTGCGCGCGCTGTAACGGATTTTGGCTGCCGCCGTGATAGGTCCGGCCAGCTCGTCCATGGCAATAAAATTCAGATCCTCGGCGATGAGCCCGCTGCCGAATACGTCCTGGGCGCCGCCGACAATCAGCCGGTTGTGTACGCTGTCCAGGGCTACGACGTAGAGCGGCGTGCCGGCAGCCAGGCCCAGCCCTTTGCGCTGACCCACGGTGTAGAGCGGCAGGCCGCGGTGACGGCCGAGGACACGGCCGCGGGTATCGACGATCTCTCCCGGAATGAGACTGGCGGGGGCCTTTTCCTGAAGAAAGGCTTTGTAGTCATCGTCAGGAACGAAGCAGATTTCCTGGCTGTCGGGTTTGTCGGCCACGGACAGGCCGAATTCTGCGGCCAGCCGGCGGGTCTCGACTTTGGTGTAGTCCCCCAGCGGCATCAGGAAATGCTGCAGAGTATGCTGGTTGAGATGATATAAGGCGTAGGACTGGTCCTTCGCGGCGTCGATCCCCTTGAGCAGCAGATATCTTCGCCGCTCTTCATCATAAGTAATCCGGGCATAGTGACCGGTAGCGACATATTCGGCCCCGAGAGCCAGGGCTTTTTTCAGCAGCCCTTCGAATTTGACGTAACGGTTGCAGGCAATGCACGGGTTGGGGGTCCGGCCGGCGCTGTATTCGGCAATGAAATAATTTACCACTGTCTCGGCGAACATTTCGCGAAAGTTCAGGACATAGTAAGGTATGCCGAGGGTATCGGCCACCCGGCGGGCGTCGTCCACCGCCGTGAGGGAACAGCAGCCCAGGTCTTCCGGACTGTCAGGCCGGTCGCTGTCCCAAATCTGCATGGTGGCGCCGATAACGTCATAGCCCTGGCGCACAAGAAGGGCGGCAGTCAAAGAACTGTCCACCCCTCCGCTCATGGCCACAACCACGCGGGGTTTAGCCGTCTTCACCGGAATCACTTTCCCCTTTTGGCGATATAGTCTTTAATCGCCTCGTGCAGCGCGTCCGCCGCCAGGTTGGAACAGTGCATCTTCGCCGGCGGCAGGCCGTCCAGCGCTTCGGCCACTGCCTGGTTGGAAATTTTCAGAGCTTCATCCAGCGTTTTGCCTTTGACCATTTCGGTTACCATGCTGCTGGTGGCGATAGCGGCGCCACAGCCAAAGGTTTTGAATTTGACGTCGGTTATAACATCGTTATCGTCGACTTTAAGGTAGATGCGCATGATGTCGCCACATTTGGCGTTGCCGACTTCACCGACGCCGTTGGCATCGGTAATCTCGCCGACATTGCGCGGATTGGTAAAATGGTCCATTACTTTTTCAGTATACATCTATATTCTCTCCCGTCATTCAATTAGATTTACGCGCGACACTCGCTGCAGGGGTTGGAAACCTGGGTCAGCGAACTTGGTCCGTACAGCGGCGACATTGCCCTCAGACGGTCGATGATCTCCGGCAGCACCTGGAGGAAGTACTCCACATCCTGCTCGGTGTTGTCCCGGCCGAGGCTAACCCGCAGGGAACCGTGCGCCACTTCGTGGCTGAGTCCCATCGCCAGCAGGACGTGGGAAGGATCAAGGGAGCCGGAAGTGCAGGCCGAACCGCTGGAAGCGGCGATGCCTTTGAGGTCGAGATTGAGGAGCAATGATTCCCCTTCAACATAGAGGAAACTGAAGTTGATGTTGCCTGGCAGGCGTTTGGTAGGGTGGCCGTTGAGTTTGATGTGAGGAATTTTAGCGCTGATCTCGCTGATAATCCTGTCCCGCAGGCGGGTGAGATATGCGACTTTCTTGTCCATGTCCCGCCGGGCGATCTCGCAGGCTTTGCCCAGACCGACGATTCCCGGCACGTTCTCGGTTCCGGCCCGCATATTTCGCTCGTGTCCGCCGCCGTGCTGAATGGCCTGGATGCGGACGCCCCGGCGGATGTACAGGACACCGATACCTTTGGGGGCGTGGAACTTATGGCCAGACAACGACAGCATGTCGATATTGTCCTGTTTCACGTCGATAGGATAGTTGCCTACAGCCTGAACGGCGTCGGTGTGGAAGTAGATGCCCTTTTCTTTGGCTATGGCCCCGATTTCCCGGACGGGTTGAATCGAACCGACTTCGTTGTTGGCGTACATGATGCTGATCAGGATGGTCTTGTCGGTGATGGCATTTCTTAAGTCTTCGAGCCTGACAATACCGTCTTCGTCCACCGGAAGATAAGTAACCTGAAAGCCGTTCTTTTCCAGGTATTCGCAGGTATGCAGCACTGCGTGATGTTCAATGGCTGAGGTAATGATATGGTTGCCTTTTTTGCGATTCGCGAAGGCAACTCCCAAAATGGCCAGATTGTCGGCCTCAGTGCCGCCGCTGGTAAAAAAGATCTCGTTGGCGGTGGCCCCAAGCAGCGCGGCGACCTGTTCGCGGGCTTGATCAACAGCTTTGTGGGCTTCCCGGCCAAAGCTGTGAATACTTGAGGCGTTGCCGAATTTCCCGGTCATGTACTCCAGTGTCAAGGCTGCTACTTCGCTGTCGACCGGGGTTGTAGCCGAATGGTCGAAATAAATGCGTTTCATAATCTTCACTCCTTATGCTTTGTCGTCCCGGCAGAGATCGGCGAGGGAAATGGAGTCCAGCACCGTGTTGATGCTGTCACGGACTTTCGCCCATACTCCCCTGGTAACGCAGAAGGTCGCCCGCTCGCAATAATCGTTGTCCGGCCCTTCGGTCAGCAGACAGTCTACCGGAGCGATGGGACCCTCCATGATTTTGATGATGTCACCCACAGTGATCAGGGCAGGGCTGCGGGTCAGGGTGTATCCGCCCTGGGCACCGCGCACGCTTTTGACGTAACCGGACTTTCGCAGGGTACCCATGAGCTGTTCCAGATAGTGCTCGGAAATCCCCTGCCGTTCAGCCACGCTTTTCAGCGATATCGGCCCCTGGCCGTAATGCATTGCCAGATCATACATGGCGGCCACACCATAACGTCCTTTGGTTGATAGCTTCATGACAACCTCTCCCGCAATCCCGACTAATACGATAGGTTTTCTTTAAATTTAATATAGCAAATTATTCCCTGGTTGTCAAAGCTTTGACACAATTATTTTTTACCGTGGCTGAGGCGATTATCCGCCGGTAAAAGCGTAAAACCCACCGCTAAGTGAAGCCGGTGGGTTCGGAACCATAGTCATGGACGGAGCCCTTCATGACGTTCTATTTTGCCTGGACGGCCGTCACCCGGGCGGTGCTCCTGCTGACAGACCAGCGAAAGTCATATTTCGCGGACAGCGCATCCAGCACCTCTTTCATCGTTCCGCCCAGTTCGTCGGAGACTTCGCCTTTCAGTTGGCCGCGGACGGCAAGTTGCAGTCCGTAGGCTTCGGCCACGGCTTTCAGGACGTCTGCAACCGGTAGCTTGACCAGGCTGCAGGAAGCATAAGCGCTTTGCGGCAGTTTTGCCGCTGGCCGGACTACGACAAGATCGGCTTTAAGGGAGACGATCAGTTGATTTTCCCGGGCTATTTGCTCCAAAGCCTGGGATAGCGGCATATTGTCAAATGTCCTGGTAAAGCTGCCGCCGACCGGTCCGCAGATAATTCTGGATACCCCGGCCGTCTGGGTGAGAATGACGATGGCGTCATCGAGACAGTAATTCTCAAAACGGGCGGTGACCGGTGCTGCCACTCCGCCGGCCATGGCCACGCCAGCCGGAAGCAGCAACAGGAGCATGATCAGGATCAGCCGGCAGAGCCTTTTAGCCACAGTCTTTCCCTCCAGATAATTTCCATTTATTGTAATATTGTTATTGATTCTCTGCCCGGCGGTAAATTCCTTGTTGCCGGAAGTACTTTCTTAGCTCAGGACGCGGCTGCTCTGCCGGCGCTTTTTGGTAAAAAGGCGGCAGTGATGGCCGAACCGAAAAAACCGATGATACCGACGGCCCAGAAACCCCAGTCCAGACCTACAGCTCCGCCAAGCATGCCGACAATCACCGGGCCGATAAACATCCCCACACTGTAGGTGGACTGGAGATAGCCCATGGCGGTGGCGCGCTTGGCGTCAGCCACATGGTTGACCCCCAGTTCCATGACCAGAGGAAAGATCAGCCCCCAGCCGAAGCCGGCGATGATCTGGTTGAGGTATAGGGTGTTCAGGGTGGTCACGAAGGGAACGGCGACACAGGCGGCGGCCATGATGGCAAACCCGGCGATAAGCGAGTTCCTTACGCCGAGCCAGGGTGTGAAAATGGTGCCGCTCACCGCGGTGGTAATGACTCCAGGCAGCATAAACAATGTAGGCAGCAGCCCGAGCTCGAAATTGTTGGCACCGATGCTGCGGGCGGCGATGGGCAAGAAGCCGTAGATCGAGCCATAGCTGACCAACTGCAGGATCAGGGCCAGGGTGGAAGCCAGAATCAACATCCGATCAGTGCCGACTTCCAGCAGGTCGACGACCTTCAGCGCCTCACGGCGCACCTGGGTGTTGTCGGCGATAACAAAACTGATGAGCAGCCCGGCGATGCCCCCAACGGCCCCGGCCAAAAAGGTGCACTCATCGCCAAAATGATAGGCCAGCCAGCCGCCGATCAAGGTTGCGGCCATCTGGCCGCCAACGCTGATAGCGCTGACGACACCCATGGCCTTGGGCGACTCCAGGGATGAGTAGTAGCTGGCATAGAGGATGGTATGTACAACCCAGGTGGTTGCGGCAATCCCGGCCACTGACCGGAACAGCAGGAGCGGCAACACACCGGGAAACAGCCACATCCCGGCGCCGCTGACAACGCACAGGGCCAGTCCGGCGATGATAAAAATCTTGCGCCGGTTCAGTTTGTCGGATACCACGCCAAGTGGCAATCGGAACAGGATTTGCATGAAACCGTACGAGCCTGCGATGATGCCGATCATCTCGTAGGACGCACCCTGATCATGCGCGTAGGTCGGCAGAATCGGCACATAGGTGTAGAGGGAAAACCAGCACAGTCCGATGGCCAAAGCACATGTAGTTTTTCGCCAGCCGGTCATGCCCTTCCACCTCCTTCATAACAAGAGCAAACAGCAGGCAGCGATAAATAGGTTCACTGCCGGACGTTGGGCCCCGCCGTCAGCCCGGCCAGAATCCGTTCCAGGCCGACGGCAAATTTGAGGTCATCGGCGACGGTCCGCTTCTTCGGTCCTTTGGTCCGCCCGCCGCCGCGGCGGAGTTTGGCCTTGACCTCCCGCTCTTCAAGCAAAAATTCGATCTTATCAGGGAGAAATTCTCGTCCGTCCGGACTGAGACAGCGGGCGTGCCGGCCCAGGATCATAGCCGCCAGGCCCCAGTCCTGGGTAATGACGATATCGCCGGCCGAGGTCAGGTTGACGACCTTCAGATCGGCCTCCTGGGAAGCACTGCCAACAACGACATGGTTGTCGGACACGATATTATGGTTGAAGCTGGCGACCGTCCACACCGGTACGGCGTGTTTTTGCCCGAGTTGCATACAGGCCTGGAGAACGGTTTTCGGACAGGCGTCGGCGTCCACCAGAATTTTCATCAAATCACCCACCGTCAATTTTGCGCATACTTTTCTTACTTTCTCTGTCCGGGTTTTAAGACCTGCCGCCTTTTTCCTTTTTTCTGCCTGGCGGGGAATGTCCCGAGTTGTTTCCTGCGACGGAATGGGGTACAATGGGAGCGAAACCGGACAAGCATGTATAAGGAGACGATGGCATGAGCGATGACAACAACCGCGATTTTTATAGTCAGCTGGGTTTTGAAGAGACAGATATGGAGGACTTCGTGACAGCGCTGCTCTTTGAATATGATCCGGACGGCAGCTACGTGCTGATTACCGACGAAGAGGGGAAAACGCCGCAATCGTTGCGCCAGGCGGTGCTGTTTTCCTGTTACCGCCCCGACGGGGCGTTCCTCTGGAGCACCAGCTTCAAAAACTCCTTTCTGTTCAAGGATCTGTGGACCGAGGCAGCGACTCCTGCCGACAAAATCGCGGCGGTGGAGAAATACCGGGAGAGCAAGGAGTATTATTGATCTGCTCCGGAGCCAAAACAGAACAATAACATCGTTATTCAACGCTAAAACCTCGTTGAACTGGCATCCAGCCAATTCAACGAGGTTTCTTATTGTGCATTGAGAATAAGTAATTTTCTAGCCCCGGCGGGCGATCATTTCGATCTCGACGGCTGCGCCACGGGGCAGGGCGGCCACGCCGATGGTGGAGCGGGCCGGGAAGGGTTCGGCAAACTGGGCAGCGTAGACGGCGTTCATGGCCGCGAAATCGCCCATATCGGTGAGAAAGACATTAACCTTGACCACGTCGTCCGGAGTCAGCCCGGCGGCAGTCAGGACGTTGAACAGGTTTTTGAAGCACTGGCGGGTCTGGGCTCCGACATCGCCTTCGGCCATTTTTCCGATGGCCGGGTCAAAGGGGGTCTGTCCGGACAGATAGACAAATCCGCCGGCCTCCACAGCGTGGGAATACGGTCCCACAGCCACCGCGCCGGGAGCGGAAAACGCTTTTCTGGGCACTGTAACCATCCTTCCTCTTATTTAGATGCAAGCCGGTTTTATTTGAGGGTTTTCTGCAATCGTTACGGCCACATCGGTTTCTCTTTTAGCTTATTTCCCAGCCAAAGTTCTGTCAAGTCCGCCCAGTATGCAGGCATACCTTTGACTACGGCGAATTTCTGCGTAATGGGAACCAATATTACGATGTACGGCGGGAGGATGAATGATAAATGCCAAACAGGATGAAGGAAAAAATTCGGCAGAGGCAGGCGGCTTTGGGGCTTTCGCTGATGATCCCGTCGCCCCAGTTGGTGGAAATGGCCGGTAAAATCGGCTTCGACTGGGTGCTGATCGACTGCGAGCACGGCTCGATAGGACTGGAAACGGTGGAACTCATGGTTATGGCCGCCGAGGCCTGCGGCATCACAGCCATTGTCCGACCGCCGAAAAACGACCCGGAGACTGTCTTGCAGTACCTGGACCGCGGCGTCGGCGGTATACAGGCCCCGCATGTCAACACCGCGGCCGAAGCTGCCCAAATCGTGGCTGCCGCCAAATATCACCCCGAGGGCGCCAGAAGCCTGGCGGTAGGAACCCGTTCGGCCGGTTACGGCTTACGTCTCGATCTTGACAAGTATACGAGCCAGGCGAATCACGAACTTTTGGTCTGCGTCCAGATTGAGGACAAGGAGGCGCTTGGCAACATCGGTGAAATCGCTGCCGTACCCGGGATCGATGTACTGTTTGTCGGGCCATCCGATCTGTCCCAGTCGCTTGGCTACCCGGGCCAGTCCGGCCACCCGGTCGTCCAGGAAGCAATAAACAGCGCCTTCGCCGCCATCGCCGCAACAGGCCGGGCGTCCGGCACCGCCGGAAACTTCGCCGTGGCAGAACAGCGGCTGAAACAGGGCGTCACGTATTTTTACACTCATCTGACTACAGTGTTCGCCCACGGCTGCAACGAGTTTTTCCGCTTCACCGGCGGAATTCAAAAATAAGAAATCTGCCCGCTTTAGCAAACAGAACCGGATCCTTATATGGATCCGGTTCTGTTATAACGCCGTTACATGATCGCTCCGCCGTCCACCACCAGAGTCTGGCCGGTCATCATTCCTGCGGACAGCAGCAGTGGAACCACAATTTCCGCCACATCCTCCGGTCCGCAGACCCGGCCTAGGGGAGTTCCCTGTCCGAGCCATTTCACGTGGTCTTCCTTGCCGGCCACCCAGCGGGTGAGGACAATCCCCGGCGCCACGCTGTTGACCCGCACCTCGGGCGCCAATACTTGGGCTAAAGACTTGGTCACACTGATCGCGGCAGCCTTGGAAGCGGCATAGGCGATGGAACTGCCTTTGCCGGTAATGCCGGCGATGGAGGTGATGTTAACGATGGAGCCGCCGGTTTTCTTCAGATGGGGCGCTGCGGCCCGGCTGACGAAGAAAAGCCCTTTTACATTGACTCCCAGGGCCCGGTCCCAGTATTCTTCCTTCAGACCTTCCATATCAGTCAGATCGACAAAGTCGGTGGTTCCGGCGCAGTTGACGAGATAATCCAGGCGTCCGAAAAAAGCAATGCTGTCGGCGAGCATCTGTCGCACTTCGTTATCGTAGGAGACATCGGCCTTGTGCAGCAGGCAGGACGCCCCCGCGGCCCGCACTCCGTCGGCGGTGTCCTGGGCTTCTTTTTCGGAGCGGGAATAATTCACCACAACATCAATTCCCCGCGCTGCCAGAGCCAGCGCTATCGCTCTGCCGATCCCGGTTCCGGCGCCGGTGATCAGTGCTACTTTTCTGGTTTCCAAACTAAATCCCTCCCCTTATTTCTTTGGCAATAATGCCCATTTCGGCCTGCAACAAGAAAATCCTGCAACACGAATTCCCTGTTGCAGGATTATGCCTCCAAGCCGTATCGGGCCTCAGGACTCTTCTTCGGTTTTTTGGGCGCTGATGCCAAGAATTTTTCGCAGCGATTCCAGCACCCGTTCGGGTTGAAAAGGCTTTACCAAAAAATCCGAGGCGCCGGCCTTGATGGAATCGACGATCATTTCCTGCTGGCCCATAGCGCTGCACATGATGATTTTTGCGCCAGGATCGATTTTTCTGATTTCTCTCACCGCGGAAACGCCATCCTTGTCAGGCATAGTGATGTCCATGGTTACCACGTCGGGATGCAGTTCCTGATACAGCCTGACCGCCTGGGTCCCGGTGGACGCTTCCCCGACCACTTCAAAATCGGTGTTGGCCAGGATATTCCTCAGCATCATCCGCATAAACGCGGCGTCGTCAACGATCATTACTTTTGGCATACATGCCTCCTGTTTTTTGTTTGGCGACTCTTGCCAAGGTACTTTGGCCTGTGGCATGAGAGCATGGCCGTCGCGCTATTTCGAGCTAATTCGACATTATCATTCAAAGCTACTTATTGGCGATAAGTTGCGAAATTCCTGCTGGCTTCAACAAATATAAATCCTGCGGCGCCGGATGTCCCCGACCGCAGGATTTCGCTTCCTATTGCCTAGGTCTTTTCATTTTCGGGCAGGTCACTTTTTGTGCCAGTACTTCAGCCGCTCGGCTATTTTGGCTTCAAAGCCGCGATCGCTGGGCTGATAGTAAGTCATGTTTTTGAGTTCGTCAGGCAGGTACTGCTGCGGAGTGTGAGCGCCGGGATAATCGTGGGGGTACTTGTAATCGCGGCCGTAGCCCCACTGTTTGGCGCCTTTGTAGGAACTGTCCCGCAGGTGAACAGGCACCTGGCCGATGTTGCGGCTGCTGATGTCGGCCATAGCCTTGTCGATGGCTACATAGGCGGCGTTGCTCTTGGGGGCGGTGGCGACGTAGACCACGGCCTGAGCCAGGGGAATGCGCCCTTCCGGCAGGCCGATAAACTGTACGGCCTGGGCCGCCGCCATGGCCACCACCAGTGCATTGGGGTCGGCGTTGCCAACATCCTCGGCAGCGCAGATGACAATCCGCCTGGCGATGAATTTCACGTCTTCCCCGGCGGCCAGCATCCTCCCCAGGTAGTGCAGGGCGGCATCAGGGTCGGAGCCCCGCATGCTTTTGATGAAGGCCGAGATAACATTGTAATGGTTGTCGCCCTGCTTGTCATAGGCGATAAGGCGGCTGCCGGCGATGGCTTCAATGGCGTCGGCGGTGATCTCCCGGTTGTCGGTGCCCTCCAGCATCGACGCCGCCTGTTCCAGGAGGTTGAGGGCCACGCGGGCGTCACCGTTGGCGATGTCGGCGATCAGGGACAGAACGGAGCGATCGCAGCCCAGGGCCATTTTGCCCAAGCCGCGTTCTTCGTCGCTCAGTGCCCTTTCCAGCAGGATAATCACGGCGTCGCTGTCCAGCGGCAGCAGCCGGAAAACCCTGACCCGCGATAAGAGCGGCGCGTTGACTTCAAAATAGGGATTTTCGGTGGTGGCGCCAATGAGTACTATGGTGCCGTTTTCAACATAGGGCAGCAGCACGTCCTGCTGGGATTTGGAAAAGCGATGAATTTCGTCAATGAAAAGAATGGTCCGGCGGCGCTCGTTGCGCAGACGCTTTTGGGCGGCGTCGATGATCTTGCGGATGTCAGCCACTCCGGCGGAGACGGCGTTGAGCTGCTCAAACTGGGAGTCGGTCTCGCGGGCGATGATCTGGGACAGGGTGGTTTTGCCTGTTCCGGGAGAACCGAACAGGATGAGCGACGGCACCGTGTCGGCGTCGATCATCCGGCGCAGGAATTTACCTGTGCCGACTACGTCGGACTGGCCGACAAATTCGTCCAGGGACACCGGACGGAGCCGCACCGCCAAGGGTTCCGGCGGCCGGGGTCCGAACAACTGCTCGTCATCGAAGAGACTCATATTGCTGTGCTCCTTTCCCGCACGGGCGGCGAAAGCATGATCCTAAGGCTTGGAACAAGCCAGGTTTTCCTTCATTTTGGCCAGGATGTCCACTGTGTAGTCGATGTCGGAGCGTTCGATTCCCAGATGGGTGACCATACGTACCCGCCGTTCGCCAAAGGCGCCGGCCTTCACTCCGTTTTCGCCGAGGGCGGCCACGAGCGCCGGAGCATCGATTTTCAGACCGTCGACGCTGAAGATGACGATGTTGGTCTGGACGGTGGCAAGGTCAATTTCGTAGCCAAGATTGGCGATTCCCTCAGCCAGCCGTTTGGCGTTTTCATGGTCCTCGGCCAGACGGTCGACCATCGAGGACAGAGCCACGATTCCCGCAGCGGCGATGACACCGGCCTGGCGCATGCCGCCGCCCAGCATCTTACGGATACGGCGGGCTTTCTCCACAAACTCGCGGGAACCGACCAACAGTGAACCTACCGGCGCCGCCAACCCCTTGGAGAGGCAAAACTGAACCGAATCGGCGCAGCGGGCGATTTCTTTCGCTGTCACGCCCTGAGACGCGGCGGCGTTGAAGATCCGGGCCCCGTCCATATGTACCGGAATGCCGTGCCGGCCGGCCAGTTCTTTGATGCCGGCCAATCCGGCCAGGGTGTAGCAGGTGCCGCCAGCCCGGTTATGGCTGTTTTCCACACAAATCAGCCCGGTGTCGGGAGCATGGACATCCACCGGCCGGATATGGGGCCGGATCATGTCGGCTGACAGAATACCCCGGTCGCCCAGCAGCGGACGGACCTGAGCGCCGGACAGGCAGGCCAGTCCGGCCACCTCGTAATAATAGATATGAGCTTCTGCCTCGCAGATGATCTCATCGCCTTTTTTCGTATGAACCATAGCCGCCACCTGGTTGCCCATGGTGCCGCTGGTGACGAACAGGCCGGCTTCCTTGCCCAGCATCCCGGCTCCCAGGTTCTCCAGGGCGATAATGGTGGGGTCTTCACGGTAAACGTCGTCACCGACTTCGGCCTGAAACATCGCCTGACGCATGGCCGCGGTGGGCATTGTCACAGTATCGCTGCGCAAATCAACGACTGGCACAATATCACTCCTAACGATAAATGTCATGCTTTTAAATTCTGGCTTGGCCGGCAAAACCCTTTATGGCAATCAAAAAAGCCGGCGCTTTACAGGCCAGCTTTTTCGGATATCAATAAGCCCCACCATGCCGTTTACCGGTGTTTTGAACCTGCCCTCGGCAGGTGGGTGTCCTCCCGTCTACTTTATGTGTCCCCTAGTTCACAGGGCTTACACGCCATAGCCAGAGCCCGGACTCCCAAAGTATCTGTGTTGGATCAAAACAACGGCCTTTCACGCACACAGCAGGGTTATCAACCAACGCCAAAGTTTGTGACTATTCCGTCTTTTATATTAGCAGAGTTGCCGGCCAAATGCAAGCGCCGAGCCGCCGGAATCTTTTACCAAAACCAAGCCCGGCGGGGCTTAGTGGTCGCCGTCGCCAACGGACGCCGCGACACGCTGATCGATCATGCCGACACCGATCAGGTCAATGGCTGTGGCAATCATTTCGTCCAGGCTTACGCCGCAAAGTTCGAAGACGCCGGTGCGGTTGTTGAGAAATACGCCTTCAGCGACCGAATGAAGGTACAGAGCCAGTTTTCGCGGGTCGACCTCTCTGAGTTCGCCTCTGGAAACGCCCTCCCTGATGACCAGCGCCATGATCTGCACCATCTCCAGCGACTTCTGTTTCAGGGTGTGGCGGAGCTTTTCCGGCAGATCGATGCCGGCCGAAGGGTCAGCCGGCTGATGCATGATTTCAAACAGTTGAGGTTCGCGATAGTAAAAATCCTGGTAGGCCTGATACATCTTGCGCAGCCGCCAGCCGGCATGGTCCTCACTGGCTGCTTCCCGGCGGAAATCTTCCAGCAGCATGTCGAAGGCTTCGCAGCAGATATGGAAAAATACTTCGGCTTTGTTCTCAAAGTGAAAGTAGAGCGGCCCGGTGGAGATGCCGGCGGCCTGGGCGATGCCGCGCATTGAGGTCTTGTGATAACCCATGGTGAGAAAGAGTTCGCGGGCTCTGGCCAGAATCACGGACCGGGTATCGGTCTGTTCGGCGGGTGTTGGCATGAGTACCTCCTTGTGCGGCAAGGTTACGGTTTTGCCAGCAGTTTTTGGAATGGCGCAATCATATGTTCCTTCATGCGGCTGCCGAAGAGAGTCCTGCGAACAGCGGGAACGCGAGCCATAAGACCCAGGAGTAGATTGCGCACCCTATCTTTATAATCCTTCTGGGGAAAATCGTAAAACCCTGCTGCCTGGTAAAAACGATGATCGGCAGCAAAGGGGAAGCGCAGCCGCCCCCATATTTCGTCGCGGAATATTTTCCTGCCTCCCACGCTGAGATAGGTCGGAGGCTTGACGTAACCGGCTCCGGAATATTCGACGCTGAGGCAGGCGGCCGCCTCTAGGTGGCGGTCGATTTGCGGCGATTCGGCCAGCTCATCGGTGACGATGCCGACAAGGTTCGCGCCCTGCATTTCGGTGTAGCCTTCGAGAATCTGGCGAAGATTCGGCAACTGGCACAGGGGACCGCTGATGACATAGACCAGCTGTTTGCCGGAAAAACACGGGATATGGGTGTTGTAAAAGCTGCGATCAAAAAGGTTCTTCCACACCGAGGACAGGTAACGGTCACGGATGGTGCCGGAAAAAACGAGAATATCGGCGGATTTCAGGTGGTCAAAAAACTCGATGTACCCGTCGCGGCCAGTGTAGACGCAGGTATTGTCATAGCCGCACTGGATGCAGCCCAGACAGCCGCCCTTGATGTCGACGTCCCGCAGGTTAAGCACCTCGGCCTGCCCGCCGTAACAGGAAGCCAGCCTGTCGTTCATCCGCCGCAGATTGGTATCGTCAGGCGCGGCGTCGGTTACGAGAATAACTTTCCGCCCCTGAGGGTCAACGCTGGATAAACAGTCACCCGGCAGGTACTCTTTCTCCAGGGGAACGACAGGCGGATAATGCCGCGGCAATGAGGCATCACTCCGGGCGGCGGCGAAGAAACTCCGGCTGAACGCCAGCAGCCGGTTCCGGCCCATTTCCCCCAGCAGGTCTTCCATGGCTGCTGAAAAGGAGCCAAAAACCTTCATGGACAGGTCGTCGCAGATCCCGTGGATGTAGTTGTGGGCAGTATGATCGTAGAAATGGATGGATGTGGACAGCAGGGCGGTATGTTTACCGGCGAAGGCTGCCTGGGCCTGCCGCTCGCCGATCAGTTCGATGAAACGCTTGTAGTTGGCGTGCACCAGGCAGTAATACAGAGGAAACGCCCACAGCACCGCGTCGGCGCCGGCGATGGCGGCCATTACCCTGCCGAAGATTTTTTGATCCTGTTCGATGGCCTTTATGGTCTGAGCGATATGATGGATTTCGAATTCATGTTCAGGAAAGTTTTTGGCCATATAGGCGACATACTGCATTGTCACACTGGTCTCACCCTTGGGACTGCCGCTTAGGACAACGATTTTCATAGTGTCCCCTCCTCTGTCTTGCATGTTATATTAGACCTATAACACTGTTATAGGTCTAATATAACATCGTTGCCGATGTTTGTAAATATGTTTTTTTACAAATATAGGGTGTAATGCTTGTGGCCTTGGCGGTCTTTGCGTTTCCAAGAGCGATTTAGCATTTTGCCGCGATTCTTCCGTATAGCAAAAAGAAACGGCTCTGCCGTTTCTTTTTAACTTAATAGTGTGTTCTTATTTTTTCCCAAGCACGTCCAGCTTAATGGACAGTTCTTTCAGTTGACGCTGACCTACTGAGGACGGGGCCTGGCTCATGATGTCCGACGCGCTCTGGGTCTTGGGGAAGGCGATGACATCGCGGATGGATGACCGTCCAGCCATCAGCATGATCAACCTGTCCAGGCCGAAAGCGATGCCGCCGTGAGGCGGGGTTCCATACTCGAAGGCTTCCAGCAGGTAGCCGAATTTCTCCACGGCTTCCTCCTGGCTGAGCCCGATGGCCTTGAAAACACGTTCCTGCAGGTCACGGTTGTAGATACGGATGCTGCCGCCGCCGATCTCGGTGCCGTTGAGCACCATGTCGTAGGCTTTGGCTTTGATCCGGCCGGGGTCGCTTTCCAGATAGCCGAGGTCTTCGTCCCGAGGTGAGGTGAACGGGTGATGCATGGCCACATAGCGTTTTTCCTCGACGTCATACTCGAACATCGGGAAATCGATTACCCAGGTGAAGGAGAGCTTTTCAGGGTCGACGAGGTTTAAGCGGCGGGCCATTTCCAGCCGCAGCTGCCCGAGGGCCGGGTTGACTACCGCCGGCTGATCGGCCATGATCAGGATAAGGTCACTTTCCTCGGCTGCGGTGGCGACGGTGACTTTGTCAATTATTTCCTGGGAAAAGAACTTGGTAATCTGAGATTTGACGCCTTCAGGGGTATAGCACAGCCAGGCCAGACCCTTGCCGCCGTAAATTCCGACATAGTCTACAAGGCTGTCCAGTTCACGTCGGGCGATATGGGAGTAACCTTTGACATTGATGGCTTTGACCTGACCGCCGGCGGCCAGAACGCCTTCAAAGACCTTGAATTCCGAACCTTTGACTGCGGCGGATATGTCGACAAGTTCCATGCCAAACCGCAGGTCAGGCTTGTCCGACCCGTATTTGTCCATGGCCTCACCGTAGGAAAGACGGGTGAATGGGGTCGGGACTTCCGCGCCGATGGATTCCTTAAACAGGTAGGCGACCATATTTTCCATCATGGTCAGTATATCTTCCCGCTCGATGAAGGACATTTCGATATCCAGCTGGGTAAATTCAGGCTGCCGGTCGGCCCGCAGGTCTTCATCACGGAAGCAGCGCACGATCTGAAAATAACGTTCAAACCCGGCCACCATCAGGATCTGTTTAAAGATCTGGGGCGACTGGGGCAGTGCATAGAACTTGCCTGGGTTGACCCGGCTCGGGACAAGATAATCCCTGGCCCCTTCGGGGGTGCTCTTTGTCAGCATGGGGGTTTCGACCTCGATGAAGCCCTGACGGTCGAAAAAGTCGCGCATCAGTTTGGTGACCCGGTGCCGCAGCAGCAGATTGTGCTGCATTTCAGGCCGGCGAAGATCAAGATAACGGTATTTTAGTCTCAGGAGCTCATCGACATCAATATCGTCCTGGATGTAAAAGGGCGGAGTTTTGGCGGCGTTCAGCATGCGCAGTTCGACGCCGTCGACCTCGATTTCGCCTGTGGTCATGTTGGGGTTGACGGTGTCGGAGTCGCGGAGGCGAACTTCGCCGCTGACGGCCAGAACGTATTCGGACCGGACCCCTTCTGCCTTGTGGAACGCTTCCTTGGCCACATCCGGGGAAAAGACCACCTGGACCACACCGCTGCGGTCGCGCAGATCGACGAATATCAATCCGCCATGGTCGCGGCGACGGGCCACCCAGCCGCAGAGCACCACTTTCTGTCCGGCCTGGTCTTTGCCGATTTCACCGCAAGAATGGCTACGTTTTAGCCCTTGCATCGTATCCATGTTATTCCTCCATCTCCGCTAGAATCTTTTGCCGTAAATCACCAGCAGCGATCAGTTCCTGCTGGCCGGTCTGCATATCTTTGAGCGTAACTTTACCCTGGGCGGCTTCTTCTTCGCCGATGATAGCCACATAGCGTGCCGGATAACGGTTGGCCTGCTTCAACTGGGCCTTCAGGTTACGCCCCTGGTAGTCCATGTCGGCGGAAATTCCCGCCTGGCGAAGTTCGGCCAGAAGTTTGAAGGCCGCGACCTGAGTGGCGGCATCCACCGTCGCGACATATACGGCGATCGACGGCCGCTGCTCCGGGAGCAGGCCCTGTTTTTCCAGAGCCAGCAGCACTCTCTCCAGGCCGATGGCAAAGCCGATGCCTGGCGTAGGTTCGCCCCCGATCTCCTCAATCAGGCCGTCATAGCGGCCGCCGCCGCAAATGGCGCTCTGAGCGCCCAGAGGCGGGTACTGGATTTCGAAGGCGGTTTTGGTATAGTAGTCCAGTCCGCGCACCAGCCGGGGATTGTGCTTGTAGTCGACGCCGGCGGCGTCGAGAAGCTGGCGCAGCTGCTCCAGATGGCCGGAACATTCCTCGCACAGGCAGTCGGACAGCTTGGGCGCATTGGCGGACAATTCCTGGCATCTTTCCACTTTGCAGTCCAGTATCCGCATCGGGTTGCGGTCGAATCGGGACTGGCAGTCGGGGCAGAAACGGGCAAGGTCGTCCCGCAGGGCGGCCTGCAATATGTCGCGGTACACCGGCCGGCAGTTGGGACAGCCCACTGAGTTTATGTAGAGGTTGAGCTCGGACAGACCCAGGCGGCGGAAAAACTGGACCGCCAGCAGAATGATCTCGGCGTCCACCACCGGTCCCCGTGATCCGATGGCTTCGATACCGAACTGGTGAAACTGGCGGAGCCGGCCGGCCTGAGGCCGGTCGTAGCGAAACATGGGCCCGATATAAAACAGCTTGGTCGGCTGCGGTCCGCTGTACAGCTTGTGTTCGAGATAGGCCCGCACCACCGCCGCGGTATTCTCCGGCCGCAGGGTGACGCTGCGCCCGCCCCGGTCGTTAAAAGTGTACATTTCTTTCTGAACGATGTCGGTGGTTTCGCCGATACCCCTCAGGAAGAGTTCGGTGTGTTCGAACACCGGGGTGCGAATTTCCTGATAAACATAAGCCTGGCAGATATCCCGCGCCGATTGTTCGACGTACTGCCAGAAGGCGGAAGCTCCGGGCAGGATGTCTTTTGTTCCGCGCGGTCCCGTAATCTGCATCTGTGATTCCTCCTCAGGATTCCATCAATCTTGCCAGCAACTGGCCCCGCCGGTCAAGATGTTTGGCCAGATAATTGATATAAGTGCTCAAGTCCTTCGGCATGTAGGAACGGGTCAGCCGCCAGTCGCCTGGTTCGACGGCCTTGGTGGCGGCGGCCGGACCGATGCCGATGACGGTCTGGCGTTCTTCGATGATCTGGATATTATAAAGGCATTCCCTGCCAGGCAGGGCGTAACCGATGTTCTCCAGGTTATCGGCCATGTATTTCTGGCGGTATAAATAATAAGGAACCATGCCCAGTTTGCGGGCACAGCCATCAGCAATGGCCAGCATCCGGGCCGCAGCCCCTTCCCTGGGAAGCTCGAATCCGGCGCGTCCGTCCTTCAGCCGCGAACCTTTCTTGATGGCCAGGGTGTGTACAGTCAGGTTGTCCGGGGCAAGTCCGGCGATCTGGTCCATGGTATCAGCCAGCTGGGCTTCGTCTTCTCCCGGCAGACCGACGATGATGTCCATGTTTACAACCGGGATATGGGCAGAGCGGGTTTTTTCCAATACTACTATTATATCGTGTACACTATGCCTTCGTCCAATAAGTTTTAAAGTTTTTTCCTGCATGGTCTGAGGATTGACGCTGATGCGGGTGACCCCGGCACGGCGCATCGCCGCGATCTTGGCGTCGTCAAGGGTATCGGGCCGGCCGGCCTCGACGGTAAATTCCCGGGTGGCACAACTAAAAAAGGCCTCGCGGACAGTGGCAAGCAGACGCTCAAAATCGGCCGCCGGCAGGCTGGTAGGGGTGCCGCCGCCTATGTATACCGTCTGGACGGACAGCCCGTAGCGGGATATCACCTCGGCCGCAGCGGAAATGTCCTCCTCCAGCGCGCCCAGGAATGAGTCCAGCGCGGCCCGGTCCGCCGGCAGCAGGTAGGCCGGAAAGGAGCAGTATAGGCAGCGCGAGGGACAAAACGGGATGCCGATATAGACGCTGACCGTTTTTTTCGCCTCAGCCGGGCTGAGGAGCAGCGTCCGCTGACGCTGGGCGATATCGGCGATAAGTTCGGCCTTGGCGGGGGTTACGGCATAGTCGGACTGCAGCCGGGCCACGACCCCGGTCAGTGGTAAGCCCTGATCAAAGAAACGATGGGCCAGCTTGCCGGGCCTCACGCCCCGCAGGATTCCCCACGGCGTCGGAATCCGACCTGTCAGCTTTTGCAGCAAGGCCAGAATGTTCATCTGGGTCAGTCGTCTGGCGGCGTCCCGCCGGCTTTCACCGGCCGGAGCGATGGAACTGACTTCTTCCCAGCGCTGCAGCCCGTCGGCAGCGGTGCTAAATTCAAGCACTGTCACTACCTGATACGGCGAGGCAATCACGCGGTTTGCGATCTCCACCGTGTTCCCCCGGGAGGCCGGGCTGGCCGGAATGGCATACAAGGCCATCGCTTCGCCGACGGCTTTGGTCAGTTCATCATTTTGGGGGTAGCGGTAACCGTCAATTATCATTTTTCCGCTGGCAGTCCTGACAGTAGCCGTAAAATTTCAGCTGATGGTCGACGATTTTAAAATTGCTTTTTTTTGAGACGGCGGTTTCCAGGGTTTCCAGCAGATCGTCGCCGAATTCTTTGACCATGCCGCAGTCCAGGCAGATGAGGTGATGATGATGATGAGGTGTGCTGGTTTCGTTGATTTCGTAGCGATGCCGCCCGTCGCCGAAATCGAGTTTCTGGAGAATATCCAGCTCGCTCAGCAGTTCCAGGGTGCGGTACACTGTCGCCAGACCGAGTTCCGGCGACTCCTTGCGGACGATGTTGTACACGTCCTCGGCGCTGAGGTGGCGGTCAGGATGGTCGGTGAAGGCGCGCAGGATGGTCTGGCGCTGAGAGGTGAACTTGTACTGGCGGTCCCGGAATATTTGCCGCAGGTCAGACATGTTGATGCTCAAACAGAGTCCCTTCTTTCATCAGTCATAGTCCCACAGATGCCGAAAGAGCACCTTCAGGAGCGCCGCCACAGGCACAGCCATGATCATCCCGACCACGCCGAAAAGCTGCCCTCCTGCCAACAAAGCGAGTATAACCGTTACCGGATGTAGATCGATGTTGTGGCCCATGATCTTGGGCACAACAATATGATTTTCAATCTGATGAATGATCAGGAAAAAGACCGTAACCTTCAGCGCCAGGGTCGGCGCCGCCAGGTAGGCGAGAAAGATGGCCGGCGTGGCCCCGATAATCGGACCGATGATGGGAATGGTCTCGGTAAGGGTGGCCAGGAGTCCCAGGACCAGCGGGTAGTCGACTCCCAGCAGGTACATGCCGCTGAAGACCATCAGGCCGATGATGACGCTGACCAGGGCTTGTCCGTGAAGATAGCCGCTCATGGCCTGGGACATGTCGGATACGATGGAATGACCTTTACCCCTGGCTTCGGGCGGCAGAGCCTTGATGAAGGATTCCCGCAAGATTTTCCAGTCCTTGAGGAAATAAAAAGTCAGGACCGGGACGACGACAAGTTCGACCACCTGGGAAGCAAAGGCCACCAGGGCTTCCAGCACTCGCCGCCCGAGGGCCAGCGCGTACGTGGCGGCGCTGGAAAGAACCTGATCGATGAGGCTGCGGATGTTTCCCGGCAGTTCGAGGGAGCTGGTATGCTCCTCGATGACCCCGGTAAGGTGCTGAATGCGCTCCACGAGACTAGGGAGATTGGCGACGAAACGGTTGAACTCGCTGACAAATGGTTTAAAAATAAGGGTCATAACACCGGACATGAAGACAGTGAACAGAATCAGGGTCAAGACGACCGCCCAGCCGCGGGCTATGCCGCCGGAGTTCGGCCAGAGCTTGATCCTGGTGATCTTGTTCACCAGGGGATTGAGGATGAAGGACAGCACAACAGCCACGATCACCGGCAGGTAGATGGCGGTGATCTGGCTTAGAAGATATAGTCCCGCCAGCACTATGGCCGGCTTCAGCCACGCGGCATATTGCCTGAACACGATATCACCCCGGTTCTGCGGTTACTGAATGAACGGATTGTGGTTCCGCTCCCAGCCGATGGTGGTTTCCGGTCCATGCCCGGGCAGCACCCTGACATCGTCGCCCAGCACCATGAGCTTTTGCTGGATGCTGTGAATAAGCCCCTGATAGGAGCCTCCGGGAAAATCGGTGCGGCCGATGGACTCGGCGAACAGGGTGTCGCCGCTGAACAGTACGCTGCCTGACAGCAGACTGATGCCGCCAGGCGTATGGCCGGCGGTGTGAATCACAGTCAGTTCAAAGTCGCCGACGGTGATTTTGTCGCCTTCCTTCAGCAACTTGTCGGCAGGACCGCAGGAAACACCGCCGCCGATCCAGGCCGACAGGTTGCGCTGGGGGCTTTCCAGCATGGAGGCGTCGTCTTCGTGAATGAGGATCGGCGCCCCGGTAGCCTTTTTCAGGGGCAGATTGGCCAGCACGTGGTCAGCGTGACCGTGGGTGTTGATGATATAGTCAACCACCAGTTTTTCGTTGTGGAGCACGGCGAGGATCTGCTCGCAGCTGCCGCCGGGATCAATGACCGCCGCCCGGCGGAGGGTTTCCGAATAGGCGATATAACAGTTGGTGCCGAGACTTCCCACTTCCAGGGCAATGATTTTCATGTCCTCATCTCCTTAAAACAACCGGCTGCTATCCAACAAGATGGTAACAGGCCCTTGGTTTTCGATTTTTACGATCATTTCGGCCTGAAACCGGCCGCTGGCGGTTCTTACGCCAGTCTCGCGGCACAGCCGGAGGAAAAATTCATAGAGCTTCACAGCCTCAGCCGGAGGAGCTGCGGCGTCAAATCCGGGACGTCGCCCTTTGCGGCAGTCGCCGTAGAGGGTGAACTGGGAGACCACCAGAAGTTCGCCGCCGGTATCCAGGAGCGACAGGTTCATTTTGCCCTCCTGATCGGGAAAAATCCGCAGATTAACAATTTTTTCCGCAAGGTATCTGGCGTCCTGCTCTCCGTCGCCGGCTCCGACTCCGAGAAGTACGGTAAGCCCCGGCCCCACATCCGCTATGGTTTCACCGGCTACGGTGACCGAGGCGGCGCCAGTCCGCTGGACCACGGCCCTCACGGCAGCACCCCGCCGGTGGTGGCGGCCCGCTGCACGCTGTAGACGTCCTTCACCTTGCGCATCTTGGTCATAAGATGCTCAAGCTGAGTGAGATTGCTGATTTCCAGGCTCAGGGTGATGGTGGCCAGCTTGCTTTTGTCCTTGTGAGTTTTGGCATTGACAGAGCCGACGTTGGTTTTGGTCTCCGAGGCCACCATGAGGATTTCCGACAGGATACCGGCCCTGTCCACACAGGTGATCTCAACAGGAACACTGTAAAAGTTGTTGCCGCCGATATCCCACTCGACCTCGATGATCCGCTCGAACTCGTCGGCATTATTCATGATATTGGTGCAGTCGGCACAGTGGACCGATACGCCGCGGCCGCGGGTGATGTAGCCGATGATCACGTCACCGGGAACCGGATTGCAGCAGCGGGCCAGACGAACCATCACGCCCGACTCGCCTTTCACCAGAATGCCGTGACTGCTCTTGGATTTGGTGCGTTTTGGTTTAAGCTCGCTCAAGGTGGTGGTGATGTCGGCGGGAGCGGCGGTGCGGGTCTCTCTTTTATAGGCCTCGATCAGCTTGGTCATGACGCCGTGAAGAGTGACGCCGCCATAGCCGACGGCGGCCAGCAGGTCCTCCTCGCCGGCGGTATTCATTTTTTTTGCCACTTCGACCAGGCGGTCGCCTTTGACCAGTTCGTGCCAGTCGTAGCCGAGGCGCTTGCCTTCCTTTTCAATAAGGTCCCGGCCTTTGGCGATGTTTTCCTCGCGTTTTTCCTTCTTAAACCACTGACGGATTTTGTTCTTGGTCTCGGACGAGGCGACGATGTTCAGCCAGTCCCGGCTGGGCCCGTTGCCCTGCTTGGTGGTGACTACTTCGACAATATCGCCGTTGTTCAGTTTGTATTCCAGGGGGACCATCTTGCCGTTTACCCGCGCCCCGACACAGCGGTGGCCCACGTCGGTGTGGATGCGATAGGCGAAATCGATGGGTATGGAACCTGCCGGCAGGTCGATGACATCTCCTTTGGGGGTAAAGACGAACACTTCGTCGGTAAGTACATCCAGCCGCAGGGTTTCCATGAATTCCCGAGGATCACGCAGGTCCTGCTGCCACTCCAGCAGCTGCCGAAGCCAGGAGAGCTTTTGGTCGTATGTTTTGCCGGCCGTCTTGCCGCCGGCCTTTTCGTCGCCTTCTTTGTAGCGCCAGTGGGCCGCGATACCGTATTCGGAGGTCCGATGCATATCCCAGGTCCTGATCTGGATCTCCAGCGGCTGCCCGGTGGGACCTATAACGGTGGTATGGAGGGACTGGTACATGTTGGACTTGGGCATGGCGATGAAATCCTTGAACCGGTAGGGCAACGGTTTCCACAGGGTGTGGACGATCCCGAGAGCCCCGTAGCAGTCCTTTACTGTCTCGACGATGACTCTTACCGCCGACAGATCATAGATTTCCGCAAGGTCTTTGTGGTCTTTCTCCATCTTTTTGTAGATGCTGTAAAAATTCTTCGGACGACCCTGGATTTCCGACTTGATACCCACGCCGTCGAGCTTTTCGCTCAGGGTTTTAACTGCTTCGCTGATAAGGTCTTCCCGCTCCTGGCGCTTCTGCTTGACCTTTTCCACCAGGGCGTAGTAGTTTTCGGGCTCCAGATAGCGGAACGCCAGATCTTCCAGTTCCCATTTGATGCGGTAGATGCCGAGCCTGTGGGCTAAGGGAGCGTAGATCTCCAGCGTCTCCCGGGCGGTGGCGCGCTGTTTTTCCACCGGCATGGCTTTCAGGGTCCGCATGTTGTGGAGCCTGTCGGCGAGTTTGATCAGGACTACCCGGATGTCCTTGGCCATAGCCAGAAACATCTTGCGATAGTTTTCCAGCTGCTGTTCTTCTTTTGACTTATATTCGATCCGGCTGAGCTTTGTCACTCCGTCAACCAGAACGGCGATTTCCTTGCCGAACTTCTTCTCCAGGCCTTCTTCGGTTACGGCGGTATCCTCGACCACGTCGTGGAGCAGCGCCGCACAGATAGTGGTCGCGTCCAGCTGCAACTCGGACAGTATCTTTGCGACTCCCAGCGGGTGGGATATGTATTGCTCGCCAGAGACCCTCATCTGGCCCTCATGGGCAGTCTGGGCGAACTGATAGGCGGTTTCGATCAGCTCCACCGGGGCGTCGGGCTGGTATGTGATTATTTGTTTGATCAGATCGGCAAACTCCGGTTTGGGCACACTCATCCGCTCACCCCCCTGGCGCAGTACTTCATCCATTGTATCATCAATACTCAATCAAGGAAACAATCTCGTAGCCAGGTAAAGCCAAACGCCCTTTCAGGAAGGTCAGTTCCACAAGGAAGGCCAGGCCGACGACTACCCCGCCCAGGTCTTCCACCAGTTTGGCGGTGGCTGCCGCCGTCCCGCCGGTGGCCAGCAGGTCGTCAACAATCAGCACCCGTTGTCCGGGCCGAATAGCGTCGGCGTGTATTTCCAGAGCGTCCTTGCCGTATTCGAGGCTGTATTCGCGCCTGACCGTCCTGGCCGGCAACTTGCCGGGCTTACGCACCGGCACAAAACCCGCCCCCAGGGCGTAGGCTGCGGGGGCACCAATAACGAAGCCGCGGGACTCCGGTCCGGCAATCAGGTCGATATGCTGGCCGCTGAACCGTTCGACGAGACGGTCGACAGCCTCGCGAAAAGTCGGCCCGTCCTGGAGCAAGGTGGTGATATCAACGAAATCAACCCCCTTGAAATCGACAACACGCAATTTAGCCTTCAAATCCATCGTTTTTCCTCCATCCGGCCGGCCCGGCGGCCCGTTTCCAAAGTGTGGTCACAGTTAATTTCATCAGTTCCCTGGACCAGCGGTCAAAATCCTCGCGGGCCCTGGCGCAGTCGCGATAGGTGGCTGAGCGCTCAATGGTTTGTTTCTCCGCAGGTTCGGGCTTTAGATATAGTATGCGCCGGCCGGAGCCGGTGCCAGGGTTCACAAGATCGATCTGGGCCAGCATGCTGAGAGCGGCGGCTACTCCGGTCTCGCTGGTGTTCACGGCGTGAGCCAGCCTCACCCTTTCAGCCAGGAGGGTATCCGATGTTTTTATCGAACCGTCCGGTCCGGCCATCGCTTTGAGGGTCAAATAGACCCGCCCGGCCATGGTCCGATCAGGAAAGTATGCTGTAAGCCGTCCGGCGACGTGAGCAATATCGGCGCTGCCGTACAGGAAATGGAGACAAACAGGGTGCACAGCGGCGGCCGCAAAGTGGCAAAGGTCTGCGAAAGCGTCGCGAGTCAGGGGCGGCTGATACAAGACGATATGGTCGGCCGTTGCCGCTTCGGCAACCGGCGGTCCGGCGCTGACCAGCAGGGTGACTTTACCGGACTGCCAGCCATCGAGCACCCGCCGTCGGGCAACTTCGGGCTGGGAAGGATGATACACGGCGATGCCGGCCGCCGGGAGTCTGACACGCTGGCGCAGTTGCCTGACAAGGGTTACGGCCTGCCGCCGGTCCAGGGTGTGGACCAGCACCTGTCCGCCAGTTAAGGCCAGGTCCAGCAGGCAGGCGATTCTGTCGGCGGCATTCCGGCTGTCGGACAGCGCCAGAGTTTCCGGAACAGTCAGCCGTGCCTTTACGTCGCGGGCCCGAAGCTGAACCGAACGACGGCCCTGCCAGTCGTTGAATTCCGCTACAAAGGCCAGGTCAATACTATCATTTGCTTCCAGGTCCTCCGTCATTCCAGTAAGGTTCCAGGCCAAGACGTCGCTCGTTGCGCCGTCCTGCTTGACTCGCAGCCGGAAATGACGGCCGTCGGCGCCGAGGGGCCGCATGTCGGCGACAGCCAGATCGGCGCTGGCGAACACCGGACTTGGATTGCCCATACCGTGGGGCGCAAGACAGGCCAATTGTTCGATGAAGGCGGTGTTGATCTGGGCCAGAGCGATTTCGGAGTCGATGGACAGGACCGGCTGATAATCCTCGTCGCTGAGCCACTCGGCTGCCAGGGCGCAGAGCTTTTCCCGCAGGCGGTCGATGTTATCCGCTGCGAGACTCAGACCTGCGGCCTGTCGATGGCCGCCGAACTGGATCAGGTGATCGGAGCAGGCAGCCAGCGCCTGGTAGATATCGAAGCCGGGAATACTCCGGCAGGAACCTTTACCGACACCGTCGCGGATACTGATCATGACTACCGGCCGGTAGTATTTGTCCACCAGCCGCGAGGCTACTATGCCAATAACGCCCGGATGCCAGTCCTCGCCGGCCAGCACCAGGACTTTATCTCCTTCGCGGCCACTCTCGGCCAGGCTTTTTTCCGCCGCCGCCAGCAGTTCCTTTTCCACGGCCTGGCGTTTAATGTTCTCGTTGTTCAGTTCGGCGGCAAGCTCGGCTGCCCGGGCCGCATCGGCGGTAACCAGCAGTTCCACGCCGGAGGCGGCATGGCTGAGCCGACCTGCGGCGTTGAGGCGCGGTGCCAGGATATAACCGACTTTTCCGGAATCGATGGTGTCGGCCTTCAGGCAGCTGACTTTGAGAAGAGACTTCAGGCCAAGGTTCCCGGTCCGGATCAGTTGAGCCAAGCCCAGCTTCACCAGTATCCGATTTTCATCGGTGAGGGAAACGATGTCGGCGATGGTGCCTACAGCGACCAAGTCAAGATAGTCGGTGACGCCCCGGTCGTCAGGAAAGTGGCTCTGCCAGAGGGCCTGGCACAATTTAAAGGCCACCCCCACCCCGGCCAACTGCTTTTCGGGATAGAGGCAACCCGGTTGTTTGGGATTGATGACGGCGACAGCTGCCGGCAGCAGGGCCGGCGGCTGATGGTGATCAGTAATGATGACATGAAGCCGCTGGGCCATTCCGGCCACTTCTTCCACGGCGTTGATGCCGCAGTCTACGGTGATAATCAACCGGGTGCCTGACGCACAAAGCGCCTCCAGCGCCGCGCCGTTCAGGCCGTAGCCCTCGCTTTGCCGCTCCGGGATATAGTATTCCACAACGGCGTTCAGCCGTGTGAGCACACGGTAAACCAAGGCGGTAGCGGTGATACCGTCAACATCATAATCGCCGTAAACAGTTATTTTCTCCTGCCTGGCGATTGCTTGTCCGATGCGGGCGACGGCCTCGTTCATCCCCTTGAGTAGCCAGGGGTCACCCAGCCCTTCGGCCCCGCCGTGTAAAAACTGTTTTGCCTGCGCAGCGTCGCAAATACCTCGGTTAATCAGCACCTGGGCCACTACCGGAGATACGCCGACCTCCTTGCCGAGTTTTGCGCTCAAGGCGGTCTCGACCGGCAAAACCCGCCACTTTTTCCCTATTCGAGCCATACTACCTCCGTTCAGTACAGGACATCAAGGTCCCTTGGCGATGTCTTCCCTGGCTGATTCCTGGGCCAGCCGGGCCTTGAGGGTTTCGATCTCGGCCTCAAGTTCCCCCTGGCGTTGTTTGACCTTTTTGAGAGCCCAGCGGGCCTTGACCTGCATCAGCACCGCCAGGGACAGGGTCGATAGCGCCCCCAAGGTTGCGGCGCCGAGGATGACGATCACCAGGGAGGTCTGAAAGCTCCAGGACAAAAAGGCAACAGAGACCGGCAAAGAATTTTGAATGGCGAAAACAGCCACCACCAGGGAAAAGGCGAGCGCCAGGATGAGATAAAACATGTTTCCCACCGCCATACGGATATTTTACTGATCTAGTATAATTCTCGCCGCCAGCTAATAATCCTTTTCAATTACCGTCGGTAAGTCAAAAAGTGGGGAGATAAAGAAACTTCGCCGGCATAACCGGCGAAGTCAGGCCGCTGATAAGCCCCCATCTGCTTTGTTGGTCCCGTAAACCCATTGCTAGCGTACACCAGTACGCGTCGCTGCTGGGTTTACGAGACCGTCGTGCATCTGGGGGCTTCTGAACGGCCTGAAGGACAGATTCTAATCGGGTTGGCCGGCATAACCGGCGAAGCCAGGAAACTGCTTATTGACCATTGAGGGCTGCCTGTTGGCGGCCGGCGCATTCCACCAGCTTACTTTTTTCCAGCTCATCCAGCACGCAGACCGTTCCCCCGGCAGCTTGGGCCAGTTGGGTCAGGTACTGCCGGTAGGGTTTCAGACCGAAGCAGGTGAAACCGTAGCCCCTGCTTTTGATCTCCCCGGCAGCCGCCAGCGAGTCGGCCATGGGATCGCGGGACTGGTCGCCGACAGTGGGAATCCCGTCGGTGATCAGGATGATGGACGGACTCCTCCTGCCGGCTTCCTGAAGATAACGGCAGCAGGTGCGAAGGCCCAGAGCCAGGGGTGTCGAACCGAAGGCCGTTATTTTACGCAGGCATTCCTCCGCCTGACGGTAATCTCTGGTAAAAGGCAGCTCGACTTTGGCCTGCTCCTGTTGAAAGACAATGAGACTGATCCGGTCGGGAGTCGCCAGCAGCAGGTGACGGACCAGGTGCTTCGCGGCCTTCAGCCGCGGCCCGATCATGCTGGCGCTGGCGTCGACCACCAGGCAGACCGCCGCGCTGTGTTTGGTCTGGCGGACGAACTGCCGGATATCCGTGTAGTCGATAACAAGCTCGCACCGATTTTCGGCGATGGCGCGCCGGGCCGCGGCGTTCACTGTTTCAGCTACCGCCAGATCCTGCAGATGATGGCTGAATTCCGCTACGGCAGGCCTTTGCCGGCCTGAAGAGCCCTGTGCGGTCTGACAGGCCAGCTTGCCGCGCCCCGGCTGGCGGACCGCAGGCGCCATCAGGCGGAATGCTTTGCGCATTTGTGCCTCTACTTCGTGCTGGTGGGAATCCAGATACGCCTTGAACCCTTTTCCGTATTCCGTCAAAGCAATGTCTTGCCTGTCGGCGGCAACAAGCCCCAGTCCCCCGAGCCGCTCCAGGGTCTCCTGATCCAGCACCGGCCTGCGGTGAAATAGAGTCTGCTTGACCGCGAAATGCTGTTCGACTTTGGTCAGGAATGCTTTCATGTCCTGCGCCGTTTCAAATATGTCGGCGACCTCATCGATATCGGCGGCGTATTGATGCTCTCTGGCCTCGGCCTGCAACCGGTTTTTGACCGTGTTGTCCTTCAGGAAGGAGTCGGAGTGATCGGAATAAGCAGACAAGTCGGCCTGAGCTCCCTGGCCTTCGCTGTGAACGAGCCTCTCGTTGCGGCGCAGTTCCAGCTTATGATCAACCACCACTTCCTCCACCGCCATCACGATGTAAAACAGACAGGCCAGATGATCATCAGGCAGCATCGCGGCGATATGAACATGATTTTCGTGGGCTCGCCGCAGCGAGAGCTTGCGGCCGTAGTTGAGGCTGCCGGTTAGCCGTCCGCCGCCTGAAGCTGTCTGTATGTCGATAAGATCGGACCTTACGCCGACTGCCCCGCCGGGCACGGCGGTCATCCGCCAGAGAGAATAATGAAAGTTGTACTGCTCTACCGCCTTCTTCACCGCTGCCGCCACCTTGCGGTGATCCACACAACCGCACTGGTGAAAAACATCAAGATGACAGACCTCTCCCGCAGTGGGCCGGTGGTAGAAGACCTGTCCGGCGTCATTATTCCGGGTAATGGTCACTTCTTCCGGCCTGGCGGGGGTGAAGGTGTGCATTTTTTTGCTGGCCACGGTGCTCTCGCCGATCCTGCCCCCCATATCGGCGCGAAACAGGGCGACAAGCAGGTCGGCCGGCCGGCTCAGGAGCGGCAGCAACTGACTGGTGTTGTCGACTGTGATCTCATTCATGGGGTCGTTGCCCCTCGCCGGACACATACTGTTCCAGCGGCAATTGACCCAGCGGACGGGCCGGATTGGGCGGCGCCGTGATCTGGGCCGCCAGCGGGTCGATGATTTTCGGAGCGGCTTCGGCGCGGCTCGCTGCCGCCTGACGCCTGCCGTCATCGGTTCGGCTGCTTTCTGCCGGTTTTGGCTGGCTGGTCCGGCTGCGGCTGAGCAGGTTTTGCCAGAATTTTGACCACCAGCCGAATTTCTGCGTTGCTTGGGTCTCGACGGGAGCCGCTGCCATGGTACCTTTGGCCGCCGGGGCTGAAAGATTCACAGCCTCCTGCCGGCCGGGAAGGCCCTGGAGGTAACGCAAAATGGCAGCCAGGGTCGCGTTGTCGGTGCGGTGCCCAAGGGCCAGTGGTACAACCTGGATGATGTCATCGACCGCTACCGCCTGGCGGAACCGGTAGAGCGCCGCCAGGCGCGCGGCGGTCTCCAGCGCTTCCACTGCCCGCAGGCTCTCCAGGCTGAAGTCGATGTATATTGCCGCCAGAACGCTACGGATGTGATTGTCAACAGCCACCTGACGGAAGTCGGCCGACTGAATCACGCCGGGGTTGGGCCGGCTGACCGGTCCGTCCTGTTGGGCCAGAATGGACAGTACGGCCTGATAATCACTCGGTCGGCCCATGTTGATGACAAGATCGAAACGGTCGGCCAGCTGTTTCCTGATAAGCGACAAAGCCCCGGGATCCTCGTCCGGGTTGGAAGCGGCCCATACGCTTACCGCCACTGGCATATCGACGGTGGGCAGACCAGTTTCCTCCACCTGGACACGGCCGGGCTTGGTGCCCATGACGTCAAGCAGGACGTCGGCGAGTTCGGGCGCCGTGTCCGCCAGACGGTTGATCTCATCGATGAACAGTACGCCCCGGTGGGCCCGGAGAATACTGCCAGGCATCAGAGCCGCCGCGGGGCGGATCCGGTCAATCAGTTTCCCCAGATCGATACTGCCCACAACGGTGCCGATTTTCGCCGCATGGGATATTTCAACAAACGGCCGGGGCACTTCTTCCGTCCCCGCCTGGGCGAGCTGGGCCTCTGACATGTTCCGGTGCTCAGGGCAGTGCGGCTTTTGCGGATCGCAGTTATAGACACAGCCTCTGATTCTTGTGATCGGCGGCAATATGGTCTGTGCAGCCCGGATAATGGTGGTTTTACCCGTGCCCCTCAGGCCTTCGGCGTGAATATGAAAGGGGTGTCCGCCGGTCATGGCGGTTGCCGACAATTCCACGGCCTGAAACAGCTGCGCATTACCGCTGTGTCTGACAAGCTCATTGTAGTGCTTCATGTAACCCCTCCCAGGATATAGGCTGTATTCAATTTTACTGTCTAAAAGTATTCTTCCCGCGGGTCGCAGGCTCCATCCGGGGGAATGCGCCATCTCCTAACTGAACAAATACATGAAGACAAGGATAATCATCACCAGCCCGCAGATAAACCTGAGCAGCGCCACCGCCGCCAGGCGGAACAGGATTTTGCCCATGGTCGTGCCGTGGGGCTCCAGAGTTTTGCCGGCGATCAATTCCCAGACTATCAGCCCCAGGACCGGTCCCAGCAGGGCGTCGGCAGCCAGAACGCCGCCGATGTGGGTCACGGCGGCACTGGTGGACAACTGGCGGGAAAGGCTGAAGCGGCGGGTCAGATAGATTCTCAGCCATCTTCCCCCCAGCTCGGCCGCCGCCATCAGGAAGATAAAAGCCGTCCAGAGCCAGGGAACAAATCCGGCGTATCCGGTCAGCGCTCCAAACCCGAGCACCGCCAGGAAGATAATGATGGTTCCGGGCAGCCTGGGCAGGAGCGTACCGACAAGGCCAGTCAGCATAGCAATTGTGATGATCATTTTCAGCAGCACGACTGTTTCCCCTTTCCGGCGCGACCCCTATATTCATTATGACTGATTCCCGAAGGGTTAATACGCGGTTTAGCCGGAGCAAAAAAAATAGCGGCGGCAAATAACCGCCTAAATAATCATTTTGTCAGGCTTTTTGACGCAGGTTCCGCACCAGGATCGGTCACTACGGTATTTTCCGGATTCAGTCGGGCAAAAGTCTGCTGTTTACCCTACCGCTCGCCTTTCGCTGCGACTCTGGCGTCGATTTCATCCAGCATGTCCAGCAGTTGGTCCCGGGCTACGACAAAGGACGGTCCGCCGCCGAACTCGACACCGATGGCGGCGGCCTCAAGAACCTGTTCCCGGGTGGCGCCGGCAGCAACGGCGTTATTGCTGTGATTAGCCAGACAGGGGATGCAGCGGGTGGCCACCGATGCGGCCACTGCCATCAGCTCTTTTTCCCGGCGGGTCAGTGCCCCGGGCTTGTAATAGTACTTCATCAATTCATTGAAGCCCTGAAAAAGATTGGGGGCTTCTTTTTCCAGCCGCTGCCGGTTTACCTCCCGGCGGACAAGAATCTCTCCAAGTAGCTCCATTGTCAGTTCTCCTTTCTATTCTGACTGCTCTGTTTTCATAATAACAAATCGGCGATAGACATTATTGTATTTTCTTGCTGGCCGCTCGAAGAATCAAGGCCGCTTCACCCTGGCGGCCTTGATTTTCTTTCTCAGTATTAAAACCTCTAGGATATGTTTTCCGGTTTTTCAATGATCATCGTCCGACTCTGGAAGGGTTTGTTATCCTTTAGACCGACTTTCTGTTTATGTAACTGACAGGCGGTATATGCAACAACTCCGACCATCAGCACCCCTGCCCCGCTCATAATGGTCAGAACGCCCTTATAGTCGAGCTGGGCGATAAGACAGACCGCAGCTCCCGCCGCCAGCAGTGACGGCCAAAACTTCAGGCCCGTCAGGCTGGCCGTCTGCCTGGCGTTGACCATCATCGCCGGAACCATGGTGTTGAGGAAGACGCATAACAGACTGCAGTCGAAAAGTATTCCGCCTGCCGGCCCGAGAAGTTTTTCCGCCGCGGCTGACAAAGCCAGCGGTCCATGGGCTCCGGCCGAAATAACGACCTGAGCCATGATCACCGTGATGATGCCTTCCAGCGCTTTTGCGGCAATGGCCAGCAGTACCGCCCGCCGCCCCCTTTTCATCAGGTAGGCCGCTGCTTCCGTGACCAGCAGCGGCCGCATGCCGCCGCTATTATAGCTGGCCAAAGCCAGAACCAGCAGCCAGTCGATGTTTCCCGCCGGGCGTTCCGGCAGAGCCGCCGTCGTGTCTCCGGCCAGGAACAGCACCAGCACCATCGGCACCATCAAGAGTGAACCATAACCGGATACAGCCAACAATTCATCCCAGTTTCCTGCCGCCAGCAGGGTAAAAACAGCCAGACAAAGCAGCGCGGCCAGCGGCTGAGGCAATCCGGTCAACCCGTGCACAAGCCAGCCGCAGAAGTACCCGCCGGTCAAAGCGCTGGCAGGAATCGATACAACCAAAATAGCGACAGCCAGAAGCTTTTTCCCGGGACAGCCGTATTGGCGTCTTACCAGTACGCCCAGCTCAAAACCGGAACAGGCACCGACCCAGGCGCACAGGGCGGAGATCAGCACCCCAATAACCATGTAGGCGATGACGGTCACGATATAGATATCGGCCCCGCACAGGGCTGCTGCGTCTGGAACGACGCCGGCGTTGTCACCAGCAATGTGGACGATGGCCAGGGAGATGGCCGGCAAAAGTGTCCCCATAGATTCCACCACCTTTATTGCTACTATGATATTAGGAGCATATCAAGATGGTGAAAAATTTAAGGCCGTCGCGCATCTCCAAGGGTGACGCAAGCGGCCTGGAAAAATAGGTTTCTCAATAAAATGACAGGCCGGGGTTTCCCCCGGCCTGTCGGTCGACAGTATTCGTTTTATTTCGCGCCTTTGGTCCGCACCGAGAGCCGGCGGCGTTCTTCCCATTCTTTCCAGGTAACCCAGATGGGGCTGGCGTTGAATATGGAGGAGTAGGCACCGCTGGTAAAGCCAATCAGAAGAGCCAGGGCAAAATTCTTGGTGGTCTCGCCGCCGAAGAAAAACAGTGATGCGACAGCGAACAACACGGTAAGGACGGTGTAAATCGACCGGGTCATGGTCTGCCAGATGCTGCGGTTAACCAACTCCTGGACAGTCTCGGTCTTTTTACGGGTTTTCAGGTTTTCCCTGATCCGGTCAAAGATAACGATGGTGTCGTTGATGGAATAGCCGGCGATGGTCAGGATGGCGGCGACAAAGGAGGCGTCGACTTCCTTGTGGAGCAGGGAGAATAACCCGAGCACCACGATGATGTCGTGAAAAATGGCCAGAACGCCGGAGACGGCGAACTTGAACTCAAAACGCCAGCTGATATAGCCGATCATGATCAGCCAGGAAACGGCCAGGGCGATGAGGGCCTGCCGTTCCAGCTCAGAGCCGATGATGGCGCCGACTTTCTCCACCCTCAGGACATCATAGTTGCCGATTTTCCCAAGGTCTTTGAGCACTGCGACGCGCTCGGTCTCATCAAGGACCCGTGTGCGGATGAACACATTGGGAGATGCTTCTCCCTGACTGGTAGCGGCCAGCTGAATGGTGCTGCCTTCCAACTGGACGTCTTTCAGTACGTCCCGTACTTCGGCAACCGTCACCGGTCTGGCGAACCGGAGGTCGAGCAACGTGCCGCCGGTAAAATCGATACCAAGATTGAAGCCCTGAAGAGCGATGGAGACAAGGCCGGGTACGAGAATCAGGGCCGAGAGCAAGAAAAACCAGTAGCGTCGTCCGATAATATCAAATTTAGCTGTCATTTTCATCCACCCCCTATGCCCCGAAGATTTTGCCGCTCTTGAAAAGATTGGCATTCATCAACGTTTTTAGTAAAAACCTGGTAATGGTAACTGCAGTGAACAGGCCAAGGATAATGCCAAGGCCAAGGGTAATGGCAAAGCCCTTGATCGGGCCTGTCCCCATGAAGAAAAGCACAACCGCGGCAATAAAGGTGGTGGTGTTGGAGTCGATGATCGTGTTGAAAGCACGGGCGAAGCCGGCATCCATGGCGGCCCGCAGGGTTTTTCCTGAGCGGTATTCTTCTTTGAAGCGTTCAAATATAAGCACATTGGCATCCACTGCCATGCCCATCGACAAAATAATGCCGGCGATACCGGGCAGGGTCAGAGTGGCGTTGAGCATTTTCAGCGACAGCAGCAGCAGCATGACGTACAGGACCAGGGCGATGTTGGCGACCAAACCGGACAAGCGGTAGAACAGCAGCATGAATACGACGATGGCGACAACGGCTATGGCGAAAGCCACGGCGCTCTTGTCCTTGGAGTCCTGGCCGAGAGTCGGGCCGACGGTCCTGGTTTCGATGATATCCAGCTTCACCGGCAGAGCGCCCGAACGCAGAAGCAGAGCGATCTGCTGGGCTTCTTCAATGGTCCGGTTGCCTGTGATGATGGCTTTGCCGTTGGGAATAGGTTCGTTTACCACCGGATTGGTCAACATCTGGCCGTCCAGCAGAATGCCGATCTGTTTACCGACATTCTTGGCGGTGAGGTCGGCGAATTTCTTGCCGCCTTCATCGGTAAATTCCAGAGCGACAAGGTTGCGGTTCTGGGCGTCGATCTGAGCCTTGGCGTCCTTGAGGTCTTTACCTGTAAGCACGGTCGCGCCGCTCATGTCCTTGAATTCCAGCAGCGCGGTTTTACCGATCAGGGCAATGGCTGACTCGGGATCTTTGACCCCCGGCAGTTCCACGATGATCCGGCGATCACCCTGGCGCTGGATGATGGGTTCGGTAAGTCCCAGTTCGTTGACCCGGCGCTCGATGACCTTGACCGCCCGTTGCATGGCGTCTTCATTCACCGGGGCGTCCGGGGTGTCGACGGCCTCCATGACCACATGGGTGCCGCCCTGCAGGTCGAGGCCCTGTTTAATAGACAAGGCCAGCGGGGATATGTACACTCCGAAGATCACTAAAATTGCCAGAGCGACAACCGCAAATTTTGTCAAATTACCTAGTCTCAAGGATTTCTCCTCCATTCCTAAGTCTGTAATGCACCAAAATTTATTATAGCCGCTCAGCCGTTACCGTGTCAATGAAGGGAAGCAGGCTATAACAGCTCATTTTCGTTGATCACCAGCTTGAACCGGCAGTGCAAAAATTCAGCGGCTCGCCGGCACATGACCATCCGGTCGAGAAAAATTTCAAAATACTCCATAACCGGGCAGATGTCGGTGTCGATGACCAGCTTAAGAGTGATGGTCTCCTGTTCTTTGTCGATTAAGAGCTCACTGCTTTCGGCAGCGTAGTTGACCCGGTCGTGAATTTCGAATTTGGCGAAATCCTTATTAGTCACCCGGCTGCGGTGAACATCGGACTTGTCGGCCAGAATCAGGGCTGACGCGACATGATTGATGGCGTTGCCGCGCTCTTCCTCATGGTTGCCGATGGCTGACACCACCAGGGCGATCTCTTCCGGCGGCATACCCAGCCGCACAAGGATGTTGTACGCCATAAGGGCGCCGGTGCCGCCATGATTGTAACGGTTGACCATGTTGGCCACATCGTGCAGATAGCCGGCAATACCGGCCAGTTCACAGTCCCGCTCATCGAAGCGGAGGCTTTCCAGCACCCGCTTGGCAAAACCGGAAACCAGTGAGGCGTGCCGGTGGCCGTGTTCGGTAAATCCCAGCCGGCTCAAGTATTCGGTACCGCTGGCGAGATAGACTCTTACTTCATGGTCTTGTTTCAGATTGGCTACAGTGATTGCTGACATGGTCGTTTCGCCCCTTCAGATGAGCAAGAACCTGTTCTACCACTTCTTCACGGCTGAGGGGATCGGTCTGGATATAAAGGTCGGCGTGAACCCGCGCGTCGCGCAGGCGCTCCCGCTGCACCACCAGCCGTTCCTCACCCCAGGGAACGTCGCGCCTCGTCCGAATGACCGGCAGGGTGACATCCAGCATCACCAGCACGTCGGGGCATTTTTTCCGCCAAAGTGTGCTGACACCGGAATGTTCCTGTGCGACGTTATACGCCTCAACGCCGAGCTCGCGCAGGCGGCTCACCAGGGTGGTCTTGCCTGCCACGCATACGCCGCAGATTACTACCCGCATGGTATCACCCTCTCAGTACGGAAAAGAAACGCTGATCCGCTGAATCTTGTAGGACTGTTCCCTGCCGGAAATCCCCATGGCCACAACGGTCATGTCGTCTCCGGCCCGGTACTCGTCAAGTTCCAGGGCGTATTCGAGGATGGACTGGGCGATAAAATCGACGTCTTCGGGTTGATTTTCATTAAGGTAGCGGTAGATTATGTCCTGCTGCATAATGTTGCTCCGTTTCCTGCCGGCCGCCTGAATGCCGTCAGAGTACGTTACAACAATTGTTCCCACTTCGAGGGGTATTTGATTCATCAGCGGTTTCATATGTTTGTGGACCCCGATGGAGTTGACCTCTTCGGCGTAGCTTTCGATGCCGTACTCGCCCTTCACCAGAACCGGGCAGTTGGAATTGCGGGAAAAAACCAGGGTCTCGGTGTCAAGATCGGCGCTGAGGATGGTGAGAGTGGAGGATACTTTGCCGTCCTTGACGGTGTAGAGATAGTCATGTACTGCGCGGGCCACGGCCCCGTCCCTCGCCCCTTCGGCGATCAGTGACGCAGCGCGGGCGACCACCAGGCTGCTGGTGATCTTGGCCGCCTTGCCGCTGCCCTGCCCGTCAGCTAAAATGGCAGAAATACCACCCCGTGGTCGTTCTGCCACTTCTACACTATCTCCGCAATCGGCCACCGCGTATTTATTAATTTTGGCGATACCAATTTTAATCTCCATAAGCGTTCCTGCCGGCCTGCCGCCAGACAGTCATCCCTGGCCGGCGCCGCAGGATAAAAAGCCACCTTCCGTCAACAGATAGTGCATGCTTATGTCGTGTTCATCACTGGGAAGCTTTTCGGTAAGTTGAAAGGACCAGGCCAGGCCGAGATAGGTGCCGTGGCGGTTTTCGACCAGAAAACGGTCGTAGTAGCCTGCCCCCATGCCGAGCCTGTTGCCAGCTGCGTCGAAGGCCACTCCCGGCACAACCACAAGGTCGATGTCGGCGGGCTCGATCATCCGGGCGCTGGCCGGGTCAGGCATCCTGAGTCCCAGCCGGCCTGTCACCAGGTCAGCCAGGCTTTCAATCCGGGCTGCGGTCATTTCACCGTATTTCGGGGTGAGCAGCGGCACACAGACCTGTTTGCCCCGCTGGATGGCGTCGTTAATCATCAAGTCGGTCTGAGGCTCGTCCGGCATTGCCAGATAGAACATGACCGTAGTTGCCGCAAGATATGGCGGCCAGGTCTGTAAACAGCCGGCTATCCGGTCGCTGCCGGCGGCCACCGCAGCTGGAGAAAGGGCGCGCCGCCGCTGGAGCATTTCCCGGCGCAGCCGCTGTTTGGCCGCATCTACCGTTTCCAGCACAGCTTACTTGTCGCTGCCTTTGTTCGGATTTTGGAAACTGGAAATCGCGCTCCGGGAAAACTCGATCTCGACCTTTTCGGCCACTTTCAGGGTAACCGTCTTTTCGGTCAGAGCGGTGATGGTGCCGTAGACTCCGCCGGCGGTAATGACCCGTTCGCCTTTTTTCAGGCTGTTCAAAAGGTCGTTGCGTTTCTTCTGCTCTTTCTTCTGCGGCCGGTAGAAGAGAAAATAGAAAATCACCATCATTAACAAAAAAGGCCAGGATGCATTTACGATTTGTAGAATGTCTTCTGGAATTGCCAAGTGATTCACCTCCCTAAAATATTCATTCCGATATATTCAACGCCATGAGGCTAAATCCTCTAATGAGCCGGGTAGTGGGACCAAAACTCTTCGCGAAATGCCGGGAACCTGTCTTCGATAATAGCTAGGCGCATCCGGCGCATGAAGTCCAGCAGGAAGTGGAGATTGTGAGTGGTGGTGAGCCTCAGCCCGAATATTTCTTCGGCTTTAAGCAGATGGCGGATGTAGGCCCGGGAGAAATTGCGGCAGGTATAACAGCCGCACTCAGGATCGATGGGACGAAAATCGCGGGCAAATTCGGCGTTTTTCACCACCATCCGGCCGCGGCTGGTCATCACGGTACCGTTGCGGGCCACCCTGGTGGGAAAAACACAGTCGAACATGTCGATGCCGTGCAGCACGCCCTCCACCAGGCAGTCAGGCGTGCCAACCCCCATGAGGTATCTGGCTTTTCCTTCCGGCAGCAGCGGAACGGTATGGTCCAGCATCTCGTACATCAGCGGTTTCGGTTCGCCGACACTGAGTCCGCCAATGGCGTAGCCGGGAAAGTCCAGGGCTACCAAATCCCTGGCGCTTTGACTTCTGAGGTCTTTGTACATCCCCCCCTGGACAATGCCGAACAGGGCCTGGTCCTTGCGGCTGTGGGCTTTCAGACAGCGCTCGGCCCAGCGGGTGGTCCGTTCGGTGGAAATACGGGCGTATTCATGGTCTGCAGGATAGGGCACGCATTCGTCAAAAGCCATGATGATGTCGGAGCCCAGGGCCATCTGGACTTCAACGGCCTTCTCCGGCGAAAGGAACTGTTTCGATCCGTCGATATGGGACCGGAAGGCCACGCCTTCTTCGCTGATCTTGCGCAGCGGACCGAGGCTGAATACCTGGAAGCCGCCGCTGTCGGTGAGGATGCCCCGGTCCCAGTGCATAAAGGTATGCAGTCCCCCGGCCTCAGCCACCAGTTCGTGACCGGGCCGCAGGAAAAGATGATAAGTGTTGCTGAGAATAATCCCGGCCCCCATGTCAGCCAGTTCCTGGGGCGACATGGCCTTGACCGAGGCCTGGGTACCCACCGGCATGAAAATGGGGGTATCGAACACACCATGAGGCGTGTGGAGCCGTCCGGCCCGGGCACCGGTTTTGGCGCAGCGTTTGACTAGTTCATAGGTTACGGCCATGGACATCCCCTCTCTCTCAAACGGAAATTCATATGATCAGCATGGCGTCGCCGAAGCTGAAAAAGCGGTATTGCTCAGCCACAGCCTCGCGATAGGCGGCCAGAATGTTTTCCCGGCCGGCGAAGGCGCTGATCAGCATAAGCAGCGTGGACTTCGGCAGATGGAAATTGGTGATGAGGGCGTCGATCATCCGAAAGCGGTAACCGGGATAGATGAAGATGTCGGTCCAGCCGCTGCCGGCTTCCAGCCGCCCGGTGGCGGATGCGGTTTCCAGGGTTCGCACCGCGGTGGTGCCTACCGCAACGACGCGACCGCCCTGCTGTCTGGTCTGATTGACGATCGCCGCCGTTTCCGGCGGGACGGAATAAAATTCCCGATGCATTTTGTGGCTGGTGATGTCGTCGACGCTGACCGGCCGGAAGGTGCCGAGCCCAACATGGAGGGTGACAAACGCCAGGTTGACACCTCGCTTTTTCAGTTTGTCCAGCAGTTCCGGCGTAAAATGGAGCCCCGCCGTGGGGGCTGCGGCCGAGCCGCGCGTACGCGCGTACACCGTCTGGTAGCGCTCACTGTCGGCGAGTTTGGTATGAATGTAGGGAGGCAGCGGGGTCTCCCCAAGCCTGTCCAGGATTTCCTCAAAGATTCCGTCATAAAGAAAGCGGACAATGCGTCCGCCAAAGTCGGTAACGTCAAGTATTTCACAGCCCAGCTCGTCACTGAAGGTGACTCTCGTCCCCGGACGCAGCTTGCGGCCGGGTTTGACCAGCGTCTCCCAGCGGTCTCCGTCCAGACGGTGCAGGAGAAAAACTTCTACTTTGCCGCCGCTGCCTTCTTTGCTGCCGATAAGGCGGGCCGGAATGACCCTGGTGTCGTTGAAAACAAGTGTATCGCCGCTGGCGAGATATTCCGGCAGGTCATAGAAGCGGCGGTGATCCACCGCGCCGCTCACGCGGCCGAGCAGGAGCAGCCGGGAGTGGTCCCGGACCGGTGCCGGGTGCTGAGCTATCAGTTCTTCCGGCAGATGATAATCGAAATCGGATAGTAACATGGAAGCGCCCCTTAGTAAGCTTTCTGAATGTCCACACCTGTATAATAGTGTTTCAATATCTCCTGGAAATATGCCGTATTCCCGGCAGGAGCCTTTTCAGCCATGGCCTTGGCACCCCACTGGGAAAGGCCTAAGCCATGGCCCCAGCCGTAGCCGGAGAAGAGCACGGTCTCACCGGGCCTTCCGCCGATGCGGCGGATGGTGGATTTATCTGTGAACAGATTCGGTTCGGTCTGGGGAGGAACATTGATGTCGATCCGCTTGGTATCCATCGAACCGTAAGAGTCTACAATATCTACATCGACAAATTTGTCGGTTGGCAGAACAACCTTGATATCAAACAAGGTACTGTCCAGGCCGAGAATGGTGCGCAGTTTGCTGCCGCTGACCTCGACGCTGGAGGTTGAGCCGATAAAGCGGACGGTTTTGACCCGGCCGGATACTCCCCGGTCCGGCGAGTTCACCGGCGGCTTGTTCAGGGACGAAAGTTCGATGGCCTGAAGAGCGCCGACGTCATAACCGGCCGACCGCAAGGTGTCTTCAAGATCGCGGGGATTCATTTCCTTCTTCCAGCGAAAATGCGGCGACTTCTGATCGTAATCCTCCACGGCCCGGAGCGAAGGTTCATAACTGCCCCATACGTTTTCGCTGTTTTCGGTGTAACCGCCTCCGTCGCTGTGGAAGTAGGCGGGAATCAGCCGGCCTTGGTATTTCACGACAAGTCCGGTGGTATCGATGACGGCGCGGGTCGAGCGCGGGTCTTCGATGCCAGAGCCCCCGTAAGCCTGGCAGTCGGTAGTGGTATTCACGTCATAGCCGTCGGACGCAAACTTGTTCATGCTGTAAAGAGCGTAGGTCCTGGCCGCCACCGCCTGGGCCTTCATGGCCTCTGCCGGCCAGTCGGGAGCGATTTCTTTGGGAAGGACGCCATAGAGGTATTCTTCCAGAGGCAGGGTATCCACCACCGTCAGGCCGGTTTTGCCGTTGGTGCGATGGATGGTGATTTCACCGCGGTAAATATGGTTGTTGACATTGATTGCCTGCGGCGGGCCTTCTTTGGATCCGACAACGATCTCCCTGGCGGACACGGTCGCGCCATTCAAGGTGATCTGACCGTTTTTGACGGAGACTCCAATCTTCTGTCTGGCCTTGAACTCGCCGACAACCTCCCTGGTGGCGGTGTCGCTCAAGGTAAAATCAGTGTCCGCGTACAGGACGACGTTAATCTGGTTGGAGGTCAGGCCCACCCGGATGATGGGACCTGCGGCCGCTTCGGCGTCAATCACCGTGGCGAACAAAACTCCCAGCAGCATCAATAACCCTACCAGTACTTTTTTCATCACAGCTTCTCCTTTGGCGTTAACGCCTGCTGAAAATATTGAGAAGAATGGTGAGGATAACACTCAGCAGAATCGAGGTAACGACAGGAAAGTAAAAACTGAAGTTTTCCCGCTCGATGTGGATATCCCCCGGCAGACGCCCAAGACCGGTAAGCTTGCCGCCAAAATGAAGCAGCGCCCCGACCACGAGCAGAATTACGCCGAACAGCATCAACGTTTTGCCGAACGAATCGAACTCCGGCAGCATCAGTCCGACCCCTTCCCAGGTTTCAGATAACGTTCCTTTTCACTGAATATGCAGCCGCAATAGGGTTGACGGTAGAGCTCCAGTTCCTTGCTGATCCGCACTCCCTCCGGCCAGCCGGGGCGAAAGTCGATATAGCAAAAAGGTACTGCTTCCTCGACGGCAATTTTTTCGGCGGTTTCCCTGATGAGCTCATGCCGCTGGTAGGGGCTGACCAGCAAGGTGGTGCTGAAGCAATCGAAATTGTTGGCCTTGGCGTATCGGGCACAGGCCCGGAGCCTGAGGGCGTAACATTCCCGGCAGCGGCCTTCGCCGGCGTCCAGGGACTGGCGCAGGAATTCCTCCAGGGTATAGCGATCATCCACCACCAGTTCAAGGTCGGTTTTGGCGGCATATTCCCGGGCGGTCTCCAGGCGGCGGCTGAATTCCTTGTAGGGGTGGATGTTGGGGTTGTAAAAAAAGCCGACAAGTTCATGGCCCTGCTGGCGGAGGCTCTGCACCGGAAAGGCGGCGCACGGCCCGCAGCATACGTGTAGCAACATTTTCATGATGATATCCTTCTACCAGAGTGTATCCTGTTTTTCTTGTTCTTCGCTGCGGCAGGCGACTCCCAGATGGCGGTAGGCCGCGTTGGTGGCGATACGGCCCCGGGGGGTGCGGTTCAGGAGCCCCAGCTGCAGCAGAAAAGGTTCGTAGACATCCTCGATGGTCTCGGTTTCCTCACTGATGGCGGCGGCCAGAGTCTCGAGCCCCACCGGCCCTCCGTTGAATTTGAGAATGATGGCCTCCAGCAGCCGGCGGTCGGTCTTGTCCAGGCCGCATTTATCAACTTCCAGCATGGCCAGTGCTTTGTCGGCGATGTCGTCGTTGATCACGCCGTCGCCGGCCACCTGGGCGTAGTCCCGCACCCGCTTGAGCAGCCTGTTGGCCACCCTGGGGGTGCCGCGGGACCGGCAGGCGATCTCCCCTGCGCCGCGGTCGTCCACCGGAATGTTAAGAATGGCGGCGGCGCGCTTGACGATATATTCCAGATGTTCTTTTTCGTAATACTCCAGACGACTGATGACGCCAAACCTGTCCCGCAGCGGCGAGGTAAGCGCGCCGGCCCTGGTGGTGGCGCCCACCAGGGTGAACTTGGGCAAATCCAGCCGGATGGAGCGGGCGCTCGGTCCCTTGCCGATCATGATATCCAGGGCGTAATCCTCCATGGCGGTGTAGAGAATCTCTTCCACGCCGCGGGAAAGGCGATGGATTTCATCGATGAACAGTACATCTTTCTCGCCGAGGTTGGTCAACAATGCCGCCAGGTCGCCGGGACGCTCAATGGCCGGACCGGACGTGATGCGAAAGTTCACGCCGAGTTCGTTGGCGATAATGCCGGCGAGGGTGGTTTTGCCCAGGCCGGGCGGACCATAGAGCAGCACATGGTCCAGCGCTTCCCCCCGGGATATGGCAGCCTGGATGAAGATCGACAGATTCTGCTTCACCTGATCCTGGCCGATGTATTCGCTAAGCCTGCGGGGCCGCAGACTGTACTGCCAATTGTCATTATCCTGCTCGCCGCCGGCGATGATTCGTTCTTCCATGTTTACCTCCTAGCGAACTCCTTGAGGGCCAGTTTGATCAGATCCGCCGCCGACTGGCCTTCAGCTTTCACCTTGTGCAGAGCCGGCAATATTTCCGCCTGGCTGTAGCCCAGCGCCATCAGCGCTTGCATCGCTTCCTGCAGTTCGTCCATGGGCCGTTCAGGCCCGGTGCCGCCTGAAGCAGGCAGCGCCGACAGGCTGTCAGGCAGGCCGAGTTTGTCTTTCAGCTCCAGGATCAGCCTTTCGGCGGTTTTTTTTCCGATCCCGGGGATGCGGGTGAGCAGGGCGGAGTTTTTCTGGCTGACTGCCAGGGCAAAGTCAGCCGGAGCAATGGCTGACAGGACTCCCAGCGCCACCTTGGGACCGATGCCGGTTATGGCGATGAGCTGATTGAACAGATCATACTCGCCCTGGCTGTAAAAGCCATAGAGAAGCAGCGCGTCTTCCCTCACGTTGAGATAGGTGAACAGGAGCGCGTCGCCGTTTAGTTTGAGTTCCTGACGGGTGGAGTTGGGGATGAAAACGCGGTACCCCACGCCACCGACGTCAAGGAAGCAATATTCACTGAAAAGATGAGTGACTGTTCCTCGCAGATAGCCGATCATCGACGGTACTCCCTGAGCTGCCCCAGCGCACTGGAATGGGCGGTGCAGATTGCCACCGCCAGGGCGTCAGCCACATCGTCGGGATGAGGTTTGGCTGGCAGACACAGTATCTTTTGGACCATGAAGATGACCTGTTCTTTGGTGGCTTTGCCGTAGCCCACCACAGCCTGCTTGACCTGCAGCGGCGTATAGTCAACGACCTGAATCCCGTTTTGGGCACCGGCCAGCAGCACAACGCCGCGGGCCTGGCCCACGGTCATCGCGGTGGACACGTTGGTGTTGAAAAACAGCTGCTCCACACCGATAAGGTCGGGCTTGTGTTCTTTTATAACGGCGTCGACTCCAGCGTGAATTGCCAGGAGGCGGGTCGCCGGGTCCATGCCGGCCGGCGTCAGAACGGCGCCATACTTGAGCGCCTTGAGCCGGCTGCCTTCCATATGTATCACACCGTAACCGCAGATGGCGGTTCCCGGGTCAATCCCCAGCACCAACATAGCCAGCCCTCCTTATACCCGAGCTAATTCGACGGGCCGGGACGGTTTTCCTCCACAAATAGGGGCAAATATCTGTTCGCCCCCCGCTAATCCGTCACCTTGTCCGGCCGTCTCATAACAGTGTGAACCGCCAGGTGCAGCAAAAGCCCGTTATACCGGCTGGGCCAATCGACTGACCTCTACCGCCGGGTTACGGGTCGAAAATAGTCACAGCCCCAGCGAAAGAAAGCGAGGAAAGTCCTGGATGCCAAAAAGGCGATTATCAGGGTATAGAAGGTCGTCAAGGGGCTCCACTTCAAATATTTTATCAGACCGGTATACAGTTCCAGCGGATATTCTATGGCTGTCAAAAGCGCGCTGAATATCACGGTGTAGCCGATGACCGGCAGCAGTCCCTTTCCCCGGGTGATCTGGTTATAGAGAATGCATACCACCGGAAAGACCCATAATTCGAACAGGATACTGGTATTGTACCACTGCGACAGCAGGCGTACCGGATACTCGACGAGTTTGAAATTCACCACCGGGCTGCCCCAGGCGAAATCCAGGGCGCATTGCAAGAAAAACACCATAACCCAGTCGCGAAAATAACGCCAGTCGACGGCAAAAACAAACAACAGCAGGGTCACTGCTGCCGCTATGCTCATTATGATATGTTCCACATCAAGACTCATGATCAACGCCACCCTTTTCTGCACTAGCCGCAATTTGCCGGTTCCTCACTCTGCACTATTCTTCGGCCGGGCCGGAAGCCAAGCCCGGCGAAACCATAGAAAAACAACTGCCCGCAAAGCCTCGGCTTGGCGGGCAGTTGTGTTGCGGGTATCGGGACTGTCTAACGGGACTGCATTCCCTCCAGGGTGCGAAGCAGGTCTTCACGATTCTTGACTACAAGACCCCGGCGCAGTTCTTCCGCGTCTTCGCCGCTGAGCCTGCTGACAGGAATGGCGGTCACTTCCTTAACAATGGCTTTGGGACCAGGCCTGCCGTAATAGACGGCTACGAACTCGTCTTTCATGCCGATGAACATATTGTTGGCGTGTTCGCGGCAATAACTGTCGACCTTCAGCGACATTTCGACCGTCTGGGTATCGAATTGTTCGATAGTCCAACCGTTGTACACTTTTTGCAACTGATAAATGTTCAGTCCGATCAGATTTTCGGCAGGTTTGGTGCGGAAGACTTCCTCATCGTTGCAGCGCAGATAGAGAATTTTTTGCACAAGGTCGGTGGAAGCAGTGATTTTGATCCTGCTGTCTCGCGCCACCTCCGTCTCCAGCGGCAGTTTGGGCGGAAGCTCCTTCAGCAGCGAGTAGGCGCCGAAATAGTAGGCCAGGGCAAAGACAGCAGCCAGCACACTAGAAGCCAGAATTATGCGCTGTTTGGCTGTTTTCGGGAAAGGCAACATCGAAAACACTCCCCAGTTTCGTGTTGCCTACATTATTGCCAAAAGAACCATTTTTTATGCAATGATACATGCAAAGCCGCCGCTTCATGCCAGGCGGCGGCCTTGGAAGGATTCTTCACTTTCTTGGGATTTGCGGCCCCGGCGGGCCGCGCTGCGGTGGGACAGCGGAATATCGGCCGATTCCCGTGCTACCAGTCCATATTCCCGGCCCGATTCCAACCTGTTCACATAGGACAGCAGTTCGTCATACTCCTGTTCGAAAGCCGGGCCAGGAGGTCCATCGCGCCATCCGCACTCGGCCCACAGATAACAGCTGTTGATGAAGTCAATGATCTGGGCCTTACTCGCCACAGCCACCCAGCAGCCCCAGTCCACCTGTTTGCCGCGGAATTCACCTGCTGCGATCTTGCACACCAAACGGAAGCCGGCGCTTTCCACGCCGCGGAGGACAGGAAACCGCGGACTGACGGCCCGGGGCGCGTTGCCCCGGTCATAGGTGTATTCATCGGGATTCCAGGTAAACTCAGGATCATCGAGATCGCCGATATATGTTTTAAAAACCGACATCAGCTTTCCTCCATTACTATATTAATCCAATTTTAACATATTTTGGTATTTTTGCAAGCCTTTTCTGCCTTGTTTTGTAGCAAAAAAACATTTTGATTGATGTGTATGACCATCCGTTACCAGGCAAGATGAGGTTGTACCAAAAAAGCCCCTTTGTCTCAATGAGACAAAGGGGCTTTTCCATGTGCCGTTCCAGGCGGCGCTAAAGCGCCTCCCGCAGCACCTGGTCAGCTTCGGAATGCAAGAATGTCATCAGTTGGTCGCTGCTCCAGCTATTGCACAAGACATTATGAACCACCCGGCCTACGTTCTGGGACTTGATGGTAATATCAACAAGACAGCGCCTGTTGGTAAATATAAGCCGGGACATGCTTCCTTTGCATTCGTTCAGAAGTATCCGCCAGTGAGCTTCTCCGTTCATTACTAGTTCCTCCCGGAATTGCTGTATGTTTTATGGTGTAGTTCTATATTAACAGAAAATTCACAAATTTGGCAAGGGTTTTTTCAGTATATTTTCAATTTTTTGAACATATTGCGGTTAGCTGCGCCGTTTGGAATATTTTGGTTTTTATCGAAATATATTCATTATTGCCAGAAAGGAGGTGATTTGATGCAGCTTAATAGCATTGTATCAGGATGGACAATCTTCTTGCTGCTGACCGGTGCCTGTCAGGCTGCCCCCCTGCAGGATTTTTCCCGGGGCAGCACGGCCGTTGCCATTGAATGGCGCCCCAATGTGGAAATGCGCCACACCCCGGTGGATACGGTCCCCACCGCCGTTGAATTAGGCCTTACCCATGGTATTGGCGATAAAACGGCGCTGGAATTCCGGCACTCCAGCTATGATTCCTTTTACAAAACCAGGGATACTTCCCGCAACAATGAACTGAATTTACTGTATAAATATAATGACAATATCCAGTTCTATTCCGGCTACTCCTCTACCAGCGTGAGGGAAGCCGGCAGCAGCCGACGGCTGGAAAACACCAGCTGGCAGTTCGGTTTGATCGCCCTCAAGCCGTTGACGGCGAAAACGACCGTCTACGCCGTGGTCGGCGTCGGCAATCATCTGACCAATATTGAGGCTGGCTGGTCTTACCTGCTGGGGCCCGGACTGGAGCTGGACGCCACCTATCGTCATCTTTCGGTGGAAAAACTGGGCGGCGAGATCGTCAAGGCCCATCTTCGGGGCTTCGGACTCGGTGTCACCTATAAATTCTAGACACAGAGCATGGTTTTAAATATACAAAAACGCAGGATTAGCTTCCAGATGTATATTGCTGGCCCTGGTTCTGACCCTAATATCCAAAATCCAGGCTGCTTACGGATAAAAAAAATACCCTTCAGCCAGGTTAAGGCAGAGGGTATCTGCATTCTGTTCAATGTTACTGCATGGATGGGGCGTCGTCGGGGATATCGAAGTAGGAGTAGACTTCCTGGATATCTTCTTGGTCATGCCCCCCTCCCACCTCGATTCCCTTTCATAGGCTAAAGGGCTAATCAACGACGTTGCAAGAAATACTACTTGAAGAGATTTGCACTGAGAGGTCATATGCTGAGGATATTGCTAGCATCAATCTTCATATTAGCGGCTTGGAAATGGTCCAACCGGAAGAATTGGCGAGAATATTATCCCACGATCCAATTCATGGTCCTTATTGCCGTTCTGGAGGGCATATTTACTACCAATCACCACCTATGGATACAAATTAAAGACCCCTTCGACAGTGTCACTTTGAATAGTCTGCTCATTACCTTTACCTGCTTTCCCTCCACGGTCCTACTGTATTTGAGTCATTATCCAATGGGCTACATGCGTCAGGCGGGATATATCCTCATGTGGGCCATGATCAACAGCGGAATAGAACTGATCATGCAGACCTTGGGCCTTATCATCTATGACAACGGATGGTCTTTGTCCTGGTCAGTGCTGGTCAACGTCCTCATGTTTCCTGTGTTACGAATTCATTATATGAGACCGCTTTTAGCCTGGGGTTAATCTGCGATGATCGTTGTCTTCTTCTGGTTCCGGTTCGGATTTTATATAGGGATGTTCAAGTAGAACCTACCAGGTAGATAAAGACTGCCGTTGATCATTGGCTGCATATATAGGCGCATGTCAAGCCCATCTAATACGAAGCCCCAGGTATGCCCACCACTACAAGACAACCAGTCTACTTCCTCTTCACCGTAATTTCCGACCAGTGGTCACATCATTTCAGCTATTCGGCCCAGTATTTCCGCACCTTTGCGGGCTTGGGTTTGTGCTTGTTTCAGCCGATTATAGACGGCATCGTGCTTCGTCCGGGGTTAACCTGGCGGGTCATTTGTATCGTATAAATCCCTCAATATAATATAATCCTATTGTCACACGATTAGAGGGAGGAAGCCAGTTGAGATATATTCAGCGATTAGGGGTAGTTTTTCTAGTCTTTATAGCAACGGTGATTGGAATAAAAATAGAACAAGAAGAGTAAAACAAAAAGCCGAGGTATTCCTCGGCTTTTCATATGTGGCCTCTGTTCTTGTAGTTGCAGCTAATACGCCCTGTCGCAGGATATATTACTGGACTGGCTATTGATCATTGAGTGTTGCCCGCTGAATTATTGCCGGACAGGCTACCGGTAGTCGAACCATTATTAGCAGTCCCATTGTTCGTGTCGCCTGGCTGGGTAAGATCTTTTCCGTAGCTATTAGAAGTCTTGGGCGTTACCCTTCGTTCCAGATCCTGCTTCAGTGACGCGGGTAAAACCGGTGGCAGGCTGCCGCTGCCGTCGTTGTCCATGATCATGGTGTTACCCTTAGAACGGACGGCGATTTTGGCATTTTCCACTTCGCCGGTTACGTCATATCCGAACTGCTGAGTGGTGGTCACTGTGCCATTCATACCTGGGAAGGTGGCGGTGGCGTGAATCATGCTCGTCGGCGAGATGGCCAGGTTCTGGCCGATCAAAACGATGTCGCCGGCGTTGGCTGCATCGCCATCAGCCTTTACGGTAGCGCCGGCACCGATCGAGAGGGTATTTCCGGCTATCAGACCGATATTCCCACCGTTGAGGCCCGGCGTCGTTGACGCCGTATTCACGTAGACACCAGGCTGGACGGTGACATTGTTCGTTGCCGCGACAAGGATGCGACCCAATTTATCGGGCGACGATGGCGAGTAAAGATTGCCAGCAATGTTGATGTTGTCGCCATAAATATTGAAGCCGTTGGTCTGGAGCTTTTGCTGGATATTGATGTTGTTACTGCCGTCAGTGTAAATAGTGAAATGTGTTACACCTGACGTCGGGTCAGAGCTGATGGTTCCTTGGGTGCCGGCCATCAAGGCAATGCTGGAAGGGATCGATGACGGCTGAACCCAGGCCACACCTGGCGCAATCGTGATTGTCCTACTCATCAGGGCTACGATATTGGTGACCCCGGCGAAAGCCGTGTTGAAGTTGCCGCCGGTGTTGAACGTGATATCGCCTGAACCCGCTGACATCGGCAGCTGCCAGGCGCTGGTCGTGCCGTTGAGGAAGGTTTCGAAGGCGCTGTCGCTGACGCGCCAGGTGCTGGCAAAAAAATTGGTGGCGGTAACCTGAGTGCCGGCGCCGAAGACAATGCCGTTGGCGTTTTGCAGGAAGACGGAACCGTTTGAAGTGATGGCCCCGTTGATCAGCGAGGGCGATGATCCGGTGACCCGGTTGAGAACGGCGTTGGCTGGATTGACATTTTGAAACTGGAAACTAACCGAGCCGCCGCTGCCGATGGAAAAGCTTTGCCAGTTGATGATGGCCCCTTTGGACGTGATTTGGACATTGGCCGGATTGGATACATTGGCGGTGCCGTAGGTGACCGAGGGTCCTGTTGGTAACACCGGCGAGGCATAACTGATCGGACTTGCAACCAAGAAGAGAACTAGAAGTAAAGACAACGTTGAAAAACGCACAACCATTCCCCCTTTAACTTTATAGTTCTTGGGTGATGCTAAAGTGAACGCGCGTACTGTGCGGCGTAACTGTGGGTATTCCATTGAGGACGTAGGCAAAGTCTAACGCAAGTGACAGTCCGCCGGGCTTCAGGTAGCGCCAGCCGATACCGACGCTGGCAAGATAATCCTGAGGCACTTCGCCCACCTGGGGATCAAGACGCCAATACTCGCCTTGATCAACAAAAATAACGAGTTTTTGCCTGGGGGCAATTTCCGGGGTATAGAGTTCGGTGGAAAGCCTGAATCCTCTGTCGCCGCTTACGGTCTGCTCCGGGAAACCCCGGACCGAGCGACCTCCGCCTAAGAAGAACTGTTCGCCTGATATGAGCGGCTGATTGGCGTATTGGCCATCGATTGATGTTACGAACAGCCACCCGTTCTTCATGGGCCAGGACATTGATCCATCCAGACGCCAGATGCCATAATTGGCTGTAGCCCCAGCCCGACTGGCGGTAAAGAGGTCGGCAGAGCTTGAAAGGGATGGCAGGTTGCGGCTATAGGAAAGATGAGCATTAACCATCGAGTTAGGCGACGTTTCATTGATGAAGTAACCGGCACTTACCGGAGCAGTTTTTACTCTTGTACCTAGATTTGATCCGAAAAAGTTGATCAAGTTATTGAATATGCGGGCGTCAAGGCCGAAATCGAGGCCTTCCTTGCCATTGACGGTACGGTTTAGAACATGCTGATAGTGCGCGCCGTAAGCGGTCCCTTCGCCTTGAACCCCAAAGTAGTCAGCGACGACACCGGAATTGACGTTGGAATAACTGCCGCTGATGATCAGGGAATCGCCGGTCTGTGGCAATGGTATGGCGTCGTAAAAAGCAAACTCTTTTATTCGGCTCCACATGGACGGTGATCCAGTAAAGCTGAATGCGGCGGTCTGTCCACTTCCTGACCAGTTGCGATCGATGTAAGCAAGAGTTGACCGATAACTGCCTGTTTGAGGAGTACCAGTATTATCGGCTGAGAGAAGCCATGTCACGGGCTTGCTGTCTTTCACCAGAACATTGGCGATCACACCACTGGCTCCATCGCTTTGCAATGTGACAAATACTTTTAGTGCCTGGTTTTCGTTTACGGCAAGGACTTCGTCAGACAGTCTTTTGGCGTCTACTGGCGCTCCTTTTTGGAGTGCCGGCAGTAAGTCCAGAACTGTGTCGATAGAAAAGGCTGAATTACCGGTGACGGTGACTGCGGTGAGAGGACGGCCACTCAACAGAATTTGGCCGGCGTCCTGGGCGCTGGCAGACGCGGAGATAAGGATAAGACAGATACTGATGATAAGCGCAGCAAAATGACGGGGCACTAAATACACGCCTCCCTAAAATCCGACTGACATACAGGAAATATAAAAAGACCCTTACGGGTCAGTCAGCACTATGCTTACAGATAGCCTTTTTCAGAGAAAAAGCGCAACCTGGCAGTCATAGGCTCTCGCCCGTAGACCCATAGCTTTGCGTCCTTATCTTTCGATAAGTTTGCCAATTTATTTAATTTAGAAGCGTCATGACGATAATTGTCGATAAATATCGTTTTTAGGCTGCGCGCACTATAATAATAACGCACTAAGTCACAAACAAAAATAGGACTTGGACCTTATTCTTTAGCAAAAATAGGTCTTGAGTCCTAGAACTACGTCAGCCCTATGGTCACTTGGATGATTATTGCCTCGTGCTTTACAATCGTGTTCTCTATGACATACTTAGGGCTCTTGAGGCCATCCTGAGGTAATGTACATATGAGGTCTGAACCTGAATTCTTACTGCCCTTTTCCGCATAAAAATACCCCCCACCCGTTAGGTTCAGGTGGGAGGCAAGTTGATGTATAACGCAGGCCGTTTGGGTCACCAGTCGAACCCGAAACTCCCCAATATTACTGCATGGACGGGTCGTCGTCAGGAATATCGAAGTTGGAGTAGACTTCCTGGACATCTTCGTGTTCTTCCAGGGCGTCCATGAGTTTGAGCATCTTGACAGCGTCGTCGCCGGTAAGTTCGACGGTGGTCTGAGGCACCATGGTGACCTGGGCGGTCTCCAGCGGGACTTTGCTTTTCTCCAAGGCCTCCCGGACGGCTTCCCAGTCATCAGGGGCAGTGATAATTTCGTACTGGTCGTCTTCGGTCTTGAAGTCCTCGGCTCCGGCTTCCAGCACCAGCAGCATCAGATCTTCCTCGCTGGGGAATGCGCTTTTATCGATAAGGAACAGACCTTTTTTCGAGAACATCCAGGCCACACAGCCCGATTCGCCGAGATTGCCGCCGTATTTGCCGAAAAGATGACGGATGTCGGCCGCGGTCCGGTTGCGGTTGTCGGTCATGATTTCCAGCATAACGGCCACGCCGCCGGGGCCGTAGCCTTCATACATGATCTCCTCGTAGTTGCCGCCCTCCAAGGTTCCCTGACCTTTTTGGATGGCCCGCTGGATGTTGTCCTTGGGAACGTTATTTTCCTTGGCCTTCTGCAGAGCCAGTTTCAGGCGCATGTTGCCGCTCGGGTCGGCACCGCCCGCTTTTACCGCGACGGTGATCTCACGGCTGATCTTGGTGGTTACCTTGCCGCGGATGGCGTCCACCCGGCCTTTTTTATGCTTGATATTCGCCCATTTGGAGTGTCCTGACATGCCGGTTCCCCTCTCCATTCAATCTGAGTCAGGCTACATTTTAGCATATCTGTGAGCGTTTGGGAAGCTAATTATACCCCCAGACCACCAGGTTTATGCAAAAAAGACGGTATAGGATATCCCTTACCGTCTTTTTGAATTCATATTCTGAACCGCGCCACCATGGTCTGCAACTCGCCGGCCAGTTTTTCCAGAGCCACTGCCGCCTGGGCGATCTGCTCCATCGAGGCGGTCATCTCCTGGCTCGCGGCAGCGGTGTTCTGTGCTCCGGCGCTGGACTGCCTGGCGATAGCCGCCACATGGCCGGCGCTGCTGACCATATCCTGCATTCCCTGCAGCTGCCGGGAGCTGGCGGTGTTGATGTCACCGATCATGGCCACGCTCTGATCGATCTGGGCCAGGATATTCTGAAGGGCCTGCCCGGCAGTCTCGACGACATCGACCCCTTCGTTGACCTTGCGGCTGCCGTCGTCCATGGCTGCAATGGCTTCCCCGGTCTGGTGCTGGATTTCCCGGACAATCTGGGCAATTTCTCCAGTGGCCTGCTGGGACTGCTCAGCCAGTTTGCGGACTTCTTCGGCGACTACGGCGAACCCCCGTCCCTGTTCGCCGGCCCGGGCCGCCTCGATGGCGGCGTTCAGCGCCAGCAGATTGGTTTGTCCGGCGATGCCGCTGATCACGTCCAGAATCTGTCCGATCTGGCTGCTTTTTTCCCCTAGGTCGCCGACAACTTTCGCTGTGGCGGCGGTGACTTCCTTGATCTCGCCCATCTTGTCCATGGCGTTACGTACTGCTCCGCCGCCGGTTTCCGCAGCCTTGGCCATCTCCACAGCCAGGGCGGAGGCTGACTTCGCCTTTTCGGCCACAGCCTGAGAACCTTCAGACAAGTGGTCGACTACTTTTAAGGTCTTGTCCATCTCCTCGGTCTGCTGGTGGGATCCCTGGGCAAACTCACCCATGGTGGCGGCGATCTGACTGGCGGCCCGCTCAGCTTCGGCGGAAGTGGCGGAAAGCTGCTGGGACGAGGCTACAACCAACTCAGCGGTGTTTATGATACCCTGGATGAGGCGCTGAAGATTGTCAGCCATGGTATTAAAGGTTTCGGCCATCCGGCCCAGTTCATCCCGGCTGGCCACGGTGGCTTTAGCGGTCAGATCTCCTTCAGCGATCCTGCCGGCGGCAGCCACCAGTTCCCGCACCGGACGGGTAAGCACCCCTGCGGCCCAAAATGCGACGATTACGGCGATGATGATTGCGACCAGGGTTGCGACAACCCCGGTAAGGCGAACCTGGTTGGCTCCGGCAAGAGCTTCGTCATAAGGCTGCTGAGCGACGATCCCCCAGCCGGCCAGGGGAATATGGCTGTACCCGGCCAGTTTTCTGGCGCCCTGGTACTCGTAGGACATCGCCCCGGTCTTGCCGCTGATGGCCTCTTTTACCGGCGCCAGGAAGCTCAGATCGGTCATTTCCTGGCTAAGCTTCTTGTCAGGGTGAGCGATAACCCGGCCCTGCCGGTCAAGCAGGGCGACGTATCCCGTCTGGCCGATCTTGGTCTCTTCGACAATCCGGCTGAGGTACATAACGTCAATGGACCCGATCAGCGCCCCCCGGAAATTGTCCAGGGAGTCCTTGATAGGAACGGAGATGATGACCGAGGTCTTGCCGGTACCCTTGGCCACAAGAACATCGGAGACGGCGTAGCTGGCTCCGTTTTTGACTTGTTTGAAATAATCCCGGTCGGCGCTGCTGGCCAGGTTGCCCTCGGTACGCACCTTCTGATTGCCTGCTGCGTCGATAACGATGAGCTGCATTTCCGGATATTGTTTGGTCAGGCTCCACAGCACCTGAAGCTGTTCGGGAATCCCCATCGCCTGGATTTCCGGCGAGCTGGCGGTGACTTTGAGCACCTTGATTTTGGCGTCGATCATTGCATTGAAGTTGTCGGCGAGGGAAACCGCCAGTTTCTGATTGTTCTCATAAACCATGCTCACAATGGCGCTGTTGCTCAGATAGGATGTCACCAGCGAGGTAAGGATGACAGGCAGGGCCGCGAGGAGAATAAAGCCGACGATCAGTTTCTTCTTCAGACTAAATCCAATACCAACGTTCATTTTGGACACAGCGAACTCCCCCTAATCGGTTCTTGTGGATCCGGATCGAAGCAGGGCTTTGGAGAAACTGTGGAATTAGTTGTTATTTACATAAATTCCACCAATTAGCAATAACTCCTGCCGAATTCGGAATAATTTGACGATTAAGGTCGGTTGCTTTCTCCCCTCAGGGCTGGGGATTTATGTTGTTCTCGCCGGGCAGCGGGAAGGGAAACTGGACGTAGGTGCTGGGGACTTCGCCTACCACGACGTACTCGGCGATAGGCACCTGGGTGTTCACGCTGACGGTGGAACTCACCAGCGGCACGACGATCCTGATAGAGGTAGTGGCAAATAGATAGATCATGTGGCGGGTCTGGTTGATGCCGGCCTGCTCGAATTTGTCCACCACTTTTACCTGGACGGTGCCGACAGGAATGATGGTTATGACTATTTTGGGCCCGAGGCTGGCCAAGAGCTGGCTGCCGAGCACCTGGCCGACAGGAATGCCGATCTTTTCATCACTGATCTCCTGCAAGGCATCCTGAACCTTGATGGTGGTGTCGGCCGCCAGTTTATTGAATTCGAGGGTGTTGGGCTGGATGAATACAACCCGCCCGCGATTGTCAAGCTTGATGTTCACAAGGGACTGGGGATCGATGGACTGATTGACTTTCTCATTGATGACGTTATTGATCGCCTGGGTGGCGATCACGGTGGCCCGGGCTTCGGCGATGGCCAGCAGCGTGGGTTTCAGGTGGGTCTCAACAATCCCGAAGCCCAGCAAAGCGACCCCCAGGATAAATCCCAGGAGCAGGGTCGGCCCCGAGATATGGTGCCTTTTTCGTACGGAGAACCGCATGTTCTCCCCTCCCCAAAGAGTGTCGCCTACTATATATACTCTGCAGACAACCTGTCAGTGCCTATGCTGGCCGGATTTATTTTCACGACGGTGCCCCGGAGACTCTCTATCTGTCCCGGCGTCGCTGAATCATCATTATTACCATATTCCGCTTGTTATGAGTTTATTATTGCGATTACTGGAGAGAAATTACCGATACCCTGCAGGATCACAACAGGCAGGTGCGCTACTTCTTTATTACGGTAAACTTGACAGACTTATCTTTGGACTTATATTATAAATTAACGAACAAAAAAAATCGCGCGGAGGGAGGCTGGCAAACAGTCTTCTTTCTTTATCATCTTTTTGTAAAGGAGCAGGACTATGGTCGTAAAAGGGAATCCGCTGGTCCGGTATGTAAGGAAGTATATTATGCTGTTCCTGGGTTCAGTCGTGGCTGCGGCGGGACTTGAATTTTTCCTGATACCCAATCAAATCATCGATGGCGGAATCGTGGGTATTTCCATCTTGCTGAGCCATACCACAGGCTATTCTTTAAGCATCTTTATCGTGGTACTCAATCTGCCTTTCCTCTATCTCGGATATATGCAAATCGGCAAGACGTTCTGCATATCAACCCTCTTCTCGGTGGTATCTCTTGCCTATTGGGTATCTTATTTTCACCCCATCCCCGAGTTGACCAACGATTTATTTTTGGCGGCGACGTTCGGCGGAGTCCTGGTCGGCATCGGGGTAGGGCTGATCATCCGCTATGGAGGCTCACTGGATGGCACCGAGATTGTCGCGATAATTCTGGACAAGAAAAGTGGTTTCTCGGTGGGTGAGATTGTCATGTTTTTCAATTTGTTCATCCTTGGCAGTGCCGGCCTGGTGTTCAGCTGGGATAAGGCAATGTATTCCCTTGTAGCCTATTTCGTTGCCTTTAAGGTGATTGACATGACCATCGAAGGGCTTGATGAGTCCAAAGGAGTCATGATTGTATCCGATAACGCCGACGAGATCGCCGCGACACTCCTTGCCCGCCTGGGACGAGGTGTCACGATACTGCACGGACAAGGCGGTTTCACCCTGGAGTCCAAGAAGATATTATACTCGGTCATAACAAGGCTCGAAATCGCAAAACTCAAAGCCATTATCGACGAGATAGACCCGGAGGCCTTTGTTACGATTCATGATGTTCATGATGTTATCGGCGGCAGAGTAAAAAAGAAGGCCATCCATTGACGACGGTTGGATTCACATTTTCAACAGGCTGTATATTCGACTTTGTGGCCGTCCGCGTTGGACGGCCTCTTTCTTTCTTGCCGGCTGGATATAACGAGCAGGGATTGGCCGTGCCTGCTGGTAAAATATGCCGGTTTTGCAGCGCATACCCCGGCAATACTATGGAAAGGACTCAACTTCACCAAAGGAGGTGCTTTCATGTCCGGTAATAAGGAAATCCTTGAACCTGGAGCCAAGAAAGCCCTGAACGACATTAAGCTTGAAGTGGCCAATGAAACCCTCGGGCGGGATATGAACCAACCGATTACCGCCACCAACTATGAGAGCGCTCTGGACCGGAAGAAATGGGAAGCCGCCGAAAGTCTGGGGCTGAAGGAAAAGGTTGAATCGGTCGGCTGGGAGAATATGACCACCGGCGAGGTTGGCCAGATCGGCGGCCGCACCGGCGGCAAGATCGGCGGTCAGATGGTAAAGGAGCTTATCGCCCGGGCTGAGGAACAAATGGCTCCGGTAGCGGACGAAGCCATCGACAAAAAAGCGATTGAAGCCGGCCCCCGCGGCTGACCAAGCCAACAAAAATAGGCCGCAGTTCGCGGCCCTTAGATTGTTATGAAACTCACTTTTCATAAATGTTCCCAGGCTGTTCGAAAGGGTCGGGATTGACCTTTTTCAACAGCTTTTTTTCTTACGCTCCGAAGGCTTTGACCGACACGCCCTCGGCGGCCAGTTTCTCGCGGATTTTTTTGATCATTCCCAGCGCGCCGGGGGTATCGCCATGGACGCAGACAGTCTGGGTCTTGAGAGACACCTGGACGCCGTCGATGGAGGTGACCTGCTGGTTTTTGACCATACCCAGCACCCGGTCGGCCACCAGATCGACGTCATGGATAACCGAACCGGCCAGTTTACGGGACACCAGGGTGCCCTGGGCGGTATAAGCCCGGTCGGCGAAGGATTCCTCGACGTATTTGACGCCGACCTGCTGGGCGGCGGTGACCATGGCGGAATTGGCCAGACAGAGCATGATCAGGCCCGGATCCACTTCCTTGATGGCCTCAGCCAGGGCGGTGGCGACGGACATATCCTTCACCGCCATGTTGTACATAGCGCCGTGGGCTTTGACGTGCTGCATTTTCAGTCCCTCGGCCAGGCAAAAGCCCCACAGGGCGCCGATCTGATAGATAACGTCGGCCTTGATTTCTTCAGCCGTGGCAACCATTTCCCGCCGTCCGAAACCGACAAGGTCAGGGAAGGACGGATGGGCGCCCACCGCTACACCGTATTTTTGGGCCAGCTTCACGGTTTTAAACATGTTCATCGGGTCCGAGGCATGAAAGCCGCAGGCCACGTTGATCGATGTCACGTAAGGCATGGCCTCTTCGTCATGGCCAAGGTTGTACATGCCGAAGCTTTCCCCCATGTCGCAATTCAGGTCGATTTGTACCATCATTCATCTCTCCTCGCTGATTTCTATCGAATAGGACTGTCCGTTGACAGTCATTCGGAAGCGTTTGACTTCAGCCGGACTGCCTCCGGCCGCTCCCGCCCGCCAGGCGGCTATGGCCGCGTAACGTTCCCGTTCGGTCCGCAAAGCCTCCACCGCCCCACCGTCGGAGCACTGCCGGAAGGAAACGGTGTCGCCGGGTTTGGCCTGGGCCATCAGGGTGAGATCGGGACCGATTACTGTGCCGATTTTCGTATAGCCCCCGGTGGTGGCCCTGTCGGCCATCATCACGATAGGCATGCCATGACCCGGAACCTGAATGGCTCCCTGGCACAAGGCGTCGGATACGATGTCGGCCTTGGCTTTGTGGGCGATCACCGGGCCTTCGAGACGGTAACCCATCCGGTCGGCTTCGTTGGAAATGGTGTAGCTGCTGTTGAACAGGGTCGCAAGCCCTTCGGCGGAAAACAGATCGTCCTGCGGACCGGTGATGACCCGCAGGGTGATGCTGCTGCCGCAGGCAGGCCTGTATTCCTGCGGCAGGGCGCAGGAAGCTCCTGCCAGCAGTGCCTGGCCGCCTATTTTGAGGACGTCGCCGGCCCGCAGTTTCCGTCCTTCCAGGCCGCCCACCGCGGCCCTGGTGTAGGTGGAGCGGCTGCCGAGCACCAGCGGGACGTCGATGCCGCCGTTAACCGCCAGATAACTCCGGCAACCTTCCTGGGCGTAACCGAATGTCAGAACGCTGCCGGCTGGTACGGGAAAGGCCGACCAGTTGGCGACCGGTTCGCCATTGAGGGTAGCCTGCATGTCGGCACCGCTAACTGCCGCGAAAGTTTCTTTTTCAAAACGGAGGCTGTCGCCGGTGAGGGTCATCTCAAGGCAGGCCGCTTCAGGCGAATTGCCGGCCATAATATTGGCGACCCGGCAGGCGTAACGGTCCATGGCGCCGGCCACCGGCATGCCGAAGGCCTGATACCCCCAGCGGCCCTGATCCTGGATAGTGGTGAAAAGCCCGGCGGTTAATATTTCGATCATTGCTTGTCACCGTCCTTTGCCGTCATGGTTTCGATTTTCGGCCGGTAGGTCCCGGCAGCAACTTCGGCTTCAATGGCGGCGAATTCCCCGGGGCTGATCGCCCTGAACCGCAGATAATCGCCAGCGGCGAACAGGAACGGATCGGCGGCGGCGGGGTGAAAAGCCTTGATGGGAGTGCGACCGATGAGCTGCCAGCCGCCAGGGCTTTCGATAGGATAAAATCCGGTCTGGGTTCCGGCGATCCCCACCGACCCCACCGGGATGGCGGTGCGCGGTTTTTCCAGCCGGGGCGTGGCCAGACGTTCATCCAGTCCTCCCAGATAGGCGAACCCGGGGACAAACCCCAGCATGTATACAAGGTAAGGCACCGAGGTGTGAATGCGGACAACCTCATCGGCGGAGAACCCGGTGTGCCGCATGACAAATTCGATATCAGGACCGAAATCGCCGCCGTAGCAGACAGGAATGTCAACCACCCGCGCTGCTGCCTGCTCCTCCTGGCCGGCGGGCCCGGCAGCGAGAAACTCCTCGATCCGCCTGACAAGCTCCTGTCTGGACAGTTGAAGCGGATCAAAATAGACCAGCAGCGACCGGTAGGTGGGCACGACTTCGCTGATCCCGTCCAGCTTTGCCGCTGACAGCATTTTGCTCACACGGTGAACCCGCGCGTTGACCGCAGGGTCTATCTGAGTGCCGAACTCGACCACCAGCCCCTGTTCGCCGGCACTGAGCATCCTCACATTATCCATTTTACCCTCCTTAATACTTTCTTTTCCTTATTATCTTTTATCATTCCATTTGCCACTGGAAATTCCTTCCCTGATTGGTGTCGAAATAAGCCAAAGCGGCGGGAAGTTTTTTTCCTGGCTGGCGGTCGGCAGGATTTCTCGGGTATGACGTGTAATTATTGTAAAGTCCGTTTTGGGCTGTTTTCGTGTTGCCCGGTTTTCAGGCAAACCTGGAAACCTCAGGGACGTACCCGATTTTTTGCCAATCTATTACCCGGACAGGAGGTTGTCCATGAGCACCGAACCCAAAGAGCAAGCCGGAAACAAACGCCGCGTCCGTCGTAAGTGGCCGACGATCGCCGTGGTTGCCACCGTAATTTTTGTTGTTATGATTACCGGGGCCGGCCTCGGATTTTTGACCGCGAGCATCCATACTATGCCCAGCCTGAAAGGCGAGATTCGCCCTGCCGCATCTTCGCAGATCTATGACATCAACGGCAAACTGATTACGACGATCCATGCGGTGGAAGACAGGGTGCCTGTCTCGATCAACAACATTCCCAAGGACCTGCAGAACGCGTTTATCGCCACTGAGGACGTACGGTTTTACGACCATATCGGCATCGATCCCCGCGGAATTTTGCGGGCCGTCTGGTCCACCGTCACCAACCGCGCTATTTCGGAAGGCGCCAGTACGATTACCCAGCAGTTGGCGCGCAACGCGCTGCTGACCCAGGACCGCACTCTCAAGCGTAAAATCCAGGAAGTTTTTTTGGCGCTGCAAATCGAGCGCCAGTTTACAAAAACCGAAATCCTGGAAATGTATCTCAATCAGATTTATTTCGGCCAAGGAGCATATGGGGTGGAAGCCGCTGCCCATGTCTACTTCGGCAAAAGCGTAAAAGATCTGAATCTTGCTGAGGCGGCGATGCTGGCCGGGCTGCCGCAAAGTCCCAACTACTATTCTCCGCTGAGCAATCTCAAGGCCGCCAAGGAAAGACAGGCCGTCGTTCTTGACCAGATGGCCAAATACGAATACATTTCCCAGGCCAAGGCTGATCAGACCAAGGCCCAGGAACTCAAGCTCGTACCCCATTCGACCGCCAGCAGCAGCGAAGCTTCCTACTTCATCGATTATGTCAGCCAGCAGCTGATCGACAAGTACGGCGCCGACGCGGTTTATAAGGACGGACTGAAGATCTACACAAGTCTGGACCTTGATATGCAGCGGGCCGCAGAAAAAGCGATGAGCCAATTGCCTGTCTACAATACGGATTCCAGAGGGATTAAACAGCCGCAGGGGGCACTGGTGGCCCTTGACCCCCACACAGGCTACATTAAGGCCATGGTCGGCGGCCGCGGCAACGACCAGTTCAACCGGGCGGTTCTGGCTGAACGCCAGCCGGGTTCAGCCTTCAAACCTTTCGTATATCTTACCGCCATCGAAAGCGGTATGACTCCGGCCACGGTCATTGACGACACTCCAGTCAGCTTCGGCAGTTGGTCACCCATCAACTATGACGGAAAATTCCATGGCCGCGTTTCGCTGCGCTCGGCGCTGGAACAGTCGCTGAACGTGGTGGCTGTGAAACTAGCCCAGCAGGTCAGTCCTGATAAAGTGCTTTACTACGCTCAGCTCCTGGGTATCTCCACCCTGGTGACCAGCGGAAACACCAACGACCGCAATCTGGCGATGGCCCTCGGCGGCCTGACCAGGGGCGTGATCCCGCTGGAGATTGTCAGCGCCTACGGCGTACTCGCCAACCAGGGCGTCCGGGCCGAACCGGTTTCGATCATCAAGGTGGTCGACCGCAACGGCAAGGTCCTTGAACAACACCAGCCGCGGGAAAAAGCGGTGATCAACGAGCGAAGCGCCTACCTGCTCACCGATATGATGCGCGGCGTCGTGACCCACGGCACCGGGGCCGGAGCCAATATCGGCCGGCCGGCTGCCGGCAAGACCGGTACCACCAACGATTATAAGGACGCCTGGTTTGTCGGTTTTACCCCTGACCTGGTGGCCGGTATCTGGATGGGTTTCGACAACGACGGCTATCTGGCCGGGATAACCGGCGGTGCCACCCCAGCCATCATCTGGCGTGATTTCATGACCGCGGCGCTTGCCAATGTCCCGGCCCGTGATTTCCCCAGGCCTTCCGGCATCGTTTCGGCGACCATTTCACCCAAGGACGGCCTGCTGAGCCCGGACCCCAAAGCTAAGGATGCCCAGAACGAAATATTCATCGACGGCACTCAACCCACCAAGCCTTCCACAGGTGGAACGACAAATCGCGCCGATCAACCCGGCGACAGCCAGTCCGGCGACAAGACGCTGCCGCCGCCGCCGCCCCGCCCTAGCGCCCCCACTGCGCCGACGCCGCCGCAAAAGCCGGATCAACCGAAGAAAAATTAGGGATCTGCCCCGAAAAAAATCAAAAACACGCGTTTACTACGCGTGTTTTTTTTGTCATCCTCTGCATATAGATTACTATGCTGTTGCCGCACCAGGTCACAATACTCTACGGCCAGTAATCGAAATTGAGGAAAAACAGCACCAGGATGAGGATGATCACAGCCACAGGCAGCCTTCCGCAACCGACTCCCATTTCCCTTTCTAGATGGTGACGCCGGATTCTTCTTCAGCAACAAAGAAGAACAGCAGCAGGATAATGATGATGATGAATACCACGAAGAAACCCCCGCCACCACCACAGCCACCAAAGCCACCAAACCCTCGGCCCATGTTCGCTCCTCCCTCCTAATTCATATCGCCAGAACATTCACTTTCCAATGTAATATATGGGCAACAACCTATATCGGTTACTCAGATGCTTTAATTTTCTGAAACACACCTGTCTGTTGCTAAAGATTACTATCAGATGGTGACGCCGGATTCTTCCTCAGCAATAAAGAAGAACAACAGCAGAATAATAATGATGATGATGATCACCCATGCGCCGCTGCCACCGCCACCACAACCGCCAAAACCTCGACCCATGTTAGCTCCTCCCTCCTCATCCGTATGTCGGGTCATAATTCAATGCGCATATTTATGTCTGTTCTCATCGACCTTTTAGTGTTAGGAACACGCACAGGCGTGTTCCTAAAATAGGTAGGTATTAGATGCTGCACTCCTCTTCGCCCCAAAACGGGATAAACAGCAACAGGATAATGATAATGATGATTATCACCCACCAGCCGCCGCCGCCACCGCCGCAGCCACCAAAGCCAAAGCCTCGGCCCATGCTCGCTCCTCCCTCCTCATTCATGTCGACTCACTACGGCCAACCGCTGCATGATCTTTTCGGAGTAATCTAGATGGTTACGCCGGATTCTTCTTCGGCAATCAAGAAGAACAACAGCAGGATAATGATAATAATGATTATCACCCATGCACCGCCGCCACCACCACCACAACCAAAGCCTCGGCCCATGTTCGTTCCTCCCTTCGATTCTCAGTACAGTTGATCAGTTAGGTTTTATTGTAATATATGGGCGCAAGACAGCATCGGTTACTGCCGGGCGCCAAAATTTTAGGAACACGCCTTAGCGTGTTCCTGAAATAGGTAGAGATTAGATGGTGCCCCCCTCATCTCCCCAGAATGGGATGAACAGCAACAGGATAATAATGATGATGAATATTACAAAGAACCCGCCGCCACCACCACAGCCACCAAAGCCTCTTGACATTTGTTATTACCCCCTTAATCGTCTCATTATTTGAGGGCGGTGTTTAAATCGGAGGTGTCGCCAGCACCTTTTTAAGTACCGCCCGCCCTTCTACTTCAATATATGGGGTTCAGCGGCAAAGTGTTACCTGACCGGCAATTTTTACTCTTTGCCTGGGTTCATCAGTTTTCGGATTTGCCGAGGGGCCTCCGAGGCCGTCTGCAGCGACCGGATCGAATTGTTCACGACTTCAGTGATGCCGCGGAGACTTTCGAGGGATGAACTCATGGTATTGATCCGCCGGTCCATGTTTACGTTGTCCGAGGCCAGAGCCAGGATAATTACCATTGCTTGATAGCTCAGGTTGGGGTTACTCAGAACCTGCCTCACCATCTTCATCGGTCCGGCCAGCAGCGGATTCACGGGTTTGGCCTGCTTGATTTTTTCCGATTCGCCGGCCTGTGCGTTTTCGGTGTCTCTCGGCCTCTTTCTATTCCTCCGCCTTGCGAACATATGTTTCACTCCTCTTCGGCGTTGTATTTTCTAATCTAATATATGACTGACAACGAAAAAGGGACTCTTTTGAAAAATCATGGACACACACAATTTAAGGCCTGGTGAATAAACTGGCATAGAGTCGTTCGGAGGTGATTTTGCAGTGTGGGAGCAATTCGGTAATATGATGGAAATGGTTAAAAAAGTGCAGCAGTACGTCAGTCAGACGGAAGAGCAGCTGAAAAGCGAACGGATCGAGGTCAGCGGCAGCGACGTGGTCAAAGTGACAGTCAACGGCCAGCAAACAGTAGTGTCCATCGAACTCAACGCCAAATATCTGTCGCCGGACGACGCAGCGCTTCTTCAGGATCTGCTTGTATCCACCATGAACAGTGCTTTGGACAAATCCCGGGTGATGCATCAACAGGCCATGAGCAAACTGGCAGGCGAACTGAATCTGCCGAATATTCCCGGGTTGTTTTAAGGAGGGGTACATATGGCGAATGAAACAGCGGATCAATCCGGCACCCTCCTCCGGTCGGTCGCCCGCATGCTGGAAACCACAGCGAGCGACGGAACCGGGTATGAGTCGCTGATACCGGTATTGTCATTGATCTGCCTGGTTTCGATTCTGAACAGGGGCCAGGCTTCGGCCGCAGCGGCGCCCGCGACGCCAGTCAGTCCCGCCAATGCGCTGCAAAAACTGCTGGGCGACCTGGGTAAAGGCGAAGCCGGTCTGGGACCGGATACACTGATGTCGCTGCTGCCCCTGCTCAACAGTCCCCAACTGAAAAATAAACTCAACCCTGCCACTATTTCGGCGGTTATGGCCCTGCTGGGCAATATGGGCAACATGGGCAATATGGGCAACACGAGCGACAAAAGCGACAAAAACGAAAAGGCTGAACCCAAAGCCGATAAGACGGAGAAGCCGGACCGCTCAGACAAGGGCGAGGACCCGGAAAAACGGCCGGCCCCTCCGGCCGCGGCGGTCACGTCGCTGGAGGCCATCCACCAGCAGCAGCCCGAGGGCTGCGAGCCACTGGATACCGACAAGAAGGGGCTGGGCAGGTATCTGAACTGGAAAAGCAATTTCTAAAAGAGGCGTGGATAACTTCCACGCCTCTTTTTATTGCGTTATGCCGCGGTTGAAACCGGTTGCGCTGCCGGCGGAAAACAGGCAACCTCTTTTTACATTTTTCAATATATTTTGCATGATTTTTGCAATTTGTGTCGAATTTTACATACTTAACAGATAACTGACAATCTCGGTGTTGGAGGATCTGAACTGTGTTTAGATATTTTGTGGCTGTTTTATTTGTCTTCAGCTTACTGGCCTTGGGCTGCGGCGGTCATACGAAGCCAGCGCAGGACGGTGCCAAAAACGGGCAACCGACTGCAACCCCGGAAAAATTCGTGCTGGCAGGATCTGGCGCCAACCTCCCGATTACCGCGAAACTGGCCGAAGCCTATCTGGCCAAAACCGGCGTTGCCATCGAATTACCCGGAAGCATCGGCTCCAACGGTGCGGTCAACGCCGTCCGGGCCGGCAGCCTCGAGCTGGGCCTTGTTTCACGGCCGCTGACTGATAAGGAAAGCGCCGAAGGCCTGAAGGCGATACCGTATGCCCAGATCGCGGCGGTGTTCGGCGGCCACGCGGAAGTTCCCGATACGGCCTTTTCCTCGCAGGATATTCTTGCGATTCTCCGCGGTACCAAGACGACTTGGGCCGACGGCTCGAAAATGTATGTTTTCGTACGGGAGCCGAGCGACAGTGCCAATCAGCAGCTCTACGAACAGATTCCCGGCTACGAGCAGGCACTCCGCGAGGCCATTGAAGACCGCCGCTGGCAGGTCATTTACCGTGACTCGGATATGGGCGACATCATGACAAAAACCAAGGGTTCGTTCGGCCTGATCAATATGCTGGAGGTGGCCAGGTCAAGTGGGCAAATCAAGCCTATGGTCCTGGACGGCGTTGCCCCCACCCCGGAAAATATAGCTAATGGCAGCTACATGCCGGTATTAACCCTTTCTTTTTTGTACAAAGGCGAACTGACGGCCCGTGCCGCCTCTTTTGTGGCCTTCGCCTCATCGTCGGAAGCGCGCAAAATCATGGTACAGGCAGGCGTTGTCCCTGCAGGAAGGTGATCGCTTGAGCAGCCGGCTGAACTTTTCCGACATATTTGCCAGGCGTATGGCCTGGACAGCACTGCTGGTCGGCACGGCAATCGCGGTGATGATGCCGGCGACCTATTTTCTTATGGCCTGGCGTGATTTTAAGGAAGATGCGCAAATCCACGGCGAATTGATCGCTGCCAAGATCCAACTGCAGGTCCGGGAAAGCCCTGACCTTTGGTACTTTAACGTAACCAAGTTTATCGAGGTTGCCGACCAAACCCGGCTTCAGCCGGAAATTGCGGCGATCAGCATCTATGACAGCAGTGCCGCACTGCGATTCAGCCAGCAATTGCGGCCGGATCGCCTGTTCACCTTTTCTTTTCGCATTCCTGTCAGGTATAATAACGAAGTCTATGGGTACATCGATCTTGATGAAAGCGCCGCCGATATCGTGACAGACACTGTGACGCTCGCCCTGATCTTTTTGTTTCTGGGCGCCGGCACCGGGATCTTTCTCTACCGATTTCCCGTTAAATTCATCAGACTGGCGGAACGGGGCGTGCAGAGCCACGCCGAGCAAGCCAAACAACAGGCTGAGGCCGAGGTAGCCAGGCTTGACCGGCTGCGACTTGTCGGCCAGATGGCGGCAGGCATCGGTCATGAGGTCCGCAATCCGCTGACCACGGTGAAAGGTTATCTGCAGCTTTTTTCCCGTCGGCAGGAGTTCGCCGCCTCGATCAATCAGTTCCAGCTTATGATTGATGAGCTGGACAGAGCCAACGGCATTATTTCGGAATTTCTGTCCCTGGCCCACAACAAAGCAGTGGAATTCAAAAAATCGAACCTCAACGCAATCATTCATGCGCTGCTGCCGCTTATCCAATCCGACGCTCTGATACAGGGAATCACGGTGGATATTCAGCTCAGCGAGGTGCCTGACGCGCTGCTGGATGCCAATGAGGTGCGTCAGCTGATTCTGAATATTACCCGCAACGGCATGGAAGCGATGCCTGAAGGCGGCTGTCTGACCATTAAGACCGGGGCTGACCGTCAGTTCATTCAGCTGTCAATTGCCGACCAGGGAAAAGGGATCGATCCGGTTCTGATTCCCAAACTGGGTACTCCCTTTTTGACGACTAAGGCTGCAGGCACCGGACTAGGACTGGCGGTCTGTTACAGTATCGCCCACCGTCATAACGCCAGGATCAATTTTGACTCCCACCCTGCCGGCACTACGTTTATCATCAGCTTCCCCTTGCCGCAATAAAGAACGGCAAATGCCGCAAATAAAAAGAGGTGTGATTTTCACACCTCTTTTTTGTGTAGCCGGTTTCATGTCCCAGCAAACACTGATTCGATTTCCCCGTCAGGCCCGGAACCTGGCGACTGCCTCCTGCATCTCTTGGGCCAGTCGGGACAGTTCCTCGCTGGAGGAGGAAATTTCCTCCATGGCTGCCGACATTTCCTCCGCCGCCGCAGACACGGTCTGGGCCTCAGAGGCGTTTTCCCGGCTGGACTCATCGATCTGCTTCATGGTAACAACAACAAGTTCGCTGCCGGACTGCACCCTTTTCATGACACCGCTGATCTCACCGGATTCGTCCTGGGTCTTCCTGGCGGCATGAACGATGGTCTCAAAGGCCTGCCCCGCCTGTTCAACAACGCCGGTGCCGTTTCTGACGTCCACGGTCCCGGCGTCCATGGCCTTCGTAGCCTGCTGCATATTGACCTGGTTTTCGGCAATCAGCGCTGTTATCTCCTGGGCGGCCTGGTGGGACTGTTCCGCCAGCTTGCGAACTTCCTCGGCCACCACCGCAAAGCCCCGCCCGGCCTCTCCGGCCCGGGCCGCCTCAATCGCCGCATTCAGGGCCAGGAGGTTGGTCTGTCCGGCGATGCCGGAAATAACGTTGACGATATCGCCGATCTGGCCTGAACTTGCCGCCAGCCGGCCCACCGCCTCCTGCACCTTGGCGACACTGGCGGTGATGGAGTTCATCTGCGCCACGGCGGACTGGATGGCCTGCCGGCCCTCTTCAGCCGCGCCGCCGGTCTGGTTTGCCATATCCGTAACCCGTCCGGCCCCGCTCGTAGCCGCCCGGACATCCTGGACCGACTGATCCACAGTATTCATGGCCGCGTTGACGCCGGCGGCCTGCTTTTCCGTCCCGCCGGCCATCTGAGTTATGGATTCGGCGACCTGGCCGGCAGCCCGGGCCGACTGATCGGCGCTGGCGGTAAGTTCTTCCGACGAGGCCGCGATCCGTCCGGCCTTTTCCTGAAAGTCCAGGGCCAGTGTCCTTATGGAATCGTTCATGCCGATAATGGCATCCGAGAGATCATCAAGCTCATCGTTGGTATGGATGGTTTTTGCCAGAGGCTGTACGTCACCAGCGGCGATTCGCTGCGCAACAGCCACACATCTTACGATCGGGGTAGCGAAGGAACGGGACCAAAAATATGCGGCAATAAACGCCGCAATAGCCAAAACCAGAGAAGCCGCCAGAAGAATCAAGCCTGCCCTGGACGAATTTCCAGTCAGTTCCCGCTGCTCCAGGGCCATTCCCATGACCCAGGTGCGACTGCCGGGAACTTCCACCGGCGTGAATACAGCGAAACGGTCTTTCCCCTGGAAATTATAGGTGCCGCTCACCTGTTTCTTGGTCTCCATTGCCTGTTTCCAGAGAGTTTTCAGCACGTCGGTGTCGGCCATCTGATTGAAATTCAGCTTGCCGATCAGGTCTTTGTTGATACCGTGGGCGAGAATAAAACCTTCGTCATTGACAACGAAGCCGTAGCCGGTCTCGCCGAACCGGATGCCTTCGACCTGGGATTGAAGCTTTTCCAGCGGGATTGTGGCCCAAACGGCGCCTCTGAATTGGCCGTCCAACCCGTTCCAGGGAACGACAACCAATACCGAAGGTTTACCGGTGGCGCGGGAAATCAGCATTTCGGACATCAACGAGACTCGTTCTTTTATCACCCTTTGAAAAAATATCCGGTCACTGACGCTGGTGGTGGTTCCATCGGTGGCCAGCCGCATGCCGTCAGGCCCGGCAATCAGTACGGTGTCGACAATCCCCTTTTTGTCCGCCAATCGTTTCATGGCGGGAAAGGCATCATTCAGGGTCACTGCCTCCGCGACTTCCCTGGAATCGGTAAGCCCTTGCAGCCTGGACTGAATTTCAAGGATTGACCGCACCGTTTGCTCGGTATTAAGCTTCGCCTGTTCGGATATTACCTGCACGGAAAGATGCTCCGCCTGGGATTTCATCTGCCACCAGCCCCAGGCTGAAACGACAGCCAGGGAGATCAACGAGATGGCTGCTATACCCAGCGACAGTTTCCAGCGGAGGCTGATGCGTCGATTAAAAATAGCTGGCTTCATAAATTTCCTCCTTGAAGAGTGTGAATGAGTGTTAATTCGACAATCATCAAGGGAAATCCTGTCATATTTTGTCCTGTAATTGCAGATGTGTTGGTACACTGTCGTATAGTGTTAGCTTGCCCGGGAAAGATGCCCGGAGCTGGGGCTAAAAGCGGCCAAACCCGGCAGCTTTAAAGCTTGGGGCTGCCTCAGAACCTGTAACAAAGCGGAGGAACTCCGCGGCTGCCTCTGCTGCGACGGCCTGGTTCATGATCCCCGCCGAATAGGTAGTGATTTTTTGCAGTTCGGCCGGCAGCGGCCCGGCCAGGACAACTCCCTTGACCGGCAAAATCTCCGTGATCTGGTGGATGCCGATTTCGGCTTTGCCCTGAGCCACCAGTTCAACCACAAAACCGCCAGGCAGCAAGGTTGTTTTGCCTCTGACCACTTCAGCGATTCCCAGCCGGTCCAGAACGGTGGCGAAATAGATGCCGCTGGAGGCACCTTTGGCCGGATCGGCGTATACCAGGGAACCGGCTGCAAGCAAGGTCTGACGGAAGGCTTCCGCAGTCGAAATGTCTGGCAGCGGCGCCCCCTCGCGGATAGCCACGCCCACGCCCACCCGGCCCACTTCCACCACGGTTTCAGGCACCACCTTGCCCTGTCTTACCAGTTCGGACATGGCCTGGGCCGTCACGATGACGATATCCGCCGTGTCACCGGCAGCGATACGGTCGGTCAGGGCCCCTACCGTCCCCACCGACAGGGTGACACCTGTGCCTGTCCGATCACGAAAATCCCCGGCCAGTTTGCCCATCACATCCTGCACGGCGCCGGCACTGAGTACCGTAACCCCCGGCGGGGCAGCGTGGGCGGTCACGCTCCAGCAGCAGACGCCTGCCGCCAGGGCGGTCAAAAGCTTTCGACCTGTTTTGAACAACAGCATTTCATACACTCCGATCTTTACCTGAAGTTAATAGAGTAAACCTTGATAAGGTTTACCTGTTCTATTTTGTCTTTGCGGCCAAATTCCTGCATCGCTCTTTCAGCCTTCCATGATCTGGTCAGAATTTGTCGCCCAGGAGCTGGCATACAATATTTCTCACCTTCGTCAAAATAAGTATTGACTAATCAGTCACCATGGGTTATATTGGAACTAAGAAAACGACTGACCAGTCAGGCAGGTGTGAAAAATGCGAGTGTTTCTCGAAATGATCAATCAGAATATGCCTGTGCTTAAAACACTCATCGGTATCCTGTCGGTGCTTGTTATCGGCTTTTCGGTGGATGCGATCAAAAGCGGCAGCCATAAGGTCAACGACGGAATCGAGTAACGTCACGGGTTGTCCCCCCTCGCCGTCGTTCAGGCGTATTATCCAATTCTTTTTCCATATTATCTTGCTGGCATGGCTTTCGAGCTATGCGGCAAGGTTTTTTTTCGTTTATTGCCGGCCGACGATTTTACCGCGCGGTCCGGGTGCCTGCTGACAAAACAGTTCTTTTTGCGAAAAGACCAAAAAAAGAGCACCAGATGATTGAAGTGACCCCAAAAAGTTAGACAAAAATATAATTAGTAATCTTAGCGAGGTAGTCGATTATTCGGCTGCCTTGTTTTTATGCCGCATTCTTCAGTCGGAATTGCACGGGACTTAGCCCGCCAAGTTTGCGTTTTATGCGACGGTTGTTGAAATAGTCGAGATATTCGAGAAGCTCTCGCTTGAAATGTTCTATGGATTCAAAGCCATGCAAATACAGCAGTTCGCTTTTTAGATGCCCGAAGAAGTTCTTCCATCACGGCGTTGTCTAAACAATTTCCCTTGCGCGACATGCTTTGCCTGACGCCCTTGTCCGCTAGCATCTTTTGGTAGCGTTTCATCTGATACTGCCAGCCCTGGTCGAAATGCAGGATGAGGTTTGTCCCGTAAGATAGTAGGGAAAATGCCTTTTCCAGCATGTCCACAGTTTGATGGAAGTTTGGATGCTCACTCAAGTTGAACGACACGATTTCGCCGTTATAAAGATTTTGTTTTGGCGTTCCGCTTCTAAAACCAAGGCATTTAACTTTTTTAGGTAGTCATTCTCCGCTCTCAACCGCTGATTCTCCGCTATGAGGTCTTCATCAATTTTCGCATCTAGCTTTGGCGGCCGGCCGTTCCTTGCCCCGCATACAGCGCCGGTGCGGCCACGCCTTTCAACATACAATCCTTCTGGCCCGTCTTCAAGATAGACGCGTTCCCAGTCTTGCACTCTTTTATGCCGTATACCAAACCGTTCAGCCGTCTCGGGATAGCTTAGCTTTTCATGCCGCAGGGTTTCTACTACTTTCTGCTTAAACTCCCCTGTGTATTTTCGGTTCGATATCCCTTTTACCATATAACAACACCCCAATCGTTATTCAGTGTATCATACTGTCTAACGATTGGGGTGCAGTTCAATCATCTGGTGCTCTTTTTCAGCCGCGGTCGAAGAACGGGCTTTTTCCTGACACGCTGAGCGGGATGCCGTAGGCGATTTTGACGTCCTCGTCAAAAAGATCGATATTCATCGCCGCCTTGCCGACAGAAAACATAATCCTGTTGTCCACATGGTGCAGGGCCGCAATACCGGCCGCCGAACCGAGGGCGATGCCGAGGTCGCCGGTGCTGACGGCGCACATTCCGGTGCCTTTGGCGCATTCGGCGCAGTTGGCGTAGCCGCAGTAACCGCACGGTGCAACCCCCAGCGGCTGAACCCGCTGTCCCAGCAGCACCACCGCGGTGGCCTTGTCGACGCAGTTCCCGTCGCGCTCGAAGAAGGTGGCGCCCGATTCCTTGCCGATCCGCCGCATTTCATCCGCCAAACGGTCCTTTTCCCTGGCGTTGACCACCATGGTCACAAGCCGGTCGACCCCTTTGGCCTTCGGAGCGGTCCGGGCCGCCATACACATTAGTTCAGCGACTCTTTCCACCGCCCGCTCCTCAACTTGCTCGCTTTTTACGATCATTGTCCATCCCCCGTCCTGTTTATTTTAGTTTCACCACAGTTACCCCATCGCCGCCCTGGTTCATCTCGCCAATCTGGATCTCCTTTACACTGCGGTGGGCTTTGAGATAAGCGCGGATACCTTTGCGCAGAGCGCCGGTGCCTTTGCCGTGAATAATGACAATCTCGCCCAGCCCGGCGAGAACGGCGTCATCGAGATATTTGTCGAGGATGTTCTCAGCCTCTTCGATGGTGGTGCCGCGGATGTCGATCTGCCTGGCCGTCTCCTGGCTCTTGGCCAGGGAAACGCCGGACCGGGCCGCGGTCCGAGACGGAGCCGGGGCTTCGTCCAGCAGGCGGCAGTTGGCCAACGGGACATTCAGTTTCATGATTCCAAGCTGAACGGTAACATCGTCCTCCGCCACAGTGAGAACGGTGCCCTTTTGACCAAGGCTGGTCACATATACCGACGCTCCGGGAGTCAGTTCACCGAAACGGACCGGGCGGCCGCGCTCCAGTGCCCCGTCACTCAGGGAACTCACGTCCGCCGAACTTTCTTTGAGCCGGCGGCGGGCCCCGTCAATGGTCTGTTGCCGCTGCCTTACGTCCTGCACGTTGAACTGGGCTTTGAGCTGCCGGATGATATCCTCGGCTTCCTGCCGGGCCTGTCGCAACGTCAGGGCTGCGTCCTCGGCGGCCTTGCCCAGGATCTGACTTTTTTTGTCTGCCAGTTTTTCCTGTTCGGCGGCAAGATTTCTTTTCAGGGTTTCGAGTTCGCGCTGCAGTCCGGCCATTTCCTGCTGACGGTCAGAAAAACTTCTTTTTTGTTCTTCCAGCGCCGTCAGTACCTTGTCGAACTCGGCGTAGTCTTCGTTGACAAGCTGCTGGGCCCGGTTGATGATGGTTTCGTCCAGCCCCAGCCGCTGAGAAATCAGAAAAGCCTTGCTGCTGCCCGGCATCCCGATCAGCAGCCGGTAAGTGGGCCGGAGGGTATGGATGTCAAATTCTACGCTGGCGTTCTCGATTCCATGCCGGGAATAGGCGAAAGTTTTCAGTTCGCTGTAGTGGGTGGTTGCTATCGTCCTGGCGCCGCGGGCGTGCAGGTATTCCAGGATGGCCATCGCCAGGGCCGCGCCTTCGTCCGGGTCGGTGCCTGCGCCGATCTCGTCGATCAGGACAAGGTCGGCCGGACCGACCTTGCTCAGGATACCCACAAGATGGGTCATGTGGGAGGAGAAGGTGCTCAGGCTCTGCTCAATGCTCTGTTCGTCGCCGATATCGGCGAAGATGTTGGCAAAGACCGGCATGTCCGAGTTGTCGGCGGCGGGGATGAACAGCCCGGACTGGACCATAAGGGCGAACAGTCCCACTGTTTTGAGGGATACAGTTTTGCCGCCGGTATTGGGGCCGGTGATGACCAGCACCTGAAACTCACCGCCGATGCGAACGTCGATGGGCATAACTTCATCGTAGGGAATAAGTGGATGCCGGGCCTGGCGGAGCTTGACCCGTCCGTCCTTGTTCAGAACCGGCGGGAAGGCCTTCTGGGCAATGGCCAGGCGGGCTTTGGCGAAGGCGAAATCCACTTCGCCCAGCGCCTGGCAGGTAAGCAGCAAGCCCTCAGCCACCGCCGCGACCTGGGCGGACAGATGGCGAAGGATTCGTTCGACTTCATTGTGTTCGGCGGCCACCATCTGCTTCAGGTCGTTATTAAGGTTGACCACCGCCATGGGTTCGATGAATACGGTCGCTCCGCTGGCTGACTGGTCATGGACGATTCCGGGAAAGTTGTGCCGGTATTCCTGTTTGACCGGGATAACGTAACGGTCGCCGCGGATGGTCACCAGCGCATCCTGGAAGAATTTCTGGTATTCGGCCGAATGGAGAATGCTGTCGAGCTTCTCCTTGACCCGATGCTGGGCGGTCCTGATTTCCCGGCGAAGATGGGCCAACTCCGGGCTGGCGGTATCCCGCACGGTGCCCTGCTCGCTCACGGTGTTCTCAATACTCATCTCCAGGCTGCGGTAGACAGTGATGGCCTGCACTGCCTCGTCCAGACGCACCGCAGGTTTGGCAAGTTCCGTAAAAAACTGTTTCACCCGCCGGGCGGCGTACAGGGTGCTGCCGACGGCCAGAAACTCCGAAGCCTCAAGCGACGCCCCCAGTTCGGCCCGTTTGACCTGGACGCGGATATCACGGATGCCGCCCAGAGGCACATTGACCACCGAGGTCAGGATGACCAGCGCCTCGTCGGTTTCCTCCAGGCGGCGCGCCACCTCGTCGTAGTCGCTCACAGGCTTCAGGGCCTCAGCGATTTCCCGGCCGATGACCGAACCGGTGCTGTCCGCCAGTTTGGCCCGGATCTTATCAAATTCCAGAGTGCTCAGTACACTCGAATCCATTGATTTTTCTCCTCGAATATAAAACTTTACAGACTAAGGCCTTCCCCTAGCGATAACGCCGCATATGGGGATTATCGACGGCTTAAAGCACCCCGCGGAAGTAGTGTCCGCGGGTGATATCCCCATGCTCCACCGTTTTAAAGCCGTCATTTTTTATCAGGGGATGGTCTTCGCCTTTATCAATCAGTTCGCGGTATAAACGGGTAATCCCTGCGACATGCTCCGCGGTGGCCGCCTTGCCTTCGATCCGAAGCCGGCTGATGCCGAGCCGCTGAAATTTGCCGACATGGGGCAGCAGGCTGAGTTCTTTGGCGTTCAGAATATGCATCCGGCAGTACTGATCGGTGACAACCCGGAAGGTTTCCCCCTTGCGGTCCTTCAGCCGATAGTCGCCCTGGCGGCAGGGCCTGTCGCAGGCGCCGCGGTGCATGCCGCCAAGAAAGGAGCCGGCCACGCAGTATTCGGATACCATCAGCGGCAGATAGCCGTGGACAAGACATTCCAGCGGCAGGTCATACCGGCCGGTGAGCTGTTCGATCTGGGTAAAGTTGAGTTCCGGGGAAAGAGTAAGGCCGGTCAGTCCCTGTTCGGCGAAAAAACCGACAGCGATGCTGTTGTATGCGTTGAGGGGGTAGTCGCCGTGAATCCGCAGCGACGGATAGTTTTTCAGAATTTCCAGGGTGCCGGAGTTGGCGGCGCTGACGCTGTCGGGCCCAAGCTCGGCAAACAGGGCCAGTTCTTTGTGCAGCCCCTCCATTTGCCACTCTTTGATGATCCGGGGCGTGTTCAGGATAATCTCCCGGCCTCGGTCGCGGACCAGCGCCACAGCCCGCCGGTAGTCATCGGCGGACAGGTCGCGGGGCTGAAAACTCTCACCGCCGAACATGATCGTATCGGCACCGCCATCCAGGGCTGCAGCGACCTTTTCCAGGCTGTCGACATTGACGACCAGGGCCGGTTCCTTTTCTGACTGCGGTCGCTGCGGCGGCAGGCTGAATAATTCCCTGACCGGAACGTCAGGCAAGGACGGCCGGTCAAAGGGAGCAAGCCTGGCCGATTCCAACGCCTCGACTGCTTGCCGGCGCGCCTCGTTGATTTCGCTGACAGGCACCATCACGGTCCCGTCGATGCGGCATTCGAGCTCAGCCATGTCAAAGATGGTAGTGCCCAGCCGCCCCACCTGTTTAGCGACAGTGGCTTCATCCAGCGGCCGTTTCAGGGCTTTCTCCGCCAAAAAAGCGGTCTCGCCCCGGCCGACATTGCCATCAGGATCGGTCAGGGTTATCCGGAGCGGCCGGCCCTCGGCGGCTTCGACCAGAACGGCGAGGGGAATCCGCCGGACAGGACTGGCTCCGGCAAAGAAAGTCTTGGCTTTTTCCATCAGGGTGTTATCGTGGGTTTTGAAGACTCTGTCACCGGCCCGCACCGGTTTGTCCGCCGTCACGGTGACCACCGCTCCTGCGGGAGCATAATCGGTCGCCTGGCCGTCCAGTTTGAGAGACGATACCGGTACGTTGGTCCGGCCGCCGACCTTCACCCAGAATTCGATGATGTCGCCGGTGGCGAGGGGTTCATCCAGTTTGATGTCCACGGTACGCTCTTTATGATGGTAGGCCAGGACCCGGCCGATATGGGTCCCGCGATTGTTGGGCCGGCGGTCGCTCATCATGTCCTTGCCCGGACGGCCTTCAAGAAACCCGGTGGTAAAACCGCGGTTGAAAACTTGAGCCATGTTTTTGGGGTCTTCCGCAGGAACGATATAGGTGGCCTTGTCGGCAAGATAGGCGTCAATGGCCCGCCGGTAGCTGTCCACAACCACGGCGACATATTCGGGCCGTTTCATCCGGCCCTCGATTTTGAATGACACCACCCCGGCGTCGATCAGGTCCGGCAGTTTTTCGATGGTGCAAAAGTCCTTGGGGCTCAATAGGTATTCCCCGGCGTCAGCGGGAGCCAGTACGTCCCGGCCGGCGGCGTCCACCAGGCTGTAGGGCAGACGGCACGGCTGAGCGCACCTGCCGCGGTTGCCGCTGCGGCCGCCGATCATGCTGCTCATCAGGCACTGGCCGGAGTAACAGATGCATAACGCGCCATGGATAAAGGTCTCGACGCCGATGGGCGAATGGCGGCAGATATGGCGGATGTCTTCCAGGGACAGTTCCCTGGCCATCACTACCCGGCTAAAGCCCAGCTGGGCCATAAACTTCACTCCTGCCAGGTTGTGAACCGTCGTCTGGGTGCTGGCGTGCAGCGGCAGGCCGGGAGTTACCCGGCGGGCGAGGCGTGCCACCCCGAGGTCCTGGACGATGAGGGCGTCAACGCCGATGGCGTACAAGTGCCGCAAATAGGGAATAAGAACAGGAATTTCGCTGTCATCCAGCAGGATGTTTACAGTGACATAGACGTTCACGCCGCGCAGGTGGGCATCGCGCACGGCCGTCGCCAGCTCTTCGTCGGTGAAGTTGGCGGCGTAGTGACGGGCGCCGAACATCTGACCGCCCAGATAGATGGCGTCGGCGCCGCTCTCCAGCGCGGCGGTAAATGCGTCGAGGCTGCCCGCCGGAGCCAAAAGCTCAGTCAAGGACTTCACCTTCTTTCAAATAGTCGAGTATCGCCGCTTTGACATCAGTCAGATCGTTAATCCGCTGGGCAAAGCGGCGGCAGTCAGGGCCCCATACGATAAGGGGCACCGGATTTTCGGTATGAGTCTTGGTGCTGAAGTCTTCAAAATTGCCATGGTCACTGGTGATCACCACCAGGGTGTTGTCTGCAGCCGCCTGGTGGACAGCGGCAAAAAACTCATCCAGCACCCCGACGATTCGCCTCGCTTCTCCCCAATCCCGCTTATGCCCCTGCCGGTCGGTCTGAAAGTATTCGAACAGGGTAAAGCGATGGCTGGCGGCCAGACCGGCAAGACGCCGGCCGGCTTCGGCCGGGGAAACCTGCGGCACGGAATCAACCCCGAACCCAGGCAGCATCTCATTGGTAATATCCTGATACACAGCCTGCCCGGCAGCCATATCGGCCAGGCAGCGCAGCCGCTGGCCAGCACCCAGGATGGTCAGGGTGGTGACCGAGTGGCGCCGTTTACGCTGAGCCACAAGGTCCAGGTAGTTGGGAGAATACATGTTGGCTGACGTCACGCTGTAGCCTTGTCCGGCCAGCTGTTTCATGACGCCGTGGGCGGCGATGATCTCAGCCAGAGCCGGGCCGGGGAAGCCAAGGATATGCCGCCCCATCGCCCGGGGCGCGTTCACGCCGGTGAACAGCGCAGTCTGCCCGGTGGCGCTCTGCGGCAGTCCCGCCACGCCCAGCGCGGCGTCGATGGCGACCAGACAGGCCGTGTCGCTGATAAATGGCGCAGCCTGCAGGGTGAGCGGCCGGCCGAAAAGAGCCCGGAAAAAGGGAGGGTCAAACCTTACCAGTGGGTTGCTGTCGGGATCAGCGGCGCCAAGTCCCAGCCCGTCAACAAAAATCAGCAGAATGTTAGCCATAAATTGCTGTCCTCGCCAGTTGCACCGATTTATTTTGGCTGGTTTTACATGAAAAGAAGAAGGGCCTGCCCCTTCCTCAGTGTAGATCCTGCGCGCTTTCAGGCTGCGGCCCGGGCTCCGGTCCGACAGCGGCCTGCTGCTGTCTCACGTATTCAGCGACCAGTCGGATGTCCTCAGACAGCTGTTCCAGCTTGGCGGTGGCTGCCCCGGCCGGACTCAGCGGATTATCGGCAAGGCTCTGAATGAATGCATTGAAGTCCCGCAGGGTCAGGGCCTCGGTCTCCGGGCTTTTGATCACTGAAAAATCACCGCTGCTTTCCAGGCGAGCTGTTTGAATATCGCGCAGATCGGACATGTCGAGCCCCTGCTTATGCAGTTCCTGGCGAAGATCGTCAAGGTTGAAGTGGGAGCTGCGCAGGTTTTCATACAGGATGCGCCCGTCTTCGACCATGACAACCGGTGTGCCCTCGAACCACTTGCGCATCACTTTGCTTTTCAGAGAGGCCCAGGACAAAAACTGCTGCAAAATCAGCAGACCGACCAGGGCTTCCGCCCCTGTCAACAAGCTTTCTCGCCGATCCAGGGCCATGTTGCCTACGATATCGCCGATGCCGACCATCAGGACAAAATCAAAAGGCGAAAACTGACCGACCGTCCGGTTGCCCATCATCCGCACCACTACCAGCGCCATGAGGAAGATGCCCAGCATTCGCAGCACGATCGAGCCTGTTCCGTTGTAGTCCACAGTATCCACTCCTTTTCTGCTTGTATTATTGACAAACAGAACAGGAGGTATTCCGTCTACGATGGCGACATCATCGGATAAACCGGGAAACGGCCTGCCAAAACAGTTTACCAGGCGAAGCAGGAAACTGATCAAGGGCACGTAGTGCCTACCTTGTCTACGATGGCGACATCATCGTTTTACTTCTTCCCGTCTTTCAGCATCCCCATCATCTGGCGGTAATCCTTCTCCAGCCGCAGATATTCTTCAGCCATATTCAGGGCCACCAATACCGCAATCCGGGAGATGGGCAGCCGCGGATTGGCCTTGGCGACCTGATTCATCCGTTTGTCGACAAACTGCGCAACTTCCATAATTTTTTCAGGCTCGATATCGCCTTTGAGCGGATAGTTGTCGCCGAAAATTTCCACCGTCACCGTACACTTTTTCTTGGTCATACTTCCACCTTTTTCACGGTGTTCCTATTGTTAGTGTTCGCGTCCGCCAACTATTTTCCTGCAGGATATGAAAAAGCAGCCCCAGGCTGCTATTTCAGGGCATTGTAGCCGCTTTTGGCCGTTTCATTCAGTTATGCAGCGGTATTCTTCCGGTGAACATGTCTTTCAGGGTGAATTGCGATTCAAAGGCGGCATCTCCGGGGTTGACAATTTTCACCCAGACTACTGTTTCTCCATCTTGTCGATTGTTTACAACCATGGATGCATAGGTCATGACTGTCGAGTGTTTGTACCAGACAATAGGGTCCTGGGTAAAGGTTTTAATGTCTTCGATGGTAAACTTATCCTTGGAGTTTAATTGTTCTTCCGCCTTCTGCCATCGTTTATACTCGTAGCCCAGTTTCTTCGGGTTGTATTCTCCCATGGCAGGGTCCAAGTAATGATTGGTGTGATCCAGTATCCCGTTCTCAGTCGCCTTTACCACATTACGGCCGTCTGGCCCTAATTCAATATAAGCAATTTTATTCCGGTCCGCTATCGCCAGAAATTCCGGATGAGTATTCCAGTTATGCTGCTTTAGAGCGTCCACGGTTTCATCGACTGTGCGACAGTTTTCCAGAATCCAGGTATTGGTAAAAGAGGGCTGGGAATTGCTTGGCTCAGTTTTTTGATTTTCTAAATAGGAAGGAGGTGACAATGATAATACAACCAAGCCGTGTTCATTGACTCCGCCCTTATTTCCCGTGTTTGCATAGATGGCAAGAAATTTGTAGCGATTGTGAACCGAAACCACTTTCAACTCATTTTTTTCACCATAGGTATAATCGCGGTTTTTAGCGATGATTGTTCCGTTTCCTTCGACACTGCTGCCGGCTGCCTCCCATGCCGTGCAAGCCTCCGTCCGCGACGAAAGGCAAAGGAACAACACACAGCAAAGAAGTGTAGAAAGCTTTTTTCCCATGTCAGCCCGTCCTTTCTCTCTCCCGGAAACTGAACACCATACCCTTTCAGGTGATATCCCCTACAAATACCATACTCCTGCTATGGTTTGCAGCCATCGCAGGAGTATGACGGACATAATAAGGTTACATCCGAAGTTTAGCTGAGAGGGTTGCTTCCAGATGGCGGAGAATCTGCTGGTGGTACTCTTCCACTTCCTCGTCGGTGAGAGTCCGGTCGGCGGCGCGGAAAATCAGTGAGAAAGCCAGACTGCGGAAGCCGGCCGGCACCGGTTCACCGGTGTACACGTCGAACAGGCGCAGGTCGGTGAGCAATTCGCCACCGCTTTGACGAATGGCTTCGGTGGCTGCGGTCGCAGGCACAGTCTCAGGCAGAATGACCGCCAGATCGCGAACGATGGCCGGAAAACGAGGCAGAGGCCGGTATTTGCCAATCAGGGCAGCGTGTTTTTCCAGCTGAGCCACCGGGATTTCGAACAGACAGACCTTCCGGGTCAGCCCAAAGGCGTCAAGAACCTTGGGGTGGACTTCTCCCACCGCGGCGACAAGTTCGCCGTCTTTCATAAACAGGGCGCACTTGCCGGGATGCATCGCCAGGTACTCGCCGGTAACGACTTCATAGCCGCTGAAGCCGAGTTTTTCCAGCAATTCTTCCACCGCTCCCTTGGCGTCATAGAAGTCCAGTGCCTCGCGGGACTGATTCCAGGCCAGGCCATAACGCTTGCCGGTTAAGGCGCCGCACAGCATCATCGGCTCATCAGGCAGCTCGGTCACCGGCAGGCTGCGGGGATGGTAGACGGCTCCCAGTTCGTAGATGGCAATGTCATCGTTGCGCTGGGCAAGGTTGCTGATCACGGTCTGCAACACCCCGCCCAGGAGGTTCGTCCTGAGCAGCGGAAATTCGTCGGTAATGGGATTAAGTACAGGAACAGCCTGGCGCAGTTTGCTGTCAGCCGGTATGCCCAGCTTGTCGAAGACGGCGGGGTGGGTGAAGCTGAAGGAGTTGATTTCGCTAAAACCGAGTCCGGTCAAAACGTCGCGGACATGATCGGCCAGGGTTTGGACATAGCGTTGGCCGCCACGGGACACCCGTCCGTAGGGTGTGGTGGATGGAATGTAATCGTAGCCATGAATGCGGGCGATTTCTTCGCTGATGTCGGCCGGGCCGGTGACATCGCCGCGCCAGGTCGGCACGGTCGCCAAAATTTTGTCGGCTTGCTGTTCGACGTCGAATTCAAGGCGTTTCAGGATATCGACCATTTTTGCCTTTGGCAGATCAATACCGAGGTAGGCGTTGATGGCGGCCGGAGTGAAGGTGACCTGCTTGGGCAGATGGAAAACCGGATAGGCGTCGATGACGCCGGGGTGAACCTGGCAGGCTCCCATTCCTTCCAACAGCTCGGCAGCCCGGTCCTGGGCCCGGATGATGTTCGCGGTGTCGATGCCGCGTTCATAACGGCTGGATGCCTCGGACCGCAGGCCGAGGGCCCTGGAGGTGCGGCGGATGCTCGCGCCGTTAAAAGTCGCCGCTTCCAGCAGGACGTTTTTGGTGCCGCCGGTCACTTCGGTGGCCAGCCCGCCCATAACTCCGGCCAGGCCCACAGCTTGTACTGCGTCAGCGATGACCAGCATGTCAGGGGTGAGTTCCCGCTTGACCCCGTCCAGGGTCGTAATCCGTTCGCCGGGATTGGCTTTGCGGACGATGATGCTGTGGCGGGACAGCAGGTTGTAGTCGTAAGCATGGAGCGGCTGCCCCATCTCCATCATGACGAAGTTGGTGACATCGACGACGTTGTTGATGGGACGCATGCCGGCGGCCTGGATACGCTGCTGAAGCCAGCGGGGCGAAGGGCCGACTTTGACGTTGTTAAAGATCCGGGCGGTGAACCGGGCACACAGATTTGGTTCCTGAATGGTGACGGAGGCAAGGCCGGCGGCTTTTTCCCCGCCCTGTTCCCGCAGGTTGAGCATCGGTTTGCGCATGGTACCGCCGGTGAGGACCGCCACCTCGCGGGCCAAACCGATGATGCTGAAACAGTCAGCCCGGTTGGGGGTCAGTTCGAATTCCAGCACAACATCGTCAAGGCCGAGGGCCTGACGGATATCGACGCCCACCGGGGTGTCGGCCGGCAGGATGTAGATGCCTTCCCGGGCTTCCGGCGGCACGATTTTGTTGTCCATGTTGAGTTCTTCCGCCGAACAGAGCATGCCCTGGGACTGAACGCCGCGGAAATCAGCGGCCTGGATTTCCAGTCCTGTCGGCAGCTTCGCGCCCACCAGGGCTACCGGCACGATATCACCGCTTCTGACGTTGGTGGCCCCGGTGACCACCGTAACCGTCAGTCCGGCGATGTCCATCTTGCAGACTTGCAGTTTATCGGCGTTGGGATGAGGGGTCAGTTCGACGATCCTGCCTGTGACGACATTTTCAATGCCCTGCCCCAGGTAGTCGATATTTTCCACCGGAACGCCGGCCATGGTCAGCATGTCGGCCAATTTTTCCGGGGTCTGGCTGAATTCCACATAGTCCTTGAGCCATTTTACGGATGCACGCATGATCTGTCCCCCCTAAAACTGCGCCAGGAAGCGCAGGTCGTTGTCGTAGAAGAGCCTCAGGTCGTCGATGCCGTAGACCAGCATCGCCACCCGCTCCACCCCCATACCGAAGGCGAAGCCGCTCACTTGGGCGGGGTCGTAGTTGCTCATTTCCAGCACCCGGGGATGAACCATCCCGGAGCCGAGGATCTCCAGCCAGCCGGTCCCCTTACAGGTCCGGCAGCCACGACCGGCGCACATCACACAGGAAATGTCCACTTCGGCGCTGGGTTCAGTGAAGGGAAAGAAGCTCGGCCGAAAGCGGACCTTGACACCGTGTCCGAAGATTTCCTGGGCAAACAGTTCCAGCGTTCCTTTGAGGTCGGAGAAACTGATACCTTTGTCGATGACCAGGCCTTCTACCTGGGTGAATACCGGGGAATGGGTGGCGTCGTAGTCCCGCCGGTATACCTTGCCGGGAGCGATGATCCTGACCGGAGAGTTGGGCTCGGCGGCCTGCATGGTCCGCGCCTGGACAGGCGAGGTATGCGTTCTGAGCAAAATGTCGGAGGTTATGTAGAATGAATCCTGCATGTCACGGGCCGGATGATCAGGCGGCAAATTCAGAGCCTCGAAATTGTAGTAGTCGCTTTCCACTTCCGGACCTTCGGCGATATCAAACCCCATCCGCATGAATACCGATTTGATCCGGTCGAGAGTCAGGGTCAGCGGATGTTTGTGGCCTGAGCGGGCCCGCCGTCCCGGCAGGGTGACGTCGATCTTCTCCGAGGTCAGTTTTTGAGCCAGCGCGACCTGCTTGAGGTCTTCCTGGCGGTTCTCCAGCAGCTTTTCCAGCTCGGCGCGAAGTTCGTTGACGATCTGGCCGATCCGCGGCCGCTCTTCGGCGGCCAGGGCGCCCATCCCCCGCAGAACGCTGGTCAGGCTGCCTTTTTTTCCCAGGTACTTGACCCGCAGGCCGTTCAAGGCCTCGAGGCTGGCGGCGCGGGAAAGCTCCTCCACCGCGGCCTGGCGCAGTTCTTTCAGTTCTTGTTCCATAGTTACCTCCTGACTTTATGGTGCGAAAACCAGATTTCTTATTGCTGATATTTTACCCAAAGCAAAATAAAAAGCTTTCGCCCCTGAAGGGGCGAAAGCCTTAACTTCCGCGGTACCACCCTAATAAAACTCACTTTTCCTGTAACGGGGAATTCCGTCCGGCCTACGCAAGGATGTCCCCTTCAGCGCGGATGCTCGGGAGTGAACTTCTGCCGCCTGTTCCGGAACCGCTCTCAGTCTGGGGCGGTATCCTCCCTGGGGAAACGCGGGCGACATACTCTCTCCGTCATGGCAGAATTTAATTGACCATGAGGCGTCGGTAAAGGAGATACGCAGCAATGGAACCGGTAGCTTCAAATACTTTCCAGAAGAAATCGGGGGTCACAAGCACGGGACCACACCCTCTCTGCTTTTCGGTGAGAATATTCAGGTCATTGCTAAACGTATTATAGCATATCGATTTTCAAATTACAAGTTGACGCGCCTCTGGCGAGCGGCTTCAAACAAAATCACCGCCGCTGCTGCCGCCACGTTGAGCGACTCGGCCAGGCCGTACTGGGGAACGACCAGACGGCAGCCGGCCGCGGCCAAAAGCGCCGGGGAAAGGCCCTGTCCTTCGTTGCCAAACGCGATGGCCAACGGGCCGGTCAGGTCGGACAGGTAATAAGGAACAGCGGACTCCAGCGCCGCTGCCGCTACAGGAAGGGCGGCAGTCGCCAGGGCTGCCAGAAGCTCGTCGTGAGACAGTCCGGCAAGTACCGGCAGATGAAACAGCGACCCCATCGTCGCCCGAACGGTTTTGGCGGCGAAGAGGTCGGCGCAACCGCGGGTCAGGATCACGCCACTGCAGCCGGCGGCGTCGGCGGTGCGGATGAGCACGCCGGCGTTTCCCGGGTCCTGGATGCCGTCCAGCACGGCGATAAGCGGCGGTGAGTCAGGCGGCAGCAGGTCGGAAAAAGCAAAATGCCGCTTGGCGGCGACAATGAGAATTCCCTGCGGCATTTCAGTGTCAGCCGCTTTGCTGAAAACTCCCTCCGGCACCTGGACCATCCGGCAGCCCTCAGCCGCCAGACTCTTCAGCACCTTGTCGACCCGCGGGACATCCGCCGACGAGGGGGTATAAAGACAGACTTCCCCCCGCCAGTCTGAGGCGACGAAATCTTCGCACAGGCGAACACCTTCAACGACGAAGAGACCGAGCTCGTCGCGCTGTTTTTTTTGCTTCAGGGAGATAATTTGCTTGATCAGCTGGTTGTGCGGACTTGTGATGATTTCAGGGGTCGGAGCTATCGGCTTCATTCCAGTTCTTCCAGCTTGTTTACCCCGCTGCTGCCGCCGACGACGATCAGGATGTCTTTGGCGACGATTTTCTCACTGGGCAGCGGTGGCAGAATAAGCTGATCGCCACGTTTGATCGCCATAACGTTGACACCGTACTTGGCCCGCAGATTAGCCTCGGCCAGGCTCTGGCCAATCAGTTCCTGCGGTGTGCTGACTTCCACCAAGCTCAGGTCAGGCGACAGTTCGATGTAGTCGAGAACGTTGGTGGACATAAGATTGTGGGCAACCCGCATCCCCATGTCCCGTTCTGGATAGACGACCCTGTCGGCGCCGATCTTTTCCAGCATCTTACCGTGCATTTCGCTTTTGGCTTTGGCGACAATGAATTTTATACCCAGTTCTTTCAGTGACAAGGTGGTCATAACGTTGGCCTGCACGTCTTCACCGATGGCCACCACCACCACATCAAAGTTGCGGATGCCCAGCGCCTTGAGGGCAGCCTCGTCGGTGGTGTCGGCCTGAACCACATGAGTAACTTCATTACTGAATTTCTGCACCCGCTCGGCGCTGGCGTCAATGGCCAGAACTTCATGACCGGATTTGAACAAGGTAGTGGCCACGCTGGTTCCGAAGCGCCCCAGGCCGATGACCGCGAATTGTTTGGTTTTCTTCTTCATGCCCTCACCTCTAACCAATAATCACTTTGCCTTCAGGATATTTGATGAGCTGACGCTCCTGCCGCATAGCCAGAGCCATGGCCAGCGTCACCGGGCCGACCCGTCCGGCAAACATGGTCAGGATAATCCAGACCTTGCCGTGGAGGGTCAGTTCAGTGGTTAGGCCGGCGGATAAACCCACGGTGGCGAAAGCGGAAACGACTTCAAACAGAATGCTCAAAAAAGTGGCATTTTCCGATATGCTAAGGACCATGGTGACGAAGATGATCAGCCCCGCAGCAAGAAATGTAATGGCGAAGGCCTTATAGACCAAGCTGCTCGGAATCCGGCGGCTATACATCTGCACATCTTCCCGGCCCCGGATCATTGCCCAGATGGCGGCCGCCAGCACGGCGACGGTGGAGGTCTTGACGCCGCCACCGGCAGAACCCGGCGACGCTCCGATGAACATGAGGATGACCAGGAAAAACAGGGTCGAATCGGCCATATGGCCGATGTATACGCTGCTAAAGCCCCCGGTCCTGGCGGTTACCGACTGAAAATAGCTGGCAAGCAATTTGCCTTTCATCGATAATGGCTGCAGGGTGTCGGGATTGTTGACTTCCATCGCCAGGATGACAATCATTCCGAATAGGATCAAAAACGCCGTAGAGGCCAGCACGACTTTGCTGTGGAGGGATATCTTCCGCAGCCGCCGGTTTTCCCAGACATCGACGATGACGGCAAAACCGATGCCCCCCAGAATGACCAGGGTGGTCACCGTCAAGACGACGGTGGCATCATCGACATAGCGGCTGAAGCTGCGAAAATCGCCGAACAGATCGAAACCGGAGTTGCAAAAGGCGGAAACGGCGTGCCAGTAGCCGTAATAAATCGCTTTGGCGGGGCCCAGTTTATGCCACCAATGATAGGCCAGGATCGCTCCGCCGATACCTTCGATCAGCAGGGTGGCCTTGATGATGTACTGGGTCAGGCGGACGACGCCGGAGACGGAGACCTGGTGCAGTTCCTGCTGCATAACCAGCCGCTCCTTGAGCCTGATTTTCTTGCCCATGAGCAGAGCCATCAGGGTGGCCATGGTCATGATGCCCAGACCGCCGATCTGAATGAGGCCGATGATAACAAGCTGGCCAAACAGGGAAAAGGTTGTGCCGGTATCCACCACTTTCAGCCCGGTGACACAGGCGGCCGAGGTGGCGGTGAACAGGGCATCGATAAAGCCCACCCGCTCGCCGGTGGCCGAAGCCGCGGGAGTAGTGAGCAACAGGGCCCCAAACAGGATAAGCCCAGCAAAGCCCAGGGCCAGAATCTGATAAGGGGAAAGTCTCCATTTTGTGATGTCGAGCAGGTCATTCATATTGTCCCGCAAAACCATGGTAGCCGGTCCACTCCTGCCTAAAAATCCAGTAATAGCCTGATCTTCCATCATTATACCGCTATAGTTTTCCATAGTCCATCAAAATATATTAGAACGAAAAAGCACCCGCCTAATTACAGGCGGGTGCCCTACTTCAGGGGTCAGATCATACAGCCTTGCTGATGCAGTCAAAGGCCAGCATGTATCGGCGGACCGATTCCTTGACACCCTTTTTGACCACCATCATCAGGTGAATGTAATTGGATTTGGGATTTTTCTGCAGTTCGGCTTTCAGTTTTTCGGCCGCAGCCATCGACATGTCGGTAGCCACGTTGATTTTTGCTATTCCCGACTGGATGGAACTGTGAAAGTCGTCTTTTGACATGCGGGAGCCGCCGTGCATGACAAGGGGAACGTTGACCAGCGAATTCAGTTCGCTCAGGCGGGTAAAATTGAGTTTGGAGCAGCCGACCCGGTGAGCAACATGATTGCAGCCGACACCGATGGCCAGCGCGTCGATCTTGGTCCTGGCCACAAAGTCGGCGGCGATGTCAGGAGTGGTGACGTCGCGTTCGTTGGCAGCGCCAATATCGTCATAAAAACCGACATAGCCCAGTTCACCCTCGACAGAAATACCGAGAGAATGGGCTATGCGTGTTATTTCTTTCGTGCGTTTTAAATTGTCGTCAAGGGGCAAAGCCGATCCATCGAACATGATCGAAGTAAAACCCCAGCGGATTGCTTTCATCACCCCTTCGTAGGTATGCCCGTGATCGAGGTGCAAAGCCACAGGCACCGTCGTTTTCTGCGCGGCGCGAATCATCGCAGCGCTCAAAATGTCCACATCGACGAACTTGAACAGACGCTCCGGGATTCCGAGTACCAAAGGGGTCTTCAGTTCCTCGGCGACCTCCACCACTGCACCAAGGGTTTCGAAGTTGAAGACATTGAATCCTCCGACAGCGTACTTTCTCTTGCGTGCGTCCTGAAGCAGTTCCCTCATTGTAACTAAGGCCAAGTTGAACTCCTCCTTTAATAATTGCTGGAATGATTGTCGTAATATATTTTATTCGCTCTCAGGGAAAAAAAACCTTTGGATTTTGTATAAATAATTTTGAAATCTGTGAATAATCTCAGGATTTGACGCAAACCGGCGTGTTAACCAAATTTTCCCCAAATCAGCTGCGATTATACCTGGTTCTCGTCTGCTTTCTTGATGAATTCGCGTTTGGTGAAGCGGTAACAGGCAGCAAAAATCCCGGACCGTGGTCCGGGATTGGTTGGTTTGTCTATTTGGCGGTTTTGATGGTTTCCACCAGTTTGCCGAAAGCCGAGCTATCGTTTACAGCCAGATCGGCCAGCATTTTGCGGTTGACTTCCACGCCGGCTTTTTTCAAACCGTTGATGAGCTGGCTGTAAGAGATTCCGTTGATGCGGGCAGCGGCGTTAATTCGCGCGATCCACAGGCCGCGGAATTCGCGTTTTTTGGCCCGACGGTCGCGGCGGGCATAGTAGAGAGCCTTCATTACCGTTTCATTGGCTTTTTTGAACAGTTTGCTCTTGGCTCCGCGATAGCCTTTGGCCAGCTTCAGGATTTTTTTATGTCTTTTATGTGCAGTCACGCCTTTTTTAACTCTTGGCATGTCTTATACCTCCACTCAATATAGAATAATAAATTTAGGGAGCCTATTTGGCGTACGGAAGCATCAGGGATACGCGCTCATGATCGGCTTTGCTCACAAGACCGGCTTTACGCAGATTGCGTTTGCGGGCCGGCGATTTTTTCTCAAGAATATGGCTTTTATGGGATTTCGATCGTTTGAATTCACCGCTGCCGGTTACTTTGAACCGTTTGGCTGCGGCTCGACGGGTTTTAATTTTCGGCATATTGGTTCCTCCTAGTGTTGTTGTTGCTGTTGCTTGGCTGCCAGAATCATGATCATGTTCTTGCCTTCAAGTTTGGGCTCACGCTCGACATTGGCAATCGTCTTCAGTTCTGCTGCCATGCGGACAAGGACCTGACGGCCAAGCTCGGGATGAGTCAATTCGCGGCCACGAAACATAACGGTGGCCTTTACCTTGTCGCCGTCTTCCAAAAAACGCTGAGCGTTTTTCAACTTGACGTTAAAATCGTGATCTTCAATATTAGGCCGGACTTTGACTTCCTTGAGGGTAACGATCTTCTGTTTTTTCCTGGCCTCTTTTTCGCGCTTCTGCTGCTCGTATCTGAACTTGCCATAGTCCATAATCCTGCACACCGGCGGTTTGGCAAGGGGCGCGACTTCCACAAGGTCAAGCTGTTGCTCGGTTGCCAGGCGCATCGCCTCGCGCAACGGCAAAATGCCAAGCTGTTCGTTGGTACTTGAGACCAACCTCACTTCCCTGGCGCGGATCTCGTCGTTGATCCTTAAATTATCTTTGCTAATTGCTGAACACCTCCCGATTAATCACCTTAATAATAAAAGACGGGTGGCAAAGGCCACCCGCATAATATCAGAATTTTTCTGAAATCGCCATAACCCTGACAACAGCACCAAGCGTCGTAAGGTGAGAAGCGGATGGCTTCTGCTTTGGAAAATATTTTGTTTTCCTAAATTATATTAGCATCCTTTACCACCAAAGTCAAGCCCTGTTACCGCTGCGCCGCTTCACACTTTGGCGGCGATTTCGGCCACGATGTCGGCCATAAAGACATTGGCCGCCAGGCTGCCTATTTCGCCCTTGCCTCTTTTGCGGACAGCCACGGTGCCGGACTCCATTTCCTTGTCGCCGACGACCAGCATGTAGGGCACCTTTTGCATCTGGCCCTCGCGAATCTTATAGCCGATCTTTTCGTTGCGGTCATCCAGTTCCACGCGGATGCCGGCTTTGGCCAAGGTGGCCGCCAGTTTCCGGGCGTATTCGACCTGACGGTCGGTGATCGGCAGGATTTTGGCCTGCACCGGTGCCAGCCAGGCCGGGAAGGCCCCGGCGTAGTGCTCGATAAGAATGCCGATGAACCGCTCAATGCTGCCGTAGCAGGTCCGGTGGATCATTACCGGGCGATGTTTGGCGCCGTCCTCGCCGGTGTAGGTCAGGTCAAATTTCTCGGGCATGAGCATATCCAGCTGAATGGTACCGCACTGCCAGGTCCGGCCGATGGAATCGCGCAGATGGAAGTCGATCTTCGGCCCGTAGAAAGCGCCATCGCCAGGGTTGACTTTGTAGACCATGCCATACTCGTCAAGGGCTTCCTGCAGGGCGGCGGTGGCCACTTCCCAAACCTCATCAGACCCCATGGCCTTTTCAGGCTTGGTGCTCAGTTCGGCGTGATAGCTCATGCCGAAGGTGCCGTACACGGTGTTGAAGAGGTCGATGACGCCCTTGATCTCGGCTTTAATCTGGGATGGCAGCATAAAGATATGGGCGTCGTCCTGGGTAAAGCTGCGGACCCTCATCAGACCGTGCAACGCCCCGGAAAGCTCGTGACGATGCACTAGGCCGAGTTCGCAGGTACGCATTGGAAACTCGCGGTAGCTGTGATGGTTAGTCTTGTAGATCAGGATGCCGCCCGGACAGTTCATCGGTTTGACGGCAAAACCTTCTTCGTCGATGGTAGTGAAATACATGTTCTGGCGATAGTGATCCCAGTGTCCGGACTGCTGCCACAGTTTCTGGTGCAGGATGATCGGGGTCTTGATTTCCTGGTAGCCATATTCAATATGAAGCTTACGCCAGAAGTCTTCCAGTTCGTTGCGAACAATCATTCCCTTGGGGTGAAAGAAGGGGAAGCCCGGGCCTTCGTCCTGGATGCTGAACAGGTCCAGTTCCCGGCCCAGTTTGCGATGGTCCCGCTTGGCAGCCTCCTCCAGCATCGTGAGATAGGATTCAAGATCGGCCTTTTTCTCAAAAGCGGTGCCGTAAATCCGCTGCAGCATCTTGTTTTTCACATCGCCCCGCCAGTAGGCGCCGGCCAGGCTCTGCAGCTTTATTGCTTTTACTTTGCCGGTGGAGGGCACATGGGGCCCGGCGCAGAGGTCGACGAATTCCCCTTGGCGGTACAGGGAAATCGTCACATCTTCCGGCAGGTCGCGGATCAGTTCCTGTTTATATATCTCGCCCTGTGAGGCGAACAGCTCCAGCGCTTCGTCACGGCTCACCTCCTGCCGGACAATGGGCAGATCCTCTTTTACGATTTTCTCCATTTCGGCCTGAATTTTTTCCAGGTCCTCGGGAATAAAGACATGGGGAGTATCGATGTCGTAATAAAAGCCGTTGGCGATGGCGGGGCCGATCCCCAGCCGGACGTCGCCATAAAGTCGCTTCACCGCCTGGGCCATGATGTGGGAGGCACTGTGACGGAGGGCTTCCTTGCCTTCCGGGTCGTCTGAGGTTAGAAATTCCAGGGTGCCGTTTTTCTCCACCTTATAATGAAGATCCACCGGCCGGCCGTCGAATTTGGCCGCAAGGGCCGCTTTGCCCAGACTGCGGCTGATGGATTCGGCGACTTCGGCCAGCGTGACGACTCTCTCGACGCCCCGGCTGGAGCCGTCTTTGAGGGTAATATGAACGGTTGCCATGATATAGTTCCTCCTTTAATTGATGAAACGTTTTGGCGGGAGCCTTGACACCGGGGGTAAGGGCCTTGCTGTTCAGTTGGCCTGCTGAGGAGTAAATACAAAAATCCCGTCCCTGAAAAGGGACGGGATATAATACCCGCGGTTCCACCCTGATTGGCCTTGCGGCCCGGCTTGCCTTTCGATAACGGGAAATACCCGGCGAGGCTTACTGCTCTTTCAGCCCGCAGTTTGGAGGGGGTAACGGCGCCGGGTCCGGTAAGAGCGCTCTCAGCCATGACGCCCTCTCTCTGCACGGCCTTAGGCCGCAGTCATATCCTCCGCATTACTGTTGACTATGTTGTTTGAGCAACATTATATCTTTTTTGTCCGGCACTGTCAATTCCCTAATCAAGGAGTGAACTGCCCCAGGCTGTCTCCTTGACAGATTTCGCAGCCGCTGCACTTGATTACCCGACCTTCGAACACCCCCTGAATGGTGGCCACCACGTCGTTAGCCCGTGCGCCGCTGCTGCAGTGCAACATCAGATTGCGAGGCGCGATGGTGATCAGCGCGCTGATCAGAAGGTCCTCGAAGTTTACTTCGTCATTATTCCTCAACATGAAAGATTCCAGGTACTGATTGTTGATGATCCTGCCCCTTGAATCCCGGATCTTGAAACTGTCCCCCTCGCCGATGATGACATGGACTTCCTCCACCTGGGCCTCCTGCACGTCGACAAAGTAACGAAGCACCCGGATAAACTCCTTGTATTCAAGATCCATCATGTATTCGTCCACAGCTTTGTCGACAATTTCAGCCAGTTTGGTGCGATACTCCTTGAGGCGAAAGGCGATGAACCCTTCCAGTACGAGTTCGTGATGATTGTCGAAATAGTCTCCCAGTTTGGCAAGGATTTCGTTGCGACGGTTCAATCTGTTGAAATCGCCCAACAGACCGCTGTCGCTTTCGAGAATTTTCAGGGCATGCTCGTTTATGAGATTACGCTCTTCATCAGCGAAGTAGCGGTAATTCTGGTTGATAATTTTTCGCAGCAGCACCTTCTCTTCCCTGTTTACGATGGAGTCGGCCAAAAGCTGGGACACGTAATTTTTGAGCATATTTTTAACCCGCTCGTAGTTGCGGAACGACAATTCACCTTCAGTTACGTTCCAGGCGAGAAAGGTATAATTGCCGCGACTTGTTTCGTCCATCGCGACATGAAACCCTTCCAGCGCCAGTGCGGGGCAGTCTGCTTCCAACCTGGTTTTTATCTCGTCGGACGCGCCGGACAAGCCCAGTGAAAGAATTTTCACGTCTGTCACCCCTTTCTTGAGATATTATATGTTTTACCGATGATTCACATACAAAATGGCCAGGCTGGAATTTCCGGAAAAAATATCAAGTACCGGCCCCCGGTGGCAAGCGGCCCGGACATCTTCCCCAGCAAAAACGATCTGTCAGCTGGCCGCTTCGCTGATTTTGCCGGATAATCAGGGGGGAATTACGAGGTATCTGGCGAATATAGCAATATTTCCCTGGTCCAAGGAGGTATCCATGCGCATTACGTTTCCACGGTGGAATGAATCTCTGGGAAATCTGGAGCAGGAATACCGCGTTCATTATCTGCCGGCAGACGCCAGGCAGATGAGCATAGCCATCATCATCTGGCAAATTCCGAACATCCTTTTGGCCTACGCCGACTTTCAGATTTTCAACGGCAGTATGGTGTACTGGAGCTTGCTGGTGGTCAGGCTGTCGCTGCTGCTGCTTTCGGCTTGCGCCGTTCAGGCCCTGCGCAAGGCTGTTACACCCCAGGTCTTTGACCGGACTCTCTTAGTCTGGTTTGCGGCGGCAATCAGTTTTGTCCTTTATATCAATGCCACCTGGGCTACGGTCGCTCCCGTCAGCAGCGCCTTTACGGTGATGATCCTGCTTACTATCTATCTGATTATTCCCGGCAGGATGTTTTTTCGGTTAATCCCCGCCCTTTACATGACCATCGGCAGTATTTTCGTCTGCCTCAGATTCGGACCTACGGTTACCCCGGTGGTGGCATATCTATTGATGGTGGGTTTACTTATGGCCAACTTGCTTGGCATCATATTTTCCGCCAAACTGTATGATTACCGCCGCAAGATATATCTGGCCCAGTTTGAAGAGGCCAGAATCAGAGAAGAACTGCATCGTCTGGCATCCACCGACGAACTTACCGGTGTGTTCAACCGGCGTAAACTGCTGGAACTGGCGAAGCAGGAATTTGACCTGTTTAAACAAAACGGACAGCCGCTTGCCGTCCTGATGATCGATATCGACCACTTCAAAAGCCTTAACGACCAACATGGCCATCCGGCCGGCGACAAGATTCTGACGCGGTTTACGGCCTTTATCGCCCAGAATATCCGCCAGACCGACGTCTGGGGCCGCCTGGGCGGGGAAGAATTCGTCCTGGTCCTGCCGAACACCGCCCGGGAACAGGCTGAAATCATCAGTGAGCGATTCAGGCAGGAATCCAGCCAACTGGTAACCCGGATCGGCGACAAGCTGCTGGATTTTACCATCAGCGTGGGCGTAACCGCCGCTTCAGCCAGCGACCAGACCTTTCTCGACATCCTGACCAGAGCGGATATAGCCCTTTATCTGGCGAAGAAGAATGGGCGCAACCGAACCGAAGCCGTGTAGCGGCGGCCGTTGATAAGCCCCCATCTGCTTTGTTGGATCGGAACCCCCATTGCTAGCGTACACCACGATGCTTTAAATTAGCCAGTGCCACCCATCATGTGCAAATAAGTCTCGGAGGAAACGGTGCCGCGGTTTTCCGATCCGTCGTGCATCTGGGGGCTTCTGAACGGCCTTAAATATAATAGGTTGTTAAGCTAAAGCGCGCCTTAACGGCGCGCTTTGTTATTCGTCTTAAGTTTTACCCTTGCTTGGCGAGTTCTTCCTGGATGGCGGTCAGCCAGGCGTTCCGGCCTTCGACGATGACTTTGCAGCGATAGCCGTTTCTGGCGGTGATATGGATGACGTTGGGAATGATGTGAAAGGTTTTTTCGCCTTTGACTTCGCTCACCTGGGAGAGGGGTATGTCGCCAAGGAATTTTTTGTTGATGTCCATCATATAGCCGACAAAAACCACCCTGCGATCGGTCAGGTAAAAAGCGCCGGACCAGGCTTCACCGTCAACATGAAAACTGGCGTGACTTTTCTTGATGATAACTTCATCGTCCTTAAGCGGGAAACTATACATGGAAGTCCCTCCTGTAAGCCACAGCCGGATTATAGTTTTTCCGTCTGCTCTTTGATTGCATTCAGCCAGCTGTCCCGGTCGCGGACGATGATTTTCACCGCATCGCCCCGGATGGTGTCGATATCGATAACATTGTCCAAAAGATAAAAGGTCTTGTCCGGCGCAAGTCGATCGATGTGCTCCAGCGGCACCTCCAGCCACCACAAGCTGGTGACGGCTGGACCCATGTAGCCGACGAAAACCAACCGCTCATTGGTGAGATAGAGAGCGCCGATGCTTGTATTTTCATCTTTTTGGATCGTAGCCATACTTTTCTTGATAATCGATTCATTTTTTTCCAACGGAAAACTATACACAACGTTCACCTCTGGTGCCGGCTGCGATTGATGCTTTATTTCGTCCCCCGGAAGACTATCTCCTGCCACGCTGTTGGCCCAAAGGCCGCCTCTCTGGCCGGAGCCTATTTTCAGGGAATCGGCTTTACACTGGCGTTCAGGCTGGCAATGGCGCCGGATATGGTCAGAATATTGTTAAAATTGGTGATGGGATTGACCATTTGCTGCACCATAAGTTCCTGGAGGACAAACATGGTGAATATTGCGATACAGTTCGCCGTCCGAATCGCCGTTGCCTGGGTCTGGGCCGCAGTGGCGGCCTGATCAGCTAGTTCCTGCCTGTTCATGTTATCTTCCCCTTTACTCTTTTGGCAAATTATATTCGGGGAGCGCTGCTGCGAGTACAGACCTGCCGAGGACCTTGTGAAAGGGCCGCCGAAAGAAAAATAACAGTCCGAAGGTTGCGGGCTGTTATTTTGCGATCAATCAGGCTGAAGATATGGCGCCGGCTATTCGTCGAATACTTCCTGCTGCTTCTTCCGCCGCTCGATTTGTTTTCTGAAGATGAATTTGATGATCTGGCTCCTGGATTTTTCGTCAATTTCGAGATATCGAATCGCCACCGCGTATTTCTCGTGTTCGGTTCGCGGCCGGATGATCCGCACGACCTCTCCCTTGGCCTCCATGACATTGTCGCTTTCCAGATACAAGGCAACGCTCAGTTCGCTTCCGACAGGCAGCGGCTCGCCCATCAGTACCCGCAGCCCTCCAGCACTGATATCTTTGGTCATGGTCAAAATAGGCTTTGGAGTCTCCTCATCGGTGATGCTCAACCGGACATCCAGATTAACATCGAATCTGACGTAGGATCTCATCTGCACCCGTTCGACATCAGTGGGCCAGGAAACCGTCCATAACGGAACCGGATTGTGTGCATAGCTGAGCAGGTTGACCTTAAACAGGAAGGCGCAGTCGTCGGTTGTTACGCGGGCGGAAACTTCGCGCCCGGGACGCGGGGGCAGATAGTATCCGTAGGAGTAAGGTGCGGCGATGGTCAGCGAGTCGTCCGCGATATCCTCGATTCGACTGTGAAAGACGCGGTTCCTGCCACTTACAGCGTCTGCAACCAGTATGTCGACTTTTTGCAGCAAGAAGAATATTTTTTTCATGTCTGTCATCTTTTTCTACCTCCCATGCGCCGGAACCGTCGACCACTTCTACTATATTGTAGCAAAATCCCCAGTATCAGACAATGACAAAAGGACCGCCAGGCAATTTGCCTGGCGGTCCCGGTAGCTGTGCCGTTTTAACAAGGACAGCCTAAAGTTTTGGGCAGATCGTTATTTGCTGTAAGCGTGCAAATAAGTGGAACCAAGATCAACGTATTTTTCCAACGAGGAAATCAATTGTCTCTTTTCGCTGATGCTGCACCGGTTACGTCTTGCACCGCCGACGGCGTCTTTTACGATATACTCGATCTGAAACGAGTCATATCCCAAGAAAGCCAGTCGCTTTGAAAGCTCGGTTATGCGTTTTTCCATTATTGTCCTCCATCCCGCAAAAATTGGTAATTGCAACATGAGGGTATCTCATGTTGTCAGCCGCCAAATTACCTTAGACTATTACCAATGAATGCTGTACGGGATTAGAAGTAGAATCGAAAAAATCTTCGGTCATTCCGCAGCCGCGATAAGTCATATTTTCGGTAAGTAATCTTGTTTAGATTATCATAGATACCGGCAACTGTCAATAGGTAAGCATGATCACGCTCTTATTTCCCGCATATAGCGAGAACTTTTGCCCTGAGTCCGGGCTCAATGTCAGACAGCCCATAACTATGCGGACGGCATGGCACGGTTTTGCCTGATGCTGAAATCAGTGAAATCATCATCAGGCTCATCTTCCATCGTCGGGGGTAACGAAGCCAGGTCCGCTTGACCGAATCCCCCGGAAGGGTTGCGGACCGGCCGGCTGTTGCCACCAAGGGCGATCAATAATGCAACCGATGAGGCAAACCAGAGGATAAAAAGGTTTCGCATTCTTTCACCGCCTGTCACGAATCGCAGTCAGACCCGCAGCACCCGGCTGCCGTAGTTTTTAGGGAAGGGTGCGGATCAAAATGTCGGCGCCCGGCATAGTCCCTTGCGGTGGGCGCCGGTCTTTGCTATACGATATGCCTCGAATCCCGGAAAAGTGACATAATGAAAGCCTGGCGAAGTTCAGGGCAATCTTTTACGGAAATACCGGATCTGGGTATAGTTCAAATCTTTGAACATCCGGTTGCGAGACGTTTTTTGGGCCGAGTATACGAACAGGGAAATAACACTGAGCGACAAAACTAAGATGGCGATGATCCAATTGCCCATCGGTTGTCCCTCCCACCGATTGTGTCTGACGGGGATACGGCGGTAGCCCTTTGGCAACATTTATTTCAAAAGGCAGAAATATCCTATTTTTATCATTATAATGCCTCCAGGTTGTTGGATTATGTAAAACTATCTGATGTCTTTCGTGCAATAAACGCGTATATTTTCTACCTGTCATCACAGATCGACTACTCACCTTCGCGACCGCCGCTTAAGGCAAGGAAAAAACAACAGGACCAGGTCCTGTTGTTCAGTCGGCGGAAGTATTTCGCGAAAACAAACCGCTGTAGGGTTAGATTCTGATGTCAATAATCGCCGACACGCCCACCCCGTTGACCCGGGAAAAATTCACCGGATTTTTACTGTCGATGGGAATCAGCGCCTTGACCCGGAATTGGCTGTTGAAGTCGGCTTCGATCTGGATGACCGCCTCGGTCCGATCCACCAAATCCTGGGAGCCGATAACCTGAGCGGCACCTATGTATCCACCTGTACCAATCGTCAATATCGGCACCACTTTTGTGGCATAGTCTGTGCCGGCGCCATGTTTGAAAGTCAGGGTATTGATGAAGCTGTTGAGGGGAGTGGCGAATTTACTGATGAGTATGCCAACCCCGCCGACCTTCAGAACGTCGCCGAGGCTGATAGCCTGCGCGGCAGGAATGACTCCCACGGAAAGCAGACAGATTACCAGCAACCCAGTAACCACACGTTTTTTCATATGGACACCTTCCTTTTTTTTGTTTTCAACAAATAGGCGAAAAAAGCAGTGGTCAATGCTTTTCCTGGTTTTATTATACATGATTTTTGCGACAAAACCATGACGTATCATGTCGAAACAGCAAACAGAACGGCCTTGGGGTTCGTTGTCCGACAGGCCGTTTTTTGTAAGATATGCAGCTAGCTGGGCCGCTCAGCCTCACGCCGATTTTCCTGCCATCATCAGGCGAGTGGCGAAACAGACGAACCTATTGAGTTTAAACGCCGCCATCGAAGCGGCCCGGGCTACCCAGGAACATAGAACAAAAAAACGCCTGACGGCGTTTTTTTGTTCTATGTTCCTGTATGATTACAAAAATGCGAGAGTAATGCGGGTAGCTTTGCATTCAGGGTCGCGGTAAATGGTCATCACTTTCCTTGCCTCTGCCTTGGCAACCCTGTTACCGCGCAAGTCCAGATATATCGTCTCAGATCCCAATTTAGCAGGCAGCGGCAGGGCATTACAGTTAACCTGATAATCAGAATGATTTCTTACCATGACTTACACCTCCTCAGCGGGTTTACCTCGTCCGGTTCGGCTATAGCGGAATTTCAGTGTTTTCTCATAAAAGCGGTGATGCGTTTCTCTATTTTTAGTATCCGATAGGGCGTGTCGTCGGGGGAAACGTCGTTGTGCGTTCGGAGCAGCCGGTCGGTGGTGCCGACGACCGCGGCGTATGTCCCATAGCAATCCTGGGCCAGAACACAGCCCCGGTACATGGTCCCCCATTCATCGTGAACCACAACAGGCGTCAAGTGTTCCAGCCAGTCTACCACCTTGAAGGGTACTTCGTTGGCTTTGCGAAGTTGCTCGACACGAAACTTATCCATCCGATACGCCTCCATTTATTCGCAACATATTCTGTTTTTCTTTAATAATATAATACATTTATCGTTTTTTCCAGAATATATAAAGTCGAACCATGACGATTTCAACTTCTTTTTTAAAACAAAATCCCCCTTTTTTTGCGTCCCGCGGCGGCAGTGTCCGCCTCAACGCAGCGCCCGGACAAATAAACAAAGAACAACAACCGGCGGCGGACGGTGTCGTTCCTTCAGCATCATAGCGGGACGGTGGGGTTTTTCCTGCTAAAAAACGCGGAACAGATACCGCAAATCAACTACTCCTTTATTTTTCGACACGCGTCTCAGTATAGCCACCGCAGTTTGAAACCACCGGTGCGAAAATCGCAGACGTTCCTCTGGTTTCACAGATCAGGGCTGAACCGGGCGGCTGGATATTATGGCAATAATTTTCAGCCAGGTATTTTGCAAATATTACGACATTATGTTAATTCATATGCTATAATTGACCCAAGCAGGGGTAACTAAACACCACTTCTGAGGAAACAAGGACCGTAAGAGTGCCTCCCGGCGTGGCAGGGGCGTCAACCCGGGCTGAGCAACAAGAAAGGGGATTTGCTATAGGTAGATCATGGGGTGTTTATGTACGTTTCGGCCGAATAACGATGACAAAGAGATTTGGAAGTCTGCGCCAGGCCATGCAGCGGTATAACCGATTGATGAGCCGCAAGAAAAAAGAAGATATCTGGTTTGCTTTGATTCCAATCTACGATGATTGATAATAGATAGTGGTGGTGACTTGAGTGACCTTTCGTGAATCCGGGCGTTTAGTTACATACTGTGGAAAGATCGCTTCTGTACCGAAAAAGTACTGAAGCGATCTTTTTTTCGTCTTTTTTAGTCTGTCCGCAAATCTTCGATCCGTGAAAAAAAGCCATCGACCCGGCCGGGCGGGCCGGACACCTCAAAGTCGTTGAGCCACTTGCCCTTCCCGGCCATTTTTGTTTCGACGTGAACGAGGTTAACCCCAGCTTCGTCGGCGACCTGACTTACTTTCTCCTTTGTCATCGCGGTAGAAAGCGAACGGGTAACGATTAGTTTGACCATATTGCACCTCTTGCTGCGTTTCATGTATTAAGGCCATTGTATCCGTTCGTTTTTTCGACACCTTCCGGTAGGTTTCCTGCCTTGGTTGTCTGCTTTGATCCGCCACTGCTGCGACGTTAGCTTGAACCAGTGGCGCCGGAGGCCTTCCGGGCTCCTTTAACACCCGAAAAGCCGAAAAGGACCTGAAGTTACATCGTCCCTGACTGGATTTTTTCAGCCCAGTATTCAGCGCCTTTAAACAGAATATAGGGGGCATTATTTTCCATCAGCGCCCCAAGGGTCGATCCTTCCACCATATCATACGCCTTGTCTGACGGCACCCCCACCCGGCGGATAACCGCTCTGACAACAGACCTTTTGAAGGCTTCACGGTAGCTCATTGGACTCATCTCCTCTTTTTTGCAGCACAAAACCAGTATATGCGGGGGCTGGTAAAAAAATGCCGATAGTTGCCTGACATAGCGCATATGCTATAATTATCTCCAGATACTTATGCGCAAGGAGGTGCAGCAGAGCCCAGGCTCTGTGCTACATGAACTCTACCATCCATTATCTGCGACTGGATATCGACATGTTCGGTACGACGGTAAACATCAACCCGGTGCTGATTGCCGATGAACAGGAGGCAACCCTTATCGACGCGGGCTTCCCGGGTTATTTCTCCCAGTTAAGGGAGGCTGTCGAAAAGACCGGTGTTCCCTTCGACCGGCTGCGGCGAATTATCGTCACCCACTATGACTGGGATCACATCGGAGCTCTGTCGGATATCCAAAAGCTGCGCGGCGAAGATGTCCTGGTCTACGCCCACAGCGAGGAGAAACCTTACATCGAAGGTACGCAGGCAAATATTAAAATGACGCCTGATCGGATTGCCGCCCGGCTGGCGACAATACCTGACCGTTTCCGGTCCCAGGCTGCCGCGGTGTTCGCCAAGCTGCCCACAGGCAGGGTGGACCGGACGGTGACCGACTCAGAGACACTGCCCTTCCATGGCGGAATAAGGGTAATCCACACACCCGGCCACACACCCGGCCATATCTGCCTGTTTCTGCCGTCCCACCGCCTGCTGGTCGCCGGCGATGAGCTGCGGGTGGAAAACGGCGAACTGGTCGGCCCGGCCGATATCCACACTCCGGATATGCCGCTGGCGCTGGCGTCGCTGAAGAAATTATCAGGTCTCGACATTGAATATGTGGCTTGTTACCATGGCGGAGTGTATGGCCCCAGCGCGGCTGACAGCATCGCCAAGCTTGCGGCAACCCTGAATCCGGCCTGAGCTTTCCCGGCCTGGCTCAACGAAAAGCCTGACCCCGTCTAAAGACAAGGGGTCAGGCTTTTTTTGCGGCCGGCAGCAATTTAACGTGATATTTACCAGTTGTTAACAATCCGCCGGGGTCTTTTTTTATATAATGATCTTGATAGAGAAGGTGTTATACCGGCCGCTCAGCAGGCCAAAAACAACAGAAGTGAGGGATGTCTGGTGTCAGCGACTTCAAAGAATATCGTCTTTGCCATATCTGATACGGGAGGCGGACATCGCAGCGGGGCGGCGGCGATCATCGCCGCCCTTGACAGTTACAAGAATGTATCGTGCCCGATTATCGACCTGCTCAGGGTCACCGATTTTCCCCTACTGCGGCAGGCACCCGAAATCTACGATTATTGTTCAAAGAATGTGCTTTGGCTGAACAATTTCTTTTTTCGCAAGACGAACAGTGTCGACCGGATCAAAGCGCTGACCCGAATGGTTTTCTTTCGTTCCGGCCGTCGTATTGAAGAGCAATTGGCCAACAGCCGACCGGATGCTGTGGTTGCCGTCCATCCCCTGGTTATCGGCCTGCTCCAGCAGGCCCGTTTGAAATCTGGCGCCACCTGGCCGATCATTACGGTAGTAACCGACCTTGTCACCATCCACGCCTCGTGGGCGACCCCGGGCGCCGATCTCTACCTTGTTCCGACCAGGGATGCCTATGAATCCGTGAAAAAATATGGTGTTCCCGACAGCAGGATCATCCATACCGGTTTTCCAGTGCATCCTAAGTTTACCAACGGCCGTTCGACGAGGCTCCAGGCCCGCCGGGATCTCGGGCTCGATCCGGAGCGCTTCACGGTGTTATTCACCAGCGGCGGTGTGGGCGCCGGAAATATGAACCAGTGGATATCCACCCTTGTGGAAAAATGCCGTGACAAGCAGCTACTGGTCGTGACAGGAAACAACAAGCAGCTCTATAGCGAACTGCGGCGGCAGAGCACGGACAACGAGCGGATCAAGGTGTACGGATTTGTCGACAATATGGAAACGCTGATGACCGCCAGTGACGTGATTGTGTCCAAAGCCGGCCCGGGGACGATCATGGAAGGGATCGCGACAGGACGGCCGCTCATTATTACCGAGGCTGTCGGTATTCAGGAGAGCGGCAATATCGACTATATCCAAAAAAATCAGTTGGGCTGCTACTGCCCTTCGCCGGAGGAGGCCTGCGCTATCATCAACCGAATGAGCCAGGTAGCTCCGGAGCAGGCGGCGGCTGGCCGGTGAGCGGCCGATGCCGGCGGCGCGGATCGCATAGCGGCCACTGTTCTCGAATACATCAATGAGGTGACCTTGCGGCAGGGCGATAAACCCGCCGATGTTTTTCGCGGCGCCTGACCCTGTTATAGCACCAAAAAAAAGAGCCTTGAGACTAACTCTATAAAACGGACACCGAAAAAAGACAGTAGTGAAAACTGCTGTCTTTTGTTTTAATAAGATTGGGGGTGATAATATGGGAAAACACACTAAGAGGACAATAGATGAAAAGAACCAGATAGTAGAAGCG
>JARLHY010000201.1 GCA_031292015.1 Negativicutes bacterium | reverse complement strand
TACCGCCCATAATTTGTTCAAGTAACGAGGTTTCGCTAAAAGTAAAACTACCCTCCGGCATGCCGGAGGGTAGTTTTACTTTTAGCGAAACCTCGTTACTTGAACAAATTATGGGCGGTAGCTGCCGCGAGCAGCATGAACATCGACAGCCGGTGCCATTGCCGCACCTTTAGATTGCCCCTATTGCGCCACAAGGCAAAACCAAGCGAAATGGTGGCAACCGCCCCCGCCGCGCTGACCATTCCCGTCACCATGCGCACACCGATGCCATAGGGACTATACATCATAAAGGCGTGAAACGGAAAAACGAGCAGCACTGCCACACCGATATAGGGGTGGGCATTGCGGGCAATTGGGACAACTTGCTCCAAAACGCCCTTGAAACCGGCCAGGCTCGGCCGCTTCATCGCAAAGATAAACGCCGTCCGCGCCAGATAGTAAGCGGCAGCCAACCAAACGCCGGAGAAAGCAACTTTGCCCATTCCTTTGGCAAGGTGATAGTAATCCATTCCCGCTTCCCCCTACTGCACCAAAACCAACGTACCGTTGCCGCGGCCGGTGTGCTTCTGCGAAATATCCATGCTGTCACCAACCGCCCAGATCACCGGATTTTCCCCGATTTTCAGCGGCTTGGCCCCCGCACCGTCCGGGGCTAGCTTGCGGCTGAACTCGATGGTGATCACCCCGTCCTGCTGCTTGCCGCTGACCTGACTGACCGTGCTGGCTGACTGCATGGGAGGATGCGGTCCGTAAGGCCCGCTGCTCACCATCTCGGTAACCACCGCCGCACCGTCTTTGAAAGAGCACATCAAAATATCGGCGCCCTTCATCTTCTCCTCGGCGCCGATGCCAATCGATACATAGCCCTTGGCTGCCGCCCTGATGCCAAACATCACCGTGTCGCCGTTCACCCGGGAATACACTTCAATGCCCCCGCCGACTTTCTGGTAAGAGGTATACTCATTGTCGCCGATCACGCCGTCCGACTGCCATGCGACCGGCGTCCGGGAAACCGCCGGCTCTTTCGCCGCTTCCGATGCAGGCGAGGCAGCGCGGCCGGCACCGCAACCAAGGAGAAAAAAGACCAGTATCAGCAGGATTGCCAGACTCATAGACCGAATCTTCATTTTCAAAGGCTCCTCCTGTCAGCTATTATTTTCCTGCTATTACCTTCCTTGCAGCTGGCGGGAATTCCTTTCACCACATCATGAAACGTTACGCTTGTCGCCCTATCTGGATTATTTTGTTGCAAAATTATGAAATATTCCAAATAATTTCCTATTATTTTGAAGGACTTTGCCCTATTTCGGCGAAATCTCTTTCTTGGTCAGACCATCATACCGAAATATCTAAGCTGGAGGTCATGTCAACATGAAGATCAACCCGGTGATCGCTTCTGAAATTGTTGATTTTATTTACAACCGCTCCGGCTATCATACCATCGTCTGCGACGATACCGGCACCATCATCGCCGATTCGGCCGGGAAACGCCTGGGAGTTGTCCATGCCGGCTCGCGAAAAATTTTGTCAGGCAATCTCACCTCCATCGCCGTCAGCGCCGAAGATGCGGCTGCTAACAGCGCCACCCTCAAAGAAGGCTTCAACCTGGCTGTCGTTCTCCAGGGACAAAAAATCGGTTCTTTCGGCATTGCCGGCCCGATCGCCATTGTCGAGCCCATCGCAAAGATCGCCGCCGGGTTGGTGCTGACCCGGCTGGAAGACGAGGAAATCAAGGGCAATATCCAGAGTATGGCCCAGCGGATGAACGACTCGGTCCGCCAGGCGACCCAATCGCTCGAGGATCTCAGCGCATCCTCCCAGCAGTTGGCTGCAGCCACCGCCCAGGCCATGGCACTGGCCGAACAAACCGGAAAAGATCTCTACAAGACCACCCAGATCCTCAATGTCATCACCAAAGTCAGCAGTCAGTCCAACCTGCTGGGTCTCAACGCCTCCATCGAGGCCGCCCGTGCCGGCGACCTGGGTCGCGGCTTTGCCGTCGTGGCCGGCGAGGTCCGCAAGCTGGCCGAGGAAAGCGGCCATTCGGTGGTGGCCATCAAAGAAGTATTGAAGGAATTTCAGTCCTCAGTAGAGCAAGTGGTTCAGTACATGCAGCAAAACAGCGAAGTCGTCCATCGCCAGGCCCAGGCCACCCAGGACATCACCCGGATGGCTGCCGGACTGAATAAAATATCGGCCGAACTACTGCAGTTGTCTGGCCGCTAGCAAAAAAACAACTAAGCGGGATGCATAAAGCCCCGCTTTTTTTATTTGCCTGCCTTTACTTCCCCTGGCGGCCAAATGTGCCGATATACAAAAAAGAGACCGGCTGTCATCAGGCAGCGGTCTCCACCCTTTCGGGGGTTATTTTGTATTGCTCCGTCCGGCATCCTTCACAAAATCCAGCAGGGTCGACGGCGACAGACGACGGGTGGCCTTCTCGATGGTCTGCAGGTTGGCCTCTTTGCGCTGGGAAGCGCGTTCCTGCATCTGATAACAGACATCGATCTGACAGCTGGTGGCCAGCATTTCATCTTCCGGGGTGAAAACATTCTCCTCGCCTACATGGCCGAGAATATTGCTGCGGATCAGCATGATCATCAGCTCGGGACGGACGCCGTACAGGGCCACCTTCTTGTCCTCGCGGACCGCCCGGGTAATGAAGTTTTCCAGCACCTCCAGCGACGTGATGTCGATGGCCGACATACTGTTGAAGCGCAGGACAAAACTGGCGGCATGTTCGTAGATGTCACCCAGCTTAGCCTCAAGGTCGGCCGCCGAGCCGAAATACAGGCTGCCGACAAAGGCGACAATCACCGTGCGCGGCGTTTTGCCATCCAGATAAGCCCAGTCGATCTCGTATTCATTAAAGGGCTCGTCGCCGTTTCCATCCGGGACGAACAGCTTGATATGCACTGCGCTGGTCTCCTTGAGAAAGAGGATGATCGATACCACCAGCCCGGCATAGATGGCATACTCCAGATGCTCGGCGAAAATGGTGGTCAAAAAGGTCACCCACAGGATGATGGCGTCATTGCGATTGCATTTGATGACCCGGAGGAGGGCCCGGAAATTGATCATCGAATAGGCCACCACCATGATGAGTCCCGCCAGGCTGGCCCCGGGGATGAATACAATATAGCGGGCGCAGAAAATCAGGGCCAGCAACATGATAAACCCGGACAGGATGCCGGACAGCTTGGTTTTGGCGCCGCTCTGGAAATTTACCGAGGATCGGGTAAAGGAACCGGACGCCGGCATGCAGCTAAACAGCGCCCCGCCCATATTGGCCATTCCCTGGCCGATAAACTCCTGGTTGGCGTCGATTTTCTGCAGAGTCTGCGAGGAAATGGCCTTGGCAATCGACATGGCCTCCACCAAACCGATAATGGCGATGACCAGCGCGCCGCTCATGAGGTTTTCCACCGCCGACGCAGTCGGGTGCAGCATGGTCAGCGGCGGGATGGCTGAGGGGATCTGGCCCATCAGTTTTATCCCATGCTGATCCAGCCCGAACAGGGCGACAGCCAGAGCGCTGGTCACCAGACCCAATAGTGCGCCAGGCAGCTTTTTATTGATCAGGCGGGCCGCCACCACCGTGGCGATGGTCAAAAGGCCCAGCCCCAAGGCGTAATAGTTGATTTGATCCAAGGAATAGGCGGTGATGATCACCTTGGACAGGGTCGAAAAGTGGCCGGCAGGCAGGTGAATGCCGAGCAGCTCGTTTACCTGCCCCAGGGCGATGATCACCCCGGCGCCGGCGGTAAAGCCGACAATCACCGAATGGGCCACATAATTGACCAGGTTGCCCAGTTTCAGCGCCCCCATGCAAAACTGGATAAGGCCGATGAGAAAGGTCAGCAGAAACAGCATCTGATAAAAGTCGGGATGGCCGAAGAAGGGATTCATATAGGCTGCCACCAACAGGGCGATGGCATTGGTCGGACCGGTCACCACATGGTTGGAACTGCCGAACAGCGAACCCAGTATCCGGCAGATGATCGAGGAATAGAGGCCGATAACCGGATCGAGCCCGGCGATCAGCGCATAGGCCATCCCCTGGGGAACGGCCAACAGGGTCACCGTCAGCGCCGCTGTAACATCATATTTAAAATATTCCTTTTTGTAATGAACCAGCGGCTCTAAAAAAGAAAGCCGCGCCAATTTTTCGCCAAACATAGCCTCGCCTCGATTAGTAAAATTTGTCTATCGCTACTAATTCACCACCCCCGGCCCCCTTCCCTCTTTGGTCGGTGCATTTCCTCCACCGCTCAGGCTAGAAAATCAGGGCAATGCAGGGAATCGGCAAGCGGCGGAGAAAACAATCAAACAATGACCCGGCGGCAAGCTTCCGGTGGCTGGGGCCGACCCGCACGCCTACTTTCATACTTACTACAGGACAGGTGATACGATGCTCTCATTTTTTCTGCCGGTAGCCCAGGTGGATGTCTGGTGGCCCGGCCTGGTGCTGCTGGGGTTCCTCATCGGCATAGTGACAGGCCTATTTGGGTTGGGCGGCGGCTTTTTGCTCACCCCGTCGTTACGCATATTTTTCAATATTTCCTATCCGGTGGCCATCGGTAGCAGCCTGCTGCAAATCGTAGTCACCTCGCTTCTTTCGGCTTACAAACACTGGCGGCAAAAAAACCTGGACGTCAAAATGGGCGCCATCGCCGCAGGCGGCAGCCTCCTCGGGGCCGAATGCGGCATCCGCCTGCTCCGCCTCGTCGGTGATCAAGGGATGGTCCTGATTGGTGGCCGTTCCATCGCCTTTATCGACCTGATGATCAACAGCTCTTTTCTTATCCTCTTGACCGCCGTCGGGATCTCCATGTACCGAGAAGCCTGCCAGAGCCAGCAGTGCGGCATCGATGAACCGGAAACCGCCCTGGCCGACATGGTAAAAAGCTGTCCGCTGCCGCCCTTCGTCTGTTTTGAGCAGTCCAACATCGACCGTCTCAGCATCTGGGTCCCCATCGCTCTCAGCTTCGCGGTGGGCTGTCTGACCGGCCTGCTCGGCATCGGCGGCGGTTTCATCAACCTGCCTCTCCTCATCTACTTTCTCGGTCTGCCCACCCGGATCGCCGTCGGCACCAGCACCGCCCAGGTCCTGCTGGCCAGCGGCTACGGCACCCTCCGGCTCATGCAGGCCGGCAACGTCGACATCATCCTCGTTCTTTTTATGCTGGTCGGTTCGGTTGGCGGAGTCAACACCGGCGTCCGGCTCGCCAAACTAGTCAATCCCTGCAACACTCGCAAATACTTCGCCGCCCTGATGGCCCTGGCCATCGGCCTGATCCTCTTCGACCTCGCGCGCCGGCTGGTGTTTTAGTAATAACCGCTATATTGCAAAAATCAGAGACCTCTTTTAACGGTAAAAGGGTCTCTTTTCTTGTCTGTTCATTTTAAGGCAGGACATCTTTGTCGAAATAGAGAAACAATGGTCATTAATCGTCGATGCAAGATATATGTCTATACTGCGAGGGATCATCATGGATAATGCCGGCCAGCTGTATCGAAACTGGCTCCGCCCCAACAAATCCATCCTTTTATTCTGCACCCTTCTGCTGATCATGGTGTGGAGCGCTACCTTGTGGCAGATCGACCAAGACCGGAAAGCGACCATCGAAACGGTAATGCAAGACGGCGACAAGTTTAGCCGGGCCTTCGAGGAACATGTGCGCCGGGTATTAAAGACTCATGACCAATATCTCCTGCTGATGAAGAAGGAGTACGAAGGGGCGCAGGCGGTGACGCCGGCCCTCACGCGCCTGATGGAGCAGATCGGGCAGGACCCGCTGGCCATTCAACTGGCGGTGGAGGATAAAACAAGCTACATGCGGGCCAGTCTCCGTCCCGCCCCGGCCGGAATCAATTTTGCCGACCTGCCGCACTTCAAGGTCCATGCTGCTGCCGATTCCGGCCTGCTCTTTATCGGCCGGCCCTTCAGCGGGCGGGTGACCGGGATAGCCTCCATCCCCCTGTCGCGCCGCCTAAACAAACCAGACGGCAGCTTCGACGGCATCGTCTACGCCTCGCTGAATCCCGAGTATTTCAACAAATTTTACCGCGATATGGCTTTTGACGAACACTATGTGGTACGGGTGCTGGGTCTGGACGGCTACGCCCGGGCCAGCAATACCGGTGAAGATATTGGCCTTGACATGTCCAAGGCCTCGGTTTTCGAAGAAATGCCCAAGTCCCCGGCCGGGTTTTACCCATCCCTCGGCCAGTTTCTCGGCAAGCGGGTGCTGATGAGCTACCGTCTGATGCCGGACTATCCCCTCATCGTCCAGGTCGGCGTGGCGGAAGATACGCTGCTGCCGATGCTGCACCGTCGCAACACTTATATCGCTGCCGCCGCGGGGTCCAGTCTCCTGATCCTCGCCTTTACCGCCAGCCTGATCGGCGGGGCCCGCAGACGTCGCCTGGCTGAACAAAAGCTTCAGGAAAGCTTTGCGGAACTGAATAACGAACGAAGTTTTACCAACGCAGTGCTGGAAAGCGTTCCCGGACTTCTCTATCTTTATGATGCCGAAGGGCATCTGCTGCGCTGGAATAAAAATCATGAGACTGTGACCGGATATTCTGCTGCCGAGCTGTCCGCTATGTCTTTGACTGATTGGTATTGGGGCGACGAGGAAACTATGGCCCGAGTCACCCGGGAGGTGGAAAAAGCCTTCCAAGACGGCGTAGCCCAAACGGAAGCCAATCTTCAGACCAAAGACGGCGGGAAGATCCCGTTCTACTTTACAGCAGTCAAGATGGTTGTCGATAACAAGCCGTATATTGTTGGCATTGGCATTGATGTTACCGAGCAGAAAAAGGCCGATGAGAAGCTGCGGCAGAAAGAGCGGCTTCTCCTGGAGAGCTTCGAAGAACTGACCGCCTCCCACGAAGAGCTGACCGCAACAGAAGAGGAGCTGCGAAATCAATACGACGAAGTGCTGCGGGTGAACGAGAAAGTCTCCCGCCAAAAGGCCGTCCTGTCCACCCTGCACGAAACCGCGCTGGGCTTGATGAGCCACCTGGATGCCGGCGAAGAGCTTGAGGCGATCGCCGCCAAACTGGCCGAACTGGCCGGGACAGAGCATGTTTATGTATATATCATCGACAAAGAAAAACAATGCGCCGTGCGCAGGATCGGCAAGGGAATTTACGCCCAGGATATTGGGCGCATTCGGAGCATTACCCAAGGTCTCCTTGGCGAAGTTGTCCATCAGAAAAAAACAGTGATGGTAGAGGATTACAGCACCTGGGACAAACGCAACCAGGCTCGCATCCATGACAATATCCACGCTGATGTCCAAGTGCCGCTGATCGCGGCCGGCGAAGTCATCGGCACATTGGGGATGGCCTTTACCAGTAGAGAGTGCTGTTTTAGCGAGAACGACGTGGCACTGATCGAACAGTTCGCCCTGGTGGCCGCCATCGCCCTCGACAATGCCCGAAAAATGCGCGAGCTGCAGGCCAGCCAGCAAACCACCGAGGAAATCTTCAACGCCGCCAGCGACGGCTTTGTCGTAAACGACAGGGAGACTGGCGATATCCTGGCCGTCAATCGCAGGATGACCGAGATGTTCGGCTATTCGGAGGACGAATTCAAGCAGCAGGGGATTGTTCTCATCGCTTCTCCCACCCACCTGGAAGAAGCGCTGTCCCGGATTCATAACACCGTCAATGCGGGAATCCAGCTCTACGAGCGGCATACAACCGACCGCCTCGGCCACCGCATGGTCCTCGAGATAAAATCATCGCCGGCGGTCATCAACGGAAAACCGTGCTGCCTGGCTCTGATGCGGGATGTCACGACCCGCAAGCTGATGGAGGAACGAATCGAATTCCTCAGTCTGCGTGATCCGATGACCAGCGCTTATAACCGTACCTATTTCGAGGAAAAAGTGCTGGGGCTCCAGACGAAGAACGTACAAGGAATCGGCATCTTCGTCTGTGATGTCGACGGTCTGAAGCTGATTAACGATACCCTCGGCCACCGTCAAGGCGACGAACTGCTGAAAAAAGTGGTACTGCTCCTGCAACAAAAAATACAGGAACCTGATTTCGGTGCCCGGATCGGCGGCGACGAATTCGCGATCATCTTGCATCGTCCGACAAAAGCGCAGATGGAGCAATTGGACCAACATTATCGAAACAGCGTCATCCAGTACAACATCGACAATCCGCAGCTTCCGCTCAGTCTGTCGATCGGTTGGGCGCTTGGCGAGGACGGCTGCGACATTGACAAGGTCTTTAAAGAGGCCGACAACAACATGTACCGCCAAAAAATGCATCAGAGTCAAAGCGTCCGCGGCTCGATTGTCCAGACCATGATGAAAGCGCTGGAAGAAAAAGACGATATCACCGAAGGCCACGCCGAAAGACTGGGTAATCTGATGGAAATCATGGGTCAGAAGCTGGGATTGCCACAAGGTGAGGTAGCCGACCTTAGACTCTTCGCCAAATTCCATGATATCGGCAAAGTCGGCATTCCGGACGACATCTTAAAGAAACCAGGCAAACTGACAGAGGAGGAAATGACGGTCATGCGCCGCCATTGTGAGATTGGTTTCCGGATCGCCAAGTCTTCGCCGGACCTTGCGCCGATTGCCGACTGGATTTTAAAACACCAGGAGCACTGGAGCGGAAACGGTTATCCGCTTGGGATCAGTGGGGAAGAAATTCCGATCCAATGCCGGATACTGGGCATCGTCGATGCCTATGATGCCATGACGCGGGATAGGCCTTACCGTAAAGCAATGAGCAAAGAGGACGCCATCGCCGAGATCATCCGCTGCTCCGGCAGCCAATTCGACCCGACGCTTGCCGCTCTATTCGTCGACCTGGTTCAAGCAGCCCCCAATTAACCCTTTTGCCCCCATACAGCTTGCTGCCTAATTTGAGTGAATTCTGCACTTTGACGTGCATAAGGAAGTGGAGCAGTCTCAAAACCGAGACTGCTCCACTTCCTTATGCACCGGTCTTGTTTTATTTCTTTACAACATCCGAATTAAAGATGAAGTGAAAAGCCGTCCCGCCCGGACCGGTTTCGACCTCGATCCTGGCGCGGTGCCGCTCGGCGATCGAATAGCATACCGCAAGACCCAGCCCGGTACCATGCTCCTTGGTAGTTAAAAACGGCGTCCCCAGTTTGGCCTGGACTTCAGGCGGAATACCGGCCCCTTCATCCTGGACAGTCAGGGTCACCTCACCGCCTGCCGCCAAGGTGCTGATGCTGACCGAGCCGCCGTCAGGCATGGCTTCCAGTCCATTGCGGACCAGATTGAGAATACATTGCCGCAGTTCTTTCTCATCAGCCATCACGGTGGGAATGAGCCCAAAGTTTAGCTGGATTTGGCTGTTGACCCGGAAGGCGTCGGCCTGCAGCAGCGGGAAGATGCTCCGGATCACCTTGTTCAGGTCGGTTTCTTTGCGGCTGATGGCCTTATTTTTGGCCAGTGACAAAAACTAGCTGATGATGATATTGGCCCGGTCGAGTTCCTCGATCATCAGATCGATCGATTCCCACTGTTTTTCAAAGACAGGGTTACTGGCGAACATCTGCAGATAGCCCCGGACGGTGGTCATGGGATTGCGGACCTCGTGCCCGATGGCTGCCGCCATTTCGCCCACGGCATTCAGCCTGTCCAGATGGGCCAGTTCGGCTTCAAATTTTTTCTGTTCGGTAATGTCGGTGAAAACAGACAGCGAACAGGGCTGATCGCCCACGGTGATGATGTCGGCCGACAGCAGCGCAAGGCGTTGTTCGCCTGATTTGGCGGCATAGTGCATGAGGAAATTGCGCAGTCGCCCCTCGGCTAAAAACAAGGCTCGCGCTTGCTCCCGCTCCACCTCGTCAGCCCACAGCCCGATCCCCTCAGAGGTATTACCGACGATCTCATCGCGGGATCTCCCCACCGACCGGGCAAAGGTTTCATTGACATCCAGGAACCGCCACTCGGTGAGGGTCGCGATCAACATCATGTTGGGATTGATATGAAAAGCCTTGGCGAAAAGCTCTTCCGCCTGTTTCTGAGCGGTGATATCATGAGCGATCTCCAAAATAGCCTCCGGCTCGCCCTTGGGGTCCCGGGTCAATGTCTGACAGCTCCTGACGACGATTTGCCGCCCGTCTTTTCGCCGGTCGATCAGTTCGCCTTCCCAGTACCCTTTGAGCAGGAGACTGTCCCTGATATTTTCCGGCGGTTCGGGATAAATGGTGTGAAGCAGCTCCTGGATCTCCTGTCCCACCGCCTCGCCCCGGCTCCAGCCATAACCGGCCTCGGCGCCGTGGTTCCAATAGCTGATCCGGTTGTCCATATCCCGAATCATGATATAGTCGTGGGCCAGCTCAAGCAGTTGCGTCTGTTGCTTTATTTTCTCGGTCGCCTGTTTCTCGATGGTGACATCGCGGAAATATACCAGTACGCCGTGTTCGTAGGGATAAATGTTGGTGTCAAACCAGCCTGGCGCATACTCCCGACTGCGCAACAGATTGACCGGGGTCTTGGCGACAACTGCTGCCTGGAATTTGCGATAATAGTCGGTGCCCACCGTCCGGGGAAATACTTCCCAGACCGATCTGCCGATCAAGTCGTCGTGCCCCATCTCCTCCGCCATCTTCCGGTATTTGCTGTTGGCAAAGGTAAACCGCCACTCTTTATCCAGAGCATAGAAATAATCGCTGATGCCATCGATAATTGCTGTCAGTTCACTGTTCTTTCTGGCCAGTTGTTCGGTCCGTTCTTCGACCGAGGTCTGCAGGTGATCGCGGTGCCGGAGCAACTCCGCCTCCATCAGCTTCCGCTCATGGATGTCATGCGATACACCGATAAGGCCGATAACGCCACCCGCCGCGTCGCGCCACGGCGATTTGGTCGACAGGAAAATACGGCGACCCTCCGGGGTATCGATCAGTTCCTCCACTACCTCAGCCTGGCCTGACGCCATGATCCGTTCATCAGTCTCCATTAGGGATTTGCCAATCTGCTGGTCACAACCAAGCTCAGCCATTGTCCTGCCTGCCATTTCGGCAAAAGACACTCCTTTTGCCTTTTCGGTGGCCGGATTGGCCATCAGGAACCGGCCGCTGCGGTCCTTGACAAAGATCGGATCTGAACTGTTGTCGATCACCGCCCTGAGGAGAGACTCGCTGTGACGAAGCTCCTCCTCCATCGCCTTGCGCGCGGTGATTTCTTCGTGACTCAGTATCCCGCCGGTAATATTGCCTGCCGCATCGTAAAGAGGCCGCGCCGAACACACCGCCACCTTGCGGACTCCGTCCTCCCAGACGAATTCCAGTTCCACATCGTTGACCATCTCGCCGTGCCACACAGCCCTCCGAATGGGCAGTTCCGCCAGCGCAATCTCCGCCCCATCCTGCAAAATCTTCAGCGGCACTTTGTCTGCCGCAAGGGATAGACTTTCCCAGGGTTTGATCCGCAGAAATTCAGCCGCTACCGGATTGTGGCGGATTTCCCGGCAGTCCGAGCCGGTGGCGATGGAAACGCCGCAGGGAACCATCTCTAAAAGGGCTGTCCATGGTCGGTTGTCAGACTGCAGCTGCTCAAATAAATAATTCTGTTCTTGCTTTGCCAATACAATCTTGTCAAGTCTTTCGCTCAGTTCGCCGTTCAGTCTTTGCATTTGGGCCAATTCGTCAATAAGCTGGTCTCTGGTCATCTCCTCGAACCGCTTCATTCCCACCCATCCCAACCGCAACGATAATCTCGAGTTAGATCCAAAATTTGCTATAAATAAGCGAAAATACAATAATTATATTTGACGCCATAGCCCCTATTCCTCCCAACAATCCCTTTTTTGTTGAAAATTGGCAATTTTAAGCAATGTAATGCAAAAGAGGCCGACCGGCTGTCACGTGCGGATCAGCCAGGTCGGCCTCTTGTTGTGCCTGTTTTGGGATCTATCTGCTTAGAGGACGGCTGAAGTCAGCGTCAGCGCGGCCGGCGCCACCAGGCGCACATACCCTTCGATATCGCCAAGGTGAGCCGCCACCGCCGCCGCACCGACCCCTGCCGGAGCGTAGACGGTAAACATCACCCTGCTGGTGTCAGAGGCGATCGAGGTACGGGCATCCGGCCCATAGAGCACACTGGAAATAATTCCGCCCGTGTCACTAATCATCATGTCCCCGGCCTTCATCGTCTCCTGCCGGCCGCGGATACCCTGATAGGTCTCGCCCCCCGCGGAAACACCGAGAGTGAGCGGTCCGGCCACTTTATCCAGATCATGACCGGCGGTGAGCAGCATATTCTTGAGCTCAGCCATGAACATCGCCTCTACCAACGCCGCCACGCTGGGGATGACCTTCCCCTTCAGCGCCACCGATTCCAGCTGCAGCAACACATGATAGCTCTTGTCAAAATTCCGGTAGTAAGCATCATAGGCTTTGACCGCCGCCAATTGCTTCAGCGAGGCTCTGTCAGCACCGGCGAATCTGGCCCTGAGCCCGTTCTCCAGTTCAGTCTTACGGCCCTCCAGCCCGGGATGGGTCGCAGGATTGACTACGCCGCCCATCGCCAGCACCCCCAGGTTGGCTCCAGGAAAAGCGCTGCGAAAGGCTTCCTCTATAATGATCATCGTTCCTCCCTGCCTTTAGCCGCCTGCCGGTATACGCCAAACGGTCTCTCGCTCTACTTGGAATCGGGAATCCGTGCAGCCACCTTCTGCCAGTCCTTCTTATCCAGGAAACTGCCGGCCACATTGTCCTCCATCTCCCGAAAAAGGCCATACGGCATACTGAAGGACAACAGATCGGCGTCGATATACGGCCGGGCCGTGATGTCAGTCATGCCTACCACCGCCCGTGGCGCCTCCTTTGAGGCCTCGTGCCAGGGGATCAGGCAGGTCGAATGGCAGCCTGCCCCAAAGGGGATGATGACATTCTCGTTGCCCGGGCGATCATAGTTGGCCAGTACCACCAGGGCCGACAGCTGATCGGGGTTGGCGTAAAACACTACCATTGCCGGCGATGCCTCAGCTTCGGCGAGCGGCCGGAAGACAACGTATTGATAAGGAATATCGGTATATGGCAACACATCGGTGAAAGTCTTCACCAGTCCGGGAGTCTTCTTGTAGCCCTCGCCCTCCGGATAGCCCTCACCCCGGCCAGTGGACAGAAAATAATCAAACCCACCGGGGAAATGAAGATGACTGTTGCCAAACCCCAACCCCACCACGCCGCCCGGGCAACCGCAATTGGCACGGCTGAAAACCGCCGTCCGGCCTTTGGCCGCCGCCGTCAGCATAGCTGCCACGCACCCCCGGCGTCCCTCAATAAATTCCAGAGCTCCGTCCGGTTTAGCCTCCCCGAATTGAATGGCCACCGGCGAGTACTTCAGTTTCAACCGTGCTGCAATTTCGCTTTTCATCCGCTTTCCTCCCGGATTTTTTTCGAAATATCGCTCAGGTCACCGGGCTGCCTGACCGGCAGGCGATAACCTGGGAAAACTCCTTCTCTAGTCCGGCGTCGTGGACAACAGCCAGACCCAGGGACACCGCTAGCTCCAGCAGGCCATCGCCGGAAAATCCGGCCTCGATCCAAATGGCGCTCAGGCCAAGGCTGGCGCTATCGCGCACCGCCGCCTCCGCCACCGGGCCCGAGGCAGCAATTACCACCGCCTCTGGCAGCAGAGGCAGCCTGCCCAGAGCGGCAAAACCGCTGCCTGCCTTAGCGCCGCGATACACTGGATAGGCTTCATAGCCCCTGGAGGCCAGGAACTGGGTCAACCGCGCCGCCTCCGGACCCTTGCCGACGACCGCCCAGATCTTGTGGCCCAGCAGAAAGATTTTGCTGCTTTCCACCATCACACACCTGCCATGGACAAAGTCCAGGCCCTGCGCGCCGGCAGCGGCAATCACCGCACTGTTGGCCACACCAAGCTGAAACCATACCTTCTTGATTCCCAGCTGCCGGCACTGGCCGACGATGTCCAGCGCCACCGCCGGTGGCACCACCACATCAACAGCGTCCGGCACGGCCGGCAGATCGGCAAGCGACGGATAACAGGGCTCCCCATCAATGGACGTCTCCTTGGGATTGACCGCATAGACAGTATACCCATACCGCCGCAGCACAGCCACTATTTTATAGCCGACTTTTTCCGGATTGGCCGACGCGCCGACAACCGCCCAGACCTTTTGCCGCAAGAATGAGCAAATCTGATCATTCATAGCCTTTCCTCCCCTACCGTCACACCCGGTCCTTGGTCCATGCCCCAAAGCCAGGCTCGTTTTTGGCCATGGCCAACACCAGTGCATCCATCTGCCCCTTCATTTCGTGCAGCAGCTCATCCTGATAGGCCAGATGCTCCATGATCACCGCGATTTCCTCTTCAGCCTTCACATTGATATGATAATCGTGCTCAGCCATCAGCCGGTCTTTCTCCGACTGGCGGTTCTGACTCATCATCACCACCGGGCCGGTATAGGCCGCCTGAAAACTCAGCACCAAGTTTAGCAAGATAAAGGGATAAGGGTCCCAGGCGTCAAAAAAGCCAGGCTGGGTCGCCCCTTTATATAATAGATAGGAATTAACAGCCATCCAGGCGGCGATGACGGCGCTCTGAATGATGATGAACGGCCAGCTGCCCACCACCTGAGCCACCCTGTCCGCCACCCGCTGCCCAAGGCTTGATTTTTTCTGAAATTCCTCGTTGACATTGGCAATCACATGTCCCTTATGAGTAAAGTGGGCCACCGGTCCCCGGGGATGTTTCCCTTCGGTCATCATGTCGCCTCTCTTTCTTTTGCATTCTTCGCCCAGCGGCCGGAGAGAATAATATGGTGTTACCGAAACCGAGTATAGTATGGAAATACCTTCCACAGCGCCGGTCAAACTCCTCCCCGCCGGACCAAATCTTGCCAGCCCAAAAGAAGGAACCACCGCCGCCGCGCAGAAATCTAGATTATAATACCATGTCTTTTCGCGGCTGCCGGCCGCGGCACTATGATAAACAGGAGGAGATTGCATGAGCCGAATCACCGTTGGCGACACCGCCCCCGGATTTATTCTGAAGGACAACCGGGGGGAATTGGTCGACCTTAGCTCCTATCGGGGCCAAAAAGTTCTCTTATCCTGGCACCCGCTGGCCTGGACCCGGGTGTGCGCCGAGCAGATGAAATCCCTGGAAGCCAACCTAGCCGAGTTCGAAAAGCTCAACACCGTTCCCCTGGGGCTGAGCATTGATGCCTATCCCTCCAAAAACGCCTGGGCCAAAGAGCTGGGAGTTGCCAACGTCAAGCTGCTGGCTGATTTTTGGCCCCATGGCGGCGTGGCTGCCGCCTATGGTCTCTTCCGCGAGGTCGAGGGCTTTTCCGAGCGGGCCAACGTCATCATCGATGAAAATGGCAAAGTCGTCTGGGTAAAAGTTTACGACATCCCCGAACTGCCTGATATCGGCGAAGTGCTGACCGCTCTGGGAAAATAGCGACAAACAACAAAAAGGGCCGCCAGCAAATGGCGGCCCTTTTATTGCAGCTGGATACCGGGCATACACCCTATCGATTATAGGGGTTAGGCTGATTGACATGGTCAGGGTCTGTCTGGCTGCCATAGGTGAGCTTGGGTTCGGTAAATTCCGGGGTAGAGACATTGATAAACTCGGTCTGGCCGATATTCTTGACCTGCATGCTGAGCGAGCCCAGTTGGACATTCTTCGGTCCGCGCACCGCAACCCGGTAGTTGACATAGGTATTGCGCTCGGTAGTGATGGTCACGTCACCGTTCAGCTTGCCCTGGGCGATGGCCATCTCGGTTTTGCCATCCCCGGTGACGCTGCCGGTGTCCCAGATTACCACGATACTGACCGGTTTAGCGAAGTCGCCGTCGCGGGTCAGAAAAGTGAACTCCCACAGTTTCGGATCATCAACCGCAACTTTCAACACCAGTTTGGTGGGTTTGGCCATTGCCTGCTCCGGCGCGGCCTGGGCCCAGGATGAGGAAAAGGCGGCAACTAAGACGCACAGACAAAGCATGATAGCTACTTTTGCAAAACGACCCATTAAGGATACCTCCTGTATGTAAGCTTTGTTTCATTATACCATAACTTGTCCGGCCGGCAAAGCAAAGCCGGGCGCCAAATGAGCGACCGAGCGAAAAAACCAGTACTGTATCGCGGCAAAGCCAGGTCAGACAAGCCCTGCCCCGTAACCTTAGAATTTTGCCTGAGACCGGATGTCCCTCAGATCTTGCGGGTGAATTCCTTCAGTATCGATTTGGTATTCATGCTTTCCAGGCCAAGGACAGCGCTGATGGTTTCCGACTTCAAAGTCACCGACTGTCCGGTATCGGTATCAGTGATGATTAGGTGGGCGCTGCCGATATGGTCGTGGAATTCAAATTCCAGGTTGCCGGTCTTGGTCCTTTCCACTGCCACCGAAATCCCCCTCACGCCGGCGCGGCCGGTCCGTTCGCCTCCAGCCACACCCCTTTCCACTATTATGTCCTGGTTACATAAATACATCCCTGCCATAAACAGCCGAAAACGACCCTGTCTTCAAAATCGAAGACAGGGTCGTTTTTAACGAGCACCTATTTTTTATCTCTCATGCAAGAAACCTGATTGCCCAGTTTACGATGATGATTGATACATTCACAGCACTTGCCGTGCCTTTCGCACTCAACCTTCGGGCAGGTGCAGTTCGCTTCGTTGCAGCCAGCCATTTTTTCTTCTCCTCCTTATCCAAACATGCCCTAATTATACCATACAGCCCAAAATAGTACATCCTGAAAATGAACCTTAACCCCTCTGGCAGCGGCGGTAATTGGTTGCCAGGAGCTCCACCCCAAAGTCGAAGCGCGAAACATCGGCCGCCAGGTTGGCCGGCTCCTCGTTCCATGCTGCCGGCAGCCCGGTGTCGGCATTCCAGTCCTGCTCCAAATATAGCGTGCCGCTGTCAGCGAAAAAGTCCTTGGCATCCTGCTCGTCGGTCTGCCAAAAATCGCAGGTCACAGCCATCATCCGCTGCACCGCATTCACCGCCAGACCATATAAATCGCGAACTGAATAGGTCAAACCAGCGCTCAGCCCCTCTGTCCGCCACGGTCCCGGCAGACGGCAAGCTTCTGCTTCCTCCGGACTGAACAGGCTATTTTGCGTGCCATACAGCACGCCGACAATCGCCGCAAAATCGCTGTAGGCTGCGTTGACAGGATGATCCGGGGCGTCAATCCCATACCGCTTGGGCCAACCGCTCAGAACTGGGGCTCTGTCGCCATAAATCCGCGGCAGACACTCGCTGAGCAGCATGACCAGATCGCCATCCAGCAGACCCCGGCCGTCGGCATCGCACCGCACCCGGAAAATATCGGGCGACGGCAGCCCCTTGCCCTTGAAAGCCAGAAGCTCCAGATCAATGAGCTCCTCCACCCGCTTGTGGAGTCGGCGATGCTCCGGCGGCTGGTGGCTGTGCCAGTGATCGAGGGAACACCGGTACACATAAGGATGAAAAACGACGTCAGTAATCACATGACTGTAGTATCCCATAGCAAACGCCAACAGCTTTTCACCGGCGGCGCTGGCGACATCATATTCTTCTCGAACAACGTCCAGCATGGCACAAAATAAATCCAGCGACCCGCCCCAATGCTGCAGATCGGCCACAGCATCCCAGCTCAGCTCCGGCTCAAACCAGCGGTTAAAAACATCCTTGACATAAAATAAATCCGGTCCGAACGAGCCGAATCCGGCATAATTGCCGTATTTTTCCCAGAGAGGCCGACTGATTTTCTCCATCGCCTCCCAGGCAACCAGATAATGGGTGATCGCCTGCGGCATCTTACCCTTTCCCCCTTTCCTGTCACTGCTACCATATTGCCTGCGCAGCAAAATCATTCCACATTTCGCCCCGCCTTTCGAAAACCATGTCAGAAATTGCCGTGGAAAAAACTTGGTACTTATCATACATTTGTCACACATTTCCCTTATACTAGAGTCAAAGGCAAAGCAAGAGACTCAACATAAAAATTGCCGCAGCCATTCCCGGCAGGTATCTGACAAAATACCGCAGCCGTGAATCATTACCCAATAGACTAACAACGATTGACTGACTGGTCATTCCGAAAAGGAGGTGAAAAAGCGGGCGCTCGTTCCATCCCTTAAAATCCAGAGGAGGTAGCTAGCATGAAAAAGACATTGATGATTGTATTAACCTTATCAGTACTGCTCCTGATGTCGGTCACCGCCAGTGCCCAGCATGACTGGCACAACGACCAGCACTATGATAACGACAACAACTGGCATCACACCCACCATGGCGATAACGATTCCGAGCGGGGGATGCCCTTCGGCTGGCATGACCGCTTCGACACCATGCGCGACCACCACCGCCTGGAGCGGGTTGAAGGCCGCGAATGGGACCACCGCTTCCCGGGTCTCCGCGCTTACCACTGGAGAGGTGAAGGCTTCTATCACCACGGCCATTATGTTTCCGACGCCATCCTTTTCTATGACCGCGACAACGAACTGGTCAGCGTCGGCTACATGCACGACGGCGTATTCGTCTTCTTCCGCGAAGACCATGAGTCCTACGAAAACCACGATTCCTTCTTCATCTCCTGGTGGAAACGCTGGTAAAACCGGCACTGCCTGGCGACGAAGAGCACTCCCCCGACCATAATAAAGGAGCGTGAATAAACAATGCGCAGTAAATGGCTGATTGCCCTTCTCACTGGACTATTTATCCTCGCCCTGGCCGGCAGCGCCTTCGCCTGGTCAGGCAAGGCCGACATCGACGGCAAACCCGACCAATTCCGCCCTGGCGGCGCGAAAGGGTTCTACATCTGGCAGGATGAGCACGGCTTCCACATCTGGACGGCAACCCACGGCGAAGGACATGTCTTCAGCGGCGTCATCCGCACCGACGGACAATTCGTTCGCGTGCGGGGTCATCGGCTGGAGGCTGATGACAGCTTTAAAGTATACTCCGACATCCAGGAGCGGTTCTGGTTTGACGCCCGCCAGTCAGGCGGGGGGAACCATTTCGCCGTGGGCGGGCGTGAAGTCGACTACGCCAATGACAAACTGCGTTTCAAATTCGACACCGCCGGCGGTTCGGACGGACTCAACTTCCGGGTTGAAAACGCCAGTTACATCGATTTCGATCTCTTCATGGACGGCCGCCCCATCCATCCCCGGGAAATCTACCTCGGCGACAGCAGCTGGCATCCCCAGCGCCACACCTTCCGGCTAACCCAATAAACCCCTATTCTGCCAAAAGGTCCGGGCCATGAGCCTGGACCTTTTTCCATACTCCCGCCAGGCAACCCCAAGCTCGGCTGGAAATTTTAATTATCTGGCACAATTTCGGTCTGGATTTCATAAACTGTAGGAAGTAAACACCCTGCCAGGAGGTACATAATGGAAATCCTCAGCAAAGAGGTCAGACCCTACCCGGCGCCAACCCTGCCCCAGATCCAGTTCTGGCTCCGGATCATGAAAGAACACGCCCTATTCATCCGCCTCGGCCTGCCCCCGGAAGAAACCGGTCTGATCGAAGAAGCCCGGTGTTTTAACGATGCCTTTACCGACCTCGAGCACCGCTCCCGGGAAATCGGCTGCGACGAAGACTTTCAGCCCTTTGTCACCACCGCCCACACCGCGGCAAAAAACAGTTTCGCTTACATACGCCACCTCCTCGACCTATCGATCGACTGCCGCATCAGCGGCGGCGCCAACTATCCCCTCTTCCTCGACCATAGCTCCCGCGAAGCCCTCTACTTTCTCAAGCTGCTGGAGAAAACCCGCGGCGGCGAAATGCGCTACCCCATCGACGCCATCATCAGCGAAAATCTCTTCTGGCTCCGGCTCATGGCCGACCACCTGAAATTCATCTGCGGCCTGCTCGACCCCAGCGAGCGCGATACCCTGGCCACCACCCAGCGGCTTAGCGATAAATTCGATCAGCTCAGCCTCCACGCCCGTGATTTTGCGAGCATCCTCTGGCACGGCCGCCCAAACAACGACTTTATCCGCTTCGAAAAATCGGTCACCGCCGCCGCCGCTGAAATCAGAGAATTCACAGCCACAATCGAGGAAGACATCAGGCAGTGCGCCCTATTGACCCTCATTCCGCCGCTGCTGGCCGGTCATATGCGCCGCCAGGCCGAACATTTCTTGGCCACCCTGGCCGCCATCAGCGAAGATCTCGCCAAATACAAAGTGCCTTCCAACCTCCACTGCCAAGAATAAGCCGGGCGCACGCCCGGCTTTTGTCATCCCTGGCGGATTGCCGAATGGCTGACGGTATGCTATGCTGAAAATAATAGGCAAAGATGCCAAAATCAACCGACAAAGAGAGGGTATGACATGATCATCCACAACCTGCTTTTAAAACTCAACGACAACAGCAGCGAAAATATCGCCAGGACAAAAGAATTGCTGCTTGGCATGCAGGGGAAAATCGACACCATCCGTGACTTAAAAGTGGCCCCAGACATTCGCCGGGCCGAGACCTCCTATGACCTCGTCCTCATCGCTAAATTCGACTCCTTCGCCGACTTTCAGGCCTATCTGCCCCATCCGGTTCATGTCGAGGTGGCCACCCAGCTCAAAAGTCTGCTGGCGTCGGCAGCGGCTGTATGTTATGAAGACTAAGAGCATAGGGAGGTAACCCGATCATGATAAGCGAACGTCCAGCCGAAGCCCTGTCCCGCTTCCAGGGTGGGATGCTGTGTTCCCAGGCCATTTTGGCCACCTATGGGCCTCTTTTTGACCTCAGCGAAGAAGACGCCGTCCGCATCGCCCGGGGCTTCGGCAGCGGTATGGCCCGCCTGTCCGCGACCTGCGGGGCCGTCAGCGGCGCGGTCATGGTCATCGGCCTCAAATACCCGGTAACCGGCAAACAGGCTAAAGAAGGCACCTATGGCCTCATCCGGGCCTTCAGCGAAAAATTTCAGTCCGCCAACGGTTCACTCAATTGCAGCGAACTGCTGGGCTGTGACCTCGCCACCCCGGAAGGCCAAAACCACTTCCGGCAAAACGGCCTGGTCAAACAATGCAACAAATACGTCGAAGACGCCGCCGTCCTTCTCGAAGAAATGCTCGAGCTGGAGAAGTAGCAGCCAAACCGCCCAAGGGCAGCCCTTGCCTTGTATAAAAATGCAGCACCTCCTAAAGAGGTGCTCTTTTCGTTTCTTGACCTTTTTGCCCTTCTGCCTTTTGGGTTTGCGCCTTCTGCGCCTCAGCTTATTGTAAATAAATTGCATATTTTTATTGCTAATTAATTTATAAAACAAAAGGAATATTCCATTAAAGAGAGAATATGGAAATTGTTCTGCCATTATAACAAACGAGGTGCCAGATGAACAGAGCTCAACGGCGAACGCAACAGCGGCATCGAGCTGGTCGATGTATACACCGGCCCCGAGGGTGTGCAGACCGGGTCGGCCCGTTTTCCCCAGGAAGCCAAGGAAAAAGAGCAGCTTTTGCTGCGGCGGAGGGAAATCGAACACAAGCGCCTAAAGATGGAGGCGACGATCGCCGAGCTCCAGGCGGCGTTTAAAGCCGAAAAAGCCGAAGAGCATCGTAAAGGAAACAATCATATCGAAATCGTCGACATCGTGGAAAACCCAGTGGCCGGGCGCAGCGATCAAATTCTCGCCATTCCCACCGTGGTCAGGCGACTCCCCCCGCCCCTGGTAAAAATCATCGGCGATTTGTCCAATACCGAGCGAGTTCTGGTAGGACTGAGCATCACCCCGAATTAGGAGGCCAAATCCATGGACGGCACCCGCGATAAACTACACAACGAACTCCGCCAGGCCGAAGCGGCCCAGGCCAACAGCAAATATGTCCTGCATCTCTATATCGCCGGGTCGAGTCCCCGTTCGCTGCGAGCAGTCGCCAAAGTCAAGGGGCTTTGCGGGTCGCTGCAAGACCGCTGTGAGCTAAAGATCATCGATATCTTCCAGCAGCCGTTACTGGCCAAAGCCGACCAGATTATCGCTGTTCCCACACTGGTTAAAAAACTGCCCTGCCCAGTTCGACTGTTTGTCGGCGATCTGTCCGACTCTGATACAATTTTGGCCTGTCTTACGTCCTAGTGGGGTGAAAAAATGATAGCAAGTCTTCCTGCCATAGCTCCTAGCGAGCAGGATTTAGCAAGCGAAAATCTGAGGCTTCGCCGCGAGCTTGGCGAAGCCAATAGCATCTTAGACGCCCTTCGAAGCGGCGAAGTCGATGCCCTGCTTCTTTCCGGGGAGGACGGCGACCGGGCCTATGTCCTCGACGGGGCGGACCATATCTATCGCACCATTGTCGAACAGATGCAGGAAGGCTATGTGACGCTGGACGCCGACGGCACCATCCTTTTTTGCAACCAAAACTTTGCCACGATGATCAAAACCCCTCTCGACAACATCATCGGCACCTCTTTCTATTCTTCGCTCTCAAAGACGCCTGACCAACGAACCCTCAGCAGATTTTTAACAACAGCTGAGGGCTGTCTCAAAACCGAACTCTACCTGCGATCTGGCGATGGCCAGGGCGTCCCGGTCTTAGTCTCGGCCAACCATATTAAAATGGAAGATGGCAGCTTTGCCTGTATGGTGATGACCGACTTGAGCGAGCGAAAACGGTTTGAAGATGAAATGGCTCATTTAGACCGGCTGAATATCGTCGGCGAAATGGCCGCAGGCATCGGCCACGAAATCCGCAACCCCTTGACCACTGTCCGGGGCTATCTGCAAATCATCCGGCGGAAAGAAAAATACGCCGAACACTGGGAACAGTTCGGCACAATGATTGAAGAACTCGACCGGGCCAACGCGATCATCAGTGAATATCTGTCACTGGCAAAAAACAAGGTGGTGGAACTCAAGCCAGGCAACCTGAATCATATCGTCAATGCCTTGTTTCCGCTGCTGCAGGCCGACGCCTTCAGTATCGGCCATACCGTTATACTGGAGACCGGCAACCTTCCCGACATAGAGCTCGACGCAAAGGAAATCAGGCAACTCGTCTTGAACTTGTTCCGCAACGGTCTGGAGGCCATGCAGCCCGGCGGAACAGTAACCATCAAAACCTATCAAGGCAACAGCGAAGTTATTCTCGCTGTATGCGATACCGGAACGGGAGTGCCGAAAGAAGTCATGGACAAGCTGGGAACCCCCTTTTTGACAACCAAAGAAAAGGGGACAGGACTCGGATTGGCGGTCAGCTACCGCATCGCTCAGCGTCATGGTGCCAAGATCAATGTTAAAAGTTCTGCCAAAGGCACAACCTTCTTTGTGAAGTTCAAATATTGACAGCTCAAACGGTAGCGGCGAAAAACAGACCTGCGTCCCTGTAAAGGGACCTGGGTCTGTTTCATTTTTCGTCAGTTGCCGTCAAAACAATGGCCATTATTACGCATTTTGTCGGAATATGGGACTTTTGTCCCTTGACGCCCCCCTCTGTAAACGAATACCATTAAACTAGTGTTAATAGTTGGCAAACTTATCGAAAGATAGGGACGCAAAACCATGGGTCTAAGGGCGGGAAGCCTATGACTGCCAGGTTGCGCTTTTCAGCCGAAAAGCTGCTGCCTGTCCGCATTGGCCTGACCCCACGGGGTCTTTTTTATTGCTACAAACGGACGAATAAGGAGTTGTTATTATCAATCGCCGCCGTCTTCTCCCCACCATTCTCGCCATTGCCGCCCTGCTTATCACCGTTGGACCCTCCGCCGCCGTGGCGGCCGACACGCCGGTAGAAACCAACAAAGTGATCACCGTCGACAAGCTGACTGCCGGCACCATCACTGTAACCGGCAACAAAGAATTCAGCGCCGCCGCCATTTTGCAGTTTTTACCGTCCCTGCACAAGGGCCAGTTGCTCGACATCCAGACCATATCGAACGAAGTCGCCTTTGCCAACAACAATCCGGCCCTGAAAATCGCGGTGGACATCCAGCCGCAAAGCCCGACGACCGCCAATGTCGAGGTCCGGGTGGCAGAAGCAAAAACCTTTCGCAATATGATTACCTATGACAATACCGGCGACGACCAGACCGGCAAAAACCGGATGGGCTATCTGGCGGTCGACTACAACTGGCTGGGTCAGGCCCAGACGGCGGTCTTTTCCTATACCCGCTCACCTGACAACAACAAGGTTGACCAGTTCGGCTTTATGAACGCCATCCCCTTGCCGAAGGCCGGCGACACCCTGACCATCAGCGGCAGCTATTCCAACGTCAACGCCGGTCTTGTTGCCGATTATTTCAATATCGCCGGCAACGGCAAAGCCCTGGGAGCCCACTACACCCACAATCTGAAAACCTCGGCCAACCACCAGGCCAGCCTCGATTTCGGGGTGGACTACAAAGAATATAACAACGGAATCGACTTTTTCGGCACCAATCTTGGCACCAACGTCAATACTTTGCCTGTCAGCGTCGCCTTTCAGTACACATCTACCGGAGCCGACTCCCGCTTTTCCGGCAGTCTCGGCTTCACCGGCAACCTGGCGACGGCGTCCAGCAGTCAAACGGTTTTTGACAACACCCGGGCAGGAGCGGTCAACAACTACACCGTATGGCACCAGAACGCCACCTACCAGCAGCAGCTGAATAAAGCCGGCTGGCTGCTCAGCACCCAACTGGAAAGCCAATACGCCGACACACCCCTCATCTCCGGCGAACAATTCGGCCTGGGCGGCGCGCATTCGGTGCGGGGCTTCGGCGAGCGGGCCCTTGTCGGCGACAAAGGCGGACGCCTGACCACCGAAATTTATACCCCGGAAATCTTCAAAGGACAAAAGCTGCTGGTCTTTTTCGATCAGGGCAAATACTGGCTCAACAACCCCCAGGCAGGCGACATCGCCTCCCAGAGCATTTCGAGCTGCGGCCTGGGCTGGCGGCTCAGCACCCCTGGCGGGACTGCCATCGCCCTCGATTGGGCGAAGGTCCTTCGTGGGACAGATGCCACGCCGAAAGGCTCCACCAAGGTACATCTATTCGCTTCCCAGACATTCTAAACCGTAAGGAGGAATTGCTATGACATCCCGCAAAACCATGGCGGTCCTGGCCCTCACCCTGGCGATGATGCTCTCAGCCGGCGCGGCGCTGGCAGCCACCCCGATGCAAGGCTGGAATGTGACATATGGCACCGGCTCCATCACCGCCGCCGACGCCGCTGCGGTCAGCATCGCCAGCAACAAGGCCATCCTGCAGGGCAGCGCCCTGTCGCTGACAGGCGCCCAATCGCTCACTGTCAACTTTACCGCCCCGAGCACCAGCCGCTTTGGCAACGCGGCCTTGTTCCGGGTCACTGGAAATGACAAGTCCACCATTGAAGGAAATATCACAGTTACCGGCGGCGCGATGTTCCTGGTCAACCGGAACGGCATCGTCTTTGGCGGCGGCTCAGTGGTCACCGCCCCGGCCTTTTTCGCCACGACGCTGAACATCTCCGATGCCCAGTTCAAAGCCTTTACCCCGACCAACAGCAGCGCCGACGCATGGACAATGGCCTTTGCCGCCGAACCGGGAACAGCCGGTACCATTGATCTTCGCGACACCGCCAAGCTGGTCACCACTCCGTCTGTCGGCGGCAATGAAGGCGGCGTCATCGCCCTGATGGCCAAAAGCATCAATGTCGCCGCCGGTGTGACCATCAGCGCTCCGAACGGCACCGTCATGCTCATGGCCGCCAAACAGGTCACCATGAGCCAATCAGGCTCAGGCAACTACGGCATGTTCAACATCGCCTACAACACCCAAACCGGCAACACCATCACCAATAGCGGCACCCTCGACATCCGCGACACCAGCAGCCAGGGCGGCGGTTCGGTGATCCTGGTGGGCGACAGTGTCACCCATAGCGGCACCATCCTGGCCCCGACCCGGGGCGATCCCAGTGATCCAAACACCCAGAAAGTCTCCCGTATCCTTTTAGTGGCCTCAGGTGATGTCAATGTCACCAGCAGTTCGACTACCGACGCCAGCGCCGCCGGCAACAACCGGGCCGGCTATGTCGGCATTATCGCCGGCGGCACGGCAACCGTCGAGAGCGGCGCCAAGATCTATGCCAAAGGCAACGGCAACGACGGCGGCGCAGTCATCATCGACGGCAACAGTCTGGCAGTCAGCCAAACCGCCGACATCAACGTGTCAGCCCCCGCCCGTACTGCCGGCACCGTGACCAAAACCGCCAACGGCGGCGGCGACCTATCGGCCCAGGTGGAATACGCCCGGCTGGCCATTCGCCCCAACGGCGATAAAATGGTCCTCCTCAATGACGGCACCCTGAACCTCCCGCCGATCTTGCCGCCTTCAATCAAACAGGAAGCCCAGAGTTTTCTGAGCTCCACAATGAAACCAGCTGGTGGCGCCCCGGGAACAGGCACCAGCCCCGGGACTGGCCCCGGCGATTTTAAACCAGCCGATCTGAAAAACCCACCATCCTCCGTCCAGTCCGGTGACGGCAAAGGCGGCCCAACCAACTCCGGACCGCAAGGAAAAGACACCACCGACAACAAAGATCGGACCGACAAGTAGTCGCAGCCTCTTCACAAAGGACAAAAGGACGACAGCCAACAGCTATCGTCCTTTTTCGTTTGCATCAGCGCGCCTTTACTGCGCGGCTTCGCTATTTTTTATCCAGGCGCTCCAGACCGTATTATGACCCTCGCCGGTCACCTGGGCGTGATAGGAGCGCTCCGGCACAAGCTCCCCCGCTACCGTGACATTGACCGACACCTGCTTCACCTTCTCAGTCGGGTGAAAGACATAGATATCGACGCGGGCGCTCATCAGCCAGCCCTGGATAAAGCGGGCCTCGGTCCTTGATACGATGTCGCCAAAAGCGGTCTGACCCATCCGGTCTTTCTGATACGCCACCTCGGCATCGACCTGGTGCCAGAACCACAGCTTGGCGCCAACCACCGTCACCGTCAGCGTCAGGATCAATAAAACCGCGGTGACCAGCAAAATCCGGCCGACTTTGCGAATGATTTCCTCTTCCATATTCATCGCGGTAACTTCCTCACCCGTCTTTTTCTCCATTATACCATCTCCGGCGCCCCTTTTCCCAGTCCTTCCTGCTCACCCAACTGCCCCGTATATTTTATGATTGCTACATCCATCCTAACCCTGTGGCCTCTATTGATTCCAGGCAGCCATTGCCGCCCAATACCGCCACAGGAGGCTCCAGTATGCTCCAGCAATTTCGCACCTTTCCTACCTCCCCCAGCGACGAGCAGCTCGCCAATGCTATAAAAGGTGTCTCCTACACCCGCATTGACAACTGGCTGGATACCGACTTTGCCACCGCCGCCTGGTGGGGGGAAATCGCCATCACGATATTGACCCTGTTTCTCTGGTGGAAACTGGTGGATAAAAAACGGCTGATCGATATCACCCTCTATGGCTTTTTGGTCATGGCCACCAGTCTGACTCTCGACCAGATCGGCTACGAGCTCGGCTTCTGGTATTACCCCGTCGACCTCATCCCCCTCTTCCCGCCGGCCACCGCCGTGGACTTCATCGCCCTACCGGTCATCTATTCGCTGATTTTCCAGTATTGCCGCCACTGGAAACCCTTCTTGGCCGCCACCCTGCTCATGTCCACCGTCTTCTGCTTTTTCCTCGAACCGCTGATGGTAAAAATGGGCTACTATGTCCTCATCAAGTGGCGCTACTATTACGGTTTTCCGATTTATACCGTCATGGCCGTCGTCTTTAAGGCCCTGCTGGACAAAATGAAAGCCATCACCAGCGCATCATAAGCAAAAAGGCCTGAACCGTCCGGTTCAGGCCTGATATTTTCCAACTCGTCGCTCATACTCATCATTCTCGTTCGGCCAGTCGACCAAATCTCGCCTGCCGATTTCCACTTCCACATCCCACTGCTGATACTTCAGAAGTACAAAAAAGAGCCACATTCCGCCGCCGATGCAGGCAATCAAGGCCTTGGCCGATACGCCGTCATAGGAACCCACTACAAACCCGATCACCGCCGCGGCGGCAAACCACAAACCCAATACTGTCGCCATCATGAAAGGTCCCTCCCAGCTTTGTAACCTTGCACCCTTTTTGGAGTGTAGTCTTATTATAGCGCCGCAACCCCAAGATGGATATTGGACTAGCGTCTCACCTTTACAGGACGCAAGTCCTATTTTTGTCCCGGCAAATGAAGAAATACAGGACAGGCCGTTTACAGCGGCCGAATATCATAGCTGAATTTCCTGCTGTTGATTTCGGCAACAAAAAGACGGGGCGGTACAGGCAACTGCCGGGAAAAGGCGCGCACTTCCTCCCGCTCCTCCGGCGGCATCCGGTAGCCGATAATGATGCTGACCAGTGAATCGGGGGCATAGTGGCCCTTGCCGGTATAGCCCTGGGCAATCATGCGGTATTCATTTTCATAAGACCAATCGGGAGACTTGGTCAGCAGACTGTCAAACATCGTAGCCGCCAGGTCCGGACTGAAAAACCGGGCGATCGGCCGTTCTTCAGAGTAGGTTACACTGCGCAGGGTGACCGAAATCCGGCTTTCCTTCTCTGCCGGCAGCCTGACCGGACTGTTTTTGGCAAAATCGTAGTGGATACATACGCCCTGATGATAGTCGGCATAATGGGCCCACATGGCAGGGTTGTCCGACTTGGTTGTAAAGCAGCACACCCCGTGGGTCCGCCTGAGATATTCCTTGGTTGCCAGCGCCGTTTCCCGGCGAGCCGCCGGCGTATTGAGCCGCGGATTGGCCTTTAGCTGTTCCAGGATCGCTCTCTTTGCCTCCACCTGCGAACAGTGATGCAATTGTTGGAACTCCTTCACCAGCGCCTTGACGAATGTTTCATCCTCTGCTGCAATGTCGACAACCGGATTAAATTCAAACGGATCGTTGAACGAATCGGGACGGGAGAGATAGATGGCCGAGTCCCTGAGATTGTCGCGGGTGTGGCTACCGGCGCTGCCGCTCCAGGCACAGTATTTGAAAAGATCCATTGTTTCCTCCCAATGAAAAATAAACCGCCAGCAAAAAGTCCCGCCCTGGCTGCTGTCCAGCCAGTACGGGGCTTTAGCCTGCGCGGCTAGGTCAATACATACACCTGCACATGCTGGACGCCGAAATCCTGGGCCTTGGCCACCGTGGGCCGGACGATATCGATATGATTGCCCTTGATGGTCCCGCCGGTGTCCTCGGCCACCGCGTATTCGCCGTGACCGTCGGGGTACTGGATAAATACCCTCGAGCCCAGAGGAATGACGCTGGGGTCCACAGCGATGACGCCTGACCGGACCTCGGTGCCCAAAAAGGTCTTGCTGCCCCATTGATCGTTGTCGTGGGGGCCAGGGGCATAGGCCGTAGCCTTGACATCCAGTACCTTTTTAAAATTGGTCGGGGCCTTGGTTTTCGCCGTGGTCTGGGCGGTGGCGGCGGCGTTTGCATGGTCATGCAGCACCGGAGCGCCGGTCTGGTCTTTGTTATTGATCTGCTGCGAGACGGTAACCGGCGCGTTGCCGACGCCCGGATCGGCAGCAGCGTGCACCACAGCCGGGAGTCCCTGGAGCATCCCCCCTGACAAGATGGCTGCCCCTGCGGCCACAGCTGCAAAGCGCTTCATCCTGTTTTTCAGTTTATTGACAGTACGGTGACGGTTGTTGGGCATATCGCTTTTCCTCCTTTTAAGAAGGTTTGTTTATAGTTTCCGCCAAACAGCCGTCAAAATGCCAAGTATTTTTTAGTATGTTCCGCACCTTGCCGGCGTATTGCCCGACTGGCGGCGATGGGATAAAATAGGATTAACAGGATGTCGAAACATGCCGCGTCCCTCAATCAAATTTTTGCAGGAGGTAGACCGCCATGAAATTTCCCGCCTTTCGCCTGACCGTCGCCCTGATCACCCTCTTCCTCTTCGCCCTTGTCGCTGCCCCGTCCGCCCTGGCAGCCGAGGAACGCGTCGGCGTTGTCCTGCTGCACGGCAAAACCGGTTCACCGGGGATATTCAGCGGCGGAGTGGTCGAGCCCCTCAAACAGGCCGGTTTTCTCGTCGAAACGCCGGAAATGTCCTGGTCCCGCGGCCGCTATATCGACAAGACCTACGACGAAGCCCTCAATGAAATCGACGCGGCTGCAGCCCGGCTCGCAGCCCGGGGAGCCACCAAAATCGTCATCGCCGGCCATAGCATGGGTGGCGACGCGGCACTGGCCTACGGAGCCTATCACGGCAACATCGCCGCCGTCATCCTCCTGGCGCCCGGCCATATCCCCGACTGGCCGGGGATGAAACGGGACTTCGCCGACGGAGTGGCCAGAGCCAAAGCTATGGTGGACGCCGGCCATGGCAATGATTTTGCCTCCTTCCCGGACACCAATATGGGCAAAGACTATGTCCGCACCATGAAGGCCGCCATTTATTTCAGCTTCTTCGATCCTGACGGCGTCGGCGCGGCAGCGAAAAACGCCACCAACCTCAGTCCCGCCATTCCGGTGCTGTATGTGGCAGGGTCGGCCGACCCCCTCACGCGGCTCATGGGCCAGAGCTTCATCTTTAGCAAACTGCCTCCCAACCCGCTGACCAAATACGTGGTGGTCGAAGCCGATCATCTAGGCACTCCGGCGGCGGCGGTGGGTGAAATGATCCCTTGGCTACGCGCCCTGGCTCAATAACCGACAATACAAGCTGAAAAGCGGCTCCGGCCTTTTTCAAGGCAGGGCCGCTTTTTGCATGCCATTACATTATGGTATAGACACATCTTTACATAACAAAACATACATTATACTAGTAAATACTATTTTCGGTGGTGATATTCTTGCCCGCTGCGCAACAGTATAACTGCCCCCCGACCGCCGACTCTTCGAGCAGCTATCGCCTCACCAACCTGGAACGGAAAGTGGACGGTGTCGCCGACAGGGTCAATGATTTAAAAATCGAAGTCATCGAAAAAATCAGCGAAATCAACTCTTCCCTCCACAAGATGCAAGTCACCCTTGACGCCCAATATATTCGTTCGCAGGAGGAAGCGAAAGATTACGATTCATTGAAAAGCCAGCTCGACAGCCAGAAAAGTCAGCTCGATACCCATTCCTTTTGGAAGGTCACGATTGTCATTGGTCTGGCCGGCTTCCTTGTCGGTATCGGCGGCTTAGCTGTGGCCATCTTTCGCTTAGGGCTCTGACGTTCTGCCTCGGTAGGCAGCGAAAAAACAGGCCCCGGCTTAGATTATCCTATGCCTGGGGCCGTTTTTGTGTTCCGTCAACCGATTATCTGGCCACCAGTTGGCCGCCCATGGCGTAGGCCTGCTGCAGATATTGCTCGTTTTGCGCCGCCGCCCCCAGTTCCCTGAGACCGGCGCCGATCAACGCGCTGGAGGAACCCGGCTCGAACCCGAGACGCCCCATCACCTGTGCCAAGGATTCGAACGACGGCAAATAAAGGGCCGAATTGGGCTGGCCCTGGGTAAACACCAGGCCGCACTTCTTCCCCTGCGCCAGGGTACTGGAAAAATCAGGCATTAGATACGCATATAAGCGGTCCAGGACCGGAGCGAGCTGGGCCGATATCCGGCCGAAATACACCGGCGAGCCCATGATCACACCGTCGGCTTCGTCGATGGCCTGGTAAATAGCCTGCATGTCGTCCTTCACCACGCATTTTCCTGTCTTCTTACAGGCGAAGCAGGCCTGACAGCCGCGGATGTGCATGTCATTCAGGTAAAATAAAGTGGTCTCGGCCCCCTTGTCCCGGGCCCCCTCCAACGCTTTTTGCAGCAGAATATCAACATTGCCGCCTTTACGGGGACTTCCCACCAAACCGATTGCCTTCATCGTCATCTCTCCCAACCATTCAGCCTATTTCCATTATCTTCTATGAAAATTGTAACAGCGGCCGCCCGCCTTGTCCAGCCTCTTCTGCGGCAATACAAAAACCTCGTCGAAAAGGCAGTTGCCTGTACCAACGAGGTCATTTCTCATACAAATCGTGTTCTCTCCGCTACCGCCGCACGCCGGAAAAGGCCGACAGCAGTGTCACAACCGCCATCAGGGCGGCCGACATCATCAGCACAACAGTCACGTCAAAGCTGGCCCGGAGGTAGCTGGACAGCACAAAAGACAATATCCCGCTGCTGGTGCTGAGGGTCAGAAAAAAGGTGGTCAGCCGGGTTGAGGGCCGGGGCACCTGCAGGGTGCCATAAGAGAGGATGGTGGCATAGAGACCCGAGTAGCCAAGACCCATCACCCCGATCAGCGCCATGGCCAGATAGGGATTCTGGACTGACAAGAGAGCCACAAAGGCGGCAAAAGCCAAAGCCGCGCAGGTCGTGATAAAGCCGGCCAGGTTGAAGCGGCTGATAAACACCCCGGATAAAAACCGCCCCACCGCCATGAAAACCCAGAAAACCGAAAGGCTGGCGCTGGCCGCCTCCACCGGCAGACCGAGCTTCTCCAGCATATACAGCACAATCCAGTAGGTGAAGATCATCTCCGACAAGACATAGGCGAACAGCGCCGCCCCCATGATATAGACCTTGGCGTTCCAGCCGTTTTCCGCATCTTTGGTTTTGGCCGCCTTGCGCGTCTTAACATTGAGCGGCAGCACCCAGACGACAGCCACCACTGTCACCAGCAGCACCAATGTCGCCAGATAGACGATCCGCCAGCCCAGCCCTTGCCCCAGAGCCAGTCCGGCCAGCAGCGGGGCAACGATGGCTCCCAGGGAGAAGAAGAAATTGAGCAGACTCACCCGGGTGGCCCGGGTCTCTTCGTCGGAAAGATTCATCACCAGGTAGTAGGCCACCGACAGCAGCACCCCCATGCCCACCCCATAAATGAAGATAAACAGGGAAAAAGCCATCAGAGTATCAAAATAGGCGGCACCGAGAATGGCGAAGATCGCCAGACAGGCGGCAGCCAATGCTTCCTTGCGCACATTCACCCTGTCGACCACAAAGCCGTTGCCCAGCACCGCCAGGCTGTAGCCGATCGAAAACAGGGTGAAGCGGTAGCCGATGACATAGGTGTCCACCCCGAAGTCTCCGGCGATGTCCTTGGTCACTACCCCGGCCAGACTGAAGGTGACACCGATGCTCAGCAGGATAAAATAAGCCAGGGCGATGAGTCGCCCTGTTTTGGCATCAGGCAAAATGGATTACCCCCGGTTCCATGCTGGCGATGGCTGCCAGTGCTTCGATGCGTACCCCTCCGGCCCTGAGCTCCTCGCCGCCGTGCTGGAAGCGCTTCTCGATGACGATGCCCGCGCCGGCCAGTTTGGCTCCCGCCTGGCGGACAATCTCGATCAGGCCGCTCAGCGCCTCGCCGTGGGCGAGAAAATCGTCGACAATGAGCACCGTATCCTCGGGGCAGATGTAGCGGGTTGTGACGCTGATATGGGTCAGCTCCCGCCGGGTGTAGGAAAATATTTTGGCGCTATAGGACGGTCCCTCCTGCGTGAGGGCCTTTTTCTTCTTGGCGAATACCACCGGCACCCCAAGGGCCAGCCCCACCGCCATGGCTACGGCGATGCCTGAGGCCTCGACAGTCAGCACCTTGGTGATCCCCTCACCGGCAAACCTGCTGGCCAGCTCCTGTCCCATCCTCATAGTAAAGGCCGGATCGATCTGATGATTGAGAAACGAATCGACCCTCAGCACATCTTTGCCGATGACCACACCATCAGCCACTATTCTGTCACGCAGTTCCTGCATAGTATTCTCCCATCGAAAAAATTTTATCGTATAAATATAGCGTAATTCTCATGACTCCTAGGTCGTTCAGTAGCCTCCAGATGCTAGGCGGCTTCGAAGAAGCGAGCGCAGACAGTACCGGCAGGTACGGCAAGCGAGCTTCTGAAGAACCAACGACGCAGATGGAGGCTAATCAACGACCCTACTATCTATCCTCGCGGTTGTACGGCAGACCGAGAGCCCCCGGCGCCGTCAGCCTCCCGCCCTGGCGGGCCATGACCATGGTCAGCACCCCAATGGTAAATAGATAGGGCATCATACTGAGGAAAAAGACCGGTACCGTGACCCCCAGCACCTGAAGGTTGAAGCCCAGGGCATCGACGCCGCCGAAGAGATAGGAGCCGATGAGGGCCCGCCACGGGTTCCACAGGGCGAAGATGACCAGCGCCACCGCGATCCAGCCGCGGCCGGCTGTCATATTCTCCAGCCAGCTGGGCGCATAGGCCAGCGACAAGTAAGCCCCGCCCAGACCGCCCAGCATCCCGCCCACCGTCACATAAATGTAGCGCAGGTTAAAGACCTTGAAGCCCAGGGCGTCCACCGCCGCCGGGTTCTCGCCCAGCGCCCTCAGGATCAGCCCCGGACGGGTGCGATAGATGAAAAAGGCCATAGCCGGCACCAAAAGATAGCTGAAATAGACCAGAATATCGTGTTGAAAGAAAATCGGCCCGATGAAGGGGATATTGGACAGCGGCCCCAGCGACTCAACGCGGAAGGGATGGGGGACCGGCATACCGATATAGGATTTGCCGAGATAGCCGGACAGCCCGGTGCCGAACAGGGTCAGTGCCAGACCGCTGACCACCTGATTGGCCCGCAGGCTGATGCACAGCACGGCGTGAATCAGTGCCACCGCCCCGCCGGCGGCCATCGCTGCCGCCAGCCCCCACCAACTGCTGTCGGTGGATACTGCGGCGATAAACCCGGCCACCGCCCCAACCAGCATAACCCCCTCAACCCCCAGGTTGAGGATGCCGGCCCGCTCGGTAACCAGTTCACCCAGGGCCGCAAAAAGAATGGGCGTGCCTGACGTGACTGCGGCCGCCAAAATCGAAATCAGGATGGACTGCTCGTTCATCGCCCTTCACCCTTCCCTTCCGAACCGGAAAAGACAATCCGGTACTGGGTCAGTATCTCGCCGCCGAGTACAAAGAACAGGATGGCCCCCTGGATCATGGACGCCACCGAGGCCGGCACGCCATAGGTCTGAACCAGATAGCCGCCCACCTGCAGCACCCCGAACAGCCCCGCCACAAAGACGATGGCCACCGGGTTGAGCTTGGCCAGCCAGGCGACGATGATGGCCGTATAGCCGTAGCCGGGGCTGAGACTGGGCTGCAGCCGCCCGGCAATGCCGCTCACCTCGGCCATCCCGGCCAGGCCGCACACCGCACCGGACAGCATCATCACCAGATACATATTGCGCTTGATATCCATGCCGGCATAGCGCGCCGCTGACTCGCTGGCGCCGATCACCTTGATCTCGTAGCCCCAGCGGGAATTGCGAAAGACGACGATAAACAGCACCACAATAACAAGAGCAAATAAAAGGCCGATATGAATCCGCGACGCCCCGAAGGTCGGCAGCAGGGCCGCCGGGGGGAACTCCGCCGTCAGCGGAAAGTTGAACCCCTTGGGATCGCGCCACGGTCCGTAAACAAAATAGTTTACCCATAGTATTCCCACATAGTTGAGCATTAACGTGGTAATGATCTCGTTAACCTGCCACTTTACCCGTAAAAAGGCCGGGCCCAAGGCCCACAGGCCTCCGGCCAGCATACCCAGAATGACCATCGCCGGCAGCATCACAATGGCCGGCAGATTGGGGAAGGTCAGCGGCACCCAGGTGGCGGCAAAGGCCCCCAGGTAAAACTGGCCCTCGGCGCCGATATTCCACAGCTGCATCCGAAAAGCCAGCGAGATGCCCAGACCGCACAGCATCAGCGGGATGGCCTTGACCGCCGTCTCCGACAGGCCGTAGGTCGAACCCAGCGCCCCCTTCAACATCACAGCATATAGCTCAAAGGGATGACGTCCGGTCAGGGCCAAAAAGGCGGCGCAAAAGAGCAGCGCCAGCACCACGGCGATCGCCGGCACAGCCAGCGTCATGGCGGTCGACGGCGTCAGGCGTTTTTCCAGTCTAATCTGCATCTTGGGCCCCTCCCTCCGCCATGTTTGAGCCAGCCATCAACAGGCCGATGGTTTCGATATCAGCCTCAGCCACCGGGAAATTGCCCACAAGTTGGCCGTTATAAAGCACGCCGACCCGGTCAGCCAGTTTGATGATTTCCTCCAGGTCCTCGGAGATCATCAGGATGGCCGTCCCGTCGGCCTTGAGATCGAGCAGCAGCCGGTGCACCGCTTCGGTGGCCCCTACGTCCAGACCCCGGGCCGGATACACCACCACCATCAGCCGCGGCGCCTCGGCGATTTCCCGGGCCAGCAGCAGCCGCTGCAGATGGCCGCCGGACAGCATCTTCACCGGCGAATACAGACTGGCCACCTTGACCTTGTACTGCTCCACCAGCCGGGCCGCCCGGGCGTGAATGGCCTTGCCGTTTAAGAGCCAGCGGCCGGAATATTCGGGCTGCTGATAGCTTTTCAGCAGCAAATTCTCCACTACATTCAGATCAGGCACCAGCCCCATGCCCAGGCGGTCCTCCGGCACATAGCTGACCCCTCGGCCGATCATCTCCGCCGGCTGCAGATTGGTCACCTTTTCGCCGTACAGGCGGATGGTGCCTGATGCCGAGCGCCTGAGGCCTGTAATAACCTCGGCCAGTTCCCGCTGCCCGTTGCCAGCTACGCCCGCGATCCCGAAAATCTCTCCCTCGCCCACCTTGAGCGACAAATCCTTCAGGCCGAACATTCCCATATCATTAAAGGCAATCACCTTGTCCATTTCAAGCACAACAGGTCCTTCCGGCATGGCATCCCGCTCATATGACGACACCACATCCCGGCCGACCATCATCGATACCAGCTTCTTGGTATCCAGTTCACCATGGCCCAGCACCCCGGTGACCCGTCCGTGCCGCAGCACCGTCACCCGGTCGGCCAGTTCGTAGACTTCACCCAGTTTATGAGTGATAAACACCACCGCACAGCCGTCGTCAGCCATCTTGCGCAGGGTGACAAAAAGCTCGCTCGCCTCCTGCGGGGTGAGCACCGCCGTTGGCTCGTCCAGGATCAGCACCCGCGAGCCGTGATATAGCATGCGGACGATTTCCACCCGCTGCTTTTCTCCGACTGACAGCTGCCAGACCCGGGCCTCAGGCTGGATGGCCAGACCGTATTTCCCGCCCAGGGCAGCAATATCGGCCACCATCTTCTCAGTAGACAGCAAAAATGCGCCGTCGCGTTCGCTCATCGCGATATTCTCAGCCACACTGAACGGCTCCACCAGCTTGAAGTGCTGATGGACCATGCCGATGCCGCAGGCGATCGCGTCCCGCGGCGAACGGAACCGTTTTTCCTCGCCGCTCATTGTGATACTGCCGCCGTCCGACTTATAAAGCCCGGACAGGATGCACATCAGCGTGCTTTTGCCGGAGCCGTTCTCACCCAGGAGAGCGTGAATCTCTCCCGGATAAATATCGAGATCAATCCCATCGTTGGCCAGCACGCCAGGGAACCGTTTCGTAATGCCCCGCAGCTCGATCATTGGTTTTGCCATACTTCCCCCAATTAAAATGTAGAGCGCCGGCGGACATCCCGTCCGCCAGCTCTCTACAGACTTTCATCGTCAAACCGGGAAACTATTTCGCTATTGTTCCCTCTACACCTTCGACAAACCAGTTGAAGCCCAGCTGGTCGGCGTCGGACACTTTTTGTCCGGCCGGGACTTTGACCGCGCCGCTCTGATCCTTGATCGGGCCGGCGAAGATATCCAGCTCGCCCTTTACGATCTTGGCTTTGGCTTCGTCGATCAGTTTCTTGGTGTCATCCTTGACCATCGGGCCAAGAGGAGCAATATCCACAATACCGTCGCTCATCGCGCCCCAGTACTGGTCGTTCTTCCAGGTACCCTTCTTCACGGCGTCAATAACCTTCACATAGTAGGGACCCCAGTTCCAGATGGCAGAGGTCAAAACAGCCTTGGGAGCCATCTTGCTCATGTCGGTATTGTAGCCCACGCTGAACTTGCCGCGCTCTTCGGCGGCCTGCTGCGGGCCGGTGGTATCCTGATGCTGGGCGATCACGTCGGCGCCGGCGTCAAGCAGCGACATCGCCGCCTGCTTTTCCTTGGCCGGATCGTACCAGGTATTGGTCCATACAACCTTGACTTTGGCGTTCGGGTTGACAGAACGCACACCCTGGGTAAAACCGTTGATGCCGCGGACCACTTCCGGAATCGGGAAGGCCGCTACATAACCGATAACATTCGATGTGGTCGCCTTGCCGGCGGCGATACCGGTCAGGTACCGGGCCTGCTCAATGCGGCCGAAATATGTACCGACATTCGGAGCGGTTTTAAAGCCGCTGCAGTGCATAAATGTCACACCGGGATATTTTTTCGCCACATTGATGGTAGGGTCCATATAACCGAAACTGGTGGTGAAAATCACCTTGTTGCCCTGTTCGGCCAGCTGGGTGATAACCCGCTCAGCGTCAGCGCCTTCCGGTACAGACTCGACGATGGTGGCCTCAACGTCAGGCATCTTCTCCATCAAATACTTGCGTCCCTGTTCGTGTGCATAGGTCCAGCCGCCGTCACCGACCGGCCCGACATACACAAACGCCACCTTCATTTTTGCAGCCGGCTGTTCCGCTTTCTTTTCGCCGCCGCAGCCGCCGAGAACCAGCGCAGCCGCCATCAGAACGGCCATTGCCATAATCAGGTATCTGTTTTTCATCCTGGACAATACCTCCCCTATTGATTTGTCTCCTGACACGGAAATACATTACTAGACAATCATTCACCGCGCCTTATTATTCCCCTGCTGGAAATCAAAAAAATAGTGGACAAACCTGCCACTATTTTTTTTGCGCGGACAGCCCCTGTCTCCACACCGGCAATATATTCTTTTCCATATATCCTGGCCTTCTTGCCTTTTTGCCGCTGGCCGCCGCAGGAAAATGTTACAATAAAATATAAGACATTGCCATATAAGGTGCAGGGGGGTAGATCCATGCTTTATAGACTCAGACCTTGGCTACTGTGGCTTGCTCTATTCTTTGCCGGTTTTTCTGCAACAGCCTGTGCTGAACAAATCCCGATATTCGACGCCCACAATCAGTCCTTTGATGGAGTGACAGCCGAGGAAGTCATTTCCCTGATGAACGCCGCCGGAGTACAGCGCACATTTTTTGCGTCCGAATTCCCTTGGCATGATTCCTCGGTACTGAAAGCCGCAGAAAAGTATCCGAAAAGAATTCTGCCTTTACTCCGAACCAAAGGGGGCCGAGAATTTGAGGCAAACGACGCCAATCTGCGGGAACTATTAGGCAGTGCGGATAAAGACCCGCGTTACTTTGGCATGGCCGAGCTGTTGATATACCATGCCAGTAAACCTAACATCAATATGCCGCTGGAAAGAAAACTCTCTTTGAGCGATGAGAAAGTCAAGTGGGTCGTTGCATTTACCGAAAAAAAGCAGTGGCCCATCATCCTGCATATTGAAATGGCTGCAGTCTGGGACTTGCGCCAGTCCTATATGACGCAACTCGAACAATTTCTCAGCGACCATCCGAACCTGCCGGTCATGATGATTCATATGGCTCAATTAGATTCCCGGGAGGTTGAGCGCCTCATTCAAGCCCACCCTAATATCTACTTCATGACCTCAACAGTCAAGTTCCTGAGCAGCGATCCAGCCAAAAGCATTCATACCCAGGGCGGCTTTCCCTGGACACCGATGTTTAAAGATGGAGAATTAATGGATCAGTGGCGCTATCTATTCATCCGTTATCCCGATAGATTTGTCTATGCCACTGACAACACCCTGCTGTCCATCTGGCGGAAAAGCTATGTCGAAGTCATGCAAATCTGGCAGCACGCCTTTCAGACCTTGCCCCCAGAGGTGGCGCATAAAATAGCCCACCAAAACGCCGAACGGCTTTGGCATTTGCCCCCAAGTGATTGAGCAAAATCTCTGTTATTAACGCGGCTAGTTATCTTTTATGCGACGTTGCGTCGGGAGCTACAGGCCCTTGGCGAAGTCCGGCGAAAAAAAGGCGGGCCGAGTCAGGACGACGAGGCAGTCATGAGCGGCGCACGGACGCGACGTCGGGGACGTACGCCGCACATTCGCTGGCAAGCCTAGGGCCTGTGCGATCAAAGCTCCGCCCGCGCGGCCTGAATTTTGAGAAGATAACAAGTTTTCTAGAAACAATAAAACCTCGTTGCACAGGCTCCCAGCCCATTTCAACGAGGTTTTCCCATGCACAACAATAGCTATACAACCCCGGCCAGCATCAACACCCCGATCACCGTCACCGCCGCCAGCACCAGCCGCTTGAAGCCTTCGGCTGATACCTTGGGCAGCAGACGTCCGCCCAGCTTGGTGCCCAGTATCGCCGTGGCCACCACTACCGCCACCAGGAGGGCGTTATCCTCCAGGTAGCTATGCATCGAAACGGCGTATACCGGAATGCGGGTGGCGTCGATGATGACTGCGATCAGCGCTGCCGAGGCGATCAGTTCTTCCTTCTCCAGCTTGTAGTTCAAAAGATAGAGCGAACGAATGGCCCCTTGGTTGCCGATCAACCCGCCGAGCAGCCCGGAGAAAAAGCCGCCGGCCACATCTAGACTCTGCGGCAGCTTGAGCCGGGGCGAATGGGGCGCCAGCTGCCACAGGCCATATACTGCCAGAAAAAGTCCCACTCCGGCCTTCAGCCAGTTGCTGTAGAGAACCATCTGCAGATATGACCCGAGAAAGGCGCCGATCAGGCTGATTACCCCGAACCGCCGGATCACTGACCAGTCGACAGCCGACCGGTAGATCAGCACCCGCGACAGGTTGTTGAAAAAATGGACGATGGCCACCAGAAACACCGCCACCTTGATATCGAAGAAAAAAGTCATTGCCGGCAAAAGGATGGTGCCGACACCAAAACTGGTGAGCAGCGTCACTACTGAAGCCAACAGGGTCACCGAGACCAGCACCAGATATTTCACCACCGCTATGTCCACAAGTGCCACTTCCTTTATTCTTTATCCCGGTATTCCTTGAAACAGCCTGGCGTCCGTTCCCGGCGCCGTCATTTTTTCTACCATCCTGACAAATTCCCGGCCCTCGGCAGGCGTCAGCCGCCCCAGCAGATTAGCGGTAAAGGCCCGGTCCTCGGCCATATGCCGCGCCACCATCGCCCTCCCCCTCGCCGTGCAGCCAAGATAAACCGCCTTGCGATCGACGGCATCCCGCCGCCGCACAAGCAGGCCGCCCTTTTCCAGGCGGGTGACTATCCCGGTGAGGGTCGACGGCTTGATGCCGTGCCGCTCGGCAAACTCATTAAACCGGTATTCGCCTTTGCCCTCGCCTTCCCCGACATGTTCCAGCACATAAAGCTCCCTTGCCGTCAGCCCGCTGGTACCCTGCTGCCATTCTTCCTTGAACCGGAGCAGCCTGATCAACTGGTGAACGGCAGTCATCGTCCCTTCCATGCCATCAGCTCCTTATTTAATACGTAATACGCATAATACTATTTAAGTATAATATAATCAATAAAGCTCCCCCTGTCAACAAAGAGTTTACAGCTTCCTGTCGCCCACTCGTTTTCATAATAACTGCAGCCAAAACAACGTCATCCACGCACCGCTAGCCCTTCTCCCGCACACTGTCACCTTTTATGTTAAACGACATACTTTATAGTAGACTGTTTTACTCATGAAAAAACGAGGTGACACAGAATGCCTTATATCGAAGTGGAAAAAGGGGTTCATGTTTTCGTCGAAGATTTGAACCGCCATGCCGATGAGACCATTTTCTTCATTCACGGCTGGCCGGCCAACCACCAAATGTTCGAATACCAGCTCGACCAGCTTCCCCATTGCGGCGTCCGGTGCGTGGCCATGGACATCCGCGGGTTTGGCAAGTCCGACAAGCCTTGGGACGGCTACTGCTACGACCGCTTGGCTGATGATGTCCGCTGCGTTATCGACGCCCTTTGTCTCAATAATATCACCTTGCTGGGCTTTTCGGTCGGAGGCGCCATTGCCGCCCGCTATATGGCCCGCCACTCAGGCTATGGGGTCAGTAAGCTCGCCCTGGTTTCGGCGGCTGTACCTCTCTTTACCAAACGACCCGACTATCCGTACAGCCTTCCTGTCGCCGAAGTCAATCAGCTCATCAAACAGACCTACGCCGATCGCCCCAAAATGATTGCCGATTTCGGCGATAAATTCTTCGCCAGCAACCTCAGCTGCGAATTTAAGAACTGGTTCAACAGTCTCGGCCTGGCTGCCTCCGGCCGCGCCACCGCCGCAGTGGCCATCGCCCTTCGCGACGAAGACCTGCGGTGTGATATCGAGCAAATCAATGTTCCCACCACTATCTTCCACGGCATCCACGACAAGGTTGTTGCCTTCGCCAACGCCGAAGAAACCCATCGTCATATCCCCGGGTCGACACTCATCCCCTTCCATTACAGCGGCCACGGGCTAGTCATCGACGAGCTGGATAAATTCAACTATTGCCTGACCGAGTTTTTGCGTCAGGCCTAGCTTGGTTAGTCACGCCAATACCCACCGAAATGATTCTCAACCGGTTGACAAAAGGTTCTGCGGTGATCATTCCCGCCGGAACCTTTTATCGTTACAGGCAGCTCAAATAGTTTGTCGGTATAATGGCGGCAAACTGCCATTCTTGTATTGACATCGGAACTTTGTTCTATGATAATGGACTTAAGTTAACAGCGATAGCCATTTGTACCAGTGCGGGTATGAGAATCAGACTTCATCGGGAGTTGGATTTTTATACCCGTTTTACAAAGCCCGGTTATCGGTAAAAGGACCGAACCCCATGGGGTCGCGGTCTTAGTCCAAGCCTACATAGAAAACGGAGGGATTCACAAGATGAAAAAACGGACAATGGTCCGGCTGCTGGCCGTCTTCACGGTACTGGCGCTTATCGGCGGCCTGCTGGCCGGCTGCGGCTCCCAGTCAGCAAAACCGGCGGTCAAGGAAGTCAAGATCGGCACCATTTATCCCATGACCGGCGCGGCGGCTGTCACCGGCGTAGAGCTGATGAACGGCGTCAATTTGGCCATCGCCATCGCCAACGGCGAATACCCCGACCTCGACCTGCCGCTGGCCAAAAGCAAAGGCCTGGCTAATCTCGGCAACGCCAAAGTCGTCGTCGTATCCGGCGACCATCAGGCTTCAGCCGAAAAAGGCATGAGCGAAGCCGAGCGCCTGATATCCCAGGAAAAAGTCGTCGCCCTTATCGGTTCCTATCATAGCGGCGTTACCGCCACCGCCAGCCAGGTCGCTGAGCGCAACGGCATCCCCTTCGTCAACGCCGATTCCACCTCTCCGTCGCTGATTACCCGCGGCTTCAAATGGTTTTTCCGGACAACGCCGGATGACGATATGTTTGCCGCCAACTTCTTTCAGTGCCTCAACGACCTGAAAGCCAAGGGCACCATCAAGGATCCTAAACTGGGCATCCTGGTGGAAAACACCCTCTGGGGCACCGATGTAGCGAAAGCCGAGAACCGCTTCGCCAAGGAAAGTAACTACTCTGTGGTGAGCGATATCAGCTACCCGGCTAAAAGCACCAACGTCTCCAGCGAGGTGCAAAAACTCAAAGCCAGCGGTGCCAATGTAGTGCTGCAGGCCTCCTACGCCTCGGACGCCATCCTCTACATGAAGGCCTACAAAGAGCTGGACTACAATCCTGACGCCATCCTGGCCATGGACGCCGGGTTTGTCGACACCGAGTTCCTCAAAGCCCTGGGCAAGGACGGCGAGTACATCCTCAGCCGCGAAGTCTGGGCCCTCGACCTGGCGAAAAGCAAACCACTGGTCGAAAAGGTCAACGCCATCTATAAAGCCAAATACGGCATCAACATGACCGGTAACTCGGCCCGGGCCTTTACCGCCACCATGACCCTCCTGGATGCCATCAACCGCGCCGGATCCACCGATCCCGCCGCCATCAAGAAGGCTCTCGAAGAAACCAACATCCCGGCCAACCAGCTTGTCATGCCGTGGAAGGGCATCAAATTTGATCCTACCACCCACCAGAACGTGCTGGGTCAAGGCATCATCGTCCAGATCCAAAACGGTGAATATTCGACCGTCTGGCCGTGGGATTTGGCCTCCAAACCAATAATCTGGCCGACTCCGGCCTGGGGCGACCGCAAATAGCGTAATATTCCGCAGGACGTTCAAAAGCCCCCAGATGCTTGGCGGCGCAGGCAAGCGAACGCTGTGCCGACAACCCAGCTGGGGGCTTTTCATTCGGCCTGACATGCGAGGTGAACTTTTTGACTGACGTATCCAGCTCTGTTCTCATCCAAACCCTGGCCAGCGGCCTTCTCTGGGGCTTTGTTTATGCCCTGATCGCCCTCGGCCTGACCGTCATCTTCGGCGTCATGGATATCGTCAATTTCGCCCACGGCGATTTTCTGATGATCAGCATGTTCGTCGCCTATATTTTCAACACCAGCCTTTTCGGCTTGAGCGCCCTGGCTTCGCTGCCTCTCAACGCCTTGGTGCTGTTTGTGTTCGGGGTCATCATCTACAAGATTCTGATCAAACCGGTGCTCACCGCCCCTCCGCTGGCCCAGATCTTCTCGACCTTCGGCCTGCTGGTCTTTTTGCGAGGTGCGGCCCAGTTCATCTTCAGCGCCGACTATAAAACCCTCGAACACCTCAACTTCCAGGGACGGGTCGACCTCTTCGGCATCTTCCTCTCCAAACCCCAGATGGTCGCCGCAGTGGGAGCCATCGTCATGTTCGTGGCCTTCTATCTCTTCATTACTAAAACCAAAACCGGCTGGGCCCTCTTGGCTGTAGCCGAAAACAAACAGGCGGCCGCCCTGATGGGCATCGACTCAGACCGGATGTACGCTCTGGCCTGGGGCCTCGGCGCGGCTTGCGTCGGTGTGGCCGGAGCTCTTTTGGCCAACTTCTACTACGTCTTCCCTGAAGTCGGCGCGGTCTTTGGCTTTCTGGCCTTCGTCACCGTGGCGCTCGGCGGGTTCGGCAGCATCCAGGGAGCTTTCTGGGCCGGTCTGATCATCGGCATCACCGAGGCCCTTGCCGGCACCTTTATCGCCCCGTCGCTGAAATACCTGGTTGTTTTCTCTATCTATCTACTTGTTGTCCTGATCCGCCCTCGCGGATTGATGGGCCATACATCATGAGGGGGGCGGTACATATGCTCAAAAACAAAACCTTCCTGCTGCTCGGCGGTGTGCTGCTGGCACTGCTCGCCTTTCCCCTTGTCGTCAGCTCGCCCTTTTATATCCATCTAATGATCCTTATCTTCCTCTACGCCCTCCTTGCCGGAGCCTGGAACATCCTTGGCGGCTACACCGGCCAGGTCTCCCTCGGCCACGCCGTCTTCTTCGGCATTGGCGCCTACTCCTCGACCCTCGGCCTGGTCAACCTGGGCATCAACCCCTGGCTGGGCATGCTGGCCGGCGGCGTTATCGCCGTCCTCCTCTCGCTCATCATGGGCTTTCCCACCTTCCGGCTCAAGGGCCACTACTTTGTTATCGCCACCATCGCCCTGGGCGAGATCTTCTTTGTCCTCTTCACCAACTGGGAATGGGCCGGCGGCGCGGTGGGCAAACATCTGCCCTTCGCCCAGACAGGTCTTGCCAGCTTCCAGTTCGGTCCGAAGGCGCCCTATTACTATATCGCCCTCTCCTTCCTCGTCATCCAGCTGGCAGTCACCTGGTGGATGGAGCGGAGCTATCTTGGTTTTTACTTCCAGGCCATCCGCGAAGACCAGGAAGCGGCCCGGGCCCTCGGCATCGACATCACCCGCTACAAGCTTGTCGCCATGGGCTTCAGCGCCTTTTTCATGGCCATCGGCGGTAGCTTTTACGCCCAGTATGTCATGTACATCGACCCAGAGAGCGTCCTACCGATGATGCTTTCCATCCAGGTCTGCCTCATCGCCATCCTCGGCGGAGTCGGCACCATCATCGGCCCGGTCATCGGCGCCGCCATCATGATCCCGCTGGCCGAGTTCAGCCGGGCACTCCTCGGCGGCAGCGGCTCAGCCCTTGACCTTATCATCTACGGCCTTCTCATCATGATTATCGCCGTGCTCAAACCGTCGGGCCTCATGGGCCTGATCACAGGCAAATAGGGGGAATGCGGTTTGGCTTTTTTTGAACTTGCCAATATCACCAAACGCTTTGGCGGCCTGCTGGCTGTCAACGACGTCAGTCTAACGGTGGAGGAAAACCAGATCGTCGGCCTCATCGGCCCCAACGGCGCCGGAAAATCCACCCTCTTCGCCACCATTGCCGGCCACTACAAGCCAGATGGCGGCACCATCAAATTCTGCGGCGAGGACATCACCGGCCTGCCGTCAGAAACAGTCGCCCAAAAGGGCATCGCCCGCACCTTCCAGATCGTCCGCCCCTTCGGCACCTTGAGTGTGCTGGAAAACGTCATGGTCGGCGCCTTCCTGCGGGATAAAAACCGCAAGACAGCCCAAAAATGGGCCGAAGAAGTCCTGGAATTCACCGGCCTGTCCGACAAAAAGAACATGGTCGGCACCGCCCTGACCATCGGCGACAAAAAACGGCTGGAGCTGGCCCGGGCCTATGCCACCAAGCCCCGCTTCCTGCTGCTGGACGAGGTCATGGCTGGCCTGACCCCCAAGGAAGCCCAGGAGGCGGTCGGGCTGATCCGCAAAATCAACGCCCAAGGCATCACCGTCTTTGTAGTCGAACACGTCATGGAAGTCGTCATGCCCATCTCCCACCATGTGGTGGTGCTGGATGGCGGCCGGCTGATCGCCGCTGGCCCGCCGGAAGAAGTGGCCCAGAACGAGGCGGTCATAAAAGCGTACTTGGGAGAGCGATATTATGCTGCAAGCGAAAGATCTTAAGCTTGGTTATAAAGGTACCCCGGCCATCCACGGCATCACCTTTGGCGTCAACGCCGGTGAAGTCATCGCTGTCGTCGGAGCCAACGGCGCCGGCAAATCCACCATCTTGAGAGGCATCTCCGGCGTCATCCCGCCGCTGGGCGGCGAAATCGAGTTTTGCGGTCAGCGGCTGAACGGCATGCCGGCCCACAAGATCGTCAGCCTGGGTATCGCCCATGTGCCGGAAGGACGGCTGACCTTCGCCCGGATGACAGTTGAGCAAAACCTGCTGCTGGGCGCCTATACCGTCAAATCAGAGGCCGAAGCGACAGGGCGGCTCGAGGAAATGTACGACCTCTTTCCCCGCCTCAAAGAACGCCGCACCCAGCTGGCCGGCACCATGAGCGGCGGCGAGCAACAGATGCTGGTCATCGCCCGCGGCCTGATGTCCGATCCCAAGCTCCTGATGCTGGACGAACCCTCCCTCGGCATCGCCCCCAAAGTGGTGATGCAGATCTTCGATTTTCTCCGCCAGGTCAAGGCCACCGGCAAAACCATCCTCCTGGTCGAGCAGAATGTCCGCGAAGCCCTCGAACTGGCTGACCGGGCCTATGTCCTCCAGACCGGCCGGATCGTCGCCGAAGGCAGCGGCGAAGAGCTCCTTGGCAGCGACCTTGTCCGTAAGGCCTACCTCGGACTATAAAAGTAAAAATCCCGGACCAATCGGTCCGGGATTTTTTTTATTCTGCCGCTACTCAATAATGGCGCCGTAGTGGGCCGATTTGACAATCCGGGCGTAAGTGGCCAGATAACCCCGTTTGATCTTCGGCTCCGGTTTCACCCATTCCTGCAGCCGCCGGTTGATTTCCTCTTCCGCTACATCCAGGGTGATCGTGCGCTTGGGGATGTCGACAGTGACCAAATCACCGTTTTCGACAATGGCAATCACCCCGCCCTCGGCTGCCTCTGGCGAAACATGGCCGACAAAACCGCCGCGGTTCGACCCGGAAAAGCGGCCGTCGGTAATCAAAAACACCTTTTCGGCCAGCCCGTACCCGTCGAGAAGCTCCAGCGGCGTATACATTTCCCGCATCCCCGGCCCACCCTTCGGCCCCTCATAGCGCACCACAATCACGTCATTCGGCTCAATGACATTAGCATAAATCGCAGCTACCAATTCTTCCTCGCTGTTGAAAACCTTGGCCCGTCCGCTCACACATAGCCGGTCGGCTTTCATGGCGGCCGGCTTGCATACCGCCGACTCGGCCGCCAGATTGCCCTTCAATATGGCAATTCCCCCGGTCGGCAAAAAGGGCTGCTCAAAGGGACGGATGACTTTCTCGTCTTTGATCGGCTGGGCGGCGATGTTTTCACCGATGGTTCTGCCGGTCACCGTCAGCGCATCGCCATGAAGCAGTGTTTGCAGCTGGTTCATCACCGCCGGCACCCCACCGGCATGGTGAAAATCAACCATGTCATATTCACTGGCCGACATGATGGACGCCAGGTAAGGGGTGGAATTGCTGAGGTCCTCATAATCGTCGATACTGAACGGAACGCCGGCCTCGTGGGCAATGGCCAGGACGTGCATAATCAGGTTGGTGGAACCGCCGATGGCCATCCCCAGGCGGACGGCGTTCAGCAGGGCGTCCCGGGTAATAATATCGCAGGCCTTGACCCCTTCGGCGACCAGCCCGACGATCCGCCGGCCGGTTTCCTTCGCCATACTGACCCGCTGGGCGTCGACCGCCGGGATGGTCCCGCATCCGGTCAGCGACATCCCCATGGCCTCTGCCAGACAGGACATGGTGTTGGCGGTACCGATCATGGTGCACGAGCCGGGCGTCGGGCAGGCCGACCGCTCGACCTGGCGGAATTCTTCCTCTGTGATCCGGCCGTCTTTCAGTTTGCCGAGATAAATCTGGGTTGCGTTGACATCGATGTGTTTTCCCGCATGGGTCCCCGGATACATCGGCCCGCTGTTGACAAAAATGGCCGGCAGATTGATGCGGGCGGCCGCCATCAGCAAGCCGGGAACCACCTTGTCGCACGAGCCGAGCAGCACCATGCCGTCCAGCATATGGGCCTGGACCATCAGTTCTACGCTGCTGGCGATGATATCGCGGCTGGGCAGAATATAATGCATCCCAGGGTGGGCCTGGGCAATCCCGTCGCAAGGAGCAATGGTGCCAAACTCCACCGCCGTTCCACCCGCCGATCGGATGCCATCCCTGACAGCTGCCGCAATATTCCGCAGCAGATAGTGGCCGGGGCAAATATCATTCCAGGTGTTTACAATCGCGATAAAGGGCTTGCGAAAATCATCGTCCGTATATCCCATCGAACGGTAAAGCCCCCGGGCCAGCGCGCCCTTATGCCGATCACCGAGAAACTCCTTGCTGCGCCAGGTCAATTCCATCAACCCCATTCAATCCTCATTTGACTGCCCAGATCGCCCTGTCACTCCGCAAAAAGCGTCTCGCCAATCTTCCAGGTAATGCCCCAGTCGGGCGGCGGCGTTGTTGTGGTAATTTTAAAGACCAGCGGCGCGCCGTTATTGGTAAATTCGACCCGCTGCAGCACGCTTCCCCGGTAATAATTCTCCATCAGCACCAGCTCTACACTCACCGGTGTTCCGGTCGGCAACAGCTGGGTCTGTTTGGCCTGCGACCAGCCTGGATCAAAATCCGAGCGGCGCAATGGATTGACCAGCCCTGGCGAAAAGTCACTCTGTACCTGTCCGGCGAACCACACCCGCGTCAGCAGCGCCCCGGGCCTCATTACCGGCCCGGAATTCCAGCGCATCGGCGCCAACCAGAAATACTCCGGGCTCTCCAGCTCGATGGCCACCGTCACCGGGAGCTCCCCTGGCGGTTCAGCTTTGGCCTTCGGATCAGTTATCGGCGTCAAATTGTGCGCCGGGGGCTGTGATGGTTGCTCCAGGGTTGGCGGCAACTGGCGAGGCATCGGCGTCGTGGTCACCTGGACATCCAGCGGCGGCGGCGCTTTAAAAGAATAAGTCACCGTCTGGCCGCGGTTAGTATGAATATCACTGCTGATCGCAGCCCAGGTGTCGCCCGGGCTCTCAAACTTGACAAGGGTGACAACCGCCTGACCGGTCGGGAAGACGGCGTCGATGGTGACACTGGACTGACCGGCCGCCAGCGCGCCACTGTAATACGGCACCATCGTCCGTCCCTGCCCGTTTACAGCCATCACGGCGATGGTAAGCCTCTGGGGTTTATAGACCACACCACTTTTGACATAAGTCGCCGTATCCCAAAAATCATCAGAAACCTGCACCACATAGCGCATGGTTCTCTTTCCGGCAGTTGCAGCGCCGTCAGCCGCAGCTGCGGCCAGCGGGCTAAATATCACCGTCATTATGACGAAAAGGGCCACCAGATACTTTCCGTTTCTCATCAGAACCTCCTGCCCACCAAAGGGCCTCAGCTGCCATACTCTCTATACAATAAATAATACGACACATCTTTGGCAACGCCTCCCCAAACCGTTCATCAGGCCGGAGAGAAAAACATCGTCCGACAGATTCAGTAAAAAATCTTGGCTGAAGTCATGTTCTTTAATTACCTATTGTTGGCGATTAGCCGCCTGTATTGTATAATTGACAAAGAAGCGCTATAGGAGGCGAAGCAGCAGTGACAATGTTGACAAAAGGAATGGTTGTTCTCGACACCGTGAGTTCCCCGCTAAGCTGTCCGGCAAAAATCCTTTTCAACAATCTTGGCAAAGGGGCACAGACCGGAAAAACCCTGTTTGACGTATTCATTGATGATATGTCTTATGGCTATTTTCTCCTCCCCGGCGAAATCACCAGCCTGGAAGAAGCCCAGGCCAGGTTGCAGGCTATTGCCATCAAAGGGGCTCCGGAAACGGTCGCCGAGTGCGCCGTCAGCTGGTGTTTCGTCCATGTAGACGACAACGACTCCTATGGCGAAGGCTAAATCACAGCAGCATAAAAAAGACGCCCACACCGGGCGTCTTTATTTATGCCTGAGACCAGCTTCAGCGGCCCCGTCCCCACGAATGGGCGGACTTGGCACCCAGCCAGGCGTCAAAACTGTAGCGGCCTGGGCCGATAAACAGCAGACTGAAAAAAACGATGCCCATACTCAGCGGCTGCGAGGCCCCTGCCAGGCCCCCGCCGGTCGAAAATTTGAAAACCGTCGCCATAATCATCGTAAAGGTTAAAAGACCGCAGGCCAGCCGGGTAAACAGGCCAAGAGTGAGCAGCAAACCGCCGCCGAACTCGGCGATCGCCGCCATGAATCCCCAGAAGGGCAGAGCGAAATGGATGCCGATCGGCGTCATCGCCATACTCCCGACCTTGGCCCAGGTTTCTTCGCCGCCGATGATCTTCGGCCAGCCAAAATACATGAACAGCAGCCCGATCCCCACACGCAGCACCAGCAGTCCCTGCTCACGATAGTCATTGGTGATAGCCATGAACATGATACTCGCCTCCTCTATTTTAAACAGAAATGTTCCAGTCCCGATTAAGATACCCCATTGCCGTCCTTGATAAATGTACCCAGGCGGTATTCCTCAAACGCCGTCTTTAGTTCAGCCTCGCTATTCATCACAATCGGTCCGCGCCAGGCAATCGGTTCACCCAGCGGCCGTCCGGCGAGCAGGAGAAACCGGAAGGGCTGTTCGCTGGCGGTAGCTATGACCTCTTCCCCTTCACGCCCGAATAGCACGATACTTTCGGAGCCAGAGAGGGACAGATCAGCTTCGCCGAACCGGCCTTCCCCCGCGAGGACATAGGCAAACACCGTATGCCCGGCCTTCACCCGATGCTCGAAGGTCCCGCCGGCCGGGATGGTCACATCGAAAAACTCCGGCTCGATGACAATGTCTTTTACCGGGCCGCTGACCTCACCAATCCCCCCGGCGATGATCTTCACCTTAGTGCCGCCGGCAAGAGTCACCTCCGGAATCTCGGCAGCCTTTACATCCTGGTAGCGGGGCGGCATCATCTTGGATGCAGCCGGCAGATTGGCCCATAGCTGAAAGCCCCACATGGTGCCGGTCGGGCTCAGCTGCGGCATTTCCTGATGAATGATGCCGCTGCCGGCTGTCATCCACTGCACATCGCCAGCGCCGATCGCCCCCTTGTTGCCCATACTGTCGCCATGCTCCACCAGCCCTTCGAGCAGATAGGTGATGGTCTCGATGCCCCGGTGGGGATGCCAGGGAAATCCGGCCAAGTAGTCGGCCGGCTGGGAAGAATGAAAATCATCCAGCATCAAAAAGGGGTCGAACAGGGGCACCTCCTCGTAACCAAAGGCCCGCTTCAGACGAACTCCAGCCCCCTCCATGGTCGGCTTAGCTTGCAATATCCGGTCAATTCGCTTTGCAGTCATGCTTTATCCGTCCTTTACCTAAAAAATAATCGAATCATCGGTCTCTGCTACTGCCGCCCAGTAGTCAATTTGCGGCAAAGCCGGATGAATTCCCGCTGCTCGGAAGGCGTCAAGACAGCCATTTCGCCTAGGACCGCGGCCTCGTGGCAGGGAAAAACATCGCTCATCATCCCCTGACCGCTTTCGGTCAGGTGAACGGTATAGTAGCGGCGGTCGTCACTGTCTCGCCTGCGCTCCACCAAGCCCCGCTTTTCGAGATTGTCGAGAACATGGGTGATATTACCGCAGCTTTTCAAAATTTTCGCGGCAATATCCCGCTGACAGAGCGGCCCCAAATGATAAAGCGCCTCAAGCACCCCAAACTGAGTGATGGTCAGCCCGGTAGTGGTGAGATGGCGGTGAATGCGGCCGGTGACCAGTTCGGCGGCCTGCATCATTTTCACATAAGTATGCAGCGCCAAAGTCGCTGTTTTCGTGCCGCGATAGTTGCTTACCATAAAGATGCCCCTTCATATAATTCAACATTAAATTATTTAACTTAAAAATATCATACTCAAGCTCAGTTGTAAAGCACAACATTCGCCCTGCTATTCTTGCAACGTGAGTTAGCGGCAGGCCGCGATCCGCGTGCCATCACAGGGACCAAAGACAGAAAGCCCTTGTAATGTGTAAGCATAAATTGTATAATAATGTCGCAAACAGTGTAGCAACCATTGCCTCTATCTGGTAATCGAATACCGGCTTTACAAGCTTACGCTTCTTATGGCCTGTGCACAACCTGCAGGGGCAAAGTAAGACCGCATCTAGGTTTGGTTTGAAATTCAAAACTGACTTAGATGTTTTTTTATTTGTCAAACTATGAGCCTTTCGACATATTGTCCAAGCGCCGATGGTGAACTATAATTAGATTAACTATAGGCATCAGGTTCGGCAAGATGATCACCACCAACAGCCCGGCCGAGAAGCCCGACGTGACCCGTCTGACGGCGGCGGCCGCGATAACATAAAGAAAAGGAAGCGCTGGCTATGGGCGCCTCCAGGGGAGGGTGAATTGTTTATGGGTTCTGTTGCCGAAGAAATCCTCGATCACTACGCCAAAATCGCCGACAGTTTCAATGAGATAGTGGCCGAAGATATCGGGATCTCAGTGATTAAAGACGGGGTATACCTCGCATACGCGCCAGCCAAAGAGCTGGATCTAAAAAACAAACCCGGCGACTCAGTCAAAGGCAAAGTGAGCATCGACTGCCTCGCCAGCGGCAAAAAGATCTTCCGCATGGTCAGCAAGGAAAACTCGACCTACGGCGTTCCCTACCTCGCCTGTGCCTGGCCGGTCAAGGACGGTGGACGGGTTGTCGGCTGCATCACAACCACCCAAACCATCACAACCTACGAAAAAATCAGAGTGACGGCGGAAAGTCTCGCTGCCGCCTCTGAGGAAATGTCAGCCGGCCTGGAGGAAGTAGCGTCAAGCTCCCAAGACCTGGCCCGAATCAGTAGCGAGCTCGGCTCCCTCGGCAAAAGCCTGGTGGATACCTCCAAACAAACCGACGAGATCGTCGCTTTTATCCGCAATATTGCCGGTCAGACCAACCTGCTCGGGCTAAATGCCGCCATCGAGGCGGCAAGGGTCGGGGAACAGGGCCGGGGCTTCGGTGTCGTGGCTGAGGAAGTCAGGAAACTGGCTGACGCCACCTCCCAGTCGGTCAAAAGCATCAACGACAGCCTGCTCAAAATCCGCGATGTGGCAACATCTTTTTCCGGCAAGATTGCTGTCATCGACAACAATATCGACCAACAGTCCGCCTCGGTAAACGAGCTGGCCACCGCCAGCCAGAGCCTGGCTGAAGCCGCCACCGAGCTGGCCGAAATCGCCCAAAACTACTTCAAAGACACAAAATAGCCAACCGCCACTACAATAAAAAAAACGGTCAACCCAATCGGGTTTGACCGTTTTTTCTTTAATAACATTCGTCACAATAAAGTCCGGTAAGCAAGTTTCTCGCCAAAATTCCGGCTAGCGCCGCCGGTAACACTCGTTGACCATTTGCTTGATCTCCCGCGCCGCCGTTTCGGCGTCTAAGAGTTCATCCATGCCGTACTCGCCGACGATGGGAGCCGAACTGAAATCAACGGCATATAGCACTTCGTTGCCGCTGACATTGACCGGCACGAAGTCGATGGCCCACAGCGGGAAAAAGAGATTGGACTGCAGTCCGCAGCCATGTTTGCGGATGCTTGTTTTCACGTTGCCTGAGCTGGCCCGCCAGTCGTCGCTGACAAGGTCGATCCAAAAATACTTGAGGCCGACCTGCACCAATCTCCGGCCATGGCCGCTATCCTTGCTGGTGCCAACGAATTCGGCAGCCAGACAATCGGGGTAGGTCTTCAGCGCTTCGGTAGCTGTCATCACCAGTTTGTTTTCCCCGCGGTGGCTCTCTTCATCGAGGTAGATCACCACCAACTGGCTGTCGCGTAAATGGGGAGCCCATTTGCCGATCTCTTTGAGTTTTCCGTGTCGAGGCACCGAAAACCCGTTCCGGCTCAAGAACCCCAGTATCTCGCTGCGATTCATGCCGCGGTTGGTGTAGCGCTCGAAGACTAGCGGCCCGATACTTTCCGGACTGTCAAAAAAGCTGTCATAGTAATCCGTGAAATTAGATTTTAATATAACCGGTCTCATGAAACGCCACCTTCTTTCAACCCATATTCCCTGATCCAGCCAAAGGACGCTCCGGTATTCCCAGTGGGGATGTATTCCAGTCCTACATAGCCTGTGTAACCAACAGTATCAATAGCGGAAAAGACGGCACGATAGTTGATTTCCCCTGTTCCCGGCTGGTGCCTTCCAGGGTTATCCGCAACCTGGATGTGGGCGATTTTATCGATATGCCGCTCCAGCGTACCGATCAACTCCCCTTGCATCCGTTGGGTATGATATATATCATATTGCAGATAAAAATTTGGGTGAGCGACTTCTTCCATCAATTCAAACACCTGACTGGGGATATTCAGATGAAATCCCGGTACATCCCAGCTATTGAGAGGTTCGGTCATCATCTGGATACCCTCCGCTCCCAGCGCCTCGGCCGCATAACGGAAATTTTCCACCAGCGCCTGCCGCTGTTGCCTATCCGGCACATCGGAAAGCTTCAAGCCGGACATGCAATTGGCCCGGGTGACTCCCAGCGCTTTGGCGTAGCGAATGCCGCAATCGATACTGGCTCTGAATTCTTCCTGCCGACGCGGATCGTTTGCAATGCCTCGTTCACCCCGGGTCCGATCACCCGGTGGCAGGTTAAGATGTACAACACGTAGACCGTGTTTATCCACTTCCCGCCGGATGGCCTCCGGCGAAAAGTCATAGAGAAAATAGCCGAGTTCCACCGCTTGAAAGCCGGCTTGGGCGACGGCCGCGAATCTCTCCATAAAGGGAATTTCCAGAAACAGCATCGTTAAATTGATCGATAAACGCGGCATCGCCACACCTCCCCGTTATATTGCCCCACAGGCAAATTATTTCACGCGCAACAGCTTGGGCACCCGGGGAGCTCTGAGCTGGGATGCCGACGGCAGGCCCGAACCCAGCAGCGGCCGGACATAAAACTTGAAGGCGTCAGTGATATGGTTGCCTTCCTTATTGATGAATTCTTCCGGCATCACCTTGGTTTTGGCTGCCACTTCGGACAGTTCCACCAGGCGGTAATCCACCGAATAGTAGCCTGTACGCTGAATGGTCATCGAGCCGTCCGCATCATTCCACAGGGCGATCTGGACCGCCCGTTCGCCCACTTCGCGGGCTTCATGCTGGTCGACATCAGAGACGCATCCCAGGAAGGAACGTTGCAGATAACCGAAGGTATCGCTGCGGACCCGGGAAATCCCCAGTTTGTCCTTTATTTGTTCAGCAAGCGCGTCACCCAGGGCGCCGGTTCCGGACAATGTGAGATTGCCATGGGCGTCGGTTTCGCAATGTTTGCGAAGTGAAGCGATGATCGGCGTCCCGGTGGCGTCAGACACCCCTTCGGAGATGGCCACAATGCACTTTCCTTGCTTGTCATAGGTCCTTTTGACGTCAGCCAGGAAGGAATCCATTGAGAATTGGCGCTCCGGCAGGTAGATGAGATGGGGACCGTCATCAGGATATTTTTGGGCGATCGAGGAAGCGGCCGTCAAAAAGCCGGCGTTGCGGCCCATCACCACACCGACATACACACCGCTCAGCGCCCGGACATCGAGATTGATGCCCATGAAAGCCTGGGCGACGAACCGGGCCGCCGAGCCAAAG
>JARLHY010000200.1 GCA_031292015.1 Negativicutes bacterium | reverse complement strand
TTATTATCCGTTGCCGGGAGATCATCCAGTCGGGAAGGTGAGGGGTTGTGTATTTCCATCTCGCCGCCATCGTCGTTGAGCAAAATCATTTTAACCGGTCCGCTGGCGTGAGGCGGTGTATCCGTTTCTGTTTTGACCGCAGTTTTCTCGGCCTGCGCGCTATTAAGCTTTTGTTCACCGCGTGGTGACAGCCCATTCTTGTTGACCCGCGATGCCCAGGTATTCATATTAATGCCATGTTTCGTGGCATAACCGACAGTACCGCCGACGGCATCCCGCTCTGCCTGCGCCATATCCCGCCATGCTTTCAGATCATCAATTGTTGGTGCCCGAGTCTTGTCCAGTTTGGACAGACCTCTTGTTGACAGCCCATTATTGTGGACGAAAGAGGACCAGGAGCCCTGATTGATACCTTGACTGATGGCATAGCCGACAGAGCCGCCGACGGCATCCCGCTCTGGCTGTGGCATATCACGCCAGGTTTTCAGGTCATCACGGGTGGGGGCCCGCGTTTTAGTCAGTTTTGACTTCCCTTTCAGCGTCAGTCCATCGTTCCTGGCCAGACTTACCCAAGAACCAGGAGTAATACCATGCTTCCTGGCATAGCCTACTGTGCCGCCAGTAGCATCCCGCTCTGGCTGTGACATATCCCGCCAGGTCTTCAGGTCATCTTGGGTGGGGGCCCGGGTTGTGGTCAGTCTTGACTCGCCTTGGGGGGTCAGTCCATCGTTCCTGGCCAGAGCCCCCCAGGATCCAGGATTAATGCCATGCCGGGTGGCATAGCTGACAGCGCCGCCAGCAGTATCCCGTTGTTCCTGCGTCATATCCCGCCAGGCTTTTAGGTCATCATGGGTCGGTGCCCGGGTTGCGGTCAGTCTTGACTCGCCTAACGCAGCCAGTCCATCATTTTTGGCCAGTTGTGCCCAGGAGCCCTGATTAATGCCATGCCGGGTGGCATAACCGACCGTGCCGCCGACGGCATCCCGCTCTGCCTGTGACATATCCCGCCAGGCTTTCAGGTCATCCACTGTCGGGGTCCGGGTTTTGGTCAGTTTTGACTCTCCTGGCAGAGTCAGTCCGTCACTCTTGACCAGCCGCGACCAGGTACCCGGATTAATGCCATGTTTCATGGCATAGCTGGACGCCCCCCCAGCGGCATCCCGTTCTGCCTGTGACATATCCCGCCAGGCTTTCAGGTCATCATTAGTCGGTGCCCGGGTTTTGGTCAGTTTTGACTCGCCCTTCAGGGTAAGCCCGTCGTTCCTGGTTAGACTGCCCCAGGTACCCGGATTAATACCTTGTCGGGTGGCATAGCCGACAGTACCGCCAGCGGCATCCCGTTCTGCCTGCGTCATATCCCGCCAGGTCTTGAGATCCTCATGGGTCGGCGCCCGGGTTTTGGTCAGTCTGGATTCTCCTGTCGGAGTCAATCCATCGTTCCTGGCCAGATTCCCCCAGGAACCTGGATTTATACCCTGCGTCTTAGCATAGCCAACTGCACCCCCGGCCGTCTTGCGTTCTGCCGGTGACATATCGCGCCAGGCTTTCAGGTCCTCATGGCTCGGCGCCCGGGTTTCGATCAGTCTTGACTCGCCTTGCGCAGCTAGTCCATTGTTCTTGGCCAGTTGTGCCCAGGAGCCCTGATTAATGCCATGTCGGGTGGCATAACCGATCGTGCCGCCGGCGGCATCTCGTTCTGCCTGCGACATATCCCGCCAGGCTTTCAGGTCATCATTGGCTGGAGGGCGGGTCTCGATCAGTTTTGATTCTCCCGATAGTGTTAGTCCATCGCTCTTGACCAGTCGCGACCAGGCACTCTGATTAATGCCATGCTTATTGGCATAGCTGGCTGCGCTACCGGCGGCTTCCCGTTCTGCCGGTGACATATCGCGCCAGGCTTTCAGGTCATCTTGCGTCGGTGCCCGGGTTTTGATCAGTCTTGACTCGCCTTGTGGGGTAAGCCCCTGGCTCCTGGCCAGAGTCCCCCAGGAACCCGGGTTAATTCCCTGCGTTCTGGCATAGCCGATAGCGCCGCCGACAGCATCCCGTTGTTCCTGTGACATATCGCGCCAGGCTTTCAGATCATCCACTGTCGGTGCCCGGGTTTTGGTCAGCCTTAATTCGCCTTGCGCGGTAAGTCCATCGCTCTTGGCCAGATTTCCCCAGGAACCCGGGTTAATCCCTTGCGCTCTGGCATAGCCAGTGACACCCCCGGCAGCCTTGCGTTCTACTGGTGACATATTCCGCCAGGCGATCAGGTCTTCTTCTGTTGCTGTTCTGGTTGTCCGTTTCTCCGGTGGTTCTCCGGTTTTATCCATCGCGGGTCGTTTCCTGGGGCCGCCACCGAATAAGCCGATAACCCGCCCCTGGGCGTCTACCGACTGCCCGCTCTGGGTAAAACTGCGACTTTCCGGTACAAAGCGGTAGACGGTTTTAATCGCCTCATTGTTAATTGCCACGTAACCGGTGCTTTTACTGCCATCACGACCGGTAACCTCTATCTCACGGTAATGGCGTTGCTGCAGTTCAAGCTGCGTAGGGTGAGTGTTTAACCAGGCGGATTGCTGGGCAGAGGTCATGGTATGCAACTGGCCATCCTTGCCCGCCGTCAGATAGCGTTGCGTTTTTTTATTGCCATAGGACTCGCTGACAAAGCTGTTTTCTG
>JARLHY010000199.1 GCA_031292015.1 Negativicutes bacterium | reverse complement strand
TTGCTGCTGGGGAGGAGCGCCAGCCGGGCGGGATTGCTGATAAGGCGGTTGGCCCGGGCGCTGTTGCTGTTGTTGTTGTCCGGGAAAGCCAGGACGCGGACCGGGAGGTCCGCCGGCGGGACGGAATTGCTGCTGGGGAGGAGCGCCAGCCGGGCGGGATTGCTGATAAGGCGGTTGGCCCGGGCGCTGTTGCTGTTGTTGTTGAGGTTGTTGAGGCTGCTGTTGTCCGGGAACGCCGGGCCGCGGGCCGGGAGCTCCGCCGGCCGGTCGCCGCGGGTCAGCCTGGTAAGGCTGTTGGGGCGGCCTGACGGTCAGGTTTTGGACAGGTCTCGGCGGCAGGGGAGCCTGACGGGGCCCAGCCGAGGACGGAGGCTGCGGCCTTCCCTGGTTGCCGGCTGGGATCGCGCCTCCGGCAGTGGGAGCCGGTTTTCCGGGGAACGGTTTGGCCGGTTCCTCCGGTGCGCCGGTTTTTCGGGCGAAGGTTCTGTCAATCACGGCCTTGGCGTCATCGTCAAGACTGCTCATATGATTTTTGGCCACGATGCTGTTGCGGGCCAGAATGTCGATAATCACCTTACTGGTGGTATTAAATTCTTTTGCCAGTTCATAGACTCTATATTTGGACATTGATCCACCCCCATTTTTCTTCCTCTCGGAGAATCAACCCTGCAGTGCTTCGCTGATTGCCTTCCCAAATCCGGCGTCGGTCACAGCGAGGATAGCCCGCGGTGGTTTTCCGATGGAATGGCCAATTTGATCTTTGGACAGCACTTCATAACAAGGAACATGGTAAAATGATGCCGTGTCGCGATAGCCCTTACGGGTGTTGTCACTGGCGTCGCCGGCGATGATCAGCAGTTTTGCCTGGCCTGATCGTACCGCTTTGTCGACAGCGGCTTCACCGGACACAAGCTTTTTGGCCTTCTGAGCAAACCCCAGCAAGGCGGTCAGGCGAGACTCGTTCATGGTTTCTCGATTCCGGCGCGAAGCTGCTCATACACGTCAGGGTCGACAGCGTGCTGCAGGGCCCGTTCCAGGCGTTTGCCCTTCATTGCCTTGGCCAGGCACTCTCCGCTGTTGCACAGGTAGGCGCCCCGGCCGGCTTTTTTGCCGGTGGTGTCGAGAACTACTGCGCCTTCGGGAGTTCGCACGATTCTCAGCAGCTCTTTTTTTGTTTTCATAATTTGACAGCCAACACACATGCGCTGAGGAATTTTTTTCGGTTTCATGCTATTCCTCCTTACGTGGTTGTCTGGACCTGAGATTCACTCTTGATGTCGATTTTCCAGCCGGTCAGTTTCGCGGCCAGGCGGGCGTTCTGACCCTCCTTGCCGATGGCCAGCGACAACTGGTAATCGGGGACTATCACCCGCGAGGTTTTTTCGGTTTCATTGACTTCCACCGATACGACCTTGGCCGGACTGAGCGCGTTGGCGATGTATTTAGCAGGGTCTGTGTTCCATTTGACGATATCGATTTTCTCGCCTTTCAGTTCATTGACGATGGTCTGGACCCGCATGCCTTTATGACCGACACACGAACCGACGGGATCGACATTTTCTTCGCGGGAGTGAACGGCGATTTTCGAACGCAGTCCCGGTTCTCTGGCCACCGATTTGATTTCCACGATACCGTCGTGGATTTCCGGCACTTCAAGCTCGAACAGGCGTTTCAGCAGGCCGGGGTGAGTGCGGGAAACCAGGATCTGGGGTCCTTTGGTGGTCTTCTTGACTTCAATGATATAGGTTTTTACCCGGTCGCCGTGGCGGTAGATTTCGCCGGGAATCTGCTCTGATGGAGCGAGAATGGCTTCGGCTTTGCCAAGGTCGATATAGACGTTCTTTTGTTCGATCCTTTGGACAATGCCTGTGACGATATCGCTTTCACGGCTGGAAAACTCTTCGTAGATGATGCCGCGTTCAGCTTCCCGGATCCGTTGGACAACCACTTGTTTGGCGGTCTGGGCCGCAATGCGGCCGAAATTTTTCGGAGTTACCTCGGTTTCGACGACGTCTTCGAGATCATAGCGGCGGTCGATGCCCCGGGCTTCCTCCAGAGAAATCTCCGGGCGAGGGTCCTTGGCCTCCTCTACCACTGTTTTGCGTGCAAATACATGGATTTCTCCACTGTCCCGGTCGAGCGACACACGGACATTCTGGGCCGAGCTGAAATTGCGCTTATAAGCGGAAATCAGGGCGGCTTCGATGGCGTCGAACAGAATTTCGGGCGCTATTCCTTTCTCTCTGCCCAACTGTTCGAAGGCTTGCATAAATTCAGCATTCATATAAATTCCCCCTATTCAATTTTATGATAGGCTAAAAATCGATATACAAGCGGACCTGAGACGTTTTGTCGCGCGGAACGGTGACGGTGGTGCCGTCGATGTCCAGCTCGATATCGTCGTTTGTCAGGCCTAACAGCTTGCCGACAATCGATTTTTGGCCGTCTAGCGGCGCAAAGGTATGTATTTCCACTTTATCGCCGATATGACGGGTAAAGTCCCGCTCTTTTTTCAGGGGACGGTCCAGTCCCGGCGATGAAATTTCCAGGATATAGCTTTCCTTGATCGGGTCGAGTTCGTCCAGCCGTTTTCCCAGTTGGTCGCTTACCCATTGGCAGTCTTCCACTTCCAGGCCGCCGGGCTTGTCGAGAAAGACCCGCAGATGCCAGTCCCGTTCTTTGGCGTATTCGACGTCGACAAGTTCCAGGGGGGTTTCTTGAATGATCTGGGCGACCTCTTGTTCGATCAGGTTCTCAATTGGTTTGCCCGACATGTATCTCACCTCTGTTTTTGCGTTATCCTTAGTGTTGCCTGACTTTACGCGCGCTTATACCCTATATTTGGCAGCACAGAGGCGTAAAGAGCGACGGGCTGCAGAGCAGAAGATGAAAGAGTGGGCGTAACACCCACTCTTCAAACACCCAGCTACAGATATACTATGAGTATTATAACACCGGCGGAACTTTTTTACAATATCAATTTAGACCTCAGGCGAAAAGCAGCATCTGGTTGTTTTCCGGCAGTCCTTCCAGACAGCCGTGCTCGCGCAAGACGTCGATAACCGTCTTGGTGACCCGGGATCTTAGCCGCAGATCTTCGATGGAGGAAAAGGGTTTTTCCACGCGGGCCTGGGCGATGTTGCGGGCCGCATTGACCCCCACCCCGTCCAGGGCAGCCAACGGCGGCAACAGACCGTCGTCGACGATGATAAATTTGGCGGCGTCGGATGCGTACAGGTCGACACGCCGGAAGATGAAGCCCCGCAGCACCATTTCCAGGGCCATTTCCAGGATGGTCTGAAGCCCTTTCTCTTTGGCGGTGAGGCTCTTGTTGTCTTTTTGCTCAAGTTCGGCCAGCTTTTGCCGGAGGATTTTTTCACCCTGGGCGGTAAGGCTGGCGTCGAACTCGTCGGCCCTGACAGTGAAGTAGGCGGCATAGAACGGCAAGGGATGATGGACCTTGCAATAGGCGATCCGGACCGCCATCATGACATAGGCGGTGGCATGGGCTCTGGGAAACATGTACTTGATTTTCTGACAGGACTCGATGTACCACTCAGGTACCGATTTCTGGCGCAGCACCTCGACGTCCTTGGGGGGGATCCCCTTTCCCTTGCGGACTCCTTCCATGACTTTGAAGGAAAGCTGCGGGTCGACGCCCTTATGGATCAGGTACATCATGATGTCGTCCCGGGCCGAGATGGCGTCAGACAGCTTGGCGGTGCCGCTGCGGATCAGGTCCTGGGCGTTATTGAGCCAGACGTCGGTGCCGTGAGAAAAACCGCTGATCCGGACCAATTCGCTGAAGTTCTGCGGTTTGGTATCATCCAGCATCTGCCGGACAAATTTGGTGCCGAATTCGGGGATGCCAAACGTGCCGACGGTGGAACCCAGTTGCTCAGGCGTCAACCCCAGCGCGGTTGTCGACGAGAACAGGCTCATGGTGGCCGGATCGTCGAAGGGCATGGTCTTGGAATCGATGCCGGTCAGGTCTTCCAGCATTCTGATGACAGTCGGATCGTCATGGCCGAGAATGTCGAGCTTGACCAGGCGGCTTGAGATGGAGTGGTAGTCGAAGTGGGTCGTGATGGTGGAGGAATTCTTGTCGTCGGCCGGATATTGGATGGGGGTGAAATGATGGACGTCCATGTCGCGGGGAACAACCATGATTCCGCCCGGATGCTGGCCGGTGGTGCGTTTTACCCCGGTGCAGCCGCTGATCAGATGATTGATATGGGCGTTGCGGGTGATGATGCCTTTCTCGGCGAAATAATTCTTGACAAAACCGTAGGCGGTCTTTTCGGCGATGGTGGCGATGGTGCCGGCCCGGAAAACGTTGTCCTTGCCGAACAGTTCTTCGGTGTACTTGTGGGCGACCGGCTGATATTCCCCCGAGAAGTTGAGATCAATATCAGGGACTTTGTCGCCATGGAAGCCCATGAAAACAGCGAAGGGAATGTCGTGACCGTCCTTCACGGTGTCTGCGCCGCACTGGGGGCAGGCCTTGTCCGGCAGGTCGAAGCCGCTGCCGAAGCTGCCGTCAGTGATAAATTCGCTGTACTTGCAGGCCGGGCAGCGCCAGTGGGGCGGCAACGGATTTACCTCCGTAATGTCGGTCATGGTGGCCACAAAGGAGGAACCGACAGAGCCCCGGGAACCGACAAGATAGCCGTCATCAAGGGATTTTTTAACAAGTTTGTGGGCGATCAGGTAGAGCACCGCAAAACCGTTGTTGATAATGGAGTCGAGTTCGTATTTGATCCGGTCGGCCACGACGGCAGGCAAGGAATCGCCGTAGAGTTCGACGGCTTTGGTCATCGTCATGTTGCGGATCTGGTCCTCCGCCCCGGGGATTTTCGGTGAGTACAGCTCAGTTGGGATGGGTTTGATGCTTTCGACGCAGTCGCACATAGCTCTGGTGTTTTCCACCACCACCTTATAGGCCAGTTCTTTGCCAAGGTAGGAGAATTCGGCCAGCATTTCCGCAGTTGTGCGAAAAAAGAGCGGCGGCTGAGCGTCGGCGTCGGCGTAGCCCTGGCCGGCCATGAGAATACGGCGGTAGACTTCGTCCTCCGGGTTGAGGAAATGGACGTCGCAGGTGGCGACCACCGGCTTGTCCAGGGTGTGGCCGAGCTGGCATATCTTCCGATTGATGGCCTGAAGTTCGGAATCATCGGCGACCCGTCCGTGACGGATCAGAAAGGCGTTGTTGGCGACAGGCTGGATTTCCAGAAAGTCGTAGAAGCCGGCAATAGTGGACACCTGGTCGTCCGGGGTGCCGTCAAGTATAGCCTGGAAGAGTTCTCCCGCTTCGCAGGCCGAGCCCAGCAGAAGCCCCTCACGGTGTTCGGCCAGGACCGTCCGCGGAATGCGCGGGGTGCGGTGAAGGTATTTGAGATGGGATAAAGATACCAGCCGGTAAAGGTTCCGGAGACCGGTCGCGTTTTTGGCCAGGATAATGATATGGTAGGCGTGATTGATGTTGTCGTCGATCAGATAGCCTTCCATTCCATAAATTACTTTGATGCCGGCCTTGGCGGCCTCCTCCTCTGCCTCGGGAAAGGACTGGACCACACCGTGATCAGTGATTGCCACTGCCGGGTGGCCCCATTTTGCCGCTTGCCTGATCAGGGACTTTACAGAGCAGACGGCGTCCAGGGCACTCATCCGGGTGTGGGCGTGCAGTTCAACCCGGGCCTCGGTAGCCTCGTCGACCCGCTCCGGTTTGGCGATACGGCCCATGCTGTCGACATAGATCACCAATTCATTGGCGTATTTGTCGAACTGGACGGTGCCCTTGACCTTGATGAGCATGCCGTCGGTCAGCCGCTCGGCCAGTTTGCCGAATACTTCCTTGTCGTCGAAAAAGGCTTTGCCGCTGATGCCTCCGGACAGGTCAGCAACATCGAAAGTCAGGAGATTGCGGCCGGACCGCAGTTCCCGAAGCTCATGGCTGATGAGCTGACCGACGAGGATGATGTTGCGGCCTTCTTCCACAATATCGCAGATCGGTACAGGCTTGTCCTTGATATTTCGTCCGAAGATGATCGGATTTTCTGTCTTCTTTTTAGGGCTGGCTGCCGCCGGTTCGTAACTGTCCGGCAGGGGCAGGTCCTCGTCACAGGTTTCGGTTTCGTCTATGGGGGCCGTGACCATGATCACTTCACAGGGATGGGCAAATTCCCGGCTGATCAGGTTTTTAATGGTCGGGCCGACACCGCGGGAGTTCAGAATTTCGGCCGACAGCTCACCGCTTGACTCGATGGTTAGGGTCCGGCCGTCGAAGGCCCGCTTGGCCCGAAGCAGCAGGTGCTTGACCGCCTGATTGTCGCCGGCGACCCTGGCTACCAGTTCCGGCCAGTTGTTGGTCAGAAAGTCCTCCAGGTTTTGCGGGACTTGATGGAATATAACGCGGGAAAGACCGCAACTGCCGCACAGATGGGTGCTGGCCAGAGCCAGCAGTTCGTCAGGCAGGGGTTCAGGTACACTGAGGTTGACTTCCCAGGCGGAGTCATGGGTGTCGACCTGGACCCGGACGATGAACGCACGCTCAAGCAGCCGCCGGGATTCGTCTGGCAGCGTCAGTTCGGTCAACAGTTCGGTGAGGTTTTGCGTGCTGTCGGGAATGATGCAGTAGGTAGACATCAGACACCCTCTCTTATGGTGGAACATGGTATTTGCTTACATCCATTGTAGCACAGCGGCCCGGATGACGCACGCCGGGAAAAACCCGGTTTTGCCGATAAACGGGGCACTAGAGCGGTTCCACTAAAAAAAAGCTGCGTCATTTGCTAATGGCGACAGCTTTTTTGGTGCGGGATCAGATCAGAGAGTGGCTAGCAAGGTTTTGACATCGGCGACGAAGGTATCGGCGGAAAAGAAAACGACTTCGCCGGTTTTGCGGGTTTTGACTTCGATAAGGTTTTCGGTTACGGCCTTGGGGCCGAGGGTAATCTTCAGCGGGTAACCGATGAGATCAGCATCTTTGAATTTTACGCCGGCCCGTTCAGCGCGATCGTCAAGCACCACCTGAAGGCCTGCTGCCACCAGTTGCTGCTGGACTTTCTCGGCCAGGGCCAACTGGGCTTCGTCTTTGACGTTGATGGGCACGACGACGGCGTGAAAGGGCGCGATGGCCGCCGGCCAGATGATGCCATTGTCGTCGTGGTTCTGCTCAATGGCAGCGGCCATGGTCCGGCTGACGCCGATCCCGTAACAGCCCATCACCATCAGTTGTTCCTTGCCGTTTTCGTCGAGGTAAAAGGCGTTCAGAGACTTGGAGTACTTGGTGAACAGCTTGAACACCTGACCCACCTCGATGCCCCGGGCGGTCTTGACCGGCTGACCGCAGCGCGGACAGGGGTCACCAACCTGGATGAGGCGAAGGTCGGCCACGAAGGTCGGCGAGAAATCCCGGCCGGGGTTGACCTGGACGAAATGATGGTCAGGTTTATTGGCGCCACAGACGGCGTTGGGCATATTCATCACGGTGGCGTCGGCTACGATGGTTACGTCCTTGACCCCCACCGGTCCGATATAGCCGGGACTGCTGCCGGTGGCGGCGACTACGGTGGCTTCGTCAGCCAGATGCAGCGTCAGGGTGCCAAGCAGGTTCTGCAGCTTTATTTCGTTGATCTGGTGATCACCGCGAACCAAAGCCAGAACCGGACCCTTTTCAGTGTTATAGGCAATTGTTTTGATTGTTTGAGTTGATGATACACCTAAAAAGGCTGATACCGCTTCAATAGTCTTGGTTCCTGGCGTTGCCACCTCTTTCAGGGGCAGCGGAGCTTCCGGCGCGGCGGTGATGGGATGGAGCTCGGCTTTCTCGACATTGGCGGCGTAATCGCAGGAATCGCAGTAGACGATGGCGGCTTCGCCGGAGTCGGCGAGGACCATGAATTCATGGGTACCGCTGCCGCCGATGGCCCCAGGGTCGGCCTCCACCGGCCGGAAGGTGAGTCCGCAGCGGGTGAAAACCCGGGAATAGGCGTCGTACATTTTGTTGTAGCTCTCATCCAGACCTTTATCGTCCCGGTCGAAGGAATACAGGTCCTTCATGATGAATTCCCGTCCGCGCATCAGTCCGAAGCGGGGCCGGATTTCGTCTCTGTATTTGTTCTGAATTTGGTACAGCATCAGCGGCAGCTGACGATAGGAGCGGACATCGGTTTTGATGGTGGTGGTGATCATTTCTTCGTGGGTCGGTCCGAGGCAAAAGTCCCGTCCGTGGCGGTCCTTGAGGCGAAACATCTCGTCGCCGTAGACATCCCAGCGTCCGCTCTCTTTCCACATTTCTGCGGGCTGCATGATCGGCATCGCGAGTTCCTGGCCGCCTTTGGCGTCCATTTCCTCTCTGACGATTTGTTCGATTTTTCTCAGTACCCGCCAGGCCAGGGGCAGATAGGTATACACACCACCCGCTGCCTTACGGATAAACCCAGCCCGCAGCATCAGCTGATGGCTGACTACTTCGGCCTCGGCCGGGGTCTCCCGGAGGGTGGGGGCATAAAGCTGGGATGCGCGCATGTTATTCCTCCTTGGCTAATTTATCAATCTCGGCGATAAGGGCCGTGATCAGGTCTTGTTCAGGAACTCTGGCGATAATTTCGCCTTTTTTGAATAAAAGTCCTTGTCCTTTGCCGCCGGCGATGCCGATATCGGCTTCTTTGGCTTCTCCGGGACCGTTGACGACGCAGCCCATAACCGCTACTTTCAGCGGTTTCTTGATCTCTTTGAGCCTGTCCTCAACAGCGGCGGCAACAGAGACCAGGTCGATCTCGCAGCGGCCGCAGGACGGACAGGAAACCAGGGTCGGTCCAAATTCCCGCATTCCCAGGGCTTTTAAGATTTCACTGGCTACCCGCACTTCCTCCACCGGGTCGCCGGTGAGGGATACCCGGATGGTGTCGCCGATGCCCTGGGCGAGAAGAGCGCCGATGCCGACAGCAGATTTAATGATACCGGAGTTGATGGTGCCGGCTTCGGTGATGCCGAGGTGGAGCGGGAAATCCACCGCCGCGGCCATCAGTTGGTAAGCCTTGATGGTCATCGGCACATCGTTGGCTTTGAGGGATATTTTTATGGCATCAAAGTTGTGCTCGGTGAGAAGGGCGACATGACCCAGGGCGCTCTCCACCATCGCCTCGGCTGTCGCGTGACCTCCGTATTTGGCCAGCAGCGTCTTGTCCAGCGATCCGGCGTTAACACCGATGCGGATGGGTATACCGCGCTGTTTGGCTGCCGTCACGACGGCAGCTATCTGAGCCTTGTCGCCGATGTTGCCCGGGTTGAGCCGCAGGCCGTCGACGCCGCTTTCAATGGCGGCGAGGGCCAGACGATAGTCAAAGTGAATATCGGCAACCAGCGGAATGTCGCCTACCGCGGTTTTGATGCCGGCCAGAGCGTGAGCGGCCGCCATATCGGGAACAGCGAGGCGGACGATGTCACAGCCGGCAGCAGCAAGCTGCCGGACCTGGTCGATGGTAGCTTTGATATCGGCAGTTTTGGTGTTGGTCATGGACTGGACCGAAACCGGTGCGCCGCCGCCGATGGCGACTTTGCCAAGCCGCAGTTGTCGGGTGGGTTTACGTTCCATCAGTGATCACCTGTATCCATGGATTTGTCGCGTCTAAAAGAGTTTGAGCCTCGTTATGTCTTTGAAGGTGGCGAGCAACAGCAGAAGCATCAGCAGGGTAAAGCCGATCATCTGGATATACTGCATCTTCTGGGGGCTGAGAGGTTTGCGGCGGACGGCTTCCACCGCAAGGGTGACGATGTGCCCGCCGTCAAGAACCGGCACCGGCAGCAGATTGATCAGCCCGAGGTTTATGCTGAGAAAGGCCGAAAACTGCAGCAGCGGGAGAATTCCCATCTGGGCCACCTGTCCGGCCATCTGGGCCACACCGATCGGTCCGGCGACGTCAGCCGGCGCCCGGCCGGTGATCATCTGGCCGATACCGCTGAGCATGCTCGTGCCGATGGCATAGACTTGCTGGCATGCCAGACTTACGGCTTCCAGCGGTCCGGGACGATAGTTGACGATTAACGGGACAACGCCGATAATGCCCCGGTTGGCTTTGGGGTCGAATTCCGGGGTGATGGTGACACTGCCTTTTTGATTGTCGCGATCATAGGCAAGCACCAGTTGTTTGCCGGCGCTGACCTGAATGATGCTTACGAACTGACGCCAGGAATCGATCTGGATGTCGTTGACGGACAATACCCGGTCGCCGGCGGCGAGGCCTACCCTGGCTGCAGGACGGTCCTGCAGGACGGTGCCGATGACGGCTGCATCCGACGGGGTGTCGATGCCTGCGCCGAGAAAGATGATGACAAAGAGCAGGATCGGCAGGAAGAAGTTCATGAGCGGGCCGGCAACGATTACCAACATTCTGGCCCAGATGGGTTTGGCGTTGAAGGAAAACTGGTCCTGTTCTTCATCAGGGTCCATGCCGGCGATTTTGTTGAAACCGCCAAGGGGAATGACTCTCAGGGAATATAGAGTTTCACCGCCCTGCTTGCTGAGCAGTTTAGGGCCGAAACCCAGGGCAAATTCATGAACTTTCATGCCCACAGCCTTAGCGGTGATAAAATGGCCGAGTTCGTGAAAAAACACCAACAGGCCGATGACAAAGATTGTGGCAATTATGGTTGTTGATAACAAGTTTCCACCTGCCTCCACAATTACTTGGATTGCTGGACAGCCTCAGCGGCGAAAGTCCTGGCCCAGGCATCGGCGGCACATAGGTCCGACAGCACGGGCGCTGAGACAACTTGATGATGATTTATTGTATGCTGAACGATCCGGAACATGTCAAGGAAGGCTATTTGACGGGTGAGAAAGGCGTTGACGGCGATTTCGTTGGCGGCGTTATAAACGCAGGGCGCGGTGCCGCCGGTCCTGCCGGCAGCATAGGCCAGGTCGAGAGCCGGGAAAACCTCGCTGTCCGGTGGGGCAAAGGTCAGGGCTTTCAGGGCGGTGAAATCCAGTCTGGGAAACTCGGACGGGAGCCGGTCGGGATAGGTCAGGGCGTACTGGATGGGCAGCCGCATATCGGGCCGGCCGAGCTGGGCAATGACGGCGCCGTCGGCGAATTCAACCATCGAATGAATAATGCTCTGGGGGTGAATGACGACTTCGATCTGGTCGTAGCTGACATCAAACAGCCACCTTGCTTCGATGACTTCCAGGCCCTTGTTGGCCAGGCTGGCGGAGTCAATGGTAATTTTTTTGCCCATCGACCAGTTGGGATGGCGCAGACACTCCTCTACCGTTACTTCTTTGAGCCGGTCTTTGGTCCAGCCGTAAAAGGGGCCGCCGTAGGCGGTGAGGATGATTTTGGCGATGCGTTCACGGCGTTCGCCTGACAGACTCTGCAAGATAGCGCTGTGTTCGCTGTCGACGGGAGTGATGCTAACCCCCTTCTGTCTGGCTGCGGTGGTGACTATTTCGCCCGCGGCGACAAGAGTTTCCTTGTTGGCCAGGGCGATGTTCTTGCCGGCATCGATGGCCGCCAGGGTAGGCTTGAGGCCGGCGAAACCGACCATGGAAGTCAGCACGGTGTCGGCCGCCTCAAAGGTAGCGGCAGCCAGCAGCCCCTCTTCACCGGCCATGAGTTTCACCGGGCCGTGGTAACGGCTTTTAAGCCGCTGGGCGGCGGCAGGATCGATAAGGACGGCCAGCTGAGGCTTAAACCGTTCGAGCTGATCCTGGAGCAGTTGGTCGTTATGATAGGCTGCCAGGGCAACAACTTGGAATTGATCCGGATGTGCGGCAACGACTTCCAGAGCCTGGGTTCCGACGGAACCTGTGCTGCCCAGGATCGCCAGGCGCTTTTTCATGGCGGGTCTCCTTCACAGTTTCTAACGCAGGAAAAAGATATAGATATAATAGTATACCGCCGGGACGGTGAAAAGGATGCTGTCAAACCGGTCCAGGACGCCGCCGTGGCCAGGGAGCAGCCTTCCTGAGTCTTTTACCCCGGCGAACCGTTTCATGGCCGATTCGACAAGATCGCCCAGCGGAGCCACAAAGCCGATCACCAGTCCGATACAGACGCAATGCAGCAGCGGCAGGTGCCACAGCCAGCCGAGGGCCAGCAGGGCGAGACAAGAGCCTGCCCCGCCCCCGATCACCCCTTCCCAGGTTTTACCCGGACTTACCGCCGGCGCCAGCTTGTGCTTACCAAGGGTAGAGCCGACGAAAAAAGCGAAGGTGTCTGAGGCCCAGGTGCCGATGAAGGCCAGCCAGAGATAGGCCGCTCCCGCCGGCTGTGATCCGCCCAGCCCGGTGGCGATGACCGTCGAATTGTCGGTAAACCGCAGCAGAACCAGATGGGCAAATGCCAGGCCGATATAGCAGACTCCGGTGAAGGTATATACCGCATCCTGCAGGTTGAAACGGGAATGGGAGATCACCGTTTTGGCCAGCAGCAAAAACGCGGCCAGCAGGATTACGGCCACGGTTTCTTTGGAGTTGCCGAGCCAGGCGGTGCCCCAGATAAAAATGATATTCAGCATGCCAAGATAATAGGCTATTTCGACCTGCCGGCGGACCATCATGTTGTAATACTCATGCCAGGCAAGCAGGGTCAGGAGCAGAACTGCCAGGGCGAAAAGCCACTGTCCGTAATAAACAATCAAGATGGTCGCGGCGATGCCGACCATAGCGGTTATGATCCGTTGAGCCAGCATGTATACACCTACTTAGAAGATTTCAGTCCGCCGAATCGCCGTTCGCGCCGCTGGAAGTCAAGGATGGCCTGAACAAGGTGCTCTGGCTTGAAATCAGGCCATTTAACCTCGGTGAACCACAGTTCGGCATAGGCCGACTGCCAGAGGAGGAAATTGCTGATTCTCAGATCACCGCTCGGGCGGATCAAGAGGTCGGGATCGGGGATATCGGGGGTGTAAAGCTGATTTTTAATGGTCTCTTCGGAAATATCGGCCGGGCTGATTTCTTCGGCCAGTACTTTTTGGGCGATGGCCTGCACGGCCCGGACAATTTCGGCCCTGCCGCCGTAGTTGACGGCGATGTTGAGAATGAGTCCGGTGTTGCCGCCAGTCAGCTTCTGGGCCTGGTCTATCTTGCGCTGCAGGCTGGCCGCCAGGCCGTCGATTTTGCCGATGAACCTGATTTGCACTTTGTTGCTGTGGAGTTCATCAATTTCGTTGTCAAGGTATTCGGAGAAAAGGGTCATCAGCAGGTTGACTTCATCAGCCGGCCGTTTCCAGTTCTCGGTGGAAAAAGCGTAGGTCGTCAGAACGCCGATTCCGATTTCAGACGCGGCGGTGACGATGTCGCGTAACGCCTCGACACCGGCGCGATGGCCAAAGGAACGGGGCAATCCCCTCTTTTGGGCCCAGCGGCCGTTGCCGTCCATGATGACGGCGATGTGCCTGGGAAGTTTTTCAGGGTCAAGCTGATCGAGGTTTGCGGCAGGGACGCCGGTGTTTTTCCGTCCAAACCATTTATTCCACACAGTGAGGTCTCCTATTTCTAAATTTAAACCCCCTCGTTGCGAGGGGGTTGGCGATCAAGGAGCTTTAATAGCACCGACAGGGCAAACCGTCGCACAAGCACCGCATTCAACGCATTCTTCGGTAATCACGTAGACCGGATCGCCTTCGTTGATCGCCCCTACCGGACAGGTCGCGGCGCAGGTGCCGCAAGCAACACATTCTGTGGTAATACTATAGGCCATAAGGATTACACCTCTTTCTCCATTTTGGCGGCAGCAACCAGGAGGCAGGCGCCGCTGGCACTTTGGGTCTGTCGAACAACGTACAGATAATCGGCGGACAGGGAAAAAGACGACCTGTCCGGCCGGGTGACGCTGACTTCGAATTCAAGCTGTCGCGTTTTAAGCAAGGCAGCAGCAGCGGATAACTCTTCTCCTACCAGATTGAGCATTATACTTCCATGATTTCCTTTTCTTTGACGGTCATGACATGGTCGATTTCCTTGATGTATTTATCAGTCAGTTTCTGCATGTCTTCCTGGGCCTTTTTGGCTTCATCCTCAGAGATTACCTTGTCTTTTTCCAGTTTTTTGATTCCGTCGTTGGCGTCACGTCTGAGGTTGCGGATAGCGACCCGGTCTTCTTCCGCTTTTTTGTGGACGACCTTAACCAGTTCGGTTCGCCGCTGCTGGGTAAGCTGGGGAATGTTCAACCGGATTACCGAGCCATCGCTGTTGGGAGTCAGTCCCAGATCGGATTTTTGGATGGCCTTTTCGATGGGCGCGATCATCGTTTTTTCCCAGGGCTGAATTACGATCATGCGCGGTTCGGGTACGGAGATGTTGGCCACCTGGTTGACCGGGGTCGGCGTACCGTAGTAGTCGATAGTGACTTTGTCGAGAAGCGCCGGGGTGGCCCGTCCGGCCCGGAGGCTGCCGTACTCTTTCCTCAGAACCTCCAGGGCCTTTTTCATTTTGTCCTCGTGGTTGGCAAAAATTTCTTTAACCGTCATTTTTCGTCCCTCCAACAACAGTACCAATATTTTCGCCGAAGGCGGCTTTTAAAATATTGCCGGGTTCATCGATGCTGAACACGATGAGCGGGATTTTGTTGTCCATACAGAGGCTCGTTGCGGTTGAATCCATGACGCCAAGGCCACGACTTAAGAGTTCCATGTATTCGAGTTCTTCAAATTTTTTGGCGTCTGGGTTGTAGCGGGGATCGGAATCGTACACGCCGTCGGTGTTCCGTTTGGCCATCAGGATGACGTCGGCTTCAATCTCGGCGGCGCGGAGGGCGGCGGTGGTATCGGTGGAAAAGTACGGATTGCCTGTCCCGGAAGCGAAGATGACTACCCGGCCTTTTTCCAGATGGCGGATAGCCCGCCGACGGATATAAGGCTCGGCAACCTGGCGCATCTCGATGGCTGATTGGACCCGGGTATCGACGCCGACATTCTCCAGGGCGTCCTGCAAAGCAAGTGCATTCATCACGGTGGCCAACATTCCCATATAGTCGGCGGTTGCCCGGTCCATACCCTTGGAACTGCCGGCAAGGCCGCGCCAGATGTTTCCTCCGCCTACGACAATGGCGATGTCCAGGGTGGTGGACCGCTTGATCTCGCGGATTTCCTGGGCGATGGAATGGATGGTGTCAGGATCAATACCGAAGCCTTTGTTGCCAGCCAGCGCTTCACCACTCAGCTTTAGAACGACGCGTTTGTACTTTGTGGACTGCATGCGACAACCCCCGTTTACGAAATCTGTTCTACGAAGTGAACGTCAAATCCTTTATTTGGCAAGGTTACTATTTAGAAAATAAGAGAACACGAAGTGTTCTCTTATTTATATTAGCCGAACAGGCCTGCGGCATCTGTCCGACAGCCGGTCATCAGCATTTGGGGACGGCGGCCATAACTTCAGCGGCAAAGTCGCCGGTTTTTTTCTGGATGCCTTCACCTAGCTGATAGCGAGCAAATCGACGGATGGATATGTTTTCGCCGATTTTGGCGATTTTATCGGTAATCAGACGGGAAATGGTGATGTCAGGATCCTTGATGAAAGCCTGTTCCATGAGGCAGACATCTTTGTAGTACTTTTCTACTCGGCCTTCAACCATTTTTTCGGCGATATTGGCCGGTTTGCCTTCATTGATGGCCTGAGCCCGCAGGACTTCCCGCTCGTGCTCGACGATTTCGGCCGGAACTTCTTCCCGCCGGACGTAGCTGGGGTTCGCGGCGGCAATCTGCATGGCAATATCCCGGGCCAGACCTTTGAAGTCATCGGTTTTGGCGACGAAGTCGGTTTCGCAGTTGAGTTCCAGCAGCACGCCGATACGTCCAGCGCCGTGTATGTACGACTCAATCAGGCCTTCGGCCGCTACCCTGCCGGATCTTTTCGCGGCGGCAGCCAAGCCTTTTTCCCGCAGGAAGTCGATGGCTTTTTCCATATCACCGGTGGTTTCGACCAGTGCCTTTTTGCAATCCATCATCCCTGCGCCGGTTCTTTCGCGCAGTTCTTTAACCATTTCAGCAGTAATCATAGCTAATCCTCCTGTCAATTATTAAAGTAAGGTAAGGAGCGAAGGGTCCGTTCCTTACCTTAACATGGATTACTCGTTAGCAGCCAGCTGTTCGCCCTGACGGCCTTCCAATACCGCATCAGCCATTTTGCCGGTCAAGAGTTTTACAGCCCGGATGGCGTCGTCGTTACCAGGAATGATATAGTCGATTTCGTCAGGGTCACAGTTGGTATCGACGATCGCGACGATCGGAATACCAAGTTTGCGGGCTTCGGCCACCGCGATGCGTTCTTTGCGCGGATCAATGATGAACAGTGCGCCAGGCAGTTTGTTCATGTTCTTGATGCCGCCGAGGAATTTTTGCAGACGGTCCATTTCATGCCTGAGGGAGATGACTTCTTTTTTCGGAAGTACTTCGAACATCCCCTTGGCTTCCATGGCTTCCAGTTCCTTCAGGCGATTGATCCGGCGCTGGATGGTCTGGAAGTTGGTGAGCATGCCGCCGAGCCAACGTTCGTTGACATAGAACATGTCACAACGGACAGCCTCGTCTTTCACCGCATCCTGGGCCTGTTTCTTGGTCCCGACAAACAGAATGGTTTTACCTTCGCCTGAGACTTCGCGAACAAAATTGTAGCATTCCTCTACCTTCTTGACCGTTTTCTGAAGGTCAATGATGTAGATGCCGTTGCGCTCTGTGAAGATATACGGCGCCATTTTGGGGTTCCATCGTCTTGTCTGATGGCCAAAATGCACGCCGGCTTCCAGAAGCTGCTTCATAGAAATTACCGACATAGCTGGACACCTCCTGTTTTTTCCGCCGCTTCCCTCATCTTTCGCCTCAACCGGTGGCTACCGGCACAGCAGGCAAAATTGGAAAGCGTGTGTAATACACCAAAAAGTAGTATAGCATAACCAGGAAGATACTACAAGTATTTTGAAGGGGAATTGATTGTTAGTATGCAGGAAAAATCATTTTCTATTCAATTGCAGCAACAACATAATCTCGCCTTTTCCTAAACCGGTGGTTTTGGCGATTTCGGTGACACTGTAGCCTTGATTGGCCATGGACATAATCTGACGTCTTTTGTCGCCACTCAGGTTGTCCTTATTTTCCTTGATCATGGTGTTTTCGGCGACCAGAGCCGAGTGACTGTGGGCGGCATTGCCCATCAGCAGCTGCGGCTCAGCCGGAAGACGGAGGTCGACAACCTTTGGTCGGGCCGGCGGCTGCTGGGCCTGGGTTATCGGGGCTTCAAGTTCCGCCAGGACACAGTCGGCGGCCCGCAGTTTTTGGTCCAGTTGGGCGATTTTGCCGTCGGCTTCCTCAAGCAGCAGTTCCAGATGGGCGATGTGCGATTCCAGCTGCCTGATTACAGCGTCACCTGTCTGTTCAAGCTGGGCCTGAAGCTGGCCGGCGGGTATGGAGGCGTGAAGGGAAAACATTTTGGCGAGCATGTCACGCTTATAGATAACAAAGAAAGCCACAAGAAGGGCACTCAAAATAAATAGTATAATTCCAGTAAGCATGTTTTTTGCACCTCAGGTCTTGATGTCGATGCGATGCCCGAGAGAAGGACTGGCAGCGTGCTGCAACACCTCGGGCGGCGTTTCCTGGTTGTCAGAGTCGCCCTTCTTCTCGTCGTTTTCCTGCTGCTGCTGTTGTTGTTTTTGCCGTTCCTGATCCTGGATTTTCGGTCCTTCGTTTTTGGGCGTGTTCTGGACCTGCTGCTGACGCTGAGCGGTCAGGTTTTTCAACTGTTCGGCAAACTGCTGCTGCTGGAGGGAATTGTGTTGGTCGTTGGTCTGCTGCATCCTGCTGGCTTCAGTGGCACGGGGAATAAGAACTTGGAGGTCGATAGAACGAATATTCATGCCCTCCACTCCTTTTTAACCGGTTAGCGGAATGAACCTATTTTGATTTCTCCTTCTTCGGAGAAAAACGAAACATACTTGTGGCTTTCCCGGATAGGTTTCACCAGGGGGCCCATTACGATCTTGACGCCAGGATAGACGACATCGGAAACGCGGATCCTGCCGTAGCGGGCTTCTTCAAAAATCAGCTCTATTTCGGTAATCCGGCGGCGCATGGTATCGACCTGTCCGGCGAGGAGAAACTGCTGTTTGGTGAGCTTAAGGAGCATTTCCCGCTTGTCGGGCGGCAGTTCGCTCTGATCGAACCGTTTCAGGATAAGCAGGGTCTTTTGGGCCTGATCGAGGTTATTCTCGGCCTGTTTCAGCTCTTTTCTGATTCGTTGGTATTCATCTCGGATTTCGGGGTTGACGCCGACTTCCAGGTCGGTGGCAACAGCCAGATGGGTGCCAACGATTTTGGCCCGGATTTCTTCGGTGGCCATGACGTGACCGCCGGCGATAAAGCCCCGCTTGCCTTCCACCAGAACTTTTTTCCCGGCGTGAACCCTGCTGTGCAAAATCGTGTCGGTGACCATGATATCGCCGTCAGCGGAGACATTGGCGTTTTCGATGAATTTGGTGGCAACGGTTTCTTTGGCTTTCACATAACCGCGCTGCATCCCCTGGATGCCCATTCGGATCAGCACGTTTTTACCATCCACCGTACCGCCGCTTACTGAACCGTGGATTTCAATGTTGCCGTCGGCCTTTACTGAGAATCCGGCCTGGACCGAGCCTCTGATCACAACATTCCCCACGAATTCGATGTTGCCTGTTGAAAGGTCGACGTCACCCTTGATTTCAATGACCGGGGAGACATGGATCTTATTGTTGATGATCTGCATCTGGCCGGCGATGCCGGCGATAACTTTGTTGTCTTCCACATAGACATTTTTTCCGGCTGGTAAAAGGATATCCTTGCCGGGTTTGGCAAAAGCCGGCTGGCCTAAAACGTCGGTGCCGGTAGTACCTGGGGTGGGGGGGATTTTTTCGGCCAGGACATCGCCTTCCGCTACTACGGTGTACAGATTGAGATCCTTAAAGTCTACCCGGCCGTCGGGGAGTTCCACAGGTTGGCCTTTTTTCGACAGATCGAAGGAGTACTGGATCGAGGCGCTGGTTCCATCTACCGCAGGATCGCCTTTGGCACAGGTGACCTGGAGTCCCGGCCGGTCGTAAGCCCGTTGGATGGATTCGCGGTCGATACCGTGAAGAACGCCGGCGGCGTGGATTTTGTCGTGGACTTCTTGTATCGCCAGGGGGCGGCTGTTTTTGGGCATAACGATGGTCAGGGTCGCTTCCATCCGTTCGCGGTCGACCAGAACCTGAATTTCCGGTTCTGCAAGGTCGGCGGTGGACTTTTCCGATACTTTGGTCGGGTTTCCGGAAGCTTCTTTTGCCGTACGGATGACCTGCCCAAAATTGAAGTCTTTGATGTCACGCGATTTGAGGTCGTTGACCACCGTCGTCTCGGTAACCGGGGTCCCGCCATTCTTCGGCGGGGAAACTGTCAGGAAAACCCCGTCTTCTTTGATCTCGACCTTGAAGGTGCCATCGACAGGTGGTTGCTGGTCGGTTTGACCTGAGATATTTTCGTTGTCAGCCATAGGTTATCCACTCCTCTAGTTATTGAGGCCTACATCAAGCTGGACTTGAGGCGCGACAAAGCACCGCGCAGCCGGAAAATGGCTTTGGTATGCAGTTGGGATATGCGAGCCTCGGTCAGCTTTAGAATGAGGCTTATTTCTTTTAACGTAAGACCTTCATAGTAATAGAGGGTGACGACAAGTCGCTCTTTTTCGGTGAGTTTTTCGATGGACTTGGCGAGAGTGGCCTTGAGTTCGGTGTCCTCGAGATACTGGGACGGATTGTTGTCGACTGTGGCGGGTTCGGCCTTGAGATAATCTTCGAGGGGAACCAGGGTACAGCCGCTCAAGGTGTTGAGCAAAGAGTGCAGTTGGGAAACGCTGGTCCCCATCGCGGCAGCGATTTCGTCGTCGGCGGCCGAACGGCCCAGTTGATGCTCGAGGCTGGCCACTGTCTGCTCGTATTGGCGGGCTTTTTGCCTCACTGTGGCGGGTATCCAGTCCTGAGCCCGGAGCGAATCAAGCATGGCACCCCGGATCCGGGCGACGGCGTAGGTCTCAAACTTGAAGCCGCGAGATAAATCGAAGCGTTCGATCGCGTCGATGAGGCCAAAGAAACCGTTTCCAATCAGATCGTCTTTATCAACGTACTGCGGCAGTCCGATGGCGATTCGACCGGCCACCAGTTTGACCAGCGGCAGATAATGTTCGATCAGTTTTTCCCTTGTTTCCGGTTTCGGGTTGGTTCGGTACTCCGCCCATAAACCGTTGATTGAGGTAATCTGGGTTGGGGCCTTGTCCAGCATAGCTGACTACCTCCAACGTTCGTGGTTATTACTTGCCTGATACACGATCGAAAGTTTCCGGGGAAAAGGGGCGAAAGCCAGTTTCAGCCGTCGATTCAGCCTCTGGCGGGGTAATCACGGAATCGTCATCTTTACTTATGATGTCGATGGTCTGCCCCTTTGCATTCAGATCTTCTTCGGCGCGCTGTTGATAGGAATCGATTGTATTTCCCAGCAGAAAGCCGCAGACGCCAAAGACAACGGCAGAAACAAAGGAACGGTAACCGATGGTCAATGGCCGGATGTCCTGAAGAAAGCCGATTAAAAGTGTCAATATCCCGCCAAGGACCGCCAAGGCTAACGCCAGACGCTTACTAAGCATGGTGCGCCCTCCCCCCGGTTAAAGTTCCTTCTCGCCTTTTTCAATGGTCTTGATCCGAAAAATGCCGTTCTGCAGGTTGAGTTCCACTGTCCGGCCGTAATTTCCCCCGGTGTCCTCGGCGATGATTCTGACCGCAAGACTTTTCAGAACGACTTTTACCGCCTCTGAATTTCGTTCACCAACCCGCATAATATCTGTGACGTTGGCAAAAGCGAACATCTGGGCGCCACCGGCGATTTTGGCGGAAATTCTTGATTTTAAGGCGCCGAGTTTTTGCATTTCATCAAGCATCAGCGGCAGCGCGGTGTCGGCAAACTTGGCCGGATTTTCGGCCGAGCGGGCCTGGGTGCTGTCCGGAAGCATGATGTGAGCCAGACCGCCGATCTGCGTCGACGGGTCATACAGAGCGATACCGACACAGGAACCAAGTCCATAGCTGATCAGGTTGAAGGGGCTTCGGCCAACCTTATAATCGGCCATTCCAACTTTAATTAGTTCGGCCATTATTCCTTCACCCCTATTGCCTGGAGAATCGTCCCGAGGGAACCGGGGTCCGGGATCAGAAAAAAGTGCCCTTTGACACCGTCGGCTTCGGTGGAGAATTCGGTTTCGATTACGAGGGCATGGTCCCCCATCTGGCCAAGCTGGATCAAGATGATGCTCAGGATGGCTCCGGCCATATCCATGGCCAGGGCCGGGATGGAAGGCAACAGGGTAAACTTTGTGAAATAGGATAACGCGTTTAGATAGGCGCCAGCCAAAATGTTGCCGATCTCAAGGAGTGCGGAGGCGTCCATTTCGTCCAGGGCGCGGGTACTTTTTATGTTGCGGCCCATAAGGGTGTCCACAAGGTAAAAAGCGCTGTCCTGGGGCATCAGAAACAGGATGCTGCCCGGGGCCGGCCCAAACACCCTCAAATAGACTCCGGCGACGGTTACTTCAGGTCCACCCACAACGTCAGGCACGTCACCGAGCGGCAGAATCGCAACTTTTGGCACCGTCATATCGATTTTTCGGTTGATGATCTGAGAGAGCGCAGTTGCTGCGTTGCCGGCACCGACGTTGCCGATTTCCTTCAGCGCGTCCAGCTGCATTGCAGTCAGTTTTAACACATCTTCAGGCAATAGTTTCACCTCATTTGACTAGAGTCAACGACAATTATGGTTTAACGGCCTCATTGTTGACACCGATAATCGTCTCCAGGTTGAGCAGGATCAGGAGACGATCGTCAAGTTTGCCTACACCCTCAAGATACTGGGCGTTCACGCCGTTGACTACCGTCTGGGGCGGTTCGATGCAATCGGTATTGAGGGTCGTGACTTCCAACACGGCGTCAACAATCATGCCTACGACGATCTCTTCCACTTTGACGATGACGATCCGGGTGTTGTCGGTGTAATCGCCCGGGGGCAGGTCCAGGCGTTTCTTCAGGTCGATTACCGGCAGCACGCTGCCGCGCAGATTGATCACGCCGGTGATAAAGTCCGGGGCGTGGGGTACTCTGGTAATGTCGGTCATCCGTTTTATTTCTTGTACCCGCAGGATGCTTATGCCGTAATCCTCACGGCCCAGTTTAAATACAACTACCTGAAATTCGTTGTTCATAACAGCATTCTCCGCCATTTATATCACCCCTTCGCCTGCATCAGTGATCCGACGTCCAAAATAAGCGCCACTTGACCATTACCAAGTATCGTCGCACCGGCGATGACTTTGATGCCCGCCAGCAGTTTGCCAAGGGATTTGATAACAATCTCCTGCTGTCCAATGAGGTTGTCGACGATCACTCCGGCTTTCTGTTCGCCCATATGGACGATAGTGACGAACAATTCTTCCTGATCGTCGCGGCTGGCCGCCGGGATATTGAGGGTCTTAGCCAGACGGACGATGGGGATGATCTGACCCCGCAGCAGAATAACTTCCTGATTCTGGATGGTTTTGATGTCGCTGGGCGAAATATTGATGGTGCTGTCGATGGAGCCCAGCGGGATAGCGTAGATTTCTTTATCGACATTGACAAGGAGCGCCTGGATGATGGCCAGAGTCAGCGGCAGGCGGATCTTGAAGCGCGAGCCTTCATTGATCTTGGTCTCAACATCCACCATCCCGCCGAGTGCTTCGATTTTGGTCCTGACGGCGTCCATGCCGACGCCGCGGCCTGATACATCACTGACGATTTTCGCGGTGGAAAACCCGGGCAGGAAAACCAGGCGGACCGCTTCGGCGGTCTCCATTTTCTCGGCCTCGGCCGGGGTGATCAATCCTTTTTCCACGGCCTTTTGTTTGATGATATCAGCGTCAATGCCGCCGCCGTCGTCCTCGACCATGATAATTACGTTGTTGCCTTCATGGCGGGCGATAAGGCGAATTTCACCCACCGGGTTCTTCCCTTTGCCCTTACGGGTCTGGGGATTTTCGACACCATGGTCGATGGCGTTACGGAGCAGGTGAACCAGGGGATCGCCGATCTCATCAATTACAGTCCGGTCAAGTTCGGTTTCTTCACCTTGAATGACCAGGTTGATTTCTTTGTGCAGATCGCGGGACAGATCACGGACCATCCGGGGGAAGCGGTTGAAGACCTGACCAACAGGAACCATCCGGACTTTCATCACAACGGTCTGAAGGTCGGTGGTCACACGATCCATCTGCTCGATGGTTTCTACAAGGTCGGTCAGTTTATGGCTGAGGCCGATCTGCTCCAGCCGTGTTTTGTTAATGACAAGCTCGCCCACCAGGTTGAGCAGAGAGTCCAGTTTATCAATATCAACCCGGACCGACTGACCACCCTTTGGTTTTTTGTCGGCGGCAACGGCGACATGTTCGGGCGGGTGGCCGGCATCAGGCTTGGGACCCGCATCAGGAACCGCGGCGGCCGTGGCCGTGGCTGCCGCCGCAGGGGCGGCGTCTACCGGACCGGAGGGAGCACTGGCCAGATTGATGGGTGAAACCTCGGCAGAATCGATTTCGGAGATGGACAAAACAGCATGCTGGATCTTGTCGGCGTCGCTGTCGGTGAGGATGATAGCCGAAAATTCCAGCTCGAAATTCTCTTTTTCCAGTTCCTCGGCCGGAGGGGTTGTTTTGATAACATCCCCCATCTGGTCCAGAGCGTTCATGACCATGTAAACCCTGGCAGATTTAAGCAGGCAGCCGGCCCGCAGACTGATTTTGACCTCATAGGCGCGAATTCCCTGCCGGTTGGCGGCTTGGATGACGTTGACCTCGGTCTCGTCCAAAGCGAGGTCGCTTGCACTTTCCTGGGCGACCTCGGCTGGGGCTGCCACTGCCGGTTCGGGTTGCGCCGGAACAGGTTCCTGGCCAGTTGCCAGGAGATTAAGGGTTTTGATCAAGGGTTTGATGTCGACATCAAGTTCGCCGCCGCCGGCGATGGCTTCGACAAGCTGTTCGAGGGTGTCGACGCATTTGAACAGGATATCCAAAATAGAGTTGTTGGCCTGCAGTTGTCCCTTGCGCAACAGGTCGAGAATATTTTCCATCTCGTGGGTCAGCTCAGCCACTGCGGTGAACCCCATGGTCGCCGACATCCCTTTGATGGTATGGGCGCTACGGAATATTTCGTCAAGCAGGGACAGGTTTTTCGGGTCATTTTCCAGATCCAGCAAGCAACGGTTCAGGGCTTGCAGATGCTCGCGCGATTCCTCCAAAAACATTCCCATATACTGGTTGACATCCATTTTATACACCTCCGTGTTTGGTTTGCAGATGTCTGACAATCTCAGCTGCGACACCGGGCAGCGGTACAACTTTGTCAATTACTCCGAGTTCGATAGCCGATTTCGGCATGCCATAAACAACGGTGGTTGACTGATCTTCAGCGATGGTGTAGCCCTGGTTGGTCTTGATCGCCTTCATTCCTTTGGAGCCGTCATGCCCCATTCCGGTAAGAATGACGCCTGTGGCACGGCTGCCGTAGATACTTGCCACCGACTCCATCATTGGATCCACGGAGGGACGGTGACCGCCAATGGGCGGTTCCTGGTTGAGTTTGACAAAGGTTTTGCCGCCTTGCCGGTCAAGGGTAAGGTGATAGTTGCCAGGAGCAATCAGTACCGTACCGGGAGTGATCAAATCGTTATTTTCAGCCTCTTTTACTGTTAAGGCGCAAAGCGAATTTAACCGGTCGGATAAGGATTTGGTGAAACCTGGCGGCATGTGCTGGACAATGACCACTCCGCAGGGTAGGTTCCCCGGCAGGCGGGTCAGAATTTCCTGGAGAGCCCTGGGGCCGCCGGTGGATGTTCCGATCGCCACAATCAGCTCATTGGTCAGGGCCGTGAATTTAGGGGGCTGATACTCGGGTACTGGCAGGCTGGGCGGTCGCGGCCTGGTCAGCTGTTTTACGTTGACCTTGGCTGCCGCCCGGCATTTGGCGAGAATATCGGTACGAATACTGTCGATGCTGGAAATGGGTCCGGCGGTTTTTGCGACAAAATCCACCGCTCCTTTTTCCAGCGCTTTGAGGGTGGCGTCAGCCCCCTCCCTTGTCAGGCTGCTGACCATCACCACCGGAGTGGGATGGTCACGCATGATGATTTCCAGGGCTTGCAGGCCATCCATAATCGGCATTTCGACATCCAAAGTCACGACATCCGGCTTGAGGCGTTTTACTTTGTCAACACCGTCCCTGCCGTCGCGGGCGGTATCGATTACAGTAAAATCCTGTTCGGCCGAAAATAGGTCGGATATGATTTTTCGCATGAAAGCTGAATCATCGACAACAAGTATGTTGATCAAAGCGTATCACCCAATCGTTAGAGTTATAATCCTTTTTGCCGCAGTTCCAACTGTTTTTTGAAGATGAATTTGATGATTTTTTCGCGGTCCTTTTCGCTGATCAGGATAAATTTGATGGCTACCCAAAAAACGTTTGTATCCTGAGGCCGGTCGACCCGTACCACAGCTCCCTTGGCCGTGATTGGGCCAAATTCAGGGATGTCAAGAGCGAGATCAATGGTTGTGCCGGGGGGCAGGCTTCTTTTTATGATCAGTTGCAGTCCACCGCCGCTGAGGTCCCTGGTGGAGGTGCGGGCAGGCGGCTCATCGGCGCCTTCGATGTTTATTTGGTAAGTGACCGGTAAGGCCACGGGTAATCGTACGAAAGACCGCAACTGGACTTTTTTCAGGTCAAAGGGTAAGCCGCTGATCCAGATCGGTACAGGCAGGATCTGTTTATCGATAAAGGTACAGGAAAATTGCCAGATAGACCCTTGGGTCAAAGTACGCCCATAGAACAAGTTTCCCGGCTGCAGGACGATAGGGACAGACTTATTCATCGGCATAGCCAGATGCATCTGGCTGGAGGTGATGCCTTCTATACGGCTGGAATAGTGTTGGGCGGCGGGGCTAAGGTCGAGGACGATTTCCAAACGTTGATTTACTACAAATAGATTCGAATTAATGGGCTTTACCTCCTGTGTTCGACTTAGCGCATCCGACCCATGAATTTTGTGAAGAAGCCCATAATCCCCGCCGGCTGTAGGGAGGCTTTGCCGAAGAGAAGGCGATGGGCGATGTTTTCGATGCAACGGGCCGATGAGGATTCGGGATGCGCCAGAAGAAGCGGGACTTGGTTCTTGACGGCCTTTATCATGTAGATGTCTTCATAGACAAAACCGAGATTGCTGACTGTCAGGCCGAGAAACCGGGATGAGACTTTGACTAGTTTGTCCACAACCATGTGTCCTTCAGAGATTTCCAGGACCCGGTTGACGACAAGTTTAAGCGGAGCGTGACCAAGGTGAGCGGCGTAGGTTTTCATCATGGCGTATGCGTCGGCGATGGCAGTGGGTTCCGGAGTTGTGATGATAATAACTTCATCAGCCGCCATCACGAAATTGACAACATTGCGATGAAGACCGGCGCCGGTATCGACAAGAATGATGTCAGCCCAATTATCGAAATGAACCATCTGGTCGATAATCCGGCCGAGATGGGCTTCGCTGAGGTTGGCCAGTTGATAAATTCCCGAACCGCCGGACATGAATTTTATGCCCCGGGGTCCTTCCACAACGATATCGGCCAGACGATAGCCGTCATCAAGGAAATTCAGCAGGTTGTATTGGGGTGAACAGCCCAGAACAAATTCCACGTTGGCCAAGCCCAGGTCGGCGTCGATAATCAGCACTTTTTGGTTTAAACCAGCCAGTGCCAACGCCAGGTTGACCGTGAAATTGGTTTTGCCTACCCCGCCCTTGCCACTGGTAACAGCGATGACTCTAGCCTGACTTTCGGGTTGAGTCATCACTGGGCTTTTCAGCACAGAATGGGCACTGCGGGCCATTTGTCGTAAGTTCTCCGCTTGATCTCGCATACTATTCCCTCAGAATCAGATTTGCTAGTTTGGCGGGGCTGGCCAGTTCGATGTCGTCAGGTACGTTCTGACCGGTGGTGATGTAGGATAAGGTGGCGGGAAAGTGATACAAGAGGTTGAGTACTGTACCCAGGTTGGTAGCTTCATCAAGCTTGGTAAACAAGAACTTTTGCGGTGAACAGACCGAAAAGCGGTTTACGATTTCAAGGGCGTCGGCGTATTTTGTTGAGGTACTGAGAACCAGATGGGTCTCAATATAAGGATCCACCGCCAACAGGGCCTGGAGTTCGGCGAGCTGAAACTGATTCTTGGGGCTGCGGCCGGCGGTGTCAAGCAGCACCAGTTGCTTGTCGCGATGGCGAAAGATGGCTGCTTTCAACTCGTCCGGGGTGTAGACGACTTCGATGGGAATATCGATAATTTCGGCGTAGGTCTTCAGCTGTTCCACCGCCGAGATCCGGTAGGTATCGGTTGTTACCAGAGCCACCTTATGGCCCAGGTTTAGGGCGAAGTTGGCGGCCAGCTTGGCGATGGTGGTCGTTTTGCCGACGCCGGTGGGCCCGATAAAGGCAACTGTTTTGCAGCCATCCGGTGAAATAGTGATACCTTCCACCCGCTGCAGATGGTTGTTGATTCGGTCGACCAGCAGTTTTTTTGCGATATCGGGACTGCCGGGAACGCCGTTTTCCTCGTCAGGCAATCCTTTGGTGAGGTTATCGGCGATGGCGGCGTCGATATCGTTCTTAATCAGCAACTCATAAAGGGGCGCGATCTTCTTTTCCTGGCGGGGCAGCCTAGTAATCAGCTGCTCGACCATTTTTTTCATGCCGGCGACTTCCATTTGCAAAGATGTGATTTTGGCGTCTTCGTCGTTTTGCCGGACACCCGCAGTGGCCGGCGTTGGTTCTTTTTTCGGGGCAGCGGTGAACTTGGCTGATTCCAGCGCCGCCATCACTTCAACCATCTCATGGCCGAAGAAGCCAAGAAAACCGCCTTTGCGGTAGCGGCGGGTGTGGAGAATCACCGCGTCCCGGCCCAGTTCATTTTTGACCTGGGTCATGACTTCCTGCATCGTACTGGCGGTAAATACTTTGACTTTCACTTAAACTTTCACCGTCCCGAGGGCTTGTACTTCGATTTTGGGATCAAGTTCTGCGTAGGATAGGATAACCAAGTTCGGCGCAATCCTTTGGGTCAGTTTGCGGAAATGAAGCCGGGTGGCAGGATTGGCCAAGATAACGGGCTGATAGCCAAGGCCGGTGAGTTTGGGTAGTTCGTTGTTCAGACTGTTGATGATCGACTGGATGGTCTGAGGGTCAAGGGCCACATAAGAACCGCGTTCAGTACGCTGGACCGCGGCGGAAATGGTATTTTCCAGCTGAGGGTCCAAGGTCAGGCAGGCCAGCACATTGTTGTGGATATACTGCCGGCTGATATGCCGGGCCAGCGCCTGACGAGCGTACTCAGACAGGATCTCTGTATCTTTGGTGAGCGGGGCGTAATCGGCAAGGGTTTCAAGGATGGTGACCATATCGCGAATCGATACCCGTTCACTAAGCAGATTGGACAGTACTTTTTGGATATCCCCCAGAGACAGCAGGCTGGGAGTGAGCTCATCCACCACCGCCGGATTGCTCTGTTTGACGGAGTCAACCAGGGTCTGGGTTTCCTGCCGGCCGATAATTTCAGAGGCGTGGGACTTGATGACTTCGGTGAGGTGGGTTGCCAGTACCGAGACCGGGTCGACAACTGTGTAACCGGCCAGTTCGGCACGTTCGCGGCTCGACTCCTGGATCCAGATGGCCGGCAGGCCAAAAGCCGGTTCGACAGTGGATATCCCGGTCAGCTCCTCAGAGACGGTTCCGGGATTCATGGCCATATAGTAATCAAGGAGTAATTCGCCTTTGGCGACTTCAACACCTTTGAGTTTGATAACATAGGAGTTGGGTTTTAGCTGGATGTTGTCGCGAATGCGGATGGTCGGTACGATCAGTCCCATTTCGATGGCGCACTGGCGACGGATCATGACGACACGGTCCAGGAGATCGCCGCCCTGGCTGGCATCCACCATCGGAATCAGACTGTAGCCGATTTCCAGTTCCATGGGGTCGACCTGTAGCAGCGCTACGACGTTTTCCGGTTTGCGCACAGCTTCGATTTCTTTTTCCTCCTGGCGGCTGATTTCCGACAATGCCATGTCTGCGGCGCTTTTGCGCAAGGTGTAAGCAAAGGCAAGGGCAATCATGCTCAGGGTAAAGAAAGGAATTCCGGGCAGACCCGGAACGATAGCGAGCATGAAAAGCACGCCGCTGGCAATGAAGAAAATGCGGGGGTTGGTCAATAACTGGCTGACAATATCGTGACCGAGGTTGGCGTCGGATGCGGCCCGGGTGACTACGATGCCGGTGGCTGTTGAAATGAGCAGCGCCGGAATCTGAGCCACCAGACCCTCGCCGACGGTCAGCAACGTGTAAGTCTGGAGAGCTCCGAACACGTCCATGTTGCGCTGGACCATACCGACGATAAAACCGCCGACGATATTGATGATAATAATGATGATAGCGGCTATGGCGTCACCCTTGACAAACTTGCTGGCCCCATCCATGGCCCCGTAAAAGTCGGCTTCACGCTGAATATTCCGGCGTCGTTGGCGGGCTTCGGTGTCGGTAATCAGGCCGGAGTTCAGGTCGGCGTCGATGCTCATCTGCTTGCCGGGCATGGCGTCCAGGGTGAAACGGGCGGCGACTTCAGCGACCCTTTCGGCGCCGCGGGTGATAACGACGAACTGGATAATAACCAGGATTGCGAAGACGATAAAACCTACCAGCGGATTACCACCGACAACGAAATTGCCGAAGGCGGTGATGACTTCGCCGGCATAGCCGTCAAGGAGGATCAGCCTGGTGGCGGAGACGTTAAGGGCCAGCCGGAAAAGAGTCGCAATCAGGAGCAGTGACGGGAACACGGAAAACTGAAGCGGCTCGATATTGTAGATGGCCACCATGATGATAACCAGAGCGAATGTGATGTTCACGGTCAAGAAGAGATCCAAAATAAAGGACGGCAAAGGAATGATCATCATTACCACAATGGTAATAAGGGCCACGGCAATCAGGATGTCGCTGTATTTTAAAATGCGGGCAAAAGGTGAAGCCTGGGTTGTAGCCACGTGTGCTCGCTCCTCACTTTAGGACAGGCGTTTTTTGAGCCGGTATACATAGGCCAGAACCTCGGCTACGGCCTGATACAATTCCGGGGGAATGCTGTCACCGATTTCAACGGTGGAAAACAGGGCTCGGGCCAAGGGTTTGTTTTCCACGATCGCCACACCGTTTTCCTTGGCCAGGGTCTTGATGCGCTCGGCCAGAAAGTCTTGTCCTTTGGCCACTACCTCTGGCGCGGACATGGTTCGGTTGTATTTGATGGCGACGGCGAAGTGGGTTGGGTTTGTGACAACGGCCGTCGCTTTGGGGACTTCCTGCATCATGCGGCGCATGGCCAACGCCCGCTGGCGTTCTTTGATCTTGCTTTTGATCAGGGGGTTGCCTTCGATCTGCTTGTATTCTTCCTTGACTTCCTGCTTGCTCATCTTGATGCTCTGGTTGTGCTGCCACCACTGATAGAAATAGTCCAGAGCCGCCAATACCAGCATGACAGCACCGATCTGAAAGGCCAGGTCGAGACTGAGTGAAGCTGTGAGTTGCAAGGTATCGAATAAATCAGCCGAGATCAGTTGAGGGATACTGTCGCTTTGCTTGGCCATGAAGCGGTAAATAAAGAAGCCGATGATCAGTATTTTAATAATCGATTTCACCAATTCAACCAGGGATCGCAGGGAGAACATCCGCTGCAGGCCGGAAAGAGGATTGATTTTATCCAGCGAAGGCATCAGCGGTTCCAGGGAAAATACCACTCCGACCTGAAGGAAGTTCACGGCGAGGGAGACAACCAGGATGCTGATCATCACCGGCAGGGCCGTTTTCAGCATAACCATGCTAAGGTTGATGAACAAAACCTGTAGGTCAAGCAGGGTGATGTCCGCGGTGGAAAAGTGGGAAAAAGTAAAACGCATAAAAGCGGTGAGTTCGTTATAAATGTGTGGTCCGAGGATTTTCAGGGCCAGGAAGGACGACAAGATGACAAAGGCTGAACTGAGTTCAGTGCTGCGGGCAACCTGCCCTTTCTTGCGTGATTCCTGCCGCCTTTTAGAGGTGGCCTCCTCCGTCTTTTCCCCGGCAAACAGCTGCAAATCGAACGATTCCAGCTGGTATGTTGACTCCGACAGGCTAACGGAATGCGGCCAGGAGGCGGTAAACGCTTTGATACATTTCATTAAAGCCGACCTCCAAGAAGGCGATATAAAATGGCAACGCAACAGCAAGGGTGAAAAGGCCGACGGCGATTTTGGCAGGAACGCCCACAATGAAAATATTCATCTGGGGCATGGTGCGGGCCAGGATGGCCAACGCCACATCGGTCAGTACCAGCGCAACCAGTACAGGCAAAGTCAGTTTAAAGGCGATGATGAAAATATCGACGAAAAGATTGACGATAAAATCAGCAAGTGAAGCGTGGAACACGAGGCCGGTGACGGGAATGACCTTGAAACTGGCGAATAAAGCCGCCAGCAAAATATGATGGCCGTTGGTGGCCATGAACACAATCATAGCCAGGATGAACTGGAAGTTGCCCAGCAGGGGGACTTGTTGGCCGAATTGGGGGTCAAAAACGTTGACAACGCCGAAGCCGATCTGCAGGTCGAGGAGATTGCCGGCCATCTGAACGGCTTGAAAAATGAGGTAGCTGACGAAGCCGAAGATCAGGCCAAAAAGGAATTCACCAGCAACCAGGGCGATGTAAGGCCAGAAGGTTTCAGGGATGGGAATTCGCGGATTGTAGGTGAGCGGCAGCAGGATATATGATATCAATAGAGCTGCTCCCGCTTTGCAGTACGGGGGGACATTGCTGTTGTTGTAAAAGGGCGCCGCGGTGAAAATACCGCTGACCCGGGCAAAGATTAATAAAAAAAAATTTGTCTGATTCAGTAAGGCTGACAATATATCCAAAACCCATTACCACCCCGAGTGTTATCTGATCATCTGGGGCAAGAGCATAAACAGTTCCCGGGTATAATCGACCATCATGGTGATAATCCATGGCCCGAAAACCAGGACTGCCACAAAAACGGCGATGATTTTCGGGATGAAGGCCAGGGTTTGTTCCTGAATCTGGGTAGTGGCCTGAAAGATACTGACAAGTACTCCTACCAACAACCCAAGACCAAGCATCGGCGCCGAGATGAGCATAACCATGAATAGTGCGTCACGGCCGATCTGAACCGCAAGATCGCTTGACATGAGGACCCTCCTAGTTGAAGCTGGTAATAAGCGACCGGATGACCAGATGCCAGCCGTCAACCAAAATAAACAACAAGACTTTGAAGGGCAGAGAAATCATGACCGGAGGAACCATCATCATGCCCATGGACATCAGGGTACTTGCCACGACCATATCGATGACGATAAAGGGAATATATATGAGAAAGCCGATCTGAAAAGCTGTCTTCAACTCGCTGATGATGAAAGCCGGAATAATTGTGGTTGTGGGTATGTCGTCAGCAGAGTTGGGCCGGGGGGTTTCCGAAAGGTTGACAAATAGGGCCAGATCATTCTCCCGGGTCTGTTTCAGCATGAATTCGCGCAAAGGTTTCAGGGCGGTTGAAAATGCTGCATCCTGGGTGATGGCCCCGGTAAGATACGGTTGAAGGGCTTTGGAGTTGATCTGGTCGATATAGGGGGACATGGTGAAGAAGGTCAAAAACAGGGCCAGGCCAACAAGAACCTGATTCGGCGGCATCTGGGGGGTGGCCAGGGCGCTGCGGACGAAGGACAGGATTACGATGATTCGCGTGAAGGAAGTCATCATTATTAAAATTGACGGTGCCAGAGTAAGCACTGTCAAAGCAAACAATACTTGCAAACTGAGCGCCACGTCTTTGGGGTTGTTGGCCGCTTCGACACCGACATTGATGTTCGGCAAAGGAATCAGCGGAGCGGCGTGAGCTGTTTGCGTTATGAAAATTGCACCGGCTACTAAACCGATGATGGTAGATGTGACGACTCGCTTTGACAAGGACTTACCTCTTCTCGCGATCAATTTCGTCGTTACTCCGGTTGCTCTGGCTAAACACACCCGGGAATCGCTGTGACATCTGCTGCAAAGAAGCAAGCTGTCGTTGAAAAACCGCGTCAAACGGGGTAACAGGGACGTTTTGATCAAGGGTTTTCAGTTTGTTGATCTGTTCGGGGTCGGTGATTTCCTGTAATAGATTGATGTTGTGTTCGGTTACGCCGAGAATCAGAAACTTGCCGGCGATTTCAGCGACCGACAGACTTCTATTCGGTCCCAGTGACAAGGATAAAATGATCCTGTTTTCGCCGGCGGCGGTTGATTTACCCATCCGTTGCCCAACAAAGCGGGAGGTGAAATAGGCCAGGCCGATGACCAGGGCGAAGGTGAACAGGACGGAAAACAAATAGGCCAGAGTCGAGAACCACGATGACCCCGTGGTTTTCGGTTCCTGGTAGTTCAGATATTCCCCCGTCTGGTCGGCGGCAAAGGCAGGGAACGCATGGGGCATCAGCACTGATATGGCGACAATTAGCAAGATGGGCCAGACCGGTGGTGTTTTCATTTTTAACCGGCAGCTTTGCGCAGAGCTTCGAGAACCCGGTCCGGCTGAAAAGGTTTGACGATAAAATCGCGGGCACCGGACTGAATGGCTTCAATAACCATGGCTTGCTGACCCATGGCGCTGCACATGATTACTTTGGCGTTGGGGTCGATCTTCTTGATCTGCTTGACAGCCGAGATGCCGTCCATTTCAGGCATGGTAATGTCCATGGTGGTGAGGTCGGGCCGCAGTTCCTGAAATTTTTCGACAGCTTTGACGCCGTTTTCGGCTTCACCGACGACTTCGAAGCCATTTTTCGTCAGGATATCCTTGATCATCATTCTCATAAAAGCCGCATCGTCAACAATCAGCACCTTAATAGCCATTCATTTATCTCCCCTATCCATTGTTTTTATTGCGTCACTGCAAAGTCGACCGGTCTAGCTGCCCAATAATTTCGGTGATTCGTACACCGAAATTTTCATCGATGACAACCACTTCACCTTTGGCGATGAGTTTACCGTTGGCCAGGATGTCGACCGGCTCACCTGCAAGTTTGTCCAGTTCAACGACTGATCCGGGGCCAAGCTCCAGTATCTCGCGAATGAGTTTGCGGGTACGCCCAAGTTCCACGGTAACCTGCAGAGGTACGTCCATGATCAGGCCGATATTCGTGTCGAAGCCGGGTATCGAAGCTGCGGTGAGCGGTGTGAACTGAACCGGCTGCACGGTGGCATTGAGCTGAGGCTGAGCATATTGCGGCATCGGCTGCTGATACATCGGTGGCGGCGGGGCCGCGGCTGCCATCGGCTGGGGCTGCTGTTGGGGGGCCGGCGCGGCTTGCGGCTGCGGGGCCGCGGCTTGCGGCGGGGCGGCCGGGGGCTGCACTGAGTTCAACAGGTTGGCGACAAGGTCTTTGGCTACCGAGATGGATACAAGCTGCATGATTTCGCTGTCGATCAGGTCCTCCACTTCCATCCGGAAAGCCACTTGCACGAGAAAATCGTCGGGGTTATCCAAACTGCCGATGTTTGCGTCAGACGCAAAGTCGAGCAGGTTGCAGGACGGCGGGGCTATATCGATCTTCTTGCGGAAGACCGTGGACATGGAAGTGGCCACCGCCCCCATCATCTGGTTCATAGCCTCCGAAACTGCACTCATGTATAGCTCGTTCAGTTCGGCAGGGGGATTTGAACCATCGCCGCCCATCATCAGATCAGAGATAATCAGCGCGTCCTGATCACGGATGGCAAGCAGGTTGGAGCCTGTCAGTCCGTGGGTGTAGCCGACTTCGATCACCAAAAACGGCAGCGGATATTCCTGCTTGATTTTATTGACGCTGGAGATGCTTACTTTGGGAGTAGTAATCGACACCCTTCTTGACAGCAGTATCGACAGAGTTGTCGCCGCACTGCCCATGCAGATGTTGCCGATTTCTCCCATGGCGTCTTTTTCAATATCGCTGAGAACTTCCCCCTCTTTGGCGGTAGAGGATGGGGATGACTCTCCGCGCAACAGGGCATCTATTTCTTCCTGAGAGAGAAAACCGTCATTCATCACCATCTTCTCCTTTTGCAATTATTTCCGTTATTTGCACTGCAAGCCTTTTGCCGGAAATCCCGGGTTTGCATTTGAATTTCTCATTGGTGCCGATTACGACACTCAAGTCACTTTCGACTTTTGTCTGCAACTGCAGGACATCGCCGCGGCTGAGACCAAGCATTTCATGAACATGAATCCTCAGCTCTCCGAGCTGTACCACTACCGGAATCAGGGTCTTTTCCAGCTTGCGTTGCAGGGCGCTGATGTTCTCTTCCGAAGATTGGCGTGTGACTGACGAGGCCACCCAGTAAGTGGTGGACAGCTTTGACATGATTGGCTCAAGAACGAGATATGGGATACAGACATTAAGCAGTCCTTCGGCTTGTCCGATTTTTGTCTGAAGGGTGATAATGACAACCATGTCATTGGGGGGGACGATCTGGGTAAACTGTGGATTGGTTTCAATGGCCTCAAGGCGGGGCTCCAGCAAAATAACCTGTTTCCAGGCTTCCTGAAAGCTTTCCAGGGTTTTGGTAAGGACCCGTTTTACGATGGCTTCTTCAATGTCGGTCAGGGAGCGCGGTTTGGCAGGCGGATTGCCTGGGCCGCCGAACAGCCGGTCTATGATCGCGAAGACGATGTTGGGGTTGACTTCCAGCAGGACGTTGCCTTTCAGCGGCTTCATCTGAAAAATACTGATGACACTGGGATTCGGCAACGAACGGATAAACTCCTCATAGGTCAGCTGATCGACTGAGGCCACATTGATATGGACAAAGGACCTTAAAAGTGCTGCAAGGTATGTATTCAGCAGTCGGGCGAAGTTTTCATGAAGCATGTACAATGTACGGATCTGGTCTTTGGAAAACTTGTCCGGCCGTTTAAAGTCATAAACCTTTACTTTTCGCTGTGTCTGCTCGACCTTCATGTCGTCCGCCGAAACAATGCCGGTGGAGATTGCCGACAAGAGTTCGTCAATTTCGGATTGGGATAATACGTCAGGACCTGCTACCAATGTCTACCCCTCCCTTCGCGAGAATAGCGGTTCGTTCGACAACTATTGCAAAACAAAATTAGTGATATAGACATCATAGACACGGTCCTCGCCCAACGCCTTGTTGACTTCGGTCTTGATCAGTTCTTTCAGGCGTTCCTGCTTGCTTGGATCAAAGTCTTCAATTTTTTGGGAGCGCAGAATATACACAACGGTGTCGGTTACTTTAATTTCCTCAGGGGAAGCTGTTTTTCCTTCTCCCTCTTTGGCTTTCTTGTTGGCTTTCAATTCCAGAGTCAGGCCAACCTTAAGATACCGACCGCTGGTGGCACCGCCGATGTTGATGATGAGACCGTCCTTGGGGTCACCCACCTTCATGAAGACGCTGTCTCGCTGAACTGGCTGCTTGGAATCGGATTTGTCGGCGACGATCTTGGTGGCGATGAAATAAGAGATACCCCCTGCGAGCACTAAGCCAACCATAAGCAACCCGACAATCAATCCTACGGAAAACTTTTTCTCGGCCATACCGGCACTCCCCTCTGGTTTGACGTTCTATCTAGAACGGTTAGTCGTCCTGAGCACTTGCTTTTTGGCGTTTTTGCGGAGGCAGGAAAGCCTCCAGTTTTTCTTCGACAATACGCGGGTTGTCGCCGGCCTGTACGGAAAGAATCCCTTCCAGGGCCACTTCATATACAAGCACTTGGTGAGAACTGCGGTTTTTCAGCTTGCCGGCGATGGGCAGGAAGAAAATGTTGGCGCTGAAAATACCATAGAAGGTTGCAAGAAAGGCGACGGCGATGGCCGGGCCGAGGGAGTCGGTGTCCTTCAGGTTGGCCAGCACGTGGACCAGCCCCATGACTGTACCGACAATACCCATTGTCGGCGCGTAACCGCCGGCGGTTTCAAATATGCTGGCGCCCTTATGGTGACGTTCCTGGATAAAAGCCAGTTCGGTCTCCATAATACTGCGTACCAGTTCGGCATCCGTGCCGTCAATAACCAGCTGCATTCCTTTGCGCAGGAATTTGTCGTCGATAGTTGTCAAGTCGTCTTCCAGGGCCAGCAGGCCTTCGCGGCGGGCCTTTTCAGCGAAGCCGACTAGGGTGGAGATCAAATGCCCGATATCATGAGTTTCCTCGGTGAAGGCGATTTTCATCAACACCGGTATGGTTCTCAGCTCTTCCATAGTAAAGCCGATAGCGGTGGCACCCAGGGTTCCGCCGGCGATGATGACAAAGGCGGGGATGCTGACAAGGCTGGATAAGTGGCCGCCTTCCAGAATAACCGAGCCGAATACGGCTCCGATGCCGATGACTAATCCCAAAAGTGTGGTTAAGTCCATACAATCACCTCAGTTATCGCATACTCCGGCCCAAAGACCTCCGGTAGTCCATTACGCGGCGTACTACTTCATCCATTGATTCTTCGACAAGAAGTTTTTTGTTGGTCGATAGGGTAATCACGGTATCGGGGGTTTCTTCAATCGTCTCGATGAGTTCGGCGTTGAGCACGAACTCGTGGTCATGGGTCTTAAACTTTGTGAGTTTAATCATCCTTTAAACCTCCAGCTGTTGTTGGCTGACAGAGTCCAGGGGGGCAGCCGCCCCCCTATTCTCTATCGGCGAAGGTTAACGCTTCAAGTCGGTCAGGGTCTGGAGCATTTCGTCCGAGGTGGTGATGATCTTGGAGTTGGCCTGGAAGGCCCGCTCGGTGATGATCATATTGGAGAATTCCTGGGCAAGGTCTACGTTGGAAGCTTCCAGCTCGCTGGCGCTGATCGAGCCCCGGCCGCCGGTATTGGCGGTGCCGACGTTGGCGGCGCCGGAGTTGTTGGAGACGGCAAACATGGTATTGCCGACCTTATCAAGACCGGAGGGGTTGTTGAAGGTGGCCAGAGCCACCTGGCCGAGGTTCATCGACATGCCGTTGTCGAAGGAGCCGACGATAGTGCCGGTGGAGTCGAATTTAGTTTCAGTCAGCGTCCCTGAGGCATAGCCGTTGGTGGTGGGCGGGATGGCGTTATCGGTGGTCTGGTAGCCGGTAATACCGGTGAAGTCGAAGGCCACGGTCATAGAGCTGGCGCCTGTGGGAGTCATGCTAATCCCGGTAGACGTCGTCGCGGTCGTATACTCTGACAGATCAGACGTGGCGACGAAGGCACCGGTGACAGGAGCTGTTTGACCGGCAGCCGTGAACGTAAAGGGCACGGCTGTGCCAAAATTGTTGGGCTGAACCGACGCTGGCAGGCCACTGTAGTACCCTGCCACGGCGGGGGGGCCTGCCACCGGCGCATTCCATTTTATGGAGCCGCCGGTGAGGCTTGAGGTGGAGTCGGTCTTGTCGCTGACGGTGTAGGTCCAGGTGGCGCCGTCAGCGGTATTGCCAGCCGTAGACGGGGTGAAAGTATACTGCAGGACATGCATTTTTCCGTTATCGTCCCATACCGAGTAGTCCTGGGTTTGTTTATTGGTGGCGTCCATCTGGAAGCTGGGAACCGTTAACCCGGTTGTTGCCGGCGGTGTGGCTGCGGCCTTGGCGTTGGTGACGTCCTGCGAGCTGGTGAACTTGCCGGAAGAGTCGAAAGTGAGCAAATAAACTTTTTCGGCGCTCGGCTGGTCAGGGACGTTGACGTCAGCCAGCCAGGTGGTGGGGCCGCCAGGAGTGGCTGATTGCTTATAATAGGTGGTATAGACCATATGGGAGTTGCCCAGGGAGTCGTATACCTCGCCGGAGGTCTGGGTTGAGTCGCCGAGATTGTCTTTGGCGGACAGGTTGCCTGTGAGGGTTTGCTCGGTAGAGACCTTGGGGGCCATGGTGACGCCCTTGGGGATGGTGATGGCTGTGGTAGGGGCGTTGGTGTCGATGTCCCCGGTGACCGGGTTGCGCAGCCAGCCCATGACCTGATAACCGGTGCCGGAGTCGACCAAATTGCCGACTTCATCGAAGTTGAAAGCCCCGGCGCGGGTGTAGAGCATGTCGTTGCCGTTGGAGACCTGGAAAAAGCCGTCGTTGTTGATGGCCAGGTCGGTATTCAGTCCGGTGGACTGCAGGCTGCCAGGAGTGAATACACTGACGATGCTGGCAACTTTGGTGCCAAGACCGACCTGCATCGGGTTGACGCCGCCGGTGGTGCCCTGAGGCGCCGTGGCGCCCTGAATGGTCTGATAGAGGATATCCTGGAAGTTTACCTGGGATGTCTTAAAACCTGCGGTATTGACGTTGGCGATGTTGTTGCCGATGACGTCCATCGCGGTCTGCTGGGCCTGTAGGCCCGACACACCGGAAGACAGAGATCGCATCATAGTCGATGACCTCCCTATTCGTTTTATTTGTGCGGTACTTTCTAATGCCGGCCGTATCTGTCATTCAACGGCCGGGGCTTCCTTGAGAGGTCCAGCCCGTTATACGATAACCGCACTGTCGATGTTGGTGAAGACGTTGGATTTCATTGTCGCGCCATCAATGGCTGTTATCACTGTCCGGTTCTTGACGCTTACCACCAGCGCAAGATTGTTCATAAGGATCAGGGAGTCGCTTGACCCCTTTTGCGCCGCTTGGTCGACCGCGCCGCTGAGCTTGTCGAGATCGGTCTGGCTCAGCTGGATGTTACGGCTCTGCAGGCGCTGCAGGGCGTGCTGGGAAAACTTCAGTCCGGTCAGTTGCTGGTCCAGGATCTGATCGAAAGATTGTCCGGAGCCGGCCGGCTTGACGGATGGCTGCGTCGATTGGGCGACAGGTCGGTTGACTGGCAGGATATTCTGCTGTGGATAATAGATGCGACTGTCAGCCATATTGATTTGCCTCCTTACGCGCTGGCCGAGTTGTTCGAGCTGGATGGTACCGTGGTGATGGCAGTGACCTTGCTGAGATCAATGGTGTAGCTGCCGGCGGAGTTGGTGACCTGGAGGCTGACGGTGCCGTTGGCGATGGATACGGAGCTAACTACGCCGACTACCTGATTACCCTTGTCGTCGTTCCAGGATACGGCTGTCCCGATCATGGTAGTGGCCTGCAGGGTGTTCATCGACTGGTTCATATTTTGCATCTGTTCCAGGCTGGAGAACTGGGCCATCTGGGAAATGAACTGGGTGTTGTCCATCGGTTGCAGCGGATCCTGGTTCTGGAGTTGGGTTACCAGCAGTTTAAGAAAATCGTCCTTGCCGAGGGTCGAGGAAGGATTGGTTACAGTTGCCGGCTGGTTGGTGGGTGTATTAGCGGTTGCAGTTACTGGGTTCGACATAGGTGCACTCTCCTTTCGTTTAGATTCGGTAATCAACCGCGGAGTTTCCGGTCAGACTCGCAGCTGCTGATGAGGATACTGCTTCCACAGCTTCCGCGGCTTCCTGGCCGTCTTGGGAACGGGGCGCGATTTTTACTGCCTGCTGCTGGGAGTTGCTGCGCTGCTGGTTGTCGGAAAATTGGTCCAGGGAGGCATAGATGCCGACATGGTTGACTTTGATTCCCTGATCGGCCATGTCCTGTTTGAACTGCAGCTGGGAAGATTCCAGGGCCGCCCTGACGTCCGAATTCGAGGAGTGGAATGAGGCGCTTACTGTCCCGTTTTCCACAACGATCCGCATGGTCAGTTCGCCAAGATGCTCGGGTTTGAGCTTGATGACCATCTCAGAGTTTTGCGCTCTGGTGATGAGTCGGGCTTGTTCCACGATCTGTCCGGCGATGTTGTTAGGATCGGGCCGGGCCGCCTGTGCTACGTCGGAAGACTGGTCTACCGGCTGGCTGACTTTGGCGGTCTGTTGTTCGAGGATGCCGGCGAACTGGGGCATAGCGTCAGAAGCGGTGGTCGACTTGTCGCCGGTGGTATCGGTGTTGAACAGATTGCCGGCAGCCAGAGTGTCGGCATTGTCGCCAGGCTTGGAATCCTGGGCAGCAGTGACGATTGTCTGGGCTGCGCTTGCCGGTTGCGGAGCGACGACCACCGGCTGGGGCTGGACAACAGGTGATGGGTTTACGGTGACAGTAACCTGACCGTGGGTGAGGTTGGTTTTAACAGCAGGTGCCTGGGTAGTCTGGTTTGCTGCAAGATTATCTGCCGGCGCTGCTGCGGCCTGCAAATCGTCTGTGGTCTGAGGTGTCGGCATTGGCTGCTGCTGCTTTACTTGGGCTGCCTGGTCTGTGACGACTGGTTGTGTTGCTGCGAGTACTGGTGTAGCGGTGGTCTGTGTCGATACCTGTGTGCCTTGGGTTTGCAGAGTTGTCAGTGTCGGTGTTGAAGCCTGGACCACCGGAGCAAGGTTTGGTGTGACTGCAAGCGGCGCTGCTGTTACTGTTCCTGACAGCGAAGTTGCCGGAGTTGGTGTCGCTGCCGGTTGGGAATCCACCGGGGTAAGCGAGGCTGCGGCGACCAGGGTCTGAGGGTCGACAACCGGGTTAGTGGAGACGGCGGTAGGCAAGGCCGCGGTCATCAGGGCAGCCGATGATGCAAGGGTTGAGGCCTGTCCACCGGCGGAACCGGTCGCTGTGACAGTACCGATGGAAGTACTCGCCTGAGTTTGATCCGCGGTGGTCGCAGGCTGAGGATCGCCTGACGGCGGGGGCAGCAGCTGCGAGGCCTGTTGCAGCATGGCGGCTGTGTTTGCAGTATTGGCGTCAGGGTCAGTTTTGCTGTCCTTGGCGGTGGTTGATTGGCTCGTAGTGTCTTTTGCGCTGGCTGGAGGGTCTGTTGTCTTGGCTGTGACTGCTGTGGCGAGAACGCTGCCGAAGGCGCCTCCGTCTGAGGATTTCGCGTCATTACCGGTTTTGGCAAGCTGACGTTTGACAGGAACAGCGGACTTGATGTCAGGAGTGCACGGGATTAGAGCTCCATACATTGTTTCACCTCCTTTCGCAGGGGGATCATCTATACTCAAAGGCTAGCCATTTTTGCCGCCTTTCAGTATATTCAGGGTGAGGCGGGCGGCCCGTTTAGGATCGAATTGGGCCAGGATCTTCGCCACCTGGTCGTCTTCCATTTTGTTCAATATCGCGATAACGGTATCGTCATCAAGCTGATTCAGTATAGGGACGGCTTCGTCGGGTTTCATTCCGTTGTAAAGCCGGGCGAGTTTGGAGACCCGCTTGGCTTCTTCCAGCTTGGCGGCCTTGGCCAGCTTTTCTTTGTCGATGTCGGCCTGAGCGGGGCCAAGTACCGCCGGAGGGGTCGGCACTACGGCGACCGGTGGAACTGGTGGCTGCGTTTCCTCCGCGTTGTCTCCAAGGTCGACGGTTTCAAAATTGGTTTCCGGCTTTGGAAAATACTGACCGACAACCGGAAGATCGTGCAGCTTCATGCGTTTGGCCAGGCCGGGACCGTCGATATATTTGAAATAAACGCCTGCCGCAAAGCCGGCTCCTGCCAGGATGAGCAGCATAAAAACAAGGAACATGACCAATAACACCCGCCGTTTTTTCTTCGGAGGCTGCTGAAGCGGGGTTTTGGCTGTTGCAGCTGGAGTTGGAGTCGAAGCGGATGGTTCTTTCGATTTCGCCATATGTTCATCGGCCTGCCTTTACCGGAAAAGTGGCGCCAATAGCTAAATCAGCGGCTTAAATTGATCACTTTGTCGACATATTCCCTGGTTTCGGCGTAAGGGGGAACGCCGCAGTACTGTTTCACGGCCTCCGGCCCGGCGTTATACGCAGCCACAGCTTTGGTGGCGTCACCACCGAAGGTATTGAGCAGCTGGCAAAGATAACGGATGCCGCCGTCTACGTTTTCCTTGGGATCGAAGACGTTCTGAACGCCTAAGCTTTGGGCCGTCTCAGGCATCAGTTGCATGACCCCTGCCGCCCCGGCCGGGGAAACTGCCCCGGGTTCAAGGCTGGATTCAGCGGTGGCGACCGCCAGGGCCAATTTCGGGTCCAGATTGTATTTGGCCGCGGTGGTGCGGACGATGTTTTCAACTTCCCGATGTGAGCCGGACCCGGATGAAGATCCTGAGCCAGCCAGGTATTTCTGTTTATCCTGAGCCTGTCCAAGGGTATCGGCGAATGACGCTGATCCAGGTGCAGTCATGCTGCCGAAGCGTTGTTCGATGGTCGATATCCGGGCCATGATTTTCTGCAGTCCATCCATAGCGGCATATCCTCACTTCTGGCGGGCAAAAACCTGTAGTCCCAGTTCATCCAAACTTTTCTGCTCTTCGTGCAGCATTTCGGTCTGATACTGAAGAAAGCGTTTTTCCCGCAGCTTTTTTACCAGTTTATGGGCTTTGATTGCTTGTTCCAACACCGCCAAATCTTCCCGGCGGCGGGTCGCGGCTTCTGTAACCAGGAGCTGTTGGCCCACAATATCCTTCTTTATTTTATCGTGATAATCGTGCAACATCTTAAGTGTTGCAACGGTTACAGGCTGTTTTTGCTGGTTTCTGATGGTGTCAAGGTGAAGGCTTAGATTCTGCTGAAAAGAATCAAGCCGCTCTTTTTCCCGAAGAAAAGCCGCTGTAGACTGAGCCAGCTTAATCTGGGCTTCTTCTTCCTGCATGCGGCGGAATTTAAGCAGAGCGTCAAGCCGGAAATGGAAGGTCTGCATGGTCTCTTCACCTCACCAACCTTATGTGCCCAGAGTCAGAAGCCTTTGCCGGGTCTGCGGAAATTCGGATTGTTCGAAAATTTCCTGACGGAGAAACTCGCGGATCGGGGTAATCATCTGAATTGACCGGTCGATGCCCGGATTGCTGCCAGCCACGTAAGCGCCGATGTTGATGAGGTCTTCGGCTTCGCTGTAAGTGGCCATAAGGGAACGGAGTTTCTGGGATGCCTTCCAGTGGTCTTTTTCCACTACTTCCAGCATAAGTCTGCTGACACTTGCCAGGATATCGATAGCCGGGTAGTGGTTCAGCTCGGCCAGCCGCCGCGATAAGACGATATGTCCGTCAAGGATGCTGCGGACGGTGTCGGCCACCGGCTCGTTCATGTCGTCGCCGTCCACCAGGACGGTATAAATACCGGTGATCGATCCGTTTTCCGAGGCTCCGGTGCGTTCGAGAAGTTTTGGCAGCACAGCGAATACGGAAGGTGTATAACCGCGGGTGGCCGGGGGCTCCCCGACGGTAAGGCCGATTTCACGCTGAGCGGCGGCAAACCTTGTGACGGAATCCATCATCAGCATGACGTTCAGGCCTTGGTCGCGGAAGTATTCGGCAATGGCGGTAGCGGTCATTGCCCCTTTGAGGCGGAGCAGCGCCGGTTGATCCGAGGTGGCGACCACCACCACCGATCGTTTCAGGCCTTCCTCCCCCAGGTCGCGTTCGATGAATTCGCGAACCTCGCGGCCGCGCTCGCCGATAAGGGCGATGACACTGATGTCAGCTTCGGTGTTGCGGGCGATCATGCCCAGCAGAGTGCTTTTTCCTACGCCGCTGCCTGCCATGATGCCGACCCGTTGGCCTCGTCCCAGAGTCAGGGTTCCGTCGATAGCCCTGACGCCTACCGAGATTTTATCGAAGATACGCTGACGGGTAAGGGGTGAAGGCGGCGCGGCGTGGAGCGGATATTCACATTCAGCGGTTATCGGCCCTTTTCCGTCGATGGGATTGCCCAGGCCGTCGAAGATTCTTCCGAGAATTTGTGGTCCAACTTTAATCTTAAGGGTCCGGCGGGCGGAAACAACCGCACAGCCGGGGCCGATGCCATGCATCTCACCCAGTGGCATCAAGAGAGACTGATTTTGCCTGAAACCAACAACCTCGGCCGGTAGGACCGACTCGCCGTCAGGCTGTTTTATATAACATAAGTCGCCGATATTTACCTTGGGACCGCGGGACTCGATCAACAGGCCGATGATCTGGGTAACTTTGCCTACCTGTTGGATAGGGTCTGCGGCGGATAAAGAATGCAAATATTTGTCGGCGGAAAAATTATTCATCGGATGCTTCCTTCAGGGAAGTTTTGATGGCGTCCAGTTGGGTGTCGAGCCTGGCGTCAATGACCCCAAAAGCAGTCTCAACCACGCAGTCGCCGTTTTTAAGACCGTTGTCGCCTGTGACAGTAAGGGAGGATTCCTGGGAAAGGCGGGATTGCAGCTCAGGCATGGCCTCATTTACCAAATCGAGGTTCTGCGGGCTGACCCTGACGGTAATCTGGTCCTGGTCGCGGACTTTATCCAGGGCGGCGGTGATAACAGGCAATATGAGGGCGTAATTTTCCGCGATTTCATAGTTCAGTATTTTGCGGGCGACAGCCAAACCGATGTCGACCATCTGCCGTTCCGAAGCCAGCAGTCTTGCGTCAGCCTCGACGTCGGCCTCGGCCTTGATTCGTCCGGCGGTCGCAGTGGCCTCTTCTATTGCCTGGCGGGCCTGGTCCATTCCGGCCTGGTGGCCTTCACGATAGCCTTGGTCGTAGGCATCCAGTTTCAGATGGTCTCCCTGTTCGGTCGCCGCGGCAATCAGGGCCGCGGCTTCCTTCTTAGCGGCTTCGATGATGGCTGTGGCTTCTTTATGGGCATTCACGACAGTCTCAGTGCCCACGCTGTCAAGAAGCTGAGCCGCGGCCACCGCGGCTTCGCTGTCAGCCGGTTCTTCGGCTGACGGCTCCACAGGCAGCGCATAGACCGGAGCTTTTATGATGATCGGCGTATTGCGGACCGATATCAGCTTAAAAATATTAGACAATGATCTCGTCCCCTTTACCGCGGGAAACTATGATTTCACCGGACTCTTCCAGGCGACGGATAACATTGACGACTTTTTGCTGAGCTTCTTCGACATCGCGGATCCTGACAGGACCCATGTACTGGATTTCCTCGCGCAGCATTTCACCGGCGCGTTTGGACATGTTTTTGTAGATTTTTTCGGCCACTTCGCTGGAGGAAGCTTTCAGGGCCAGCGACAAGTCCTTGGAGTCGATTTCACGCAGTACCAGCTGCAGGGAACGGTCGTCCAGGAGCACGATGTCTTCAAAGACAAACATCCGTTTCTTGATTTCTTCGGCAAGTTCGGGATTTTGGACTTCGAGGTTTTCGATGATCGTCCGCTCGGTGGTCCGGTCGACCCGATTGAGAACCTCGACCACAGAATCGACGCCGCCGGCGGCGGTGAAATCCTGAGTGACCATGGAGGAAAGCTTGCGTTCCAAAATCCGCTCCACGTCCTTGATAATGTCCGGCGAGGTCCGGTCCATCAGGGCGATACGTTTGGCGACATCAACCTGGCGATCAGGCGGCAGGGCTGAGATAATCGCCGCCGACTGCTCCGGCTGAAGATAAGCCATAATCAGGGCGATGGTCTGGGGATGCTCATTCTGAATGAAGTTCAAGAGCTGACCGGGATCGGTTTTGCGGGCGAAGTCGAAGGGCCGGATCTGCAGGCTCGAGGTCAGCCGGTTGATGATCATGACGGCCTTTTCGGCACCCAAGGCTTTTTCGATGATTTCGCGGGCGTAGTCGATGCCGCCGCTGGAGATGTATTCCTTGGCAAGGGCCATCTGGTGGAATTCAATAAGGACCTTGTCCTTTTGTTCCTGGGTGACTTTGCGTTGGTTGGCTATTTCCAGGGTGAGTTTTTCAATTTCGTCTTCCCGCAGGTGTTTAAATATGGCGGCCGCTATATCGGGGCCGAGCGCGATGAGTAGTACAGCGGCTTTTTGTCTGCCATTCAGCTCACTTGTAGTTACTGCCACTTACTCACCCTCCCTCCGACTATTCTTCACTCAACCAGGTTTTAATGAGTTGCGCCACTTCGTCCGGTTTTCCTTTGGCCAGTTTGGCGATGGCTTCACGCTGAGCCATGCGGTCCCTATCCTGCTGGGACGTCTCGGATGCAGCTATTTCCGAAGAATGTTGATCTTGTATGGCCTGGGTGAGTTCCATCATGTCGGCCTCGTCTTCTTCGGCCTTGCGGCGGCGCATGAGGCTCCGCAACAGGATGAAGAAACCGATTACGGCGATAGCCACTGCCCCAAGTTTCATGTACTGCAGGCGGGCCTGCTGCTGTTCGAACTCCAGTTCTTCCTTGCGCTGTTTGTCGGCAAGGTCGGTGCTGAAGGGGATGCTTTCCACGGATACGACGTCGCCCCGAAGCTGATTGAAGCCAAGGGCGGAAGATATTGTTTTGGTGATGGTATCCTGCTGGGCCTTGGTAACGTTGCCGTCAACCAAGACTGCGACTGTCAGCCGACGGATCGAGCCCGGGGTGACCACGGTTTTTTCCTTGGTTTCATTAATTTCATAATTGCGGGTGGATTCTTTCTTTTCGTAGGTAGACTGGGTATTGCCACCGGCTACGTAGCCTGGGATATTGGAGGTGGTGCCGGGAACCCCACCTGCCTGCGGTGTTCCTTTGTAGTTTTCGGAGGAGTCCTGGGAGCTGCGGACGATGCCCTTGTCGTCGATTACAGGCTCAAAGATCTGGCGGTCGACGGTACGCTGATCAAAGTTCAGTTCCACGTTGACCCGCACCGCGGCTTTGCCGGGACCAAGGACCTGCTCCAGCAGGCTTTGTGCGCTTTTCTGGAAGTCGTCCTGAACTTTTTTGGTAAGCTCGATTTGGGTCAGGGTGGCTGCGCTGGGCAAGCCCATCGAATCGGATTGCTCATTGAGCACCCGGGCAAAGTTATCCACCACGGTGACATTTTCCGGCTTAAGTCCCTGGATGCTGTGGGCGACCAGGTTGACGATGCCTTTTACCTGTTCGCGGGACAACTGAGCCGAGGGCCGCAGTTTGATCATGATCGACGCGGTGGCCGGTTTTTCATTTTTCTTGTATAGGCTGTCTTCCGGCAAAACAATATGTACGCGGGCTTTCTCGATCTCGGACATCTGTTCGATAGTCCGGGTCAGTTCGCCCTGCAGGGCCTGCAGATAGTTGACTTTATTCTGAAATTCTGTGGCGCCGAACTTGTTCTGGTCAAAGATTTCAAATCCTTTGCTGCCGCGGGGCAGCCCCTGGCTGGCCAGTTCGAGCCGGACTCGATAGACGTCTTTGGAGGAAACAAGGATTGAGGTGCCATTGTTGCCGATCTCGTAAGGAATTTTAGACTCTTTGAGCTTAGCCGCAACTTCACCGGCGTCCTTTGCGTCCATGTTGGTGAACAAAGGTACATACTCCGGGCGGCTGCCCCACCAAACACTCCAGGCGAGGATTCCAACGAACAGCAGTGCAGCGGAACCTGCTATCATGTATTTTTGTCTCTTGTTGAAATTTTGCCATAGGCGTTTGAATTGTTCCCGCCATTCGGCCATCGATTCCACCTCTTTAAACGACGATAATTAAGGGGGGGGTTAACAGCTTACACTTGCATTCTCATTACTTCCTGATAAGCTTCGACGATTTTGTTTCTTACCTGCATTGTAAGCTGCAAGGCGATGGTCGCTTTTTCAGTGGCTATTACCACCTCGGAAACATCATTGAGTTTGCCTGTAGCCAGGTTAATCGAGGCCTGTTGGGCGTCGTTCTGCAGTTTGTTGACGTCTGTTATGGCGTCAGATAAAACGTTGGCAAAACTTTTACCGGAAGACCCAAGGTCGGTTTCACTCTGGAGCGGTTTAGTTTCACCGGCCTGGAATAGCTTGAGCGGTTCAATACGCATCGCTTATTCTCCTTACTTACCGATTTCAAGGGCTTTTACAGCCATGCCCTTGGCGGCGTTTACGGCGGTGACATTGGCTTCATAGGCCCTGGTCGCGGTAATCATATCCACCATCTCGGAGACAATGTTGATGTTGGGCATGTCCACATAGCCTTCGCTGTTGGCATCGGGATGTTTGGGGTCGTACACCTTTTTGAAGGGCGAGGTATCTTTGACAATACCGACGACCCGGACACCGCTACCTGCATCCATCTGATGGGACAGGATCTGGGTGAAGGATGAATCGTCGCTACGAGGCTGGAACACTACCATTTGGCGGCGGTAGGCACCACCCTCGGCAGTGCGGGTAGTGTTGACATTGGCTATGTTGTTGGAGATGACGTCCATGCGCAGACGTTCAGCCGTCAGACCTGAAGCTGACGCGTCGATGCCGCCGAACATACTCATCGCTGTATTCCCCTTTCGTTATTGACCTTTAATTGCGGTGAGGAGATTGGAAAAGTAACTGCCCAGCGTCTGGGCGACGGATTGATAATAAAGGGTGTTTTTCGCCAGACCCGCCATCTCGATGTCGATGTCGACATTGTTGCCGTCGGTGCGGACGGAGCTGTTGGGGTCCGAGATGACCTGCGGCCCGAAAGCACCGGTCGGCTGTCCGGCAAGGTGACGGATATTGGTGCGGCTGAGTTGAGACTGACCCTGGTTCATGGTCTCGGTCAGCACGTCCTCGAAAGCAAGGTCACTGCGCTTAAAGCCCGGAGTGTTGACGTTGGCTATATTGTTGCTGATTAATTTGTGTCGCGTCGCAGAGGCAGACAGCGCGTTTTCCAGGACTGTTTCCTGGGGTGTGGATAAAATTGAGTTGACCACAAAATAGCCCCCTTTTTCATGGATAAAACAGGCATTTTCTACTACATCTTATGCTTGATTCTACGTAATTCCAGAAAATCCTTTTACACTCCCCGACACGAAACGTAAATTTTGTATTAAATACAGCCAAATTCAACATAAAAAATGGAAAATCACCCATCTTTCGGTGGGTGATTGTGGGACGTTAGTCCTAGTTGCGTCGATCTATCACGATTTTCCGGGAGTTATCTGTCGGCTAGAACAGACTTTAGTCCTATTTTTTACATTTTCCTTACTTTTTCAATTTTTTTAATTCATCCAGCAGGCGTTCGTTCAGCACTTTAATATAGGTGCCTTTCATTCCCAGGGATTTGGATTCGATGACCCCGGCGCTTTCAAATTTTCGCAGGGCGTTGACGATGACCGAACGGGTAATGCCGACTCTGTCGGCAATTTTGCTGGCCACCAGAAGTCCTTCGTTGCCTTCGAGTTCGCTGAGAATGTGCATGACGGCCTCAAGCTCCGAATAGGACAGCGTGCCGAGAGCAACCTGGACGGTGGCTTTTTTGCGGGCTTCTTCCTCGATCTTTTCACTGCGGTCACGCAGGATTTCCATGCCGACGACGGTAGCACCGTATTCCGCAAGGATCAGGTCGTCATCGGTGAACTCGTCTTCAAACTTGGCGACAATCAGGGTGCCGAGGCGGTCGCCGCCGCCGTGAATCGGTATGATGGTGGTGAATTTGTCGCGGAAGATGCATTCGGTGGCGTCCTGAAAGGCGCACAGACCGCCTTCCAGACGCAGATTCGGCGAGGTGTCATGGATCCTCTCCAGCCAATCAACATAGCGCTCAGGGAAATGTCCCAGGGACAACACCCGGTCCAGCATAATTTCGCATTCGAAGTCGTCCAGCAGGGCATAGCCAAGGGAAACGCCGTCTTTGCTGACAATATACACATTGGAGCTCATTACCTGGCTGAGTACAGCTGACATCTCTGCATAGCCGACTTTGCCCGATTTTTGCAGCAGCTTATTTATTTTGCGGGTACGTTCTAACAAAGTTAACACTATAAATCGACCTACCTTTCCTTTGACTGTTGATTCTATAGGATAAAGTGACTGAGATCTTGATTGACAACGATGGCTTCAAGTCGCTGTTTCACGTAGTCGCGGGTGATGGAGATATGATCTTCCGGCAAATCAGGAGCGTCGAAGGCGATGTCTTCCAGTAGTCTTTCTAAGATGGTGTGAAGTCTGCGGGCGCCGATATTCTCGGTCTGGGCGTTGACGGTACAGGCGATGTCCGCCAGTTCATCAATAGCTTCTTCGCTGAAATCCAGGGTTATACCTTCTGTTTGGAGCAGCGCGGTATACTGTTTGATCAGCGCGTTGGCCGGTTCGGTAAGGATTTGGCGGAAATCGTCCTTGGACAGGCTGGTCAGCTCGACCCGGATCGGAAAGCGGCCCTGAAGTTCAGGAATCAGATCGGAAGGTTTCGAAGTGTGAAAGGCGCCTGCTGCGATGAACAGCACATGGTCGGTTTTCACCGGGCCGTATTTCGTTACCACCGTTGAACCCTCGACAATCGGCAGGATGTCGCGCTGGACCCCCTCTCGGGAAACGTCCGGACCGCTGGATTGACCGCGGGCGACAATTTTATCGATCTCGTCAAGGAAGACGATACCGGAGTTTTCCGCAAGGCTGACCGCAGCTGACGTTACTTCGTCCATATCGATCAGTTTTTGTGCTTCTTCCTGAATGAATATTTTACGGGCGGCTGCCACAGAGGCTTTGCGTTTTTTCTGCTTTTTCGGAAGCATGCTGCCGAGCATGTCGTTGATATTAATGCCCATTTCCTCCATACCTGAACCGGCGAACATACCGACCATCGGGTGGGAGTTGTCTTCCACCTGAATTTCAATGATCTCCTCTTCCAGTTCTCCGTCAGCGAGGCGCCGGCGCAGTACTTCCCGCTCGGTGTCATGGGCCGGTTCGTCGGTCGGAGGCGGCGGGGTCTGCGGTGCGGCAAGCCCTCCGGCAAAAAGCATTTCGAATGGGTTGCGAATCGGTTCTTTTTGCGGAGCCGGCCGCAGATGATCCAAAATCCGTTCGTTGGCCACAAACCTGGCCTTGTCGGTAACCTCGGCCATTTTATCCTGCTTGACCATGCGGATGGCGGTCTCGACCAGGTCGCGGACCATGGATTCCACGTCGCGGCCGACATAGCCAACTTCGGTAAATTTTGTCGCTTCGACCTTGATAAACGGCGCATTCACCAGTTTGGCCAGCCGGCGGGCAATTTCAGTTTTACCCACCCCGGTGGGGCCGATCATCAATATATTCTTGGGTATGATTTCATCTTTCAGCTCGTCCGGCAACTGCCTGCTGCGCCATCGGTTTCTGAGCGCGACCGCCACAGAACGTTTCGCCTGATGTTGTCCGACGATGTACTTGTTGAGCTCGCCCACAATCTGGCTGGGCTTCATTTCGCTCAAGATACTCCCCCCTTCAAGTTATAGTTCCTCCACTGTTATATGGTTATTAGTGAAAACACAGATGGATGAGGCGATTTCCAGAGACTCCCGGACAATTTCGGCCGCGCTGAGAGACGAATGGGCAATCAGGGCCCGGGCGGCCGCAAGGGCATAAGGACCGCCGGAGCCGATGGCGGTGACGCCGTCGTCCGGTTCGATGACTTCCCCGTTGCCTGATATGATCAACAGATGTTCGGCATCGGTAACAATGAGGAGCGCCTCAAGGCGGCGCAAGACCCTGTCGAGCCGCCATTCTTTGGCCAGTTCCACTGCGGCTCGCATCATGTTGCCGTTGAATTCATCCAGTTTTTGCTCGAATTTAGAGAAAAGCGTAAAGGCATCAGCCACCGAACCGGCGAAACCGGCCAAGACTTTGCCGTGATAAAGGCGGCGGACTTTTTTGGCGTTGTGTTTCATGACAGTGTTGCCGCCAAAGGTTACCTGGCCGTCACCGGCAATGGCGATTTTTCCGTTGTGCCGGACGGCGACGATGGTTGTGGCGTGAAACATGTTGAACCCTCCTAGGCCCGCGGGTGAGCCTGCAGATAAACGGCTTTCATCCGTTCTTTGGTTACATGGGTGTACAGTTGGGTGGTCGAGAGGTTGACGTGCCCCAACAGTTCCTGTACCGAGCGTAAATCGGCGCCGTTATTGAGAAGATGAGTGGCAAAACTGTGGCGGATGGTATGGGGGCTGACATTTTTGGTAATCGCCAGCCGGTCAACGTATTTGTTCAAAATCCGGCGAATGCTGCGATCGGTTAAAGGGCCGCCGGACTTATTGACAAAAAGAGTGTCATGGCGCGGGGCGGAGCTGTTGGCGCAAAGCTGCGGCCGGGAGCCTGCCAGATAGTCTTTGATTGCAGTCAGGGCTTTTCGCCCCACCGGCACGACCCGTTCTTTTGAGCCTTTGCCGTATACCAGCGCGTAGCCGCTGTCAAGGTCGACATCTCTGACGGCGAGGCCGGCGAGTTCGCTGACCCTGACGCCTGTGGCGTAGAGCAGCTCAAGCAGCGCGCCGTCCCGGAGGCCCAGCGTGTCGCCTGCCGGCAGGCTGAGAAGATCGGTGATTTCGTGGGGATCAAGGAAAACAGGCAGCCTTTTTTCGAGTTTGGGTGTATGGACGGCTTTGAACGGGTTTGTGAGCAAAACCGATTCCCGGCAGAGAAAGCGAAAAAAGGATCGCAACGCGGCGATTCTACGCGCAATAGTGCGCCGTGCGTAATCCTCTTCTTTGAGGCGTGCCAAGTATGCTCTGATCAGCAGAGGGGTTACATTAGCAAAAAGCACCTCACCGACACTTTGCTCACTGGCAAATACGAAAAAACGTTCGATATCTGCCCGGTAGTTATTGACAGTGTGCGGGGAGGCGTTTTTTTCGATCCGTAGATATAGAATAAATTCTTCCAGATGCTTGATCGCCGTGTCCATGTAACCACGCTTTATGTCGAAATTTTATTCAGGCAAATTACTAATTTATACTAGCATACAAGTTCAATTTATGCAAGAATATTGTCAAACTTTTCACTAAATTTTTGGAGTTCCCGCAAAGCCCTGTCGGCAAGGGCTCTGTTGCGTTGTTTACGGTCTCTTACCTTGGTTCCCAGGGGTGGCAGGAGACCGAATGTGATGTTCATGGGCTGGAAATGACCGGGGTCGGCCTGGGTCACATAGCGGCACAGGGAGCCATGAGCGGTTTCGTCTGGAAAAGTAAGAGGCTCCCGGCCCAGCGCCAGGCGGGCGGCGTTCAGTCCGGCCACAAGGCCGGCGGCCGCGGATTCGATGTAGCCTTCCACTCCGGTGATCTGCCCGGCGAACAGGATGCCTGGATTGTCGCGAAGCTGCAGTGTCGGCAATAACAACCGGGGCGAATTGATGAAGGTATTGCGGTGCATCACGCCAAAACGGGCGAACGAGGCATTCTCAAGGCCGGGAATCAGCCGCAGAACCCTCTCCTGCTCCGGCCACTTCAGATGTGTCTGGAAGCCGACCAGATTATACAGGGTGGCGGCGGCGTTGTCCTGGCGCAGCTGCACCACGGCGTAGGGGACTTCGCCGGTCACGGGATGGGCCAGCCCCACCGGCTTCAGAGGACCGAAGCGCAAGGTATCGATGCCGCGGGAGGCCATTTCCTCCACAGGCATGCATCCTTCAAAGAATACGGTTTTTTCAAATTCTTTGACAGGAGCCGTTTCAGCGGTGGTGAGAGCCTGCCAGAACCGTTCGTATTCGTCTTTGGTCATGGGGCAGTTGAGGTAGTCGTCGTCACCCTTGCCGTAGCGGGAGGCGCGGTAGATCTTGGTCATGTCGAGGGAATCGCCGCTGACGATAGGCGCGGCTGCGTCGTAAAAATACAGATATTCCTGACCGGTCATTGCGCTGATGGCTGATGCCAGGCCTGGCGAAGTCAACGGCCCGCTGGCGATGATCAGCGGCGTTTCGGCCGGAATGGCGGTCACTTCGCGGGAAATGACGGTGATGCGCGGGTGGTGGGACAGGGTGCGGGTGATTTTTTCGCTGAAACTGTGGCGGTCCACCGCCAGGGCCCCGCCGGCCGGAACTTTACAGCCATCGGCCGCCTGCATGATCAGGGAATTCAGGCGGCGAAGCTCCTCTTTCAGCAGTCCGGGCGCGTTTTCCAAGGCTGCGGCCCGCAGGGAGTTGCTGCAGACAAGTTCGGCAAACTGTCCGCTATGATGGGCCGGAGTCATGACTTCCGGCCGCATTTCGTAGAGTTTTACGTCGACTCCGGCCTGGGCGGCTTGCCAGGCGGCTTCGCTGCCTGCCAGTCCGGCGCCGATGATTACCACACTAGACACTTTTACCTCCGCTTTTCTTACTTGCCGGTTTCTTGGCTGCGGTAGCCGGTTT
>JARLHY010000198.1 GCA_031292015.1 Negativicutes bacterium | reverse complement strand
GGGCCAATTCGCGCTCTGAGGGAAGCGTGTCCCCTTCCTTCAAATAGCCTTTGAGGATCCACATGCGAATCCTTTCGACGATTTGGGTATAAAGCACTTCGGAATTTTTGTCGATTAACTTATTTAGCTCCTGGTCTTCTGGCGGAATTATCATGATAACCTACCTGTTGTTTTTCTTGGAATGCCGGAATTCCTGTGTTAATTTTAAGATGATTTCTGCATTTTGTCAATTTTTAGTTAGAATGAACTTCTGGTTTACTTATCGTCTCCTGTTTATTAGCCTTCTAATGTTTCCAGAGGCTATCACAGATTAAATATAACAGCTTATGGGAGGGTTTTGCGAAAAGAAAGCGAATCGCTATTCAGACGAAAAAAATAGTAAGATCTGGTCAGAAAGCCCCGGGGATTTGCTGCCTATCCCCCATCTGAGCCTGACCCTGTGACAAAAATAAGCTGACGGCAATATTGACGGAGGTGGCGGCAAGGATGATGGAGAATATTCTTACGTATAAATTCGATTCTACTGATAGGGATTGTATTCATGTAGGTTTGGCAGAATGGCCGCAAGATAAATCAGGAACACTACGCGGGGGGATTTGAAGATGAAAATCGTTGAACAGACAGCACGGATTGAGGGCCGGACCAGCGAAATTCGGGCGGAATACGATGCCGCCGGCATATTCCAGGTATTCGTAAAGGGGCGTCTTCAAGACCGGGGAACCTATTTTATCGAAGGACAAACGATCAATTTCGGTTTTGACTGCCTGGTGCGGGGCGACATTGTCCAGATATTTTATTGTCTGACGGATTAGGATCTTCCTGATCTGTCTGCAAGGTCAGCTAAAGCAAAAACCTTCGCTGCAGGCGAAGGTTTTTGTCTGCCGGAAGGCTGGGCACAGTCTCTTACTTTTTGCTCAGATCGAGATTGAGAATCTTCGCCGTTTCCCGGATGACGTCGTAGGCTGAGTCGCCGGTTTCTTTATAACTGCCTACGGAGCCTCCGTATGCCTTCAGGCCTTCGGGATCTTCCTTGTCCACATTCAAAAATGCGGCTTTTATCCTGGTTTTAAGTTCTTCCGGCAAGCCTTTTCGCCAGGCCCAAGGAGACCCGGGGATAGGGTCAGACTGATAGAGGATCTTGATATCCTGATCGATAACGAGGCCCTGATCTTTCATCCGGTTGTGGGTGATATCATCCATCGATGCAGCGTCCACTTTATGATTCTTCACCGCCAGCAGCGCGGCGTCATGCCCGCCGGCATAGACTACGCTTTTGAAGTCTTTGTCAGGATCAATGTTGAATTTGCGGTAGAAGGAACGCGGGATCAGGTTGCCTGATGTTGACGCAGGGTCGACGAAAGCATAAGTGCGGCCCCGGACATCTTCCAGTTTGTCAATGCCGCTGCCAGGATAGGTGATAACAAGGCTTTTGTACGACACTCCCCCAATTTTGCGATTTTCGACTACAAAAGCTTCTGCACCTGATTTGTCGGCAGCCAGGATATAGGAAAAAGGGCCAAAATAGGCAATGTCCAATTTACCGGCCCGCATCGCTTCGATGACGCCGGCATAATCGGTGGCTACAAAAAGGTCGACCGGCAGTCCGGTTTTTTTCTCCAAATACAGCATGAGGGGCTTATAAAGTTCTCTGGTTTTTTGCCCGTCCTCCGACGGAATGGCTCCCACCCGCAACATTTTCAGGTCAGCGGTTTGTTTGGCGGTATTTTGCGAACTTGAGCAGCCTGTCAGCAGTAAAGCAAATAGGGTGATCCCTATTCCAAGAATAACGCTGAGGTTTCGTAAGTATTTCATCGCCGGTCCTCCCCTTGTCGGTTGACTGATTTCCTTTACAGCATGGCATATCAGCAGTGAACTTGTGTTAAGGGGGGATTATTTTTGGGTTAAACCAAGCCTTGCTTAACAGGCCGTTTACGTAGAAATGTCAAGAAGCCGGTCTATTCAGACCGGCTTCTTTTCTATGCCCAATTTTGCCGTACAACGGCTGGTCAGCCGAGGATGGACTTCAGGTCCTCTTCCGGGGTGGTAATCGGATGGAGGTTGAATTTCTCCACAAGGATTCCCAGGACATTGCCGGAAAGGAAGGCCGGCAGCGACGGCCCGATGTAGATGTCTTTGATGCCCAGCGCCAGGAGGGTCAACAGGATGCATACCGCCTTTTGTTCGTACCAGGAGAGCACCAGGGTGAGCGGCAGCTCGTTGACGCCGCAGTTGAAGGCGCCAGCCAGGGCCACGGCCACTTGGATGGCCGAGTAAGCATCGTTGCACTGGCCCATGTCGAGGAGCCGGGGGATACCCCCTATCTCGCCGAGGTTCAGGTCGTTGAAACGATATTTGCCGCAGGCCAGGGTAAGCACGACAGTATTTTGCGGGGTCTGTTCGACAAATCGGGTGTAATAGTTGCGGCCCGGTCTGGCGCCATCGCAGCCGCCGACCAGGAAGAAGTGTTTGATGGCACCGGCTTTGACGGCATCGATGACGGTGCCGGCGACGCTCATAACGGTGTTGCGGGCGAAACCGGTGGTGAGCTGGCTGCCGCCGTTGATTCCTGTAAACTTCTGGTCCCCGCTGTAGCCGCCGAGGGCGAGGGCTTTATTGATGACCGGCGTGAAGTCCTTTTTGCCGTTGATTGCGGCGATGTGCTTGAGTTCCGGGTAACCGACGACGTCGGTGGTGAAAACACGGTCGGCGTAGGTTGGCCGCGGGGGCATCAGGCAGTTGGTGGTGAAGAAGACCGGGCCGGGAATATTGTCAAATTCTTTTTGCTGGTTCTGCCAGGCGGTGCCGAAGTTGCCTTTGAGCTGGGGATATTTTTTTAGTTCAGGATAGCCGTGGGCCGGCAGCATTTCGCCATGAGTGTAGATATTGACGCCTTTGCCTTCGGTCTGCTCCAATAATTGTTTCAAATCGTGAAGGTCGTGGCCGGTGATGACAATAAAGGGGCCTTTTTCGACCGTCATGGGCACCGTGGTAGGTACAGGATGACCGTAGGCGGAAGTGTTGGCTTCGTCCAGCAGAGCCATGCATTTGAGGTTGGCCTGGCCGAATTCCATCAGCAGGCCGAGCCATTCCTCGGCGCTGTGATCCTCGCCGAGAGCGCGCATGCCTTTGTAGAACCAGCCGGTAACCTCAGCGTTTTCCTTGCCCAGGATGCAGGCGTGCCAGGCATAGGCCGCCATGCCGCGCAGGCCGAGAAGCAAGGTTGAGCGGAGCGAAACGATATCTTCATTGCCGGCCCACAGCTCGGCGGCCGGGAAATCTTTTGCGGCGCCGTCAAGTTTGTCTTTTTCAGCACGCACCGCTTGGGTGAGTTCATTGATGCGGGCCGGGTCGAAGTTGACGTTGGTGATGGTGGCGAACAGCCCCTGCATCATGATCTGATCGGCGGTTTTGCCGGGAGTCTTGGCGGCTGCGGCCCGAGCCAGGCCGATGAGAGCGCCGGTGAGTTCGTCCTGCTTGTTGGCCACTTCGGGCTTTTTGCCGCAGACCCCGCTCTTGGTGCAACCTTTGCCTCCGGCAGTCTGTTCACACTGAAAACAAAACATCTCAGTCATACGCGATCCCTCCGTTAATTTTTATGATGCAAATACGCAGAAAACTTGAGTTTATCCGAAAAAAAGCTATCAATCTATCTATTCGTTGTCTGACAATATATTCCCTTGTTCGACAAAAAAACCACATTGCATTTGGCAATGCGCCGGCAATAAAAGAAATTCCACAGCCAATTGGCTGTGGAATTTCTTTGCTCAGGACTTGGGCGGCACGGCCGGTGGGGCGCTGTAGCCGTTCTTTGCTTTTTCGCCGCTATTTTCCTCCAGGCCGGCCATGACGGCCTCCCGGAAGGAGTGTTCATTGGCGGTGGCTTTGGAGACGATGGAAGCGTTGATTTGCTTTCTGGAAGCGGCGTTATCGCCTGCGCTCATGCAGTATTCCGACCCGAAGGATTCGCTGGCTGTTTTTTTCATCGTTAGACACCTCCAAGGGGTATTTTGCCCCTTGCTATCAGCTTTCATGCCGCTGAGCGGCGTCGCACGCCGGTCAGCCGGAAGATTGCTCGCAGATCATTCGGTGACATAGGCGGCGATGATTTCGCCAAAGTACATGGTGTGATAGTCCCCTTTTTTGTAACACCTGTTTTGGTAGCCTCGGTCGAGGGCCGTCGGGATCATGGGTTGTTTGTAGACGATCTTGCACTCATAATGGAGGTTGCAGCCGGCTATCACCGGTGTCGCGACCTTTTTTCCCGGCTCCAGGACCAAGCCGGCGGCGTTGAATTTGTTAAAATCACGGCCCGATTTTGAGCCACAGAAATTCAGAGCCTCCCTCATGTCGCCAAAAGGTATGCTGACAGTAAACTCGCCGCTTTCCTCGATTAAATCGCGGGTAAAGCGGGACTGCCTCACCAAAACGGTAAATATCGGTTTTCCCCAGATGACGCCGACGCTACCCCAGCCGATGGTCATGGTGTTCGTTTTATTGTCGGTTGCTGTTGTCAGGAAGGCTCCTTTTTCGATCATGTCGAGGACTTTCCCGGCGTATTCGTTACAGCTGATTTCCCTGGACATTTCATAAGACCTCCTCTCCACTCAAGTTGATTTTCCATTATTTGTAAACCGATGTCAATCCCAAATTTTTAACACCCCGCTTTATCCTGCTGATCGGGTCGGCTAATAGCGGGGGAAATGAAAAAGGAACCAGGAAAAATCCCGGTTCCGTGATCCCAACGTCAGAGCTTAGCTGAAATCGCCTGTAAGCAGCTTGGTCAGATCCTCCCCAGTCTCGGTAAGAAAGGAGTAATTCGGATTGACGGGTGAGTGTTTCGCTTCCATAGTAAATGTATAATTCGACCCGGAGTTATTATCCCAGTTGCCAACCGGATCCCGGAAACAGATATTAAGGATAGTCGCATCTTCAGGAAGAAAAACGGTGGTTGTAAAACCATGACCGGTTTTCTCCATCCGATAGTCCTGAACGGCTTTCCAATCCAGATCAAAGCCGACGTGGGCGAAAACTTCGCTGGCGCCGCTGCCTGACAACAGACCCTCATAGACGATTTCCACGCTATCATGGTACAACGGGTTGGCCGGATTGATCGTCACGCCGTTGTCTGCATAATCCTTTGTCATCACGCTTCCCCTTTCGTCTGCAGGCTGCTATCAGTATACCCGCTGCAGTCCAAAATTATCGCGGGGCGGCGTTTCGACCGGCAACAGGTCATTCTTCGCCTATGGGTTCTGTATCGGAACAGGTAAAACGACAGTAGACTTCACGACCATGACCGGCACTTGCAGCACCAGTGCTGGATGCTGGAGTGGGTTCCGGGTTGTTTGGCCGCCGGGCCGCCACATCGTGGACACAGCTTGGTTTCGGGCGTAACGAATCGGCGGCGGGTTGATTGCAGCAATACGGGTCCTCCTCTCATTTGCCTATATCCAGTATTGATCGCTCAGCGACGATGTATTCCGACAGTCCGGTGGTAATTTTTTGGTCTGTGAGCGGCAGACCAAAAAATACCTGGGATAAATCATCCTTCAACCATCTCACACTAATCGGGAGGTGATGCTTCATGCCAACCTACCGGGTATTTATCGACGGTGCAGAAACGGAAAACTTTGTTAGCGGTCATAGTTATGTCGATGCTTATTTTGATGTGGCCTCTTCCTTTCCGCTCAAGTACCGGACGAAGGTGCGCTTAGAGGAAATCGATCCTGATTAGGGTCAGGACGAAGGATACCGCAGAGGAAAAACTCCGGTTATATGAATGCAGCCAGCAAAGCCTTGACAGGCTTTGCTGGCTGCATTCTTTACTGCTGTGTGAAGACGCTGGCCCCTTTAGCCGGGAGCCTGGGTCTTGGCAGCGGGAACCTTCTCGGTTTTCTGGAGACTGGAGGTCAGGAGATAGGCCAGGAAAGCGCCGACGATGATAGCGCTGCCGATGGCGACAAGTCCGGCGGAAAAGCTTCCGGTGGCGTCTTTCAACCAGCCCATGGCGAAAGGCCCGAAGAAGCCGCCCAAGTTGCCGACGGAATTGACCAGGGCGATACCGCCGGCGGCCGCGGCGCCGGTGAGAAACATCGGCGGCAGCGTCCAGAAGACTCCCAGCAGGGACCAGATGCCGATGGCGCTGAACGACATGCAGATGATCGCGGCCATCGGACTGTTGGGGAAGAAGGAGCTGGCGATCAAGCCGGAGCCGGCCAGAGTCATGGCTACGATCAGGTGCCACTTGCGCTCCATGTTCCGGTCAGAGCTGTAGCCCCAGATAACCATCCCGATGCCGGCGCAGAGAAAGGGAATCGCGGCGATGAACCCGACTTCAAGGTTGCTGAAGCCGCCAAAATTCTTAACAATCTGCGGTATCCACATATTGAAGCCATAGGTGGTAATCTGGGTGCTCAGATAGATCAGAGCCAGCACGAAGACGTGGCCGCTGAGCAGCGCATCCTTGAGTTTGTACTTGCGGACCGATTCCACTTTGGCCCGTTCCTGATCAAGCCGGGTCTGCAGCCATTCCCGCTCCTCGGGTTGGAGCCATTTGGCGTCCCGCGGCCGGTCGGTCAGATAATAAAAGGTGATAACGCCACAGATTACCGCCGGAAATCCTTCGAGGATGAAGAGCCATTTCCAGCCCGCCAGCCCCATCCAGCCATCCAGCCCAAGAATCCAGGCCGAAAGCGGCGACCCGATCATCGAGGCGAAAGGCGTCGCGATCATGAATCTGGATACGACTTTGGCCCGGTGATGGGCCGGATACCAATTGGTGAAATAGAAGATGATTCCCGGGAAGAAGCCGGCTTCCGCAACCCCGAGCAGGAAGCGGCAGGCGAGAAAACTGGTAACCCCCTGCACCATAAACATCAGGGTGGATACCAGTCCCCAACTCACCATAATCCGGGCGATCCAACGCCTGGCGCCGAATTTTTCCAACAGAATGTTGCTGGGTACTTCAAACATAAAATAGGCTAGGAAAAAGATGCCGGCGCCCCAGCCATACATGGTGGCCGTAAAGCCCAGGTCTTTGTTCATTGTCAAGGCGGCAAACCCTACGTTTACCCGGTCGAGATAACAGACGAAATAGACGAAGATCAAATACGGGAGCAATCGCAGGTTGACTTTGCCCATTACCTGCTTTTCCATTTCCTCATAGGTCACAGTAACACCCCTCCGTTTTATTGCTAATCAGACACTTTGCCAAGTCAGAACCAAACCACTGAACAGTTCGTAGCCGGTTGATACCGGCTTTGGGGTAGAAACCCTGGGAACTTTGTCAAATAAGAGATTGGTGATTTTACTTGGTCATGCTTGCCGTCAAGGCAGGTTAAAGTGTGATTTTACAATATATAAGGTGCGTATATTACAGCGTAATGCCTTGCTTGGAAATGCCGATCTCATAGTATTTGTTCACTTCGTTACGGGTACGGTAGGTGCCGTTGGCGGTATCGAGGATCCGCTCGTAGAGAACGGCGGCCAGCTTCTGGCGGTCTTCCCCGGACAGCAGTCCGCCGGCGTTGAAATCGATCCAGTGTTTCTTCTGCTCGTACAGGGCGGTGTTGGAAGAGATCCGGAAGGTTGGGGCGGCAAAACCGCCCGGGGTGCCGCGGCCGGTGGTGAATACAATCAGGTTGCAGCCTGCGGCGATCTGGGACGTGATTCCGATGAAGTCATTGCCCGGACCGCTGAGGAGAACAAGACCAGGACGACGCAGGTGCTCGCCGGAAAGCAGCACGTCCGTCACCGGTGAGACGCCGCCTTTTTGAATGCAGCCCAGGGATTTTTCTTCCAGCGTCGTCAGGCCGCCCGCCTGATTACCCTGGGTGAGGTTGCCGTGCGCCGTTTCACCGTGGCTTTCGAAATAGAGTTTATAGTTGTTGATGAGATCCACGATGGAGTCGTAAACCGCCCTGTCCTGGGCCCGGTTCATGAGAAACTGCTCCGCCCCGAACATTTCCGGCACCTCGGTCATAACCACACTGGCCCCGTCAGGGATGGCCAGGTCACTCATGTCGCCCACCAGCGGGTTGGCGGTGATCCCGGACAGGCCGTCCGAGCCGCCGCAGTTGAGGCCCAGCACCAGCTTGGACAGCGGGAGCGGCTGGCGGCTAAAACCTGCGGCGTAGCCGTGAAGCTCGCGGCACAGGTCCAGGCCGGCCTGGATTTCATCGGTTTCCTCTTGCATGATGAGATACTTGATGGCCTGCGGATCAGCGTCAGCGAGCAGCGGCCGGAAGGTGGGGACGGCGTTGACCTCGCAGCCGAGGCTGACGAACAGCACCCCGCCGGCATTTGGACTGCGGGCCACGCCGGTCAGGATCTTCTGTAGGTTTAGCAGATCCTCGCCGGATTGGCTGCAGCCATAGGCGTGCGGCAGAACGATGAAGCCGTCGAAGTTGTCGGAAACAGGAAAAAGTTTGTTGGCCTGGTCGGTGATCGCCCTGGCCGGACCGTTGGCGCAAGAAACCGAGGGGATGACAAAAACATAGTTGCGTATTCCCGCTTGGCCGTCTTTGCGCAGATAACCCTGGAACTGTTTGCCTGAAGCCTTGTTACCGGGCGTCGTCTGAGTGGCTTGGGGCCGATAGCTGTAGGTCATGGTGCCTTCGAGGGTCGATTTTACGTTATGGGTATGGACCCAGCGCCCGATGGCGATATCTTCGGTGGCGACACCAAAGGGGCAACCGTATTTCAGGACCTGGGTTCCCTTTTTGATCGGCGTGACGGCTATTTTGTGACACGCGGGGATATCCTCTAGAACGGTGATGGCGCCGGCCGATACGGTTATCACCTCCCCTTTTTGCAGCGCTCTGGTGGATACCGCTACTTGATCATCAGGATGAATCTGAATAAAATCCACTCTTCCCCCCCCTTTTTTTCTCCCGCACTGCGGGAAGGCCTATACAATCTGCGTATGCCTCCTGTCATCAGCTGTTCACCGCGGCAAAGCAGGTCTTGCTACTGACTTGCTTTTCCTACGGGTTTCCAGTCCCGGCGGATTTTGGCCCATTTCGTGTCACGCATGGTCGTGATTGTTGCAAAATCTTCGTCCGTCAGGTGGGAAAAACGACTTTGTTTGCCGAGGTATTCGTTTACAGGCAGAAACTCGCCGGGATTCTTATTCAATACGAAACCGTCGTTTTCGTATTCGGCGAGGTACCACAGTCCACAGTCCACGGCTTCCTTGCCGATGGCGACGCTCAAAGCGGAGTCGTAGCCCCAGCCGGTGGGACAGGGCGCCAGAATATGGATATAAGAGGTTCCCTGCGCCGCTTTGGCTTTTTCCAGCTTGCGGATGTAGTCCTCGGGGTAACCCATGCTGGCTGTGGCGGCATATTCGATGCCATGGGCCGCCACGATCTCGAACATGTTTTTCTTCGGACGGGTCGAGCCCGGTTTATTCACACCGGCAGGCGAAGTGGTTGTTTTGGTTCCGTAAGGAGTCAGGCCGCTTTTTTGGATGCCGGTGTTCATGTAGGCTTCGTTGTCGTAGCAGATATAGATAATCCGGTCGCCCCGGTCGATGGCCCCGGACAGGGCCTGAATGCCGATGTCGGCGGTGCCGCCGTCGCCGGCAAAACCAACGGCGGAGAAATCTTTGATCCCCAGCGCCCGGGCTCCGGCTTCGATGCCGGACAGAACCGCGCCGGTGGCGGCGAACGGGGTGATCATCGCGTTGGTGAAAAAGGTCATATGGGGAAAGATGAAGCCCACCGTCGCCATGCAGTTGGGGGGAACGGCGGAATAAGTACGCGGTCCCAGCACCTTCAGGGCAAGCCTTATGGCGAGGCTTCCGCCGCAGCCGCCGCAGGCCTTGTGACCGTAAAAGTACTCGGTGTTGGTCATGGTTTTGGCGTTCAATGCCATATCACTCACTCCTTAACTGCACGAACCGGACGGGGTCCTTGGTCTGGCCCCGTTCAGCCGACAATAGCGCTGAAAACATTCCCTCAATATCCTCTTTGGCGATGCTGCGTCCACCCAGGCCGGCGATGAAATTCAGGGTTTCCGGTCCGGCCGGCAGACGGCTGAAGGCTGAATTGACGTCAGAAAAGACGGCTCCCTCGCAGCCGAAGTCAATGTCTTTTTCCAGCACGCCGATCGCTTTGGCCTGGCCGCAGATCTGGCGGATCTCCTGGTGGGGAAACGGCCGGATGCAGCGCAGTTTCAAGAGGCCGACCCGCTGACCGGCTGAACGCATTTTGTCGACAACCAGCCGGGTTGTTCCGCAGACACTGCCGAGGGTAACCAAAATCACCTCAGCATCCTCACAGCGATAGGCTTCCACCATACCGCCGTGTTTGCGGCCAAAAATGTCGGCGAAGTCCTGATCGACCTGACGGATTTTGGCGGCCGCCAGACCGATGGCCTGATGCTGCTGGTAACGGAACTCGGTATACCAATCCGAGCCGCCGGTTATACACAAGCTTTTCGGGTCGTCGAAATCCATCTTGTTGCTGGTGCAAAACGGGGGCAGGAACCTTTCGACGTCTTTCTCGGCTGGTATTTCGACGAGCTCGTAGGTATGGGTCAGGACAAAACCGTCGAGATTGACCATTACCGGGGTAAGGACCTCAGGGTCTTCGGCAATTTTGTAAGCCTGGATAACCATGTCCAGGGCTTCCTGGGCGTCTTCGGCGTAAAGCTGAATCCAGCCCACGCTGAGCTGGGACATCGAGTCCGTCTGGTCACCGAAGATGTTCCACGGTGTGGCGATGGCCCGGTTGGCGTTCATCATAACGATGGGGAGGCGTGATCCGCTGGCATAGTGAAGGCATTCGGCCATATACAGCAGCCCCTGGGACGAGGTGGCGGTGAAGGTACGGGCGCCGACTGCGCTGGCGCCGATCGACGCGGCCATGGCGCTGTGCTCTGACTCGACATGCAGGTACTGTGAATTCAGCGAGCCTTCCTCGACAAAGTCGGAGAGCCTCTCGACCACGATGGTCTGCGGGGTGATGGGATAAGCCGCGATGACGTGCGGTCGGACGAGCCGGACGCCTAATGCCACAGCCTCGTCGCCGGACACAAACTGTTTTGTTGTCATTGTCCGTCACCCTCCTTTTCCATCCGCACAGCTTTGACTTTGCACTCGTGGGCACAGATGCCGCAGCCCTTGCAATAGTTGAAGTCAATCTCAAGCTCAGTACCGGACTTGTCGATGGCCCCGTCCGGGCAGAGCAGGAAACAGCGCAGACAGTGCACGCACTTTTCGGTGTCGATCACCGGACGGAAGGTCCTCATGCCGGCGGCAACGTCGATGAGATTGCCGGAGGTAAAGTTCGGCCCGATGGGATAGTCGGCGATTTTATCTGGTCGCTTGTATTCTTTCGGAATCGGTCTTTCCATGGTTATTCGGCCCCCCTGACTGCATCGTAAGCTTGTTGCAGCAGCTGTTTGCTCTTGGCCCTGAGGGCAGGCTGCATCTGATCATCGATGGCCTTGAACGCCGAATCGAGTGTGATCAGGGAGGATGCCGCGACAAGGGCTCCCAGCATCGGAATGTTGGTTATCGGTTTGCCCAGTACCGCCAGCGCCAGACTCGTGGCGTCGATGGTCACAATCTTGTAATCGCCGCGGGGCGTGAGGCTGTGGGCACTGTTGACGATGATTGTGCTCCCTGGCAACAGGCCGCTTTCCACATTCGGACCCAGGAGCGTCTCATCCAGTACCACCGCGTAGCTGCAGTTTTCAACTTCACTGCGGTCAAGAATTTTCCGGTCGTCGATTCTGGTGAAAGCCAGAACCGGGGCCCCTCTTCGCTCGGGGCCGAAGGAAGGAAAAGCCTGAGCCTGCTTACCCTCGTAAACCGAGGCTGCAAGTCCCAGCAGCCGGGCGGCGGTAAAGGCTCCTTGGCCACCCCGTCCGTGCCAGCGAATTTCGATCATATCCTGTTTCGCCTCCCCAAAAAATCTTGCCTGACGGGCGCATCCACGCAGAATTTTTTTTCGCCCGCCGCGAAAATTGCCGCTGCCGTTAATAGCCAACGGTTATTCCGCATGTTAAAATTGGTTTCCAGATTGCTATTTTTAGAAAATTGCCAGATAGGATATTTTTCGGCTTAATTCTCTATATGTCCTTTTTTATTGGCGACAAACGCGATAAAAATTTTTTACTATTCGGAAAGTTACTTTTATTTTCGCTTTATTCCTAATTAGACAGACTATCCTGAAACGTACTCAGGCAACAAAAAAAGACCCGGTTTCCTTGTCCGGGTCCGCCTGTCGTATGTCGGGGAAATTAGTTCTGATTCGATCCGGCCTAATTTCCCCGGTGAAAAGAAAGCAGACAGTCTTTGCACAGGTATTTGCCGACATATTTCGTTACATTGTCGGTGGTCCCGCAGAAGATGCAGGCAGGCCGATATTTACTGAGAACGATTGTATCGCCCTCAACGGCGAATTCTAGATAATCGGCAGATTCCAGACCACACCTGCGTCGCAGGCCAATCGGTAAAATCACTCTGCCGGAACTGTCGAGTTTTCTCGTTATACCGGAAAACTTCATCCCCTGTCAGCCCCTTTATTTTCTCAGCAACTAGGTGTCAGAGCTTGTATCGGTTGATGCGGAAGTTGAGGCGGAATCGGATGAATCGGTGCTGGAACCTGTAGCATTTGAAAGGAAGTCGTACTGGGACGAGAGTACATATTTTAGCGAACTTGATGACAGATGGTTGTAATAGTCGTATAAAGTCACGGCAGAGGTTGTTGAGTCTGTACCAAAGAGGTCCAGGAGCTGGGTGTCATAGGTATTGGCGATAGCCGCTTTAATCAGGCCTGGAGTGATGTCCAGGCTGTAAGCGGAAGAAGACGTGGTGGATGAGGTATCGGTGGAAGCTGCGGTGGCGGCAGTCGTAGCGGTTTTTGCTGTCAGCGAGGACAGCAGGCCGGATATCGTTGTTGAGGAAATACTTGAAGCCGAGGACATGACATCCCCTCCCTTTCTTTCGTATGGTATCAATATCGGTTATCATCATTGGAAATTTCTTTGAAAATTTTCTGCCGTAAAAAAGCTTCCGACTTTCCTGCGGCGAAAAAAAAGAACCTCCCAAACATGAGAGGCCTGAAGGAGGAACTGTGAAAAATTTATGATAGCTTATTTACTATCCCGGCCGGAGACTCGCCATGTAAAGCGCTGACAAGCTGCAACGCGGTGGAAACAGCCAGGTTGTTTCTGGCCTCTATCGTTCCTGTACCCAAGTGGGATGTAAAAACCGTATTATCCCGGACTGTCAGGAGTTCATCAGGGATGTAGCCCGGTTTGTCAGGACTCAGGGCATCCTCGAAGGCGAAGACATCGGCGGCATAGCCACGGAGCTTTCCGGACCGGAGGGCCTCGCCAACCGCCGACTCGTCGACAACCGACCCCCGGCCGATATTGATCAGATAGCTGCCTGGCTTTATGATCGCCAGCTCTTGGCGACCGATGAGACGGATGGTCTCGGCACAAAGGCCGACAGCCAGAATGATGAAGTCGTTTTCGCTCAGCAGCCGGTCTTTGTCCATAAAAGTCAGGTCGAGCTTTTCTTCGCTGTCAGGCTTTCGGACTGGGTCATAGTAGGATACCTTCACATCGAAGCCTCTGGCCCGGCGGGCAATGGCCTGGCCGATGGCGCCCAAGCCAAAGATGCCTAACCGCGAATGATGGAAATCGTTTCCCAGGAAATGGGTGGGATGCCAGCCCCGAAACTCAGCCTTGCGAATCGCACGGTCACTGGGCAGGATGTTGCGCGAAACAGCCAGCAGCAACCCGATGGCCATGTCCGCGGTGGAATGGGTAAGTTCGTCGATATTGACGGTGACAACGATATTCCGGCGATGGCAAGCCCCTATGTCAATGTTGTCAAATCCTTTGCCAAAGCTGGCGATGACTTTCAGCTTCGGACACTCCTCAATCATGGCGGCGTCGACAGAATCGGTCATAAACACCACCAATCCATCGGCTTCGCGCGCCCGGTCGAGGAAATCCCGCCGGGAAAGGGCCGTGGCGTCATGGTAGTCGACATCACAGTGCTGCCTGATCAGTTCGACCCCCTGAGCCGGCATGAACTGGCTGATGAATACTTTGGGCTTCATGGGCAATGCCTCCCGGTTAACCTCTGCTGCCAACAAAGCCTTTCGGATCAGCAGGCGATATCTTCATGGGCGCTGATATAACTCAAATACTCGAGGAGCAGTGTTTCCAGCTCGCGCTCCAGCTGGGCGTCCCGCAGGTTGGCTCTGTCCCGCTCCCAGATCTGGTGGCGGAGATTGTCGATTTTATCCCGCAGTTCTTCAATCTTGGCAACAAGAATATTTGCTTGTGGACTCACAGGTGCAACCCCCATTTCGATTTGGCTTCCTACTTCATGGTAACGTAAATGAGGGCTCGAATCTAGACCTGGATGTAAAGGTTATATTACGTTTCGGTTAACAAGCGTGACCGGTCGAGGATGAGGCTCGGAAGCCGCCGGGGCGACAGACTCCACGGTCATGTCCAGCACTTCCATGAAGCGGGCGACCAGTTCGGGATCGAACTGACTGCCTGCACCTAGCTTGAGCTCATCGACCGCTTCGGCCGGAGTCATGGCCCGGCGGTAAGGACGATCATTGGTCATGGCATCATAGGCGTCAACGATGGCGAGAATCCGGCATTCCAGGGGAATGGCATCGCCGGCGAGACCCAGGGGGTACCCTTTGCCGTCCCACCGCTCGTGGTGCTTGAGAATCCAATCGGCTATCGGAGCCAGTTCATCGGAAGCGGTGGCGATGCGGTGGCCTATTTCGGCGTGAAGCTGCATGATTTTTCGTTCCTCGCCGCTCAGGGGGCCCGGTTTGTTCAGAATCCTGTCCGGAACACCAACTTTGCCAATGTCGTGAAACTGGGCGAAAAGATCGATATCAGAGAGTTGCCCTGAATGCAGATTGGCTTTGTGGGCCAGGGCGACGGCGAAGTTCTGCATCCTGCTGGCGTGGCCCTCGGTGATATAATCCCTGGCTGAAAGCATTTCCTTGAGGCTTTTGATGATGGTGCCGCGGCGACCGGTTGCCTGGCGAAGTTTTTCCCGGTACATCATCCGGTCGGCGGTGCTGAACAGGCTGCGCATATTGTAATCAGGACCAGGATCGAGGGCGTAGCCGATGGACAGCTGCAGCGGCAGTACCCCGCCGTCGGCGGCGTAGTTGGCAGCATCCACGGAGGCACGCAGACCGTCCACCTCCTCTTCGAGCCGATCTTCGTCGATATCCGGCAGCACTACGGCAAATTCGTCGCCGCCGATGCGGGCGATTACCTGGGTGAGGAAGTTTCGCCTGAGCACCTCGGCCGTGTAGACCAGCAAGCCGTCGCCTGTTTCGTGACCCAAGGTATCGTTGACGACTTTCAGGCCGTCGACGTCGATGATAATCAGACCCAGACCACCGGCCGGATGTGCTTCAAAGTCTTTGAGATACTGATTTAAAAAGGCTCGGTTGTATAGATCGGTAAGATTGTCGTGGTAACTGAGGTGCTTTAACTGTTCTTCGGTCTTCTGACGTTCGGAGATATCGCGGACAATTCCCTCGGTTCCCAGGGGCTGTTCATTTTCATCGTAATAATGATGAGAGCTTACCGACACGGGGATCGGCCGGCCGGATTTTTTGCGCAGATCCAGGGAGAAGTCGGCCACAAAGCCTTTATCCTGCAGCCGGGCCAGGTAATTGGCGCCGCTGATGGCGTTGAACCACAGGGAATGAACCAGTTTCCCGATCACTTCTTCCTGGGATATATATTCCAGCATCCGGGTCATGGAAGGGTTGGCCATGACGATCCGGCCGGTAGAGTCGGTACGGTAATAGCCGTCGCTCATGTTTTCCAGCAGGTGCTGATAGTCCCTCTCGGTGGCCTGCAGGGATATTTCCTTCTGATGCAGCCGGTCAAACTGACGCCAAAGAGCGTAGGAAAAGAGCATCACCAGCCCGATGAGGGTGGCGGCCCACAGATAATAGGTGGTTCTGCGGGCGTAAACGTCCTGCAACATGGCGTCTTTGATGGTGGAAACAACGACCACCAGCGAGTATTCATCCAGGACGCGGTATGCTCCGAGGTTGGGGACCGAGGAAAAAAATCCCGGTGATTCAAACACTCCTTCGTGCAAGCCACGGTTGATATCCTGGAAAATTTCATGATTGTGGATGCCCCGAGGGTCGAGCAGAACCGGCTGTCGTGACGCCCAGGCCAGAGCGGCTCCGTCTTTTCTGGTGATGAGAATGCTGCTGCCCTGCCCTAGTTCCATTTGCTCAAAGAAGCGCGAGAAGTATTCGGGATCCAGTCCGACCGATACCGTTCCGGCGAAATTGCCGCGGTTGTCGATTAGCCTGCGGCTGAGGAAAATGGAAGGCTGGCCGGTAGTCAGGCTGACGACAGGCAGGGCAATGTAAAGACCGGCGGCGACGCTGTTTTTCTGGGCCTGAAAGTGCTCGCGGTTCGTGATTCTGATCGGACTGCCGAGCGGGGCCGCGCTGTATGCTAAATTCCCCTGAGCGTCGGCCAGGGCGATCTGATTGATCATCCGGCCGCTCTGGAGGGTTTTCATCAGAGCCAGGGTTTCCGGATGCAAAGAGCCATAGGTTTCGTACTCGGCTTTCATAAACAGCAGAATGTTATCGGCTTCGCCAAAAGCGCGCCGGACCTGCTCGGACAGGGCCCGGGTGAGGTTGGCGTTGTCGGTGTTGATCTGGATCAGGCGGGTTTCCAAATCGTAACGGAACCGCTGTTCCGCGAGATAAAGGGCGACCACGCTGAACACGATAGTGAACCAGATGATCATCACGGTGATAATGCGAAAACGTCCATAGGATAACATAGCGTGTCTACTCCTGTAACCCGATTGTGGAAAATATGAGACCAGTGGCCGGCCACGGTTCAAGGGACCGTACCGAACATATTGTAAAGTTCCTAATCCTTATTATATAGTCGGGAAATGGGTAGATTGTTAACAGCGTGTTAATTTTTGGTTACGGATGTCGTTGTCTGTAATCTGCCTGGGACGGGATGTTTTCAGAAAAAAAACCTCTGCTGCGCAGCTTTTGCCAAGCACAGGGTGCAGCAAGAGGGTATTGTTATCGCTATTTGAGATACCGTTCGACGGTGCTGGCTATACCGGACAGGGCTTCCTCCCTCCGGATGTTGGCGTATTCAAATACCAGGGTGGTCTCAGGTGCGAACCGGCGGAGGGAAGCAAAAACGGGAGCCCAGGCGATGCCGCCGCAACCTACGGGAAGGTGATCGTCGGAAGCGCCGAGGTTATCGTGCAGATGGACGGCGCCGAGTCGCGGACCCAGTATGCGGATGGCGTCCTCCATGTTCCAGCCGTTCAGATAGGCGTGGCCGGTGTCGAGCAGCGCCCCGGCCTGCGGCAGGTCTGCCAGCAGCTCAGTGTAATCGTCCCAGTCGAATAAAAGAGTCCCTTTAGCCCTGAGACCGACATTTTCAATGAGCAGCCGAACCTGCTGCCTGTCGGCCAGGGCCAGCAATTCGTGCAGCCTGTGCTTGACCAGGGCCTGGCTGGCGGCTTTATCGCCGGCATAGGCTTCGTTGGTATGGACAACGACGAAATCGGCCTGCCAACTGGCGGCGAAGTCAATGGTCCGTCCGTACAGATCGAGGTAACCCCTATCCGCGGGAGCGGCCAGGTTAACGGCAATGCAGGGGGCGTGGAGACTCAGGAGCCAGGGCTTGTCCGGCGGACGGTTGCTGTAGGCTTCTTTCAGCACTTGCTCCCAGAACCAGTCGTTACCGAACTCATAAAACAGTTCCAGCCCGATGTCGTCAGGCAAACACCTGAGGGCTGCAGATTCAAAGCCGCAAAAAGCCAGGTTGCTCAATGACAGACGCATTCCTTCGCCTCCTTGTATATTGGAGAAACTGCAGCAGTGCCGGCAGTCAGCCGGCCCGCGAATAAGCGAGAGTGGCGGGATGACCGGTGTTGATGCCGCTGTGGCCGTCAAAGGCGTTGACATGCTGCCAGGAAAAGGTGAGCCCGATGGTTCCCCTGGGAATGGCCTCCCCTTCCGGCAGCAGGCAGAGCGCCCGCTGTCCGTCGTGGTGCAGGCGGACATGCAGGCAGCGGCTCGGGCCAAGATGTTCCACCAGTTCCACCTCACCCTGAAGCTGCGGTTTGTCGCTTACGAGACAGTGTTCAGGTCGGATGCCGATCCGTATGTCCGGGTGACGGGCGAAAACCGCCTGCCACTCGGCCGGGGGATCGATACGGCTGCCGGCGATCCACAGGGCGCCGTCGCGAAAGTGCCCCTGAAGCAGGTTCATCGGCGGTGAGCCGATGAAGGAAGCCACAAAGGTGTTGGCCGGGCGGCTGTAAATGATATCCGGGGTGTCCAACTGCTGCAGCAGCCCCTGGTTCAGGATCGCGATCCGCTGGCCGACGGTCATGGCTTCGACCTGATCGTGGGTGACATAGATGAGGGTTGGCCGGTAAAGATCGTGGATTTTGACGAGTTCGGTACGGGCCTGGAGCCGCAGCTGGGCGTCGAGATTGGAAAGCGGTTCGTCCAGCAGGAAAAAGGGAGCCTGTTTGACCAGGGCCCGCCCCAGGGCCACCCGCTGCTTCTGACCGCCGGACAGTTCGTGGGGCTTGCGCCGCTCGTAGCCGGTCAGGTTAAGAATTTGGAGGGCCTTTTCGGTCCGGGCGTCGATCTCAGCCTGGGGGACCTTCTGAATCGACAGACCAAAGGTGATATTGTCCCATACCGTCATGTGGGGATACAGGGCGTAATTCTGAAAAACCATGGCCACATTCCGGGCTCCCGGTTCGACGGCATTCACAACCTGGCCGCCCATCTTGAGGGTCCCGGCGGTAAGCGTCTCCAATCCGGCGATGAGCCTTAGGGTGGTGGTCTTGCCGCAGCCGGAAGGTCCGAGCAGCACCAGGCGTTCTCCTTTTTCCACCGTCAGGTTCAGGTCTGTCACGACCATATTATTGCCGTAGGCCTTGTAAACATGTTCAAAAACTACTCCGTTCATCGGCAGCTCCCCTATCCTTTCACTCCAGATTGCATGAAGGTGTTGATGATAAACCGCTGACAGACCAGATACAGCACCAGCGGCGGCAGCGACGTAAGAGTGGCGACCGCCATGGCTACACCCCAGGCACTGCCGCCTTCGGCGCTGATGAACATCTGCAGGGCCAGCGGCAGCGTATAAGACGGCTTGTCGCTCAGCACCAGCAGCGGCCAGAAGTACTCATTCCAGGAGTTGATGAAAAAGACGATGCTGATGGCGATAACGGAAGGTTTGATCAGCGGGACGATGATGCGGGTCAGGACGGTCCAGGCGGACGCATTTTCCAGGCGGGCGGCTTCTAGCAGGGGCCGGGGAATGGTCCGCATGGTCTGGCGCATCAGGAAAATCCCCATTCCGTCAGCCAACTGGGGCAGCATGACCCCCCAGGGGCTGTTGATCAGGCCCAGCTTGGCGATGAGGAGATAGTTGGGCATGATGACCACGGTAATGGGAATGAAAAAGGTTAATAAAAAGATATTGAAGAGTTTTTCCTTACCAGGGAACTGGTAATAGACAAAGGCGAAGCCGGCCAAGACGCTTGTAGCCACTTTGGCGACGGTGACGCCGACGGCGATGAAAAAGGTATTCCAGATGTATTTGAAGAGCGGCAGCGACTCCAGCACATGACGGTAGTTGTCGAGGACCGGCGGGGCCGGCAGGGGATTCAGGGTCGACTGGAAGACCTGATCCATGGTCTTAAACGAGGTGGACAGCATGAACAGCAGCGGCCACAGCTGCACAAGCACCGTGAGCATCAGCAGGACGTGCCAGGGCCAGCCGGCGTTGTTGTCAGTTTTCATAGTGCACCCGCTTGTTCAGCACTTTTGTCTTTACAACCAGAAAACCGGCGTAAGCCAGCATGGTCAGCACCGCGAACGCGGCGGCCTTGCCGGTCTGAAAAAACACGAAGCCATATTGATAGACAATGTACACCAGGTTGGTGCTGCCCTGGTCCGGTCCGCCCTGGGTGAGCATGTTCACCGGGACAAGAACGTACTGCAGTCCGAATACGATGGTGATGATGAAGACATATAGCGCGGCCGGTGAGGTCATCGGTACGACGATGCGGCGAAATATCTGACAGTTTGACGCGTTTTCCAGTTTGGCGGCCTCGATCAGTTCCCTGGGGACATCGACCATCGCGGCCAGCAGGATGATCAGATTGTAACCGAATACCTTCCAGCCGATGATCAGGCTGATGGCAACGATGACCAGCCCTGATTCCTTGAACCAGCGGGGCGACTCCAGCCCGACAGCGGACAGCAGGATCTGCAGGGGGCCGGCCAGGGGGTTGAAGATCCACAGAAAGATGATGCTGGCCACCGCCAGTGACAGCGTGCTGGGAATGAACAGGACCGAACGGTAAAAATAGCTGAGCCTTTTCACACAATGGGCCATACCGAAGGATAGCAGATAGGGAAAAAGAAAATTGACCACAAGCAGGACCAGGATATAGAGCACGGAGTTGGTCAGTACTTTGCCCATTTCACCACCGGCAAGCAGTTGGAAGTAGTTCTGCCAGCCGACATATTTCATGGTGGGGCTGACCATGTTCCAGGAATGGAAGCTGAGCCACAGGTCCTGCAGCAGCGGCCAGTAAGAAAAGACCAGGAAGACGGCGGCTGCGGGTGCGAGAAATACAGCTGTTTGCCAGGTATAACGATTCATGGCGACAATCCCTTCCAAGGAAAAAATGAAAAGGAATGCCGAAATAGCCGGGTAAGCTCTTTCGGCATTCATCGGTCGGCTGTTCTTACAACAGGGCGTTGATTTTGGCGGCAGCCTCTTTCAGGGCCTGCGACGCCGACTGTTTGCCGCTGAGGATGATGTCGCGTACGTCGATGAGCACCTGCTCAGCCTGAAGGCCGTTGGCGCCGGGGAAGCTGGCCCATTTTACCACACTGGGAAGCTGAGACATGGCGGCCTGCATATTTTTGTTCTTTTCGACGAAATCCTTCAACCCTTTCGGATCTTCGGTCACACCTTTGCGGGGCGGCATGTAGCCGGTGCCTTTGGTCCAGAGGGCCAGAGCCTCAGGCGATTCAAGGTATTTGACGAAACGCCAGGCTGCTTTTTGCTTGGCCGGGTCCTGGGAGAATACCATCAGCAGGTTTCCGCCGGCCGGAACTTTCTTGGTCTTGCCTTCGAAGCTGGGGAACTGGGCGGCCATAACAGTGAATTTGGCGCTGGATTCAAAGTTCTCCCGCTTGCCGATGGTGGTGCAGACCATGCCGAGCTTGCCGCTCAAAAAGGCCTGGAACCCTTCTTCGTTGGTGGCGTGGAGACCGCTGCCGTCTTTGACCATGTCGGCCAGCAACTGGTAAGCCTCAGCCGCTTCCGGAGAGTCAAAACCGGCCACCGTCTTGCCGTCCTTCTTGGCCAGTACCTGTCCCCCATTCGATTCCATCAGCGCCTGCTGCGCCCAGTTGTCGGCGAATTCCTGCATGAAAAAGCCGACAGTGCCGGTTTTCTCCCTGATGGTTCTGGCGTATTGGACAACCTCCCGCCAGGTTTGCGGCGGTTTGGCCGGGTCAAGGCCGGCCTGCCGGAAAATATCCGGGTTGTAGTAAAGCACCGGTACGCTGACCGAATATGGCAGACCGAGCTGCTTGCCGTCGTCGGTGGCGGCCAGGGCCAGAATGTTGGGCAGGAAGTTATCCTGGAGATAGGTTTTGTCTTCCGGGGCCTGTTTGGCGATGATGTCGGCGATGTTGGCATACTTCAGGTTCTCGCCGGCGTAGTTGACATAGCTGTAACCCATCTGAACCACGTCGGGATTTTTCCCGGAAGCCATGGCTGCCTGCAGGTTTTGGGTCAGGCCTTTGTACATATCGGGATTGTATTTGGCGACAACCTCGATATCAGGGTTGTCTTTATTGAATTGTTCCACAAGCTGCTTGACGGTCGGTCCGCCGAAACTCTCGGCGTTCACGTGCCAATACTCGATGACGGTTTTGCCTCCGGCTTGCGGGGCGGAACCTGTCGAGCCTCCGCAGCCAAGGGTTGTTGCAAGGAAAATTCCTATGAGCGACACTAACCAGAACCGGTTTGCTTTTTTCAAAAACTGCCCCTCCCTTATCACTTATCACAACTATTGTAATTTACAGGAGGAGAGCTAAGGTTAATATTGCGTTATGGTTTTGTTAATTTTTGCAATTCGTGTTGTGGCAGGGCTTGTTTATCCTACCCCCTCATGGCGCACGGCCGGAGCAAACGGGATGACAACAGAAAACACCGGCCAACGGTGGCCGGTGCTGCTCTTCGGCGGACAATCCTGTGATTCATTCGCTTTTTTGTCGTCAGGCAAATACGTAGGAGGTCATGGATATGCTGCCCATGACGCAGTCCTGATTGTAGACCTGAAGCTGGTCTGTTTCGGCCACCGCCCCCAGGACATAAAGCAGGGGGTAAAAATGATCCGGCATCGGCACAGAAAGCTCGGCGGACCGGCCAAATTTCTTGTAGCCGATCACACTGGCCATATCTTTGTTGCGGATGCAGTCAGCGATATGATTGTCAAATTCATAGGCCCAATCGAAGCCGACGTTACTTGAGAACTGGATCATGCCCAAATTGTGGACGACGTCGCCGCTGCCCAGAATCATGACCCCTTCCGACCGGAGCTCTTTTAACTTTTGCCCGAAGGCGAAATGCTCCTGTGCCGGTGCCCTCCGGTCAATACTCACCTGAAATACGGGTATGTCGGCGGCCGGATACATTACCTTCAGTACACACCATGTTCCATGATCCAGGCCCCAACTGCCATCCAACACGGCTTTGTTCCCGAGGAGGCCGCGAGTCCTGGCGGCAAGCTGACGGGTTCCGGGCGCCGGATAGGTGATACTGTACAATTGTTCGGGAAAACCATAAAAGTCATGGATGGTTCGGGGCGATTCGCTGTCCAGCACGCGGGTCCCCTCGGTATACCAATGGGCTGAGACTGCGAGTATGGCTTGCGGCCTGGGAAGCGTCGCCGCAATTTGTTCCCAGCCCCGGACAAACTGATTGTTTTCGATGATATTCATCGGCGAACCATGACCGACAAATAAAGTCGGCATCAGTTGCATACTTGATCCACCCTTCCTCGGAATCGTCACAGGCGCCTTATTTTTTTGCTTAGTCTTTCTTAGGCGCGGTGGCTTCAATCCAGGTAGCGAAGGAATCCATGAACCGCTGCAAAAACTGTCGGGTAGGTTCGCTACTGAGTGCGCCACTGGCGCCAAAAAGCGCCGCGGCATTGCCGATATAGGCCTCTGGTTGCTGCATCGCCGGCACATTCAAGAAGACGAGGGACTGCCGCAGGTGATGATTTGCGCCAAAACCGCTTAAGCCACCGGGCGATACACTCATCACCGCACCAGGTTTTCCGTCCCAGATGCTTTGGCCGTAGGGGCGTGAACCCACATCAAGAGCGTTTTTCAGCACAGCCGGAACCGACCGGTTGTACTCCGGTGTCAGGAAAAGAACGGCGTCAAAACTCCGCATGTCTTCCCGAAAAGCTGTCCAGGACGCCGGCGGAGTGCCGTTATCATCGAAATCCTGATTGTACAGCGGCAACTGGCCAATTTCGACCTCCCGGATTTGGAAAGACGCCGGAAGCATTGTCATCAACTCTTTTGCGATCTTCCTGCTAAAAGATTCTTTGCGCAGGCTGCCTACGAGAACTGCTATTTTTTTCGCCGACATGGGGCTTCCTCCTTTTATTAACCGATATTTTTTAGGACTTGATAAATGTGTTTTCCCGGAGTTCCCTGAACGCCAGGTCCAATTCCTCCTGGGTATTCATGACGATCGGGCCGCCCCAGGCAATAGGCTGTCTGAGCGGTTTTCCTGACATAAGCAAAAACCGCAGTCCGTTGCCGGAGGCTTTCACCTTGAACTTTTTTCCTGTATCAAACAATACGGCCTGTTTTGCGGCAATTGCCTCACCTGCGGCAGGACCGAAAGTCCCTTCGCCCTGAAGGATGTAAACAAATAAGGTTGCCGCCTCGTCGGTATCCAAGGACCACTCGGTACCTGGTTTCATTTCCACATCCAGGTACAACGGTTTAATATAGTCTCCTTCCACCGCCCCGGCGTTTCCGGCGTAGTTGCCGGCAATAATACGTATCTTCCTGTCTCCCTCATCGATCAGCGGGATAGCGGCCTGAGTTATTCCATGGTATTTCGGGGGAACCATTTTATCTTTCGCCGGCAGATTGAGCCATAGCTGAACCCCGAGCATTCTGTCACTGGGTTTGGGCATTTCCTGATGGATAATCCCGGATCCTGCCGTCATCCACTGGCATTCTCCGTCCAAAATGCTGCCTTTATTGCCAAGACTGTCCCCATGCTCGATATCGCCACTGATCAGATAAGTGATGGTCTCAATGCCGCGGTGGGGGTGCCAGGGAAAACCGCTGACATAGTCGTCAGGATTGATGGAATCAAAGGCGTCCAGCATGAGGAACGGGTCAAAATCTGCCGTGTCAGCGTGACCGATCACTCTGACCAATCTTACGCCGGCACCGTCCACAGTATGCGTTCCGGTTACAATTTTGTTAACAGACCGTGTAGCGCTGTTCATCATAACAAAACCTTCCTTGCAGATATAATTGACAGTTATTTATGAGTCCAAAAGACGGCTTCGCCGGAGCGGCAGAACCGCCCTTGCGGACGGTTCCGGCCAGGTTGACGGAAGGCGGACCCTTATAGCCCGATCTGTTTCATGAAGGTCGCGTTGTCCCAGTAGAGGAATTCTTCGATCATGACACCGTCTTTCCAGTGCCCTACGGTGCACATGGGGATCGAGTATTTTTTGCCTGTGGGTTGAATGAATTTGCCGTCGCCAAGCGGCATGGGTTTGGAGAAGGTTCCGGTCATTATGCCTGTCACAGCTGTAAATTCACCTTGGCCGATTCTTATGGGGTGCACTTTTATCTGAGTATCAGGGGCATAGACGAACATCGCCTTAAGGTCTTCGATATGTTTGTCGATACCATAGGTTTTATGGCCGTCGGGCCAGTTGACAATGACATCCGGGGAATGGCTTTCATGCAGCCGGACCCATTCTTGATTGCTGAACACCATATAATCCAGTTCATCAAAGGTTGCCAGATTCTTTGCTACTTGTTCCTTCTCATCATTATATTTCTGCACCTGGTCGATCACTGCCTGCATCTCCGGAGAATATTTGCCGTCGTCAGCACCGGCGGCGAAGGCCGGGGTTACCGCCCCTACTAGTATTACCACCAACAAACTTATCTGAAGAAATATCTTTTTCATGTTGTCGCTCCTTAAATTTAGTTGTTTCAATTTTATACCGGCAGAAGAAGCCGGCGGTCAGCTCTTCTTTTCCATAGGCTGTCCGCAGCACGTTATTTGCGGATTGCCGCCGGCTTTGATCACGGTGACTTCATTGCCACATAGGCTGCAGGTGAAAACTTCTCCCAGATTGGCCACTGTAAATCCCTCCTTTCTCTTTTGGCATCAATGCGCGCGGAAATTAATTTCCATTATCTACTGATAGTTAATATCTCTTAATTAGATTCTAAAGGTTAAAGTAACTTTAATGTCAATCTGTTTTTTGGAAAAATAAAAAGAATTGCGCACGCTTATGCGCAATTCTTTGGTCCCGGCAGGATAGTCCGCTTCAACGCTTCTTGACGGGAATTTGGATCTCCGACAAATGCTTTTTCCGGTCCTTGGAAATGAAGGGATCAATGATGAGCCTC
>JARLHY010000197.1 GCA_031292015.1 Negativicutes bacterium | reverse complement strand
GCAACGAGTGTCTGTGCGTCCTGATTCCATAAGAAAGGCCGAAGCGGTACCGACTTCGCCGCCAGCGGAGATGCCTTGCAGTAATCGGCCGAATACCAGCAGGAAGGTCGCGGCGATGCCGATACTGGAGTAGGTCGGGGTAAAGGCGATGATCCCGGTGCCGACGGTCATCAGGCCGATGGTCAGCGACAGTGCGGTCTTGCGTCCGCGCCGGTCGGCAACCCGACCGATCAGCACTGCGCCCAACGGACGCATCAGAAAGCCGACGGCAAAAGTCGCCAGGGACATCAGCAGCGAAGCGATTGCCGATTCACCGGGGAAAAACAGCTTGCCGATGATCACGGCGAAGAAGCTGTACACGGTGAAATCGTAGATCTCCAGGGCATTACCCAAGGAGGAGGCGATCACCACCCGCCGCATCATGCGGGATTGGGGGGCAACACTCAGTGCGGCATCGGCGCCGAGGCCGTTACTGACTAGCGGGGTTCTCATACTTATTTTCCTTAGCCCAGGTAAGGGGTGTGGCTGCAGTCTTGGGCATGCGTCGGCAATCTGCACTTGGCATTTCTGCATGGCCCTCACCAACGGTGCGGGAAAGATCGGTCCTGCTAACAGGCACCTGCGCAGATCTGGGCATTTTTGACTCGGTACGCACAACGACGGTGCCGCTCACCTGAGTCATTCGGTAACCTGAACGCTCCCAAATGGCTTTTTTCCTGGAAAGCTTGTGGTCATTTTTTCCGCAGCGGCTCTGAAACAGTTGGACTTAGAGCCTCTGTGCTCACTCGGCTCAAGGTCTTGAGTAATGGTGAGTGGGGGTATTGCAACCGAACAGTGAATGCTGCGCCACCTCCACATGGATCTAAGGTGTTTGCACATGGCATTGCTTACCTCGTCGTCCTGGCGCCCTCTTTTCGGCGGTACCTTGTTGAGTTTCGGTCTAATGAGCAGCGGCGTGGTCGATGCCGACGGTTTTCCTGCTCTGCAAATGCTCGCCCCGGGATTGGGGCCCTACACCTTCGATACCCCCAAGGTAGATACTTTCAAGGTGTATGGCACGCTTGATGGTTACGTTGACACCTACAACTCGGGCAATACCTCGGGTACGCGCTTTGCCGGTGGCGGGGCCTGGACTAACAAAATCGGTTTGTTTTTTCGCAAAAACTTGAACGATGATCTGTCGCTGCTAGGGGTGGTCGAGGAAGGGTTCAACTTTGACGACGGTGCACTGTCGCACAATTCCATCTGGGTCGATGTCGGTCGACTGCGCCTGGCCACCTTGGCCCTGGAGTCAAAAACCTGGGGGAAGCTGGAGGTCGGCAAGACTTACTCCATGAGTGCACCGGCCTTCGTCGATCCTTTTCTCGCACCGGCCAAAGAGTCGCCCTACT
>JARLHY010000196.1 GCA_031292015.1 Negativicutes bacterium | reverse complement strand
CCCGCCCCACCGCCGCGTAGCCCGGCGCGTCGAAGATCTCGCCGGCGGCAGTAGCGTAAAGCGCGGTTGGCAAATTCATCATCCTCATCGGTTAAATTGGCTGCCGGCTTTAGCGGCGCCATCCCGAATGACCGCTTCCACCGCCTCCGCCGCCCGCTTGATGACCGGCCCGACCAGGGGCGCTTCTTCGGCGGTAAAGCGGCCGAGTACGTAATTGGCGGTCTCCATATATTCCGGCGGTCGGCCGATGCCGATTCTGACGCGGTTAAAGGAGTCCCGGCCAATATGGACCAGCATCGACTCGATGCCGCGGTGCCCGCCGGACCCTCCCTGGGAACGGAGCCGGAGCTTGCCCAGCGGCAGGTCGAGATCGTCGTACACGACAATGATATCTTCCACTGCCAGCTTGTACCAGTTTAAAACGGCGTTCACGGCGTAGCCGCTATTGTTCATATAGGTCTGGGGCTTGACCAGTATAATGGGCTCTGAAGCGCGGTGTTCGGCAACAAGGGCGTCGAACTTCGTCTTCCAGCCGGGGACGTTCCAGGAGGCGGCCAGGGTGTCGACGGCCATGAAGCCGACGTTATGCCTGGTGGCGCTGTATTCTGACCCGGGGTTGCCCAGGCCGACCACGATTTTCATCTAATCCTCCGTTTTGGTTGCCAGAATCTCGTCGACAGTCACCAGTTTATAGCCCTGGGCCAGAAGCTGGCGAATAATGCTGCGGGTCGCGTCGACCGTCTGCTGGCGTGACGCGCTCTGAGCAATCCCGTCCCCGTCATGGAGCAGGATTACCGACCCGTTTTGGACCTTGCCGAGGGTCCGGCTGACGATTTCATCGACGCCGGGATTGGTCCAGTCGCGGCTGGATACCGACCATTCCACCACTTTCAGTCCCCGCTCGGCCATAATGTCGATAACCACGGCGTCCCGAAAGCCATGGGGCGGACGCACCACCCGCGGCGTCTGGCCGGTGATACCGGCAATAATCTTGCTGGTACGGTCAACCTGATCGGCGATGGTGGGCCGGTCGGCTTTTAAAAGATCCAGATGGGTGTATGTATGGTTGCCGATCTGATGGCCCTCGGCGACGACCCGCCGGACCAGGTCGGGGTATTTTTCGGCGTTCTGGCCCAGGACGAAGAAGGTGGCCGGCACGCGGTACTCCTTGAGAATGTCGAGAATCTGCCCGGTGTAGGGCGGATAGGGGCCGTCGTCGAAGGTCAGGGCCACGACCTTCTGGCTGGTCTTGATTTCACTGTACACCGGCCCGTAGAAGGTCCCTCCCGGCAGCACGGCCTTGAGGGTGAAAACAAAGCCGGCGAGAATCCCCAGGACAGCCAGATAAAGACCCAGCCGGGCAGGCCGCCGGAGCAGGCGCATATAGTCAAGCACGAGACCGAGGAGGACGACGACGGTCAACAGGCCGAGGATGCTGATCAATCGCATGTCAAACATGGCTTTGCTCCATTTCCTTAAACATAATCAGCCACGGTCCCTGAGAATCGTAGGTAAACCCGGCGTCAGCAAAGCCGCAGTGATGATATAGCCTGACAGCCGGTTCGTTGTCGGGGCGGACTTCCAGCCGGACTCTGCCGACACCGCGGGCGGCGAAGTAGTCCATCGCCACCGCCATCAGTGCGCCGGCCGCTCCCTTGCCCCGCCAGTCGGGCGAGACGGCGATGGAGAGAATCCTGGCGCTGGCGGATTGGCTGGGAGTGGCGGCCGAGCGGAGAAAGGCCAGTTTGTTCAAAACAATGATCTTTACCGGGTGCAGGCCAAAACCGTACTGCCCGGTAACCCAGCGCCAGGCCCATTTGAAAAGATGCCCGCCGAGAATGGCTTTCAGCCACAGCCGCGGCAGCTTTGCCGGAGCGAAACAGTAGCCGATTGCCTGACCCGCGGCAGAGCGGGCGACGAAGGCCGCCTCAGGCTCAGCCTGGTACACTAAGGCAAATACGTCCTGCATCGCCTGCGGTTTTGGCAACCGACCGCAGTGATGCAGGACACTCTCTTTGAAGCTCTCGGTGAATAGCGCGGCGATAGCCGCGATGTCGTCGGGTTTGGCGCCCTCGACTTGGTACTCACGATTCATTATATTAATCGTCAAACAGTTTGCTTACCGACAAATCGCCGAAAATGCGAATGATTGCCTCACCAAACAGCGGCGCCACTGACAACACCTTGATTTTCGGGGTCAGCATTTTGGGATCCAGGGGAATGGTGTTGGTAACGATCAGTTCTTTGATGCAGGATTCTTCCACCCGCTCCGTCGCCGGCGGGGTAAGCACGGCGTGAGTGCAGCAGGCGTACACTTCTTTCGCTCCGTACCGCTGCAGGGCCTTGGCGCCCTCGGCGAGGGAGCCGGCGGTGTCGATGATGTCGTCAATAATCACTGCCGTCCTGCCTTCGACGTTGCCGATGAGGTTCATGACCTCGGCTACGCCGGGCATGGGGCGGCGCTTCTCGATGATGGCGATGGGGGCGTGCAGCCGGTCAGCCAGCTGTCTGGCTCTGGTCACGCCGCCAAGGTCGGGCGAAACCACGACGATGTCGCCAAGCTGCTTGGATACCAAGAAATCAGCCAAAATGGGCACCCCGATGAGATGATCCACCGGTATGTCAAAAAAGCCCTGGATCTGGCCGGCGTGCAAATCCATGGTGACCACCCGGGTTACGCCGGCGGTGGTCAGAAGATTGGCGACAAGCTTGGCGGAAATGGGCTCCCGGCCACGGGTTTTCCGGTCTTGCCGGGCATAGCCGTAATAGGGAATAACCGCGGTAATGTGAGCGGCCGAGGCGCGCTTGACGGCATCCACCATAATGAGCAACTCCATGATGGTGTCGTTGACCGGGTTACAGGTCGGTTGCACGATAAAGACGTTGGTGCCGCGCACGCTTTCTTCGATCATTACTTGAGTCTCGCCGTTCTGGAACCGTCCCACCGAGGCGTCGCCGATAGCCAGCCCCAGATAAGCCGCGATTTCCTCCGCCAGAGCGGGATTGGCGTTCCCAGTGAAGATTCGCAGCCTTTTTCCATTGTCTAGTACCATATTTTTACTCCCCCACATTACCTTTTATGCTTATCGGTCCAACTTTCGATATTGGCCTGCCGGGCCCGGGCCACTCCCAGAGCCCCGGGCGGCACGTTCTTGGTGATGGTCGAGCCGGCGGCGACATAAGCGCCGAGCCCTACCGTCACCGGAGCCACCAGGTTGGTATTGCAGCCGATAAAAGCATGGTCTTCTATTTTCGTACGGTGTTTATGCTTTCCGTCATAATTCACGGTGATGGTCCCGGAACCGATGTTGACCCCTGCCCCCATATCGGTGTCGCCGATATAGCTGAGGTGGGGAATCTTGCTGCCCTGACCGACTCCGCTATTTTTCACTTCAACGAAGTTGCCGACCTTGACGCCGTCGGCCAGCACGGTGGCGGGCCGCAGGTGGACATAGGGTCCGACGGTGACGTTGTCGCCGATCCGGCATTCGTGAGCATAGGTGAAATGAACGGTGGCGTTGTTGCCGATGGCGGTATCCGCGATCCGGGTGCTGGGTCCCAGCGTGCAGCCGGTACCGACGGTTGTCCGGCCCTCCAGCCAGGTAAACGGATAAATAACGGTATCCGGAGCGACCGATACCTCGTCGTCGATGAAGGTCGAATCCGGGTCCATGATGGTGACGCCTTCATCCATCAAAGCCTCCAGCTTGCGGCGGCGCAGGATTTTTTCCGCTTCAGCCAACTGCAGGCGGGAGTTGATCCCCATGGTTTCCTGAAAGTCGTCGGCGGTAGCGGCCCACACCCGGGCCCCCTTGTTGCCCAGGATGGAGATGACATCAGTCAGGTAGTATTCTCCCTGAGCGTTCTCGCAGGTAATTCCGGCCAGAGCGTCAAACAGCGGACCGCTCTCGAAACAGTAAATACCTGTGTTGATTTCATTCACAGCCAATTCGGCCGGGATGGCGTCTTTTTGTTCGACGATTTTGATCACCTTGCCGCCCTTGTCGCGAATCACCCTGCCGTAGCCGTGGGCGTCGGGCATTCTTGCCGTCAGCACGGTGGCGGCCGCTTTTGCCTGGCGGTGGGTTTCGTACAGCTGGCCGAGAAGCTCGGTTCTGAGCAGCGGAGTGTCGCCGCACAGCACCATAACGGTACCGTCAAATCCGGCCAGCGCTTCCCGGGCCTGCATAACGGCGTGCCCGGTGCCGAGCTGTTCGGCCTGAACCACATATTCAGCCTGGGAGCCGATCGTATCGCGGACGCTGTCGGCGCCAAACCCGATGACCATGATGCTCTTTACGGCTCCGGCCTGTTTCGCCGCGTTCAGCACGTGCTGAACCATCGGCTTGCCGCCGACTTGGTGAAGCACTTTGGGGAGCGACGATTTCATCCGGGTACCTTTGCCTGCGGCCAGTATTACCGCGGTAAAACCTGACATTCGGGGTTCCTCCTGTCCATAGTGTGAAACAATTTAATTTTCGACAACAATATTAATATTCCTCTAAATGATTTGTACCTTATAGCCCTCTTTGGCCAAACTTGCCAATAATTCTTCGGTATGAAGGGCATCGCGGGTCTCCAGTCCGACCTCAACCACCGCCTGGCCGATGGGTACATCGTGCTCGACCCGGTCGTGATAAACATGGATGACATTGGCTTTCACGGCGGCGATAGCCCCCAAGAGACGCTGCAGGCCACCCGGCCGGTCAACAACGGTGGTGGAAATTTTTACCCGGCGGCCGGCTTTTACAAGACCGCGCTCGATAATCCGGGAAATAATGTTGACATCGATATTCCCGCCGGAGATGACGCTGACAACCTTGCCTGTCGCAGGAATTTTGCCATGGAGGATAGCCGCCAGGCTGACCGCCCCCGCTCCCTCCACCATGAGCTTGGCCCGCTCCAGCAGCATCAGGATGGTGCTGGCGGTAGCCTCGTCATCGATCACAACGACGTCGTCGACATATTTTTCGATAAGCTCGAAGGTCAGATCGCCCGGAATTTTGACAGCGATACCGTCAGCCATGGTGACGGCGTCAGGGATGGTTTTCAGGGCGTGGGCCTGCTTGGACAGGTACATAGCCGGCGCTCCCTGCGCCTGGACTCCGTATATCTTGACATGAGGCGCCAGCTGTTTGACCGCCACGGCGATGCCGGCGATCAGGCCGCCGCCGCCGATGGGCACGACAATGCTGGTTACATCCTCCAGTTCGCGCAGGATCTCAAGGCCCACCGTGCCCTGCCCGGCAATCACTGCGTTGTCGTTGAAAGCATGAATGAAAACCTGGCCGCTTGTCTCCTGAACCTCTTTGGCCTTGCCGTAAGCGTCGTCATAGACCGCTCCGTGCAGAAGGACTTCGGCTCCGTAGCTGCGGGTGGCGATAATCTTGGCCAGCGGGGCTCCCTCGGGCATAACGATGGTGGATTTTATCCCGGCGGTTTTGGCGGCGGAAGCGACCCCCTGGGCGTGGTTGCCGGCCGAGGCGGCGATTACGCCTTTGGCCCGTTCGGCGGCGGTGAGGGACTGGATTTTGTTGTAGGCGCCGCGAATTTTAAAGGATCCGGTTTTCTGCAGGTTCTCCAGTTTGAGATACAGGTCGCATCCCGTCAGAGCACTAAAGGTCCTGCTGCGGTCGAGGGGAGTGGCGTGAATCACCCCCTGCAGGGTGGCAAGAGCGCGCTCGACGGCGGCCAGGGTTACGTTCGTCTCATTAGCCATCGCTTATCCTCCAGTTGAACGGCAAAGGCTTATTCCATGATAGCCGGCCGAATATCTATTTTTTTATTATGCTCATCTACGTCGTGCAAGATAAGCAGCGGCAGATAATCCTCCACCAGCTTTTCCTGCGGCTCGGCGGTAGCCACCAAAACTCCGATGCCGATAACGCTCGCAGCCACTTCCTGGGCGAGGTCAAGCATACCGCGGGCAGTGCCCCCGGCTTTCATAAAGTCATCGATGATCAGCACCTTGGCCCCGGCGGGAATGGCCCGGCGCGGCAGGGACATAGTCTGGATGCGGCGGGAAGACCCGCTCACATAGTTTATACTCATGGACGACCCTTCGGTAACCCTGCTGCCGCGGCGGACGGTGACGAGAGGAAGATTGAAGGCCCGGGCGGTGGCAAAGGCCAGCGGGATGCCCTTGGTTTCCACGGTCATAATATAGTCTGGCGCCAGATGGGCAAAGCGGGTCATAAAAATATCCCCCACCTGCATCATCACATGGGCGGTGAATAAGATATCCGACATATATAAGAAACCGCCGGCGATAATCCGGTCAGCCGTGGACAGCCGGACCGCAAGCTCGGCCAACAGTTTGGCTGTCGCCGCCGGCGTCTTCACCGGCAGGAACCTGACGCCTCCGGCGGCGCCGGAAATAGTCTCCAGCCGTCCGAGGCCGAACTGTTCCATGGCCTGCCGGATAGCCTCCATATCTTCGCAGACTGTCGACTTGGCTGCGTCGAACAGGCCGCTGAAATGGCTGAGGGAAAAGAGCTGGTTGGGATTGTCAGCCAGTATTTTTGTCAGCGCGATCCGTCTTTCCTGCCGCCGTATCTTGTCCATAGCGTCCTCCATCAGCAAGGGAAAAAGCCGAACGTTCCCCCTGCTTCTCAGCGTTTTTATTCATTTTCTCTGTCTTGGCGGCAATTCCTGCCGCTTAGCGGTAAGAATTTTGGGCTAAATAGAAAACGCGACCCAAAATCGCGCTCAGGCCGCTCAGCAACCTCCACCTGCTTTGCTGGCCCCGCAAGCCCATGCCGGCATACCTTCCAGTACGCTGCGCTGCTGGGTTCGCGGGGCCATCGTGCATCCGGGGGATTCCGAACGGCCTGAAATATAAGTTCTCATCAGTCTGCAGCGCGACCGAACATCGCGCTGCAGACGGTATCACCATGTTATGAAACTCCGCCGCTAGGCCCGCAGGAAGGTGGCCCGCACCATTTCCAGGTCGCTGGGTTTATCGACATCGATGCCCAGCTCGGGATACGGCGATAAAATAACGGCGCCAGTCACCTGAAGCAGCTCCGAGACCCGCTTTTCGACATCCTTTAGCCGCAGGATCCCGCAGAGAAACCGGACCACGAAGGACCAGCCCAGCATCCGGCAAAGTTTGAGGGGATTCTTCCGGTTGTCGATCATCGCTTCGGCAACATCCACGCAACGCTCGACAATCGCCGGATTGACCAAAAACAGGTTTCCGCCGGTAAAAGTCCCTTCCTTCAGTCGGACGTAGGTCCGCCGATTGCCGGGATAATGGCGTTCGTTAACCTCCTGGGGCACAATGGGATAATACAGATCGGCTTCAACCCGGGCGCACTGGGCGAGAAAATCGTCCACCGCGGCGGCCGTGAGAAGCGGAATATCAGCTGTCGCCACCAGAACCCGCCGGGAATGTTCCAGTGCCGCCATCCCAATCCGGATGGTTTTGACAATGGTCTGGCCGCCTTCCAGGATAATACAGCCAGGAGGGAATTTACATCTCGCCAGCGCTTCAGCCGGCCCCAACACAAAAATACGGTCCACCTGCCTGCTTGCCGCCAGGGCTTCGGCCACAAAAGTCACCATCGGTTTTCCCGCAATCTCGATTAATGCCTCATAACACTGCGGTGTATACGTGCTCAGTCGCTTACTGTTTTCGCCGCCGGCCAGGATAATGGCGTCGTACATCCGCCGTGTCCCCTTTCAAGATACTGGACTACCGTTTTTGTCGCCGTTCATTCAGGTCGGTGAGAAGGGTCTGTTCGGCGTTCTCCATATGTTCCCTGGCATACTGCTGAGCCAATTCCGAGTCCCGCTGGCCAATCGCCTCCACTAAGCGGCGGTGTTCGTCCAGGGTGTTTTTTATCCTTCCCGGATAGGCCATGGAGATGGTCCTGAACCTGGTAAACTGCTCGCGCAGATTGCTGATGATGCCCACCAGGCGATCATTGCGGCTGGCTCGATACAGAATATCGTGAAATTGACCGTCGGCGTCGACAATCGCTTCGGCGTCGCCATGTTCGATGCACTCGCCGATTTGGACCAACAACCGTTCCATTTGTTCCAGTTCCTCCTCGGTAATCCGCTCGGCAGCAAGGCCTGCCGCCAGTACGTCCAGCGCAGTGCGGATTTCGAAGACCTCATTGATATCTTTGAGAGACAGATCGGCGACATAGGTTCCGCGCCGGGGCACCATGACCAAAAAACCTTCCAGTTCCAGACGGCGGATTGCCTCTCGTATCGGAGTGCGGCTCACCCCCAATTCCTCGGCCAGCTGAATCTCCATCAGCCTTTCGCCGGGTTTCAGCGTTTGGTTGATGATCGCCTCGCGCAAAGCTTCACTGACTACTTCCCGCAAGGGCTTATAACTGTCCAGTTTGATCGGTGATAAGCGTCGTTCCATCTTCTCCCCCTATTGAATCAATAGTCTCGCTGATCATTATCAGCGCGTCCGTCTTTGTCTTTAGAGAGGCGGCTATACGCCGGGCCTGGGCTTTGTCGCCGGCCAGGCCGAAGACGGTGGGGCCGCTGCCGGACATCAGGCAGGCCATCGCTCCGCACTGGATCATTTCTTGCTTCAAAGCGGCAATTTCGGGATGGGCCGGTATGGTCACCGACTCCAGTACATTACCCAGTCGCCTGGCCACCCCGGCCAGATCCTGTTTTTCCAGACAGGCAGTCAGTCCCGGGATGTCGGGGTGAGCGTCCACTGCCTCCGGGCGATAGTTCTGATAAGCCCAGGCGGTGGAAACCTCTACGGCGGGTTTGGCCAATACCACCCAAACCCGGGGCAGAGCCGGCAGCGGCGTCAAAACCTCGCCCCGGCCGGTAGCCAGCATCGTACCGCCCCGCAGACAAAACGGAACATCCGATCCCAGGGTCGCCCCCAGTCTTTCCAGTTCGGCTAAGGGGAGGCCAAGCCCCCAGAACCGGTTGAGTCCGGCGAGCACCGCCGCGGCATCGCTGCTTCCGCCAGCCAGACCGGCGGCCAGCGGAATGCGTTTATCCAGTTCGATATGTACGCCGCGGCGAACCCCGCTGAAAGCGGCGAGAAGATCGGCGGCGCGATAAGCCAGGTTTGAAGGCCCGCAGTCCAGGCCGGCAAGATTGGTCGTCACACTGATTCCCGCGTCCCGGTCGGACAAGACGACCCCGTCGGCCAGGGCGATGGACTGCATCACCATAGCCACCTCATGATAGCCGTCATTGCGCTTGTGGAGAATATCGAGGGCTAGGTTGATCTTGGCACAAGCAGCCAAAATAAGGGGTTTATTTTTCATCCTTATTGATCTGTTTCAGAATAATCTCTTCCTGGCTGGTCAGAATGCTGTCAATGTTCAGCAGGATCAGCAGCCGGTTTTCCATCTTGCCCACGCCGTGAATGTACTGCCCGTCGAGGACAAACGACGGCGGCGGCGGCTCAATGCTTGATTGCAGAAGACGAACGACTTCGTTTACGGCATCAACGATGATCCCCACGGTCTGGCCTTTCACTTCGACGATGATGATGCGGTTGTCGTCGTTATGCTCGGAAACCGCCAGCCCAAATCGCTTGCGAAGGTCGATGATCGGAATAATCCGGCCGCGAAGATTGATGATGCCCTCCATGAAACTCGGGGTCTGGGGCAACTTTGTAATAGGAACCAGCCGATTAATTTCCTGCACCTTGGTAATCGGCAGCCCATATTCTTCTTTGGCTAGGCGGAAGACCACAAGCTGAAGTTCTTGGGTGGTCTGCGTATCATCCATAAAAACGCCCCCACATTGTAGTTTTTGACTATATTTATTCTACGCGCGAGGGTTTTTGCCTGCAAAACATGGGAATAATTTTCTAAACCACCCAATTTAGAGGGATTTGGTACCGGCGACAACCACCTGTTCATATTCGACTTCCTGCTCGGACGGCCTTCTTTCCTGCCGGTTTTGCCGGAACAGATCGATGATTCCCATGACATTTTCGTATTTTTCGTAAAACACCACTACCATGTCGCCGGGTTGAGCCGTGGCGAGCGCCGAATGCACGGCGGCATCCTCCGGGAGAACGACACTGATTTTGTCGGGTGAAAACCCGGTCTCGACCACCCCCTGCCTGAGCAGCTCGGCCGTCTGCCCGGCCTCACGGCCCCGAAGATCGCCGTCCTCTTTGATAATGATCCAGTCGAACCCGCGCCCGGCGATCCGCCCGATATTGACAATAGCATCATCCCGCCTGTCCCCGGGGGCGGCAATCACTCCCACCAGCCGGCTGGCGCCCAGACGTTTCACAGTGTTGATCAGGGCCTGATAACCGGCGGCGTTATGCCCATAGTCCACACAGACCCGAAAGTCGGCAATGGGATAAATATTCAGCCGGCCGGGATTCTGGTCGAAGGTCGTGAGGCCGCGGCGGATGAAACTGATGGGCATCTTCAGGCAGTAACAGGCGGCAGCGGCTATCACCGCATTTTGGATATTGTGCTGGGCAAGGCCGCCCAGCGTCACCGGTATATCGCTGACCCGCGCCACCGGCCGGGCAACATTGCTGCTGGCGGCGTAGATAACGCCGTCCTTCACGAAAAAGGCTTTGCCGCCAATGCCCAGATGGCGCCGGACAATCAGGTTGTCCCCTTCGGTGGTAAAAAAGACCACTTCCCCTTCAGCCCGCGGGATGAGGGCCGTGACGCAGGGATCGTCGGCATTGAGGAGGGCGAACCCTGCGGGGCTTATCATTTCGACGATCAGGGACTTGATATAGATCAGATCATCCAGATCTTCAATGCCATCCTGACCGAAGTGATCTTCGGTAATATTGGTCACAATGCCGACATCGCAGCGATCAAAACCGAGACCGCCGCGTTGGATCCCGCCCCGGGCCGTCTCGAGAACGGCAACTTCCACGGTTGGATCCAGCAGGACCGTTTTAGCGCTGGCCGGACCGGTTGTGTCACCAGCCACCACTCTTCGCCCGCCGATATAAATTCCGTCAGTGCTGGTCATGCCGACACAGTAGCCGGCCTGTTGCCAGATATGGCCGATTAAGCGGCTGACCGTGGTTTTTCCGTTAGTGCCGGTTATCGCCATGATCGGGATGCGGCCGCTGTTGTCGCCTGGGAAAAGATAATCGACAATCCGGGCGCCGACATCCCTGGCGGTTCCGGCGGAGGGATAATGGTGCATCCGGATGCCGGGCGCGGCGTTTACTTCAATGACCGCCCCGGACCCGGGAGTGATTGGTTTGTTGATCTCCCGGGCCACGAGATCGACTCCGGCAATATCAAGCCCCACCAGCGACGCGGCCCGTTCGATCATCAGCACATTGTCGGGATGGATAAAATCGGTCACATCCACCGCCGTCCCGCCGGTGCTCAGGTTGGCGTTCTCGCGGATGTACACAATCTGCCCCGCCGCCGGCACGGACGCCGGTGTAAGTTCTTGCCTGGCCAAGACGGCGATGGCAATGGCATCGATCCGGATTTTTGTAAGCGGTTTTTCGTGATTTTCCCCCCGGGCCGGATCCGAGTTGACCAGATTGACAAGTTCGCTTACACTATGCAGCCCGTCACCGACGATATAGGCAGGAATCCGCTCGGCGGCGGCGGCCATTTTCCCGTTGACCACGCATATCCGGTACTGCCGTCCGGCGATGTATTCCTCGACAACAACCCGCTTGTCTATCGCGGCGGCGATATGAAAAGCCCGCTCGACTTCGGCCGCCGAAGCGAGATCGAGGGTGACTCCTTTGCCCTGATTGCCGGAGACAGGCTTGATCGCCACCGGGCAATTCAGCCGCTTCCAAGCCTGAACAGCTCCTGCCGCATCATCCACAACCATTCCTTCAGGTACCGGGATTCCGCCGCCGGCGAGAATCCTTTTGGTAAGCTCTTTGTCTGAGGCCAGATCACTGGCCAAAGCGCTGGTCTGTCCGGTAATCGTCGCCCAGACCCGCCGCTGTTTATGGCCGTAGCCCAAAGTCAGCAGGTCTTCCTCTCCAACGCGGGTGACCGGAATGCCCCGCCGCTTTGCCGCGTCGCGGATGGCGGAAGTACTGGGCCCCAGCCCGGCCGCCTCACCGGCCTTTTTGATCATCGCGACAGCTGCCCCGGTGTCGAAGTCCCTGCCCTGGATCACCGCCTGAATCAGCTGCTCGGCGGCATAAGCCGCCGCGGCTGCGGCCGGAGCCGTGCGATAGCCTACAACTACTTCGTAGACGTTGCCATACCCGATGGCGCGGGTTTTGCCGAAATTTACTTTTTCCCCGGCCCGGCCCTGTAATTCCAGGGCGACGTGTTCGAAAACATGGGCCAGATACGTCCCTTCCTGCAGCCGCTCACAAAACCCGCCGGGATAGCCCCGGGAACAGTGGTGCTCCTGCAGCTGCGGCAGCAGATTGATGAGACGCTCGTTAAAATGAGGCAAGTCAATTGTCGGAACATCTCTCAAATCGCCAAGATCAAGTCTGATCCTGAGGACCGGGCGGTAACTGAAAATATTAGCTCCCGGCAGGTCCTGCATTGACAGAATTTGCATCCATAAGCCTCCTCTAAAGCTGGGGAAAAGGTTAGGACCGGCGCTCTGTCACTAAAGGCAGGCGCCTTTTGAGATCGAAGCCAAAACCGCTGGGCAGGATGTGCAGCAATACGTTGGTCAGAGCCAGCGGGTCATTCTGATTGGATTCCGAAATATTGGAATCGATGATATTTTTGCCATCAATGACGGTCACTGTTTGCGAACCAATGACTTCCATCACCCGTTTCGGGGTAACCGCCAGCGCGGTATCTTCGTCGATGCCGATGCCCAGCACATGCGGGTTTTGCGCCACCGCGGCAAGAAGCCTGTTGATCCGCCCCCGCTGGGCGAAGTGCTGGTCGATGACCGCTTCCTGCAGAAGCCCCATGCCATGAGCCATGCTGAGCATTGATTTCTTGGCAGTATCACTTGAGTCGCCCTCGACAATCATCGTATCACTCATCACCGACGCGCCGGCACTGGTGCCGCCGATCACCGTACCGCGGCGAAAGCTCCGTCGGATCGCCGCGTCAGTGTCCGATCCGCCCAGTATACTGGTCAGCCTCAGTTGATCGCCCCCGGTGAAGAAAATGCCGGAGCAGGTGTCGATTTCAGCGGCTTGATGCTTATCATTGGCGGCTTCCCGGTTGGATATATATAGAACGGCAGCCGAATCGGCCCCCAGTTCAGTAAAAAGGACACGGTACTCGTCCCCGACTTCACGGGGCGACTCGGTCGCGGTGGTAATTACGGCGATTCTGGCCTCCCGCCCGCCGGCCATAGCAACAAACCTGCGGAGGATGACGCACTCACCCTGCTTGTCCTCATTGCCGCCAATAATCAAGAGGTTGCCTGATCCTTGTTCCCCCATGCCCGCCTCCCGCTCCACCCGCCTGCCAAACAGCGTAAACGCTAGGCAGACAGCCAACCTGTTCAATGTTATCTTTCCCAAAATTGACAGCAGTTTATACAATAATTCCCGGAAAACACCAATAGCGGCTGCCAGCATATAATGGTCTAGCTACAAAATCGGTCTCGTTTAAGGAGGTTGACAGGCATGCAGGTTCGGGTGATTTATCTGCCTCATCGACTGGCTGCAGCCAAATTCGAGGAAGGCGACCGCCATCCGATCATCGGTGAAATCCAAAGACTTCTCGCCCTTCAGGGCCTTTATCCCAGCGAAGCCCACGGAAACTACGACGCCAACACTGCGGAAGCAGTCAGCCGGTTTCAGGAAAATGGCGGGCTGCCGGTTACCGGCTATATCGATTCTCTCACCTACTGCCGCCTGCAGCACGCGGCAGTGATGGAAGTCCCCCCGGCCAGCGCTCCCCGCGCCGCCACCGGACTGGCCAGGGCGAATATCCTGATTGCCAAAGCCAACCGCGAGCTGACCCTGTTTGACGGCAATACGCCGCTGCATCACTACCCTGTCGCCATCGGCAAGCCTTCCACCCCCACCCCGGAGGGCAACTACGCTATCGCCGCCAAAATCGTCAACCCCGGGGGAATGCTGGGCACCCGCTGGATGGGCCTGAATTACGGCGCTTACGGCATTCACGGCACTAACGCCCCCTGGGCCATCGGCCAGATGGTGTCCCACGGGTGTGTCCGCATGCACAACCCTCATGCCGAAGAACTATTTTTTCTTGTCAATGTCGGCACGCCTGTTTTTATCAGGAATTAGGGCGCAAAGACAGGTCACGATATCGCCGGCCATGTCCCGGCGGGTAACAAGAAATCGGTGCAAAGCCTGGCGGTCACTGGCGTGGGGCAGCCACTCAACAGGAATCTCCTCCACCAGCGACTGCAAAAAGTCGTCACTGAGCTGACGGATTTTGATCAGATAGCTGTCGAAGAACTCCGGCCTCAGGCAGCTTCTGAGCAAAGTACCATAGGTGCGGATCCGGTTGATTTTGATCTTGGGAGCCAGTTCGGCCAGCAGTTCCTCTGTCCAGCGGCCACGGCGGAACAAGTGGGAATTGTCAATGGCGTAAATCCGGTAACCTTTTACCTCCCGCCGCAGAAGGAGGTTACGCCAGTTCAGCGTCCGGTCGAAATTGTGAAACAGGTGATCAAACAAAATTACGCCGGCCATTTCCTCTTTATTATTCGCTTTATGCAGATTGTACGGCCCCAGATAGCAGGTGTTGCTCAAAAACTGGCAGGCAAAATGTTTGCCGGGTCTGATGGCTGTCGGCAAGATCCGCCGGCTGTTTCTGAGAACTTGTTCATCTATTTTAATCATATCCCCCGGGGGGAAGCACAAGCCGAGAATTTGGCCGAAGCGGGCTCCCAGCAGCTCGTTGGCCAGCACCTTGGGGCCGAGACGGTTACTTTGCAGTTTGACCACATATACCTTGCCGTCGGTGGCCCGGAACAACTGGGGAGACGTCACGCCCCGCCCAACAGGCCCCAGATAGCGTATCGCGACCAGCATAGTCTCTCTTCCTCTCTCCCGATTATCTACCATCACGCAGTGTAACATCTGAATGCTACAGTATATGCCCGCAAATCAACAAGTTACCACCGAGAAAGGCACCAGCGAAAGGCCCGGCTTATACCAAGCCCGGTCTGAGAAAATGGATATAAAAAAGCCCGGACGGTTGTCCGGGCTTGCAGGTCGGTCACTGGGGCTTTTTAAAGGGGATTTCCCGTCCGTAGGGGATGGGAATATACTGTACCGACGGACGCCGCTGGGCTGGCTGGGGATAAAGCTCCATCAGATCATAAATCTCATCAGGCAGGAGGGGCGTCACCGGCAATTCCATCTCTTTGAGCTTGTCGCAGGTAATCGGAAAGTCGTGGGTCCAGCGGCCTTCACTCAGCGTGTGGGCCAGGGCCTGAGCTTTCTCGGCGGTCATTTTATCCATCAACAGATGGGCCAAGAACTCCTCCACCTGCCGCATGGCTTTTTGGGCCATATCCGCAAGGATCAGGGTATTGTCGTCGACACGGTTGATGTTTTTCTGTTTGACGGCTGTAAGAATCGAAGCCGCAGGATACTGGCCGAGCTGAGGATCCACCGGTCCAAGCACGGCGTTTGGATCCATCATAATGTCATCGGCGGCCAGAGCGATCATCGTCCCGCCGCTCATGGCGTAGTGGGGGACAAAAACAGTTACTCTGGCGGGGTGGCGCAAGAGGGCATGGGCAATCTGCTCCGATGCCAGAACCAAGCCGCCGGGAGTGTGCAGCAAGATATCAAGAGGCATGTCGTCAGGTGTCATCCGGATGGCCCGCAGAACCTGCTCCGAGTCTTCAATGTTGATATACCGGCTGATCGGCAAACCAAGAATACTGATAGCCTCCTGGCGATGGATCAGCGTAATCAGCCGGGAGCTGCGCTTCTCCTCAATACTCCGGATCAGTCTGACGCGGGCCCGCTCGACCGTTTGCTGCTTCAGCATCGGCCAGACGGTCATGATCAAAAACAGCACCCAGAAAAACTGCGTAAAGTCCATAATATAATCCCCCTGATTTTGTCTACTATAAACATTTTCCCCAGCGTCAGGCAAAAACCCTTTTTCAGTAATCCGGCTCGCCCCGAGCGCCAGGCGCGTGGAAAAAGCGAGCCATCCGTGTTTTTTCTTCGGAGCAGGCAAAAGACCACGGCGGTAACCGTGGCCTTTTTGTCAACCCTGAGGTGACGGAGGCATTCCGCCGCCTGTATTTAATAGCCAGCCGGCAATCCAGCCTGTGGTATTGCCGTCGCTTAATACGACTTTGTTCCAGCCGAACGCCTGATCTTTGAGGGTTACCGTATCACCCTTGTTGACCTGGGTGACCACCGGGAAGTTGGTGCCAGGCCCGGTGCGCACATTGACCTTGTTGCCGTTAACCGTGGCCATGCCGCTGACCCCCTGACTCACGCCTGCAGTAGGTGCCACCCCGGGCGTCACCGTAACATTCGACGGAGGAGGCGCCGCGCCTGCCGCCAATTCTTCGGCGGCGCTGGCGGTGGTTACTTCGAACTGGCCGACTTCGCTGACCGGAGAAAGAGTATAAACATCCATGTCGGTAGTGGTTACCACACGGGTCCACACTTTAAGTACGATGGTTATATAAACCTGCCGCGGGTTGGCGGGGTCGAAGTCATAGTTTATATATTCAACAACCGCATCGGCAGTTGCCTTCATCCCCGGCTCAGCGCCGTCAATAGGAATATCCCTCGTCCAGTGGACCTTATCCTGCTCGAAGGCGTGCAACGGCTGGTTAGGCAGGTCGGCAACATACACTACTTTCACTTCCAGGGTACCGCGGACGACCACTTTGTCCGGGATGACACTGATGCTGGTTATCTCCAGTTTTTTGATATAGACATCAATGATCTGCTCGATATCAGGTTTGGGATCCGGCACAACCATGGCAAACTCGACAACCCGCTGTTTCATATCAGCCCCCAGAACTTGCTCGACCTGAATGGTTTCCGGTCCAAGCTGCGGAGCACAGGCTGATTCGGCGTTTGTAGTGGTGGTCGGTCCGGCTGCGCTGGTTACAGACGTCGTGGTTGTCGAACCAGAACTCTGTCTTGTTATATCATCCATTTTTTCCCCTCCCTTCTGCTGGAGTTCAGGCTATTATCCTTTGGGTGACGCCGGCATAGCGGCAGCGCCGATCTGGACTTCGCGATCAGCCAGAACCTTCGCGGTAATTTTCAGTACGATCGATACATTGAAATCACGGGAGCATCCGGCTTCGCTAAAGGCGGGCTGTACGGGAGGCGGCGGCGGAGGCGGCGGAGGAGGAGGCGGCGGGGCAACTTGCTCAGCGGCGGTCTCTGGGCAGGGGGCCTCGACGGCAGGCTGGGGTATGCCGCAACTGTCATCGTCTTCATAGCTCATCGGACCGTACTTGTGTCGATATGCCCGGGTATTTTCGCTGACATCGTAATCGACGAACTCCACCACGACGCTGGCGTCGGCATCCATCCCCCGGCGAGCGCCCTGGAGCGGAATATCCTGCGTCCACTTTACATTGTTGACTTCCACCGCAAGTACTGCCTGATCGGGCGTGCAGGCCACATAGATGGCTTTTATCTCCAAGTCGCCGCGGACAATAACCTTATCGGTGATGACATCAACACTGTTGACATTCACGTTTTTTACAAATACATCAATAATTTGCTCGATCGCCGGTTTCGGATCGGGGACTACTACACTGACATCCAGCACCTTTTGTTGCTCCGATTCGCCAATTACCTGCCGCACGATTATGGTCTGCGGTCCTGTCTGCGCGCCCAGTGTGCACTGGTTCGGCGACATGGCCATCGACGCTCCCGATGAAGACGCGCTCACTGTTTGACGCGACTTTTTGTCGTCCACATATATTCCCCCCTTTGTATGTTCTAGTTATATATATGCCTGCATTTTGTCTTATGTGACAAAAAAAGCAGGCCGCGCCGCTCCGGCGAACAATTGGTATTTTTTCCCGCAAGAAAAACAGCCACCGGCCGAGTATTCTTCCAGGACCCTCAGGCAACCGGAACAGGGCCCCTTACAACTGACATAAAATAGCAGGCGATCTTTTCGACCGCTGCCCAAATCCGGCCTGACAGGCAAAAAAAAGCAAGTGTGTTTACACACACTTGCTTTTTTGGGTGCAAGGCACGGACTAAACCGGGCTTTGGGATCAGCCGTCGGTAAATTCCTGCACGACATACACCGAGCCGTTGGAACTGTGACGCACCCCGACGCCGACCTGAGTATAATGGGAATTCAGGATATTGGCGCGATGACCGGGGCTGTTCATAAAAGCTTGTTCGGCTTCAGGAACGCTGACATTGATCGCCAGATTCTCTCCGGCATAGCCGTAGGCAATACCGGCCTGACGCATCCGGTCAAAGGGGGATTGCCCCTGCGGGTTGGTATGGGAGAAGAAGTTACGGTTGATCATATCCTGGGCATAGGTTTCAGCCAAACCGGTCAACGCAGCGCTGATCCGCAGCGGCGGCAGTCCGTTGGCCGCCCGGTCGGCGTTCAGCAGACGAAACGCCTGCTGTTCCTCGGCATTTACGCTTGCCGAATTGCCTGTACCGAGTTTCGGAGCGGCAGGAGCCGGGGAAACAACAGGCTGGGGAACCGGTTGGGACGCGGGAGGCTGAACGGTGGGCGAAGACACATCATGCCCGGATAAAGTGCTGAAATGGGCCGAATGCATTCCATGATTGGAGAATAATGAGACAAGACCTACGGCAACAAGACTGTCCACACTGAAATGGCTATGTGCGGCATCACCGTAAAATTGGGCGGACTGGCCGCCGGTCGCGGCCAGGGCTGCCGGGGCAAGTGTGCCCCCAAAAGACGTCGCAACCAGGACAAATACGGCAACACCGGTGACAAGAATCTTAGCTGAGCTGTTTTTACCCACCCTATAACCTGCCTTTCTCAAATTTTGTTTTGATACGGGCGGTTAAGTTCTAAGTTCTGACTAGTCTGCCGATACTATTCGCCGTCAGAAAGCCGAATTCCTGTTTACATAACCATGGGAATCTCTGTATGCCTGCTCCAGAGCGGCCTGCCGCTTGGGAAACGGAAGGTGGGCCGGCGCCGGGCGGGTCAGTTGCCGATGAATTCCTGAACGACAACTACCAAGCCGTCCCTTTCGCGACCAACCCCGATGCCGACCTGGTCAAAATCGCTGTCCAGTATGTTGGCCCGATGGCCGGGGCTGTCCATGAAGGCTTTTTCGGCAGCTTCGACGCTGCTGTCGCCGGCCAGATTTTCCGCAGCAGCACGGAATTTTATACCCCGGGCCTTCATCCGGTCAAAGGGTGACTGCCCCTCCGGGTTGTCATGAGAAAAGAAGTTGCGGCTGACCATGTCATGGCAATAGTCCCGGGCCAGCTCGGCCAGTTGCGGGTTCCAGGCAAGCACCGCCCGGCCGCTGGCCGCCCGGTCGGCGTTGATGAGTTCAAAGGCAAGCTGTTCCTCCTGCGACACCGCCGCCGAGCCGGCGGGTGCGCCGATAGCGACGCCGGAGACTGCCGCCGTCAACAGCAAAATAATAGAGCCAATCATAAGAACAATCACTTGCCGCTTCATCCGATACCCCCGTGTCCGGGCCAGTTTTCTCCTGTCCTATATTCGCCGCGAGGCCGGATAAACCCTACCAGCCCTGGAGCCAGGGAAAAGCCTGTCCTGGCCTTGCGGGCATGAAAATGGCGCGGTCGCCCGCGCCATCTGGCCGCCAAACTACATTATGTAGTTTCTGGGAAAGCCGGCTAATAAGCCGACTTCGGCATTCCCAGGCGGAATTTCCCCCGGGTTTCCACCCCGCCCACCCCTTCGATACCGGTGACCGAGGCGGCGATGGCTGCATTCAGGTCGACGGTTTTGGCGATGGGGGTGAAGGCCACTTTCTCGGCGATGAAGACCGGATCATAGGCGTGGATGAAGATCCGGCTCGGCGAGCTGGCAAAGTTCGCGCCGGCGGTGAGAATTGCCTCGAAATAAGACTGGCAGGCCCCGGCAAAGATAACCAGATCATCGCGGGACGGCTGAAAATCCCGGGCGATCTGCACCGATTTGATAAAATATCTGGAGGTACGATAGTTGTTGATATCTTTAAAGCCTTTTTTACCGCCGCCGATCAGGGAATCATGACCGGTCACGACAAGAATATCCGGCCGGTGCTCTTTTAGCAGCGCCAGCACCTGGTCCGGCTGCTTGGTCTCGTCGATCCAGCGGCCGACCGCTTCAATGTTAAGCTGGTTGTATGTCTTCAGGCACATTTTGAGATAGTCTTCATCGCCATCCAGATGCAAAACCCGACCAGGCAAATTAAAAAAAGAAGGTTTCTTGGCCGGTTCGGCCCGGAACAGCTCGCGTTCTTCAAACTCCTGACTGCGCCGGAGCTTCACCCGGTTCAGCGAATCGTTATGCCGATTTTCTTCTTCCAAAATTTCCCGTTTTAAATGTTCGGAGTCCACCTTTTCCAGGTCCAGCAGCGGCGCGTCGGCCAGCAGCCGAAGATGCAAACCTTTCAGGGTGCAAAGTTCCACTCCGGTTTCATCTTTGTGAATATCGACTACTTTGAACAATATGTCACCACCGTGGGATTTGCGGCTTACAAGATCACCTACTGTTATTGATGACATGACCTATCCCTCCCCAACTATTACATACTATGTCGCTGAGGCAAGAATTGTCACGGTCCGGGACTGCCATGCCGCACGCCATTTTTTCCTATTGGGACAAGTGGCAAACGATTTTGTCCGTCAATATACTGTAGTAAAGCCGCACGAGGCTCTGCCGCACTCAGTCCACCGAGGTGATGGGCTCTTGATTACTGTGGTCGTTCCCGCAAGAAACGAGGCAGGCCGTATTGGTACCGTTTTGCAGAATCTTGGAACCCTACCTGTCGATCACATCATTGTGATCAGCAACGGATCCAAAGACTCCACCATGCAGGAAATATTGCAGCTGCGCCTCCCTAAACTCCAGATCATTTATTTTCACGAATGTCTGGGTATTGATATCCCCCGGGCGATCGGCGCAAAAGTAGCATTGTCTCTTGGCAGCGACGTTGTCGCCTTTGTCGACGGCGACATGGTTGGCACTTTTAACGAGAATTTGATGGAACTGGTAGACGGCGTATTGCTGAAGCATTTGGATGTCTCCCTCACCAATTGTTATCCTTCACCGCCACGCCATATCGAAAGGTATAACCCCACCTTTCAATGGCGGCTGAACCTTAACAAGGAACTGGGGCTGGAGAAAAAAGTCGGGCTGGCCACGCCGGCCCACGGGCCTCATGCCGTTTCCCGGCGTCTCCTGGAGACGGTATCGATCAGGGAACTGGCCATCCCGCCAGTGATTCTCGCCCTCGCCCGTGTTGCAAAACTGAAGATCGACGTGGCGACAACCATTCCGCACTACCGCCTGGGCTCATCCATCAAAAATCAGATTCATACCAATAAAATCATCGACACCATTGTCGGCGACTGCCTGGAAGCGATTGCCGCGTTCCACGATCAGCCCCGGACCCGTCAGTGGCAGAACACCACTTACCTGGGATATCATAATGACCGCCGGTTTGACCTATTGGATCATTTTCTCAATAAAAACGTGCGCTGCGAAAAGTAGCGCACGTTTTTATCGTATAGCACCATAATATTAACGGTTCGGAGGTTCCTTCCGGAACCAGGCGTCGGCAACGGCGGCAAATTCGTCCAGAGTCAGGGTTTCCCCCCGCCTCATCCCGTCGATCCCGGCCTCAGCCAGGATGTCCTTCACACTCTCAGCAGGGATTCCGGCAGCTTTGAGAGTATTGGCCAGGGTTTTGCGCCGTTGGGAGAAGGCCGCCCGGACGGTGCGGAAGAATCGTTTCTCGTCCTGAACCGACACAGGCGGTTCGCGGCGCACCACGCAGCGAATGACCGCCGATTCCACCGCCGGCGAAGGAATAAACGACGACGGAGGAACAGCAAACATGATCGTCGGTTCGGTGTAGTACTGAACCGCCACCGACAACGCCCCGTAGTCCTTGCCGCCAGGGGAGGCCACCATCCGCTCGGCCACTTCCTTCTGCACCATGGTGACAAGCACCTCAATCGGCAACCGCTGCTCCAGCAGCCCCATGACGATCGGTGTTGTGATATAGTAGGGCAAATTGGCGACGACCTTGAATGGGCTAGCCATTATTTCCCGGGAAATATCCAACTTCAGGATATCACCCTGAACGATTCGTATGTTGGAGTAGCCTGACAGCGTTTTCTCCATCACTTCGATCAGCCGCCGGTCCAGTTCCACAGCTACAATCCGGGCTCCGGTTTCTGCCAGCCCCTGAGTCAGGGTCCCGATGCCGGGGCCGATTTCGAGCACGGTATCGGCAGGCGAGACTGCGGCGGCTGTGACAATATCCTGGACCATTGCCGCGTCCACCAGGAAATTCTGGCCAAGCTTCTTGCTTGTATGAATACCGAACGTCTTGAGAATATGACGGGTCACGTCTTTGTCGGCGATTCGCGGATTAAGCATCCCTGGCCTCCAGCGCAGCAACAGCTGCCGAAAATTCTTCCCTGGTTACGCCATAATGATTGAGGCGCCGCAAAAAGGTTTTGGCATTGGCATAGCCGATACCAAGCCGGTCGCCGAGGCAGGCCCGCCTTTCGGACGCCGCCGGATTTCCGGAAAGCCCTGCTGCTTGCAGATCACAGGAGGTGAATAGCTGCTGCGGCTGCCATTCCTGGTAGCGGGTCTTGGCGAGAGCCGCTCGGATGGCCTCGACGCTGGCCCGCTCCACGCCAATATCGCCGCAGGCGGTGGCTGCTTCGCGGGCAATAAACGCGTGTTTCGCCCCAGGAAACCGTTCGGCCAGAACTTTGCGGATACGCTCCCCGGCGCTGTCCGGGTCGGTGAAAATGATGATCCCGCTGCGCCGGGCGGCAGCCTCGATTTCGCTCAGGGAACCAACAGACAGTCTGAAGCCGCCGGTGTCAATGCATTCGGCGTCCACGGCCCGCTTCACGGCCGCGATATCCTTTTTCCCCTCAACGACGATGACTTCCCTGATCATGCGCGCACCTCCACAGGTCGGCGAGACTGTTCAAGACAGTTGCCCGGGCCTTGAATGGCAATGACTAAACCCTGCTGGGCAGCAGGGCAGGGTTTAGTGAATCTTCCTTGAATGTGTCGGCCATTAGTCTGCAATGACGTAAACTTTTACCATCCGTCGGCCGAAGCTCCAGGCTTCCGAATGACTGTCAACACACAGATCAATCCGGTCTCCGACAATATCGCCGCCGGTGTCGGCGGCCAGGGCCAAACCATAACCCGGTATGTAGATCCGCGTCCCCAAGGGGATAACTTTCGGATCGACGGCCACGACGCCCCGCCGGGCGGCAATACCACTGGCGGTTATCCCGTGCCAGGAGCCGTCGGTCGGCGTATAAGCCGTAGCCTCCATATACTGGATGGAGCGAAACCGCATCGTACCGCGTGACGTCTGGATGGTGTCGCGGGTGCCCACCCGGATAATCTGCGGAATGGCGGCCGTAATAATTTTTTCGGTGACGATTTCGGCGGCTACCTGAAGGCCGTTTTCAAAGCGCTGTTTGACTGTCGCCTCCATGACGCCTTCGATCCCATCCTGGACAAGCTCTTCGCTATCCTTTTCCATGCTGTTGTCCGGCTGGCGAATCACCGTCGGCGGTATGGGCAGGGTCTGATTCACCAGTTTCTCCGCCAGCGCCACGATCGTGACCTGCATGGCCGGAGTAATTCTGGTCTGCCTGTCCGGCACGGTCTTGCTGTTCTGTTCGGTAAAGCCTAAACTCGCGGCCAGTTCCCCCACGGTCGGTTTGCCTGATACGATGGTTTCGGTCTTGTCAGGATAAGCCACGGTTACCGGTACGGCGCGGTAGACCTCGATCACGGTCCCGCTGGTCACCTTGGCTGTTGATACCCGATATTCGTCCTGCGGTCCGAGGTTGATGTCTGCTTGGGCCAAAATTGTGTCCGGGCTGCTGCGGAAGGTGGTTATGCTGCTGGTTTTCCCGTCAGCGACCACGCTGACTCTTTTTAACGACGAGACAAACCCGGCAACCACCAGTGAAGTTATGACAAGCGCGAGGATAAGAATAGCTTTACGCTTACCCGCGATACCCTTCAAATTACGTAAATTTAGCGGCTGAGTATCTGTCATATGGTCCCCCCTTTCAGGTGCTCCGAAATTATACCATAACTAGTTTGTCCATGTCAAATGAGGTATTATTTTCCGCACCTGATAAAATTATACCCAAGAGGTTCATGTTTTATTCCTTGGCAACAGTTCACCCGGTTGCCATCCCGCCGGTCGGAGCCGCTCCTTGAGGCCATGAAACAACCCCGCCGTCAGGGTTTTGCGCCCATGTCAGCGAGGTCATTATCACCGCGAAATTTATTTTTGTCCTATTTCTTAAAATAGTCGAAGAGCTGACCGAAATTGACGCCGGCGATGATGCGGTTCACGTTTTTGGTGTAAAGGACCTGGGACCCTTCCTGCAGATGGCGCGAGGTAATGCCGCAGGCCATGGACAGAGCGGTCTCGATATAGGCGGCCAGTTGGTCGCAGCCTTTGATCATCCCACCGTCGATCGGCGAAAACCGGTCCTCGTTGTAGCTGGCGCTGATCTCATCCGGCCCCACCGGCCTGACCTTACCGTCAATCATCACCTTGTTGCTGAATTCGTCCTCAATGAAATAGCGCAGTTGGCTTTGCCAGCTTTGGGGCAATAGCGGAAACAACTTTTCCTCCACCTGGCGGTTCTCGATTTTTTTGATCAGGGCGTCCAGCCCGGTGACCGAACTTTTTACCGGCGAAATGATATCCCGTGTCAGTACTTCCGGCAGGTCGTGGAACAAGCCGGCGAAATAGTTGTTGCACAGACGCTGGTCGCAGGCGCCGATTTCCAGGGAGCACAGATAGGCCAAGATGGCAACAATGAGCATGTGCCCCATCACCGAAGTTTCCGGCACACGGGGCGACTGGGCCCAGCGCTGCTGAAACCGGAGCTGTCCCACAAGATCGACGAAGTTCCGGATTTTATGGCTAAGACCGATTTTTTGGACCCCGGCCAGATCACTGTGCTCTTCCAGCTGATTTTCGATTCTGGACTTGGTTTCCTCTACTCCGAATATGCCGGCGTTGAAGCGGTAAATAATCTGAAATTCCCAGTTGCTGGCCAAATAATGCGCCGCTTTCAGGATTTTCTTTTCCGGGGCGGAATACTCCGGGTCCCGCAGATATCTGATAAAATTGCTGTAGAAATCGGGACTGATACAGTCCACCTTGTCTTTTATCTGTTCCAAAACCCAGTCATTCAGCTGGGTGCCGTGTTCGCGCATCAGTTCGTAAAACACCGGCGGCTTGATGTCGGTAAGCACGATGCGGTGCAGGAATTCGAACAAGCCGCCTTCAATGAGTCTGCGCCACTGAATGGTCGCCTGGTGATCATCTTCCTCAAATCTGGCAAGAATATAGGCGAGAATCATTTTATGGGCTTGCTTGTCAAGCTCGGTAAAGCCCCCCTGGGGACGGATATGATCGTTCCAGCGCTGAATGTGAGCGCTCTCGTGCAGCAGTTCCAGCAGCGGTTTTCTGATCATCATCATTCCTCCTATAACAATCCCTTGATGATATATTCCGCCAGAGGGGTCCGCGGTCCTGCCGGCCGGCGGCGTTATTTGACAGGGCAATCTTTTCAGGCCCTGTTTGCGCCAAAATCAACCAGAGGTTATACTTGAACCATACCGGCAAAATTATTCATCGGTGAAGGCGGGGCGAATGCACAGATGATCCCAGACAAATGGCGTTTTTTATTGTTCGCCGTTATCGGCGCCTCTGCCGCCGGCTGCTTTCCGCTGCCCCCGCAGACTCCGCCGATGGCCGCTATCGCGCCCCGGGCCGAGACCGGCGGCAGAATTACGCTGATCTACCCGCAGGTGGAGGGACTGGGTCGCCAGGGTGACAAGATCAATCAGACAATCGAAGAAGAGGCCGCCGGCTTTTCCGGCCGGCACCAGGCCCCCGACCACAGTGGTCAGATGGGCTACAAGGTGGTCTTCAACCGCAACCACTTGCTCAGCGTCCGGCTGAGGGAATCGTTCTACGTCCGCCACGCCGCCCACCCCATGTCTTACCAGCGGGCCTTCACCTTCGACACCAGAACCGGCGACCTCCTCCGGCTGGAGGATCTGTTCCGGCCGGACGTCCAGTACCGGCCAAAGCTCGACGAACTGGCGAAAGCGCAGCTGGCTCAGCGGGGCATCCTTCTGCTCAAACCCTTCCCCGGCATCAGCGACCGGCAGGAATTTTACCTGACGGAGGAGGCGCTGGTCATCTACTACCAGCTTTACGAATATACGGCATATGTCTACGGCTTCCTGGAAATAACCATACCCTACGACCAGCTCGCCGGCCTGTTCAGGCCGGAAGTCATAAAGTAAAAGCTGCCCTCACCTGGGCAGCTTTTACTAATTCTAAACTTATGTGATGCCAAACAACCGCTTGACGTTTTCGGTGGTAGCCGCGGCCAGGGTCTCCAGGTCGATCCCCCGGATTTCGGCCACCTTCTCGGCCACCAGTCTCACGTAGGCCGGCTCGTTGCGCTTGCCGCGGTGCGGCTGGGGGGTGAGATAGGGCGAGTCGGTTTCCACCAGCAGGCGGTCCAGGGGAACCTCCCGGGCGACGTCCAGCAGCTTATGGGCGTTGGCGAAAGTCACCGGTCCGGCGATGGAGATATAAAAACCCAGCCTGAGAACCTCCCTGGCCATTTCCGTGCTGCCGGAAAAACAGTGAAAGACGCCGGTGAGACCGTGGCCTTCGCTCTTCACTGTCGCCATGATGTCGGCGTGGGCCTCCCGGTCGTGGATAATGATCGGCTTGGCCAGTTGCCTGGCCAGGTCCAGTTGACGGACGAAAACCGCCTGCTGCGCTTCCCGCGGCGAAAGGTCGTAGTGATAATCAAGGCCGATTTCGCCGATGGCAACCGTCTTCGGTCCGGCGGCCCACAGGGCCAGCTTGGCGTAGTCGGCTTCCCGGGCGTCTTTGGCGTCATGGGGATGAATTCCCACCGCGGCGTAAATGTGCGGATAGCGTTCAGCCAGTTCCACAGCCCGGGCGGAAGAAAACATGTCAGCCCCGACGTTGATGATCCCTGTGACGCCATTGGCCACAGCCCGGTCTATAACAGCCTCCCGGTCGTCGTTGAATCGTTTGTCGTCGATATGAGCGTGAGAATCGAACAGCATGGGGAGCCCTCCTTAGCATCAGGACTCAAAGTCCCTGTTGATGGAATAATCCCGGCCGGCAGAAGATAAGGGCTGGTCGTTGACCAGCCCTGTACAATTTATTTCACCTTGCTGCCTGGAGCCATGCCTGCCGCGGTGACCAGGGCCAGTTTATCATCAGCCGAAGCCGCCAGAACCATACCGCGGGATTCAATGCCGCGAATCTTGGCCGGTTTGAGGTTGACAATCATTACCACATCTTGGCCGACAAGGCTTTCCGGCGAGTAATGCTTGGCGATGCCGGACACGATGGTGCGCTCCTCGCTGCCAAGGTCGACCGTCAATTTGAGAAGTTTGTCTGCGCCCTGGACTTTTTCGCAGGCCAGCACTCTGGCCACTCTTAGGTCCATTTTGGCGAATTCGTCGATACTGATCTCCTGGACTTGCGGCGCAGGGGCGACCGCGGCAGCCTCAGGCTTGTTAGCCGGTGCTTCCATAGGGGCGGGTTCCTCCTTTTCTTCGATACGGGGAAAGATCGGTTCAGGCTTGGCGACAGTGATTCCTGCCGGTAGAAGGCCCCAGTGCTTGGCGTCAGACAGCCGCACGGCGGCAGGGTCGCTGCCGATGCCGAGCTGGCGCCAGATGCGCGGGGTGGTATTCGGCATGAACGGCGAAATCAGGATGGCCACGATTCGCAGTACTTCCGCCAGATTATACAGCACGGTGTCAAGCCGGGCTTTTTTGGCCGGATCCTTGGCCAGGGCCCAGGGGCCGGTCTCGTCGATATATTTGTTGGCGCGTGAGATCAGCGCCCAGACTTCTTTCAGGGCGGCGTTGATTTCCATTCGTTCCATCAGGCGCTCGTAGTCGGCGGCGGTGCTTTCCGCCAGACGGATCAGGGCGAGATCCACCGCCTCGTTGGCGCCGGCAGCGGCGATGAGTCCTCCGTTGAAGCGGTTGATCATATTCAAAGTGCGGTGCAGCAGATTTCCCAGATCGTTGGCCAGATCGGCGTTGATCCTGTTGATCAGGGCCTCGCGCGAAAAGTTGCCGTCGTTGCCGAGCATGATCTCCCGCAACAAAAAATAGCGGATGGCGTCGGCGCCGAATTCGTCGATCAAAGCCAGCGGGTCGATGACATTACCTTTGGATTTGGACATCTTGTCGCCTTCCACCACCAGCCAGCCGTGGCCGTAGACCATCTTCGGCAGCTCCACTCCCATCGCCATCAGAATGATCGGCCAGATAATCGAATGGAACCGGACAATTTCTTTGCCCACAAGATGAATATCAGCCGGCCAGTATTTTGCGAATTTTGCCCGGTCGTGGAGATAGCCGGCGGCGGTGATGTAGTTGGTTAAAGCGTCGAACCAGACGTAAACTACGTGTTTGGTGTCGAAGGGCACCGGAATACCCCAGTCGAAGGTTGTGCGGGATACACAAAGGTCCTCCAGTCCGCCTTTGATGAAATTGATCATCTCGTTGCGGCGGGAAACGGGCTGGATGAAATCGGGATTCTCCTCGATATAGGAGAGCAGCTTATCCTGATATTTCGACATCCGGAAGAAGTAACTTTCCTCCTTGAGAAGTTCGACCGGCCGGCCGCAGTCGGGACAATTGCCATCGCTCAGTTGACGCTCCATCCAGAAGGTTTCGCAGGGAGTGCAGTACCAGCCTTCGTACGAAGCTTTGTAGATATCCCCCTGATCATAGATTTTTTGAAAAATAGATTGCACCACCTCATAGTGGCGGCTTTCGGTGGTCCGGATAAAATCGTCGTTGGAGATCGACAGCTTCTGCCAAAGCTGCTTGAAGTTCGCCACGATGTTATCCACGTATTCTTTTGGGGAAACCCCTTTTTCCAGAGCCTTGCGCTGAATTTTCTGCCCATGCTCGTCCGACCCGGTCAGGAAAAATACGTCGTAATCCGCCAGACGTTTGTAGCGGGCCACGGCGTCGGCCACTGTCGTGCAATAAGCATGCCCGATATGCAGGTTATCGCTCGGGTAGTATATCGGGGTAGAGATATAAAAATTCTTTTTAGCCATATAAGTCCTCCTTATTAGCGGCAGCTTTTATTTGCGCGTTTTTCCCAATTATAGTTAAGGCTTTTGGCATTGTCAACCGCCGGAAAGCAACTTGATTTTTTTGAAAAAAAAAAGAAAAATAAGAGGTTGACAAGCTTTGTAATATTTGGTAGTATTTAGGTAGACGGTTTTTGTCGAAATATGTTGAAAGCGAAATGATCGGCAAACACTGTTGATTACTGTAGAAAGGAAGTAGTTGTTTATGAAATCAACTGGCATTGTTCGCAAAGTAGATGAATTAGGCCGAGTCGTTATTCCGATCGAACTGCGCCGCACCCTTGATATCGAGGAAAAGGATGCTCTTGAGATTTATGTAGATAGTGACCGTATTATTCTGCGTAAGTACGAGCCTGCCTGCGTATTCTGCGGCAACGCGGACGAAGTTACCAACTTCAAGGGCAAAAACGTCTGCAAAGAATGTCTCACCAGCATGGGCCAACGCGCCGTCTAAAAAGAGGTTTTTACCTCTTTTTTTTTGCCTTTTAGGCAGTATAACAGCTCATGATTGAATAAGGGCAACCGCCGGCACGCGCATTTGCCGAGGCACGGCGCGAGCCGGATTTTCTACTGCTCTTTTTCCTGGTTCAGCACCAGTTGATAAACTTCCCGCCGCGGCCGGTTCTGCTGGGAAGCCACCATCCGGATGGCTTCTTTTTTGGCGATACCGCGACCAACAAGCTCGGCTACGGCCGCTGCCGGGTCCTGCGGGACCGGGGTCTCCTGGGCTGCGGATTCACCGGTGCTCCCAGCCACAATCAGGGTGAACTCGCCCCGGGGCGCGACAGTCCGGAAATGATCACCCAGGCTTTGGAGGGTGCCACGGCGGAATTCCTCGAATTTCTTGGTCAGTTCCCGCCCGGCCACAGCCGGACGGTCACCGAAGGCTGACAGGAGCTCTTCCAGTGTATCGACAAACCGGTGCGGCGATTCGTAGAGCACCAGGGTGTAGGGCAGGCAGGCCAATTCGCGGAGGCGTTCCCGCCGCTTTTTTGTCGTTTTGGGTAAGAAACCGGCAAACAGAAACATCCGCGTATCCAGTCCCGAACATACGACTGCGGATAAGGCAGCCGTGGGACCGGGAACAGGCGATACGGCAATGCCGGCCTCGACCGCCAGTTGCACAAGCTCGGCTCCCGGATCGGCGATGCCAGGCAGTCCGGCGTCACTTACCACCGCCAGATCCTCGCCGGCCAAGAGCCGGCTTATCAGTTCCGGTCCACGCTGAGTTTTGTTGTGCTCATGGTAGCTGATCAGCGGCGTATGGACTGCATAATGGCTCAATAGTTTCCTGGTATGCCGCGTGTCCTCGGCGGCGATGGCCGCAACTTCACTGAGCACCCGAACCGCCCGGTAGGTCATATCCTCAAGGTTGCCGATCGGGGTGGCGCACAAATACAGTGTTCCCGGTTTATTCATTTACCATCACTCCCGCCTGGCGGAGCGTCAGGCTGATAATAGGCCATGATATCCCGGCTGTACCGGCCGTCAGGGCCATAAACAAACAGTGGCGGCAGCATGTCCAGGCCGGGCTTGCCGCCACGCACGCCTTCGACCAGCAGAAATTTCGGCTTCCGGTTCAAAGATGGGTACACCAGTTGCAGCCGTTTTGGCTCCAGCCCGGCGTCAGCCATGACTCTCAGGATTTCCGGAAGACGTTCCGGCAAATGAACCATGGCAAACCGGCCCCGGTATTTGACAAGATAGCGGGCCGCTGCGACAAAGTCGCCCAGATCGCCAGCCACCTCGTGCCTGGCGAGGGCGAGCCGGTCATTGGGACTGACGAACCCGCCGTTCATTGGACGGTAGGGCGGATTGGCAACAACCAGCTCCTGGCGACCGCCCGGAAGCAGGCCTTGCAGCTGCCGGACATCGGCGTTTACCATTGTCAGCCGTTCCTCCAGCCTGTTGAGGCAGGCGCTCCGCGTTGCCATATCGGTCATAGCGGCGTTAAGCTCCACTCCGGTCACCCTGCCGGCTCCCCGGGCCAGGAGCAGCAGCCCCAGCACCCCGGTTCCGGCTCCCAGGTCGACTGCCGAATCCCCCGGACGGACTGTCGCGAAATGAGCCAGCAGCACGGCGTCCAGCGAAAAGCAGAACTCGTTTTCGTGCTGAATGATTTTCATGTTGTTGATCAAAAGGTCGTCCAGACGTTCCCCAGGGCGCAGCAAATCACTTGCCATTGGCCTCTTTTTCCACCACTTCTTCCCAGGGGATATCGACATGTTTACCGCCGGCCAGCTGAACTGTGGCCGTCTTCTTGGCCGAATTGACGGCAATGATCTTGCCTTCCCCGTCCACGGTCACCGCTTCCCGACCTACCGCCGGAGCTGCGGTTTTTTTGCAGCATGAGCCATAGCAGTCGCTTTCGTATTTCAGGCAGCACATCAACCGGCCGCAGATGCCGGATATTTTGGTGGGATTAAGCGACAGGTTCTGATCTTTGGCCATCCGGATCGAGACCGGCTCAAAGTCACCGAGAAAAGTGGAGCAGCAAAGAGACCGGCCGCAGCAGCCGATGCCGCCCACCATTTTAGCCTCGTCGCGAACCCCGATCTGCCTCAGTTCGATCCGGGTCCTGAAGACGGCGGCCAGATCTTTCACCAACTCCCGGAAATCGATCCGGCCCTCGGCCGTAAAATAAAAGATGATTTTATTCACATCAAAGGTATACTCAACATCCACCAGATTCATCGGCAGACCGTGGGTCTGGATTTTTTGCTGGCAGACCCTGAAGGCCTCCGCCTCCCTGGCCACATTTTCCTTGACCTTGTCGTTGTCCTGGGTGGTAGCTTTGCGATGCACCGGCTTCAAAGGCGCGACGATGTCCTCGTCCTTAACCTGCCGCGGGGCGATTACCACCTCGCCGTATTCCAAGCCCCGGGCTGTTTCGACGATCACATTCTCTCCCGCCGCCAAAGCAAGCTGCCCGGGATCGAAGTAATATATTTTTCCGGCCTTCTTAAACCGTATGCCAACAACCGTTTGCATTGTCTTTCCCCTCCCCGGCCGCGTCCATCAGCCGAATCAATAGCGCTTCGCAGGTCAGCCGCGGATTGGCGTTGCCCTCCAGCGCCCGCACCGCGTGTTTGATATCATTGAGGGCCTGAGTCAGCCCGGCTTCCTCCCAGGCCGCCGCCATAGCCCGAAGTTTAGCGGTTATGTCCAGATTGAGGAGCAGCTTGTCCTGTCCGATCAGGATTACCGACAGATCACGGAATATATAGGTAAGATTGCGGAGCAAAATTTGAAGTTGGCCGGCCTCGGCCCCTGCGGCGAGGTCCCATACCAGATCGGCCCGCGCTCCGGGCAGAGCAGCTACAATCTGCACCGCCTGATCCCGGGCGGCAAAGCCGTCAGGACCCAGCAGCGCCAGCGCCGTTCCCACCCGTCCGCCTGACAGGCGGGCAGCGATCGCCGCCTGCTCGGGGGATGCCCCTCTGGTGCCAAGTAGCCGGATAAGCGCTTCAGCCGGGAGCGGATGAAAGGGCAGAACCAGACAGCGGGAAACGATAGTCGTCAAAAGGACATGGGGTGAAACGGCGGTCAGGATGAACACCGTTCCTGGCGGCGGTTCCTCCAGTATCTTCAGCAGGCTGCCTGCAGCCGGGGTTGTAAGCCGGTCTGCGTCTTCAATGATGAAAACCCGCCGCTCGCCCTGATACGGAGCCAGCCCCGCCTGGTGCTGCAATTCCCGGATCTGGTCGATCTTCAAACTGGTACCGTCGCCCGGCAGCACCGTCAAATCGGCATGGCTGCCTTGGGCTACAGCCCGGCAGGACGGACATCCCCCGCAGGGCTTTTCCGGTCCGCTGCACAGCAGGGCCTCCGCCAGAACTTTAGCAACCAGCGCTTTACCCAAACCCGCCGGTCCGGTAAACAGCAGCGCGTGAGGCACCCTGGCGGCGACAACCATATTTTTCAACATCTTGACTGCGCCGGTGTGTCCGGCGATATCTTCCCAGTGCATAGGCCACCTCAGGTATAAAGATCCACAAGCATGCCGCGGATATTGTCCAGTTTCGCCAGGATCTCAAGCTGACGCCCCTGACCCTGCCGCACATCTTCGGCAAGTTCTGCCAGCTGATGATCGATCTCCTTGATGGTTGAATACATCTTCTGCCGCCCCTGGCGGTCCCAGCCGGTCTGCGACTGGTGGGCATAAGCCCGGCCCACGATCTCGCCCAGGAAACTGCGAACAAGTTCCCGGTAAGATTTCAGCTCGCTGTAAGTGGGTACCTCGCCGAGTTTTTTCCCCTGGGCGGTGATCTGTTCCATCAGGGAACTGAGTCGTTCCTGGGAAAGAGCATCCTGGTTCTTGAGCAAATCAGAGGCAAACTGGCCGGCTGTCTTTTCCATCCTGCCGGAAACATCGCGCTCACTTACGGCTGGTACACTGGAAGGCCCTATATTATTTACTTTCATGTCCGTTCCTCCCTGACCAAGAACTCTTCCACATGTATTACCACTTCTTGGTGAATGGCTGCAATAGCCCCGACCGCCGGTACAACCTTGATCCGTCCGGGATCGGTGGCCGCCAGTTCCCGGAAGCCCTGGCGGACTCTTTCATGAAAACCGGCGCCTTCCTGTTCAATGCGGTCCTGTTCGCCCCGGTCCGCCAGTCGGCCACTCAGAAGGCCCACCTCGGCGTCCAGCAGGATAGTAAGCTGCGGCGCAAGCCCAGCGGTCGCGAACCGGTTGATCGCGGTAAGATCGTCGTGCCGGAGCTGACGGGCCACCCCCTGATAGACGATGGTCGAGTCGGCGTAGCGGTCAGACAACACCACTTCCCCCCGGGAAAGCGCGGGTAAAATCAGTTCAGCCACATGCTGGGCCCTAGCGGCCATATAGAGAAGGGCCTCGGCCCGCGGTCCCATCGCCACATTCGCCGGGTCAAGCAGCAGATGGCGGATCTTGTCGCCAAGTTCGGTCCCACCCGGTTCCCGGGTGCAAAGTACGGTAAAGCCCCGCTGCCGCAGGTAATCGTCCAGCAGGGTCAGCTGGGTCGTCTTGCCTGCTCCGTCCGGTCCTTCGAAAGTAATAAACAATCCTGGCATTATTCCACCACTTTGACGGTCTTGAGGGTATAATCCTCAGGACCGGAGATATGCAGGCCGGCTTCCTGCAGGCGCCCGCAGTATTCGATCACATCCTCGGAGATGCGTTCGCCTGGGCAAAGCAGCGGAATGCCTGGCGGGTAAAAAGTAATGATTTCGGCACATATCTTGCCGGCGGCCTCGCGGAAGGGGATGGTCCGGGTATCGCCAAAAAGGGCCTGCCGCGGTGACAAAACCTGCTCCGGCGTTTCCGGATAGATGATCGTGTTGTAGATATCTTCCACTGCTGAAAAATCGCGGGTCCCGCCGTGATTCTTCGCCATATCCCGCAGCGCTTCCACAAGGGTGCGGGCTTCTTGTTCCCCGTCCCCGAGGGTAAGCAGAAACAGAACATTGTACATGTCGGACAATTCCGCCTGCACCTTGTAGCGCTGGCGCAGTATCCGCTCAGCCTCGGCGCCTCTCAGGCCGAGCCCTTTGACGGTGACAGTGACTTTGGTGGGATCAAGGCCGTATACGCCGGGATTGCCCAGCTTCTCCGGCCCGAAACAGTACAGTCCGGGAATATCGTTGATCTCCCAGCGGGCCCAAGACGACAACTCCACCGCCCGGGCCACCAGTTCCCGGCCCTCGGTGGCCATCTGCATCCGGGCAACGTCGAGGGATGCCATCAGAATATAGTTGGGGCTGGTGGACTGCACCAGCTGCAGCATAGCCCGCAGCCGCGGCACGTTGATCCGGCCCTCGCGGCAATGGACCATCGAACACTGGGTCATCGCCCCGACAATCTTATGGGTGCTTTGGGCACAGATATCCGCGCCGGCGTCCATAGCCTGCAACGGCAGCTTATTATTGAAACGCAGATGCGGACCGTGAGCCTCGTCCACCACCACCGGCATGTTGTAGTTATGGACGATCTCCACAATCTTTTTCAGATCGGTGGCGACCCCATAGTAGGTCGGATTGATAATCAGCACTCCCTTGGCGTCGGGATGCTGATGCAGGGCCTTCTCCACCGTCTCCGGCGTAACCCCCATGGTAATTCCCAGTTCGACATCCACCTCGGGGTTCATAAATACAGGCACCGCGCCGCTTAGAATAATCCCACCGATGATCGAACGGTGGGCGTTACGGGGCACGATGATTTTATCCCGCGGCCCGGCGATGGTCAGTATCATCGCATAGATCCCACCGGTGGTACCGTTGACCACAAAAAAGCTGTGATCGGCACCGTAAAGCTCGGCGGCCAGATCCTGGGCGGCTTTGATACAGCCGTGAGGCTCATGCAGATCATCCAGTTCCGGCATCAGCGCCAGATCGAGCGCAAGGGCTTCCCGCCCGACAATATGTTCCAACCGGGGATGCATCCCTTTGCCCTGTTTGTGGCCCGGAGTATGAAACGGGACGGTGCCGCTGTCAACATACTGCGTCATGGCTGCAAGCAACGGTGTATCGGTCTGGGAAAATACGGGCAACAACTCCACCTCCAAAAGCAGCGAAAAAAAGAACCAAAGAAAGGACAATTTTTCCTGTAATGTATTATAACCTGAATTGCCGGAACTCATAAGAATAAACCTGCATTTATTGTATCACAGGCGTACAAGCTGCACAACAAAGGAAAAATCCGCCGCCGGCGCACGAACAAAACAACCCCCGCCAGTGTATCGGCAGGGGTTTGTCAGTACTCTTATTCATTCAGAGCCAGTTGGTCGCCGGCGGCGGTCCCGTCCTGGGCCAGCGTACCGGAGGGCAGCTCCACCGTATAGCGGCCGGCCCGGCAGAAGGCCACCCGGCCAGGTCCCATCCCGGCAACCGTCTTTACCACCCGGTGCTGAGCGTCGGCGAAAATCACGTCAATGGGGTAGCGCATCCCGAAAGTGTGGACACTGTTGCAGGGCCGGATCACCAGCGCCTCGCCGGCCGGCAGCCCGGCGCTGCCCAGCAGTCCCCTCAGCCGGGAAAAAAAGCTGTCAGCCACCCGGACTTGTTGCGCCAGTATCGTATTTTTGGTCAAATTAGCAATCATCATAGCCGCCTACCTAAACAATAAGCTAGACATGAGCCGAATAACCGCAGGACCGAGCACCACCACGAAAATGGCCGGAAAGATGAATACCACCAGCGGTATGAGCATTTTTACCGGTGCTTTGTGGGCCTTCTCCTGAGCCCGTTGGCGGCGTTTATCCCGCATCGCCGCCGACTGTACCCGCAGCACGTTGCCAATGCTGACCCCAAGCTGATCGGCCTGAACCACCGCGGCAGTGAACAAGGACAGATCAGCGACGTTGCAACGCTGCCCCATAGCCCGTATGGCGTCGCGGCGGGGAACACCGATCCGCATTTCCTGAAGGGTGCGGCTGAATTCCTCCACCAAAGGCCCCTTCATCTTCTCTGCCAGCTTGGCCAGCGCCCCGTCAAAACCCAGTCCGGCCTCGACACTAACGGTAAGCAAATCCAAAGCATCAGGAAGGTCGCTTTGAATGTTCTTACGTCGAGCGGCAATTTTTCGGTTAAGCAGCATCATCGGTACGACAGCCCCGATAGCTAGCCCAAGAATCGCCTCAAACACCACTTTGCCAGCCGGCGCGCCGGTAATGGCAGTCAATCCGCCGCCGACCACAACTCCAGACGCTCCCACAAAAGCGCACAGCAACAAAAAACCGTCGGTGCTCAGGCCGCTGAACCCGCCGGCCGCGGCCAGCTTGCTGTCCACCCTGCGGCGCAGTGCTGCGGGAGTAAATCGCACCAGACCTCCGGCCAGGCTGCCGGTCAGCGGCGATATTACCCGCTGAGCGAAGGGCTTGGCCAATTCCTCATCAAGATGGCCATACCCGGCAACGGTAATGGCGTCCAAGGCCTTCAGCCGCACCGTCACTTCGCCCCGCGCCGGCGAAACAACCGCCAGCAACGCGTAGACAATAACAATTATATTGATAAACGCGGTTATGGAAATCAGCATCAGCATCGTTTGTCACCGCCTGTTACTTGACCCAGAATGTCTCATTGGAAACATTTATACCGTTGGACGCCAGCTTGTCGAGGAACTTTGGCCTGATGCCGCTGGACCTCAGTCGGCCGGTGATCTTTCCGTCTTCATCCCTGCCGGTTTGCTCGAAAATGAAGATGTCCTGCAGGGTGATCACATCGCCTTCCATGCCCTGCACCTCAGTCAAGTGGGTAATCCTGCGGCTGCCGTCCCGCAGACGGGCCTGCTGCACAATCAGGTCCACCGCAGAGGCGATCTGTTCGCGGATGGCCCGTACCGGCAATTCCATGCCAGCCATCAGCACCATGGTTTCCAGGCGGCTGAGCATGTCCCGCGGCGTGTTGGCGTGACCGGTGGTCAGCGAGCCGTCATGGCCGGTGTTCATAGCCTGCAGCATATCCAGCGCCTCCCCGCCCCGGACCTCACCGACTACGATACGGTCGGGCCGCATCCGGAGGGAGTTGCGGACAAGATCCCGCATGAGGATGGCGCCTTTACCCTCGATGTTTGCCGGGCGGGTTTCCAGGGTCACCACATGCTCCTGGCGGAGCTGCAACTCTGCGGCGTCCTCCACCGTCACGATCCGTTCGTCGGACGGAATGAACGAAGACAGCACGTTGAGAGTGGTGGTTTTGCCTGAACCGGTGCCGCCGGAAACGACGATGTTCAACTTGCCTTCGACACAAGCCTGCAGAAATTGGGCCATTTCCGGAGTCAGGGTGCCGAACTCGATCAAATTCGCCACCGTATACGGATCTTTGGCAAATTTCCGGATGGTCAGGCACGGTCCTTTGAGGGCCAGCGGGGGAATGATGGCGTTGACCCGGGAACCGTCCGGCAACCGGGCGTCTACCAGCGGCGAGCTTTCATCAATCCGCCGGCCCAGGGGGGCCACGATTTTCTCGATGACATGCATCACATGGGCGTCGTCGCGAAACCGCACATCGGTCAGGATCAGCTTGCCCTTGCGCTCGACATACACCTGGTTGGAGCTGTTGACCATGACCTCGGAGATCGTCTCGTCCTGGAGCAGTGGGTCGATGGGCCCGTAGCCCAGCACCTCGTCCACCACTTCGGTGATGATTCTGGTCCGCTCGGCCCGCGGCACCGGTACCGGTTCGCCGTCCATCACCGTATTGGCCAGCTTGGCGACGATGTCTTCCAACACCCGCCGGTCGGCGTCCTTGTCGGTGAGGATTTTACTCTCCTCGGCCCCCAGTTCATCAACAATATGCTTGTGGATCCGCATCTTCAGATTCTGAAAGGAATCGACCCTGAGCACCGCCAAAGCCTTGGGCCGCTCTTTGACCCCCGGGCTTTGTTCGGTTTGCGCGGCCGCTCCCAGGCGCTTCAGCAGCGACATCGGTTGGCCTCCTTATTGATTCGGTTGACCAGGGTACGGCACCAGGGCTACGCCGCTCCCGGCACCCGGCAGCGAAATCACCGGATTGGCAGTGCCGTTCACCCGCAGGCCGCTGCCGTTGATCTGTACCGTGTTGGCCACGATGCGGCCATTGATGGTGATGTTGTTGCCGTTGAGGTGGATAGCACCCTTGGGGGCGTACAAGATGCCGTCAATGGTGATGTTGTTGCCGTTGATGGTAATGTCGCCGTTCTGGGAATAGTAGCATACCTGGCCGCTGGCCCCGGTATGGGTTATATTGTTGCCATTATTCTTGATGTTGCCGGTGGCCAGAATGGTACCGGTGCCGGCAATGGTGGTCCCGTTCATCTGGAAGTCGCCGTTGACATAGATGTTGCCTGTCACATCCAGGTTGTTGCCGTTAAACTGAAGGCTGGAGCTGTACTTGGTCAGGGCTGAAGCCTGGATCTGGCTGGCATAGTCCGGCATATCGATATGCACGCCGGTATTCGGCGACTGGGAGCCAATGCTGATCTTGGTACCGTTAACATTGATCGCGGCCACCGCTTCGGCAAGGCCGGTGACGGTAATGTTGCTGCCGTTGATCTTGAGGTTGTCGTCGGAGTGAACCGAGCCGTCGACATACAGGCCGCTGCCGTTAAGGGGCAACATGTCGAAGTCGCTGCCGGAGAAGATGGTGTAGTCGAAGCAATGTGCGGCAGTCCCCTGCTTTGTAGCAGCTGAGGCGTAGACGGTGATAGCCATTCCACTCATGTCACTATTGCTGATGCCAAGAGCTTTTAAGACTTTTCCTACCCCATCCAGGAAAT
>JARLHY010000195.1 GCA_031292015.1 Negativicutes bacterium | reverse complement strand
GTGCGCATGCCGTCATCATCAGCAGGAACGGCCAGGAAGGCCAGGCCTATGCCGACGCCCTCCGCAACCTGGGCTTGAGCGCCGACGCCATGGCTGCCGACGTGGGCAAAGTCAGCGAAATCAAAGAAATAGCCCGGACCATTGTCCAGCGCCATGAAAAAATCGATGTACTGGTGAACTGCGCCGGGGTAAATATCAGAAAGCCGGCCTTGGATTACAATGAAGAAGACTGGAACTACATGATCGACATCAACCTGAAAGGCTCATTTTTCTGCTGCCTGGAATTCGGAAGGCATATGGTGGCCAGAGGTTCGGGGGCGATTGTCAATCTGTCTTCCCTGCAGGGCCATATCGTGTTGCCGGAGCGGACCATCTACGCCGCCAGCAAAGGCGGTGTCGCCCAGTTTACCAAAGGGCTTGCCAACGAATGGGCCCAAAAGGGCGTCCGGGTCAACTCCATTTCGCCTGCTTTCATCGGCACGCCGATGGTGGCGAAGGTCATGGACGATCCGGCGTGGGTTCAGCTGATTCAGTCCCGCACTCCCATGGGTCGGGTCGGCACTCCGGCAGAAGTGGCTGATCTTATCGTGTTTTTGGCGTCATCCCGGGCCAGCTACATCACCGGGACCGACGTGGCCATCGACGGCGGCTGGACAGCCAGCTGAGCTGTCCGCATAAAAAGGAGGGTATGGCATGAAAGGGTATCGTTTGGTAGTCCTGGCCCTAATGGTTGCCTCGACCTTTATCAACTATATCGACCGGGCTTCCCTGTCGATAGCCGCCCCCTACATCATGAAGGAATTCAATTTTTCCCCGGCCGAGATGGGTATCGTTTTCAGCAGTTTTTTTCTCAGCTACGCTCTGTTTTGTTTTGTCGGCGGCTATTTTTCCGATATTTACGGCCCGAAAAAAACCATCGCCTTCGCCATGGTGGCCTGGTCGCTGTTCGCCGGTGCGCCGGCCATAGCCTGGGGCTTTGGCTCGCTGATCGTATTCAGGATATTGTTCGGAGCAGGCGAAGGACCGATCAGCTCGGTATCCAACAAAATGATCAACAACTGGTTTCCGGCGACAGAGCGGGCCAAAGCCAAAGGCATCACCGATACCGGCATGTCGCTGGGAGCGGCGCTGGCCGGGCCGATTGTCGGCCTTATCGCCGTCCAATGGGGCTGGCGGGTTTCCTTTCTTATTCTGACACTGCTCGGTTTCGCCTGGGTCCTGTTCTGGATCAGGATGGTAACAGACCACCCCAAGGACCATGCCAAAGTATCGCCGGCGGAGCTGGAGGAAATCGAAAAAGGCAAGGTCACGGTTTCCCTGGTGGCGGAAAAACTTCCGCTGACCTACTACATCAAGCAGCCGATTATATTATCGACAATCATCGCCTTTTTCGCCACCAACTATGCCACCTACTTCTTCCTGACCTGGTTTCCCAGCTATCTGGTTATGGCCCGTAACCTCAGCATCAAGGATATGGCTATCGTCAGCGTCATTCCCTGGCTGTTCGGGGCTCTGGGCTACGGTCTCGGCGGCTACCTGTCCGATCACCTTGTGAAACGGCTTGGCGACCTCGTCAAGGCCCGCAAGACCGTCATATCCGTATTTCTGGCTTGCGCCGCCGTTTCCATCGGCCTTTGCGGGCTGGTCAACTCCACCACTTCTGCCGTCATTTTGATGTCGCTGGGAATATTCTTTGCCTATCTTGCCACCGCGTCCTACTGGGCCATCATTCAGGACACGGTGAAAAGCGACAGTGTCGGGCGGGTTGGCGGCTTTGTCCATTTCCTCTCCAACACCGCCGGTATTGTTGCCCCCAGCGTAACAGGGTTCATTGTCCAGACTACCGGTCTTTTTACCAGTGCCTTTTTACTGACCGGCGGTCTGGCGATCATCGGAGCGGCATCGGTCGCTTTGTTCGCCCGACCGATCCGCGCCCCGGAAAAGCCGCGAAATCCCGCGGCTTAGACCTCGGCTGCCCAGAGCCTCGCTGCAGTAAATCCCGGTGGTTGCGGTTTCAGGGCCTGTCAGGAGTCGATTCGGGCCAGAAGCCCCAGATACCGCGGAGCGGCAAAGAACAAGCAAGGCTTCGCGCGTTGATCGCGAAGCCTTGCTTGATGTTCTAGATGCCAGCCCTTTCGTCTTTGTTCAGAAACCGGAGGGCTTCCTCTTCAGGCATCGGCCGGCTGAAAAGAAATCCCTGAATATAGTCGCAGCGACAGTCCATCAGTTTCTCCAGCTGGTCTTTCGTTTCCACGCCCTCGGCCACCACCGCCAGCCCCAATATCTTCGCCATATCAACAATGGAACGGACATATGGCAGCTGGGTATCGTCAGGCAGGAGTTTATCAATGAACGACTTGTCGAGTTTAAGCGTATTAACAGGCAACAGGCGCAACCGGGTCAGCGAACTGAAGCCTGTGCCGAAATCATCGAGGGAGATGCCTACCCCGAAAGCCCTTAATTCGTCAAGTTTGCGGCTGCCGTCTTCCAGCGAGGCAATAAGTACGTTTTCGGTAACTTCAATCTCCAACTGCTCCGGACGGATGCCTGAACTACGTACAGCATTTCGCACAATATCGACAAAGTCATCTGTAGCAAGCTGGCGCGGTGACACATTGACCGCAACCCGAAGTTCGCCTTTGTCTGTATCGCTCAGCCGACGGGCGAATAAACAGGCTTCTTCCAATACCCATTTACCGATTCTCAGAATCATTTCGTTCTCTTCGGCGAGGGGAATGAATTGCGCCGGCGACACCAAGCCATGTTCCGGGCTTGCCCAGCGAAGCAGCGCTTCAAAGCCCGCTATCCGCTGCCCGCCCATTTCGACAATCGGCTGATAATGAAGAAATAATTCTCCCCGCTCGATGGCCCCGTGAAGATCCCGCTTGAGCAGCATTTTTTGGGTGACCGCTTCTTGCATTTCGGCCATGAAGAAACGCCAGGTGTTCTTTCCGCCCTCCTTGGCGGCATAGAGGGCTAAATCCGCGTGTTTATAGATATCATCGGTGGTATCGCCATCCTCTGGATACAGCGCCACCCCGACACTTGCCGCCATATGCACGCTGGCATCGCCGATATCATAATTCCGGCTGAGCAGATTGATCAAGCGTCCGGCAACTTTGTCAACCTTCTCCCGGTCATTTGCCCCGGACAGCAACACAACAAACTCGTCACCACCGATCCTGGCCACGACTGCCTCTTCTCCGACCGCGGCAACGATCTGCTTGCCGGTCATTATGATAAGCTTATCGCCGGCGGAATGACCGTAGGTATCGTTGACCCTTTTCAACCGGTCCACATCAACGAACAGGACCGCTCCCGCCGCCTCTCCCCTGCGCGCCATGGCCATTTCTTCATTAAGATGTTCCATGAGGAAGGCCCGGTTTGGCAGGCCGGTCAAAGAATCGTAGTAGGCCATCCGGTGGATCGCGTCCTCCTGGGCCTTCCGGTCCTGATCCGAAACCTGCAGAGCCAGCTGCGTTAGGTAGTGCTTGCGCCCCAGCCAGGATACCAGGAAAAGGGCTGTCAGCAGCAAAAACGAGAAGATTGCCGCTTCGCTGCGATATTGTCTATGCCTGGACTCAACATCTCTAACGACAACTTCCTGCGGGATGGAGACCATCACAAACACCGGGTAGTCGGACAGCGCCTGAAAAGCGGCCATACGGGGCTCCCCAGAGCTCCCCGGCGCCTGAAATACGCCGGAAGGCACGCCCTGATCAATATGGGATAACACGACATGGTGCTTGAAATAAGACGCCTCCTCGGCAGCGTACATCGGCGGAATCCGGGCCAGCAGGCTGCCGTCGTTCCGGATGAGAACGATCGACTCGTCAGGGCCGATATTCAGACGACGGAATTCGTTGGCAAAATGGTCCTGACTGATCCCGACCGATACGATACCAGCAAATCCGCCGTTTGCATCATTGATCCGTCGACTCAAAAAGATCGAAGATACCCCGTTGGCTTCAGTAATCCGCACCGTCGCGATAAACAGTTGCTTTGTGTCTTCTCCGTTATGAGCCTTGAAGTGTTCCCGGTCAGAGATGTTGAGCGGCCCGGTCAGCGGCGCAGCGCTGAACACGAGATCGCCCCGGGCGTCGGCAACCGCGATCTGGCTAAGATCGCCTTTTACCTGGAACTTTTTCAGCAGTTCCTGGTGGGCGGGGTCGATGCCCCCGTTGGCTTCGATCGCAGTTTTCATAAACTGCAAAATGCTGTCAGCCTCGAAGAAGGTGTGATTTACGTTTTCTCCCAAAGAGCGTGCCCAGTTGCTGTTGTCCCAATTGGTCTTTTCCGTCCGGACCTTCAGTTCTTGTCTGTACAGCGAATCCACCCGAACGAAGGCCCCAAAAACAAGCGCCAGCCCTACCAGCCACACCGCCACCGTCATCCGGTTAAAGAAACCGATTTTCCCAATCCACTTGGCAGTCATATGCTTCACCTTCGTTACTTCAGATTAGAGAACAATGAATAGATAAATACTTATATTTCATTAGCCATTTTTGCTGAGTTTTCCATATCTTCCGGGCCAAAGGGCTTGTAACCATTCGGCGAAGCTGTATCTTCACTTGCATTGTAAAACAGGTTGCCATTACTGTGCACCTTCCAAAAGATATACCTCCGGGATAATTTTTCGAAAGGCTCCCGTTCAAGGACTGCAAGGGCTCACAGCCCTCTACAGTCCATCGGTGACAATAGGTCAAAAGGTGTAGGAAAAATGCAATCCGCCTGCCTCACTCCCCTGCCATGGTCACCGCTCGGACGGCTGACGCTCAATTCTTGTGGCCGGGAATCAAAGCAGGAGAAAACAAAAAGGCTTCGCGATCATCTCGCGAAGCCTTGTCTTATCCCTCTTTTTTTGAGGATAGGGATTATTCGTTTACTGTTACTGCCAAAGAGCCGTGTAAATTGTAATGATCTCCTCTTTTGAAGCCTTTCTGCGGGTGTTGTTCGGACTGCCGCTCACCAGGGCATCATCAGCCATTTTTTCAACATGTTTGAAAAATGCCTTCCGGTCCACGCCATAGTTCTCCAGGGTCGGAATATCCAAATCCTGGCACAGCTTGTCAATCTCCTGAACCAGTGCCTTGGCCGCATCCTGATCCGATGCCCCCGGCTGACAGGCCCCGATCGCCCGGGCGATATCGGCAAAACGGCCGGTAGCGCCGTGTACGGCGAAACGAAGGCACTCCACCAACAGCATGGCGTTGGATATGCCGTGGGGAACATGAAACAGGGCGCCGATCGGTCTGCTCATGCCATGGACAAGCGTGACTGACGAATTATTAAACGCGATTCCGGCTTCCAGAGAAGCTAAGGCCATTTCGTTCCTGGCAGTCATATCGGCTCCGTCACGGTAGGCCTTCCTCAGATTGGCAAAAATGCGCTTACAGGCTGATATGGCAAAGATATCGGACAAAGGCTGCGCTTTTATCGAGGTATACGCTTCCACCGCATGGGTCAAGGCGTCGATGCCTGTGGCCGCCGTTACTTTGGGCGGCGTCGTGGCCGTCAGATCAGGGTCGATAACCGCCAGCGCCGGAAGTAGTACGGCTCCCTTCAACAGCATCTTTACATCATTTTTCGTATCAGCGATGATCGTAAACTGGGTTGCTTCCGAACCAGTGCCGGCAGTGGTGGGAATAGCCACCAAAGCAGGCAGCGGCTTACGCAGTTCCTTGCCCATATAATCGGCAAGCTTGCCGCCGTGCACCTTTACCGCTCCGATGGCCTTCGCGGCGTCAATGGGACTGCCGCCGCCGATCCCGATCAAAAAATCGCATTTCGCATTGTCATAGGCCGCAAGGCCCTGATAGACCATATTATCGGTCGGCTCGCTGTTGATCTCAGCAAACAATTCGTACGGGATGTTCTGTTCTTTCAATACGTTGATCAGCTTCTGCACATTGCCGGTGCTGACCATCACCTTGTCAGTAACAATCAGGGCCTTATTGCCCAGGTTTTTGAGCAGCGGCCCCACTTCGGCCAAGACGTCCTTGCCTGATACGATTTTGCCAGGGGTTAAAAACACGTTAACCATTACTTCGTACGCCTCCTAAAATATTGTGTTTATGTATTGCAATAGCCGCTGTGGCCATAATCTTTATGTCCTCGCTCCCCCGCCACAAAGGGGAAACGCCCTTACGGTATGACCGGACAGCCGTGTCAGCAGATTTTGCCATATTATATAATGCGACATCAAACCGAAATCACCTGCAAACTGTGTGAATCTTTTATCAATAATGGCATCTTTTTCGCCAAACAATAGACCCAGGCCTAGGCCCGGGTCTGTTGCTACAGGATTTCATTCGAAGTGATCTGAACGGAGTAATCTCCTTTTGCTGTTCGTTTTATAACGCCTTTCTTCCCTGCGCCGTCATCCACATTGATCGACTGGAGATTATGCTGCATAAGGAAGTTTAAAACATCCTGTTTGATGAAGGCCTCCCAGCTCAGCTTTTTCTCGGCGTCTTCATTTGGTGCTAAAAATTCTGCCATTACTAATCTTCCTTTCCTCCCAAAATAACTGATCCACATAAACATTCGCTGCTTTTCGCAAATTGCCTGCCTCTTATCGCATCAACCCGGAAAGAAAAATAGCAGGTCCTTTACCCGGATTATCAGCTGCGGCGGCGCCGGAATGGCTGACGGCCCGGCCGTGTACTGACTACAGGCATGGATCCGGTACCGGAGGCTCCGGACAAACAAAAGGAGCCAGGCATAGGCCCAGCCCCCAGACAGTCCAAATGCGGGACGTTCCCGATTTCTATGCCTCTTTTTGACTAAGAAGATCACTGCACTGGCTGCACATGAATTTACCTTTAAATCCTTTTACCCCTTCCGCATTTCCACAGAACACGCAAGCCGGTTGATACTTCTTTAAAATGATGCGGTCTTCCTCAATGAAGATTTCCAGTCCGTCCTTGTACTCGATATCCAGAGTACGGCGCAACTCAATTGGCAATACGATTCTGCCCAATTCGTCTGTTTTTCTGACAATCCCGGTTGATTTCATAATATACACCCCTCAAATGCTCCATCTCTATAATTTGACCAATATCACTTTACAACAAACTTATGAAAAAGTTATGAAGAAACCGTAGGTAAAATATAAAAATTACCTGGCATCAACAGCTGGTATTTGATCAACAAAAAGAGGGGCTAGGCTGTCGAAACCTAACCCCCTCGTGCGTTTTCTCATGCACTCAGTTGTTATCTGTCAATATCAAGTTCAAAGTCGTTCCCGGCAACATGGAGGTGGAAGTCACTGTCATTGTCTCGGTGCCATTGATACCAGTCACGCCACTCCCTGGCGTGTACTTCTCGCCAGTGCCGGTCATGGCGATGTTCTCTCCACTCGCGGTCGTGGGCTCTCCAGTCCCCCTCATGGTCTCGCCATTGCCGGTCATGATGGTCTTTCCACGCCCGATCATGATGGCCCTGCCGATCCTGATCATTGTGATGGTCACTGTCATATGCATACGCAGATAGCGGAAATATGCTGACCGACACAATGACCGCCGTCAAAACAAGAAGCTTTTTCATTCTGAAACACAACCTTTCCTGCTTTACTTATCTTCATATTACGGTATAACCATGACAAAGATATGACAGAAGCTGCTTGTGCTGCCAAAAAAAGAAAAGGCCAGGCTGTTACGCCTAACCCCTCAATGGGCTTGTACCCTGCAGCGGCAGCCGGTTTCCGGCCATTCGCCAGCCACTTGTCAAGCTCGTGTCATCACTACCGTCACCACTTCGGCGCTGCTGCAAAGCCGACGCGCAGCGCTTCCAGGTTTTTTTCAACCGTTGCCGGCGGGACCCGGTTCGCAACCGCCTTCTGAATCGATTCGAACGACACCAGTCCACTCACTTTTACCAATAGCCCCAGAGCGACCATGTTGGCGAAAAGCTCCTTGCCCAGTTTCTCCACGGAAAGCCGGGTAATCGGTACTTTAATTACCTGCCGGCCGGCCGGTACATCCGGCACCAAATCTTCATCTACGATGACCAGCCCGTCATCTTTGATATCGGCGACATACTTGTCGGCGGCCTCTTGGGTCATAGCCAGAACAAGATCCGGGATAACCGCTTTGGGATGATAGATAAACGCATCAGCAATGATTACCTCTGCTTTAGAGGCACCGCCACGGGCTTCCGGACCATAGGACTGGGTCTGTACGACCTCTTTGCCTTCCGCCACCGCGGCTTCTGCCATGATGATTCCTGCCGTGATAAGACCTTGCCCGCCTGAACCGCATAGTCTGAGTTCTTTCATTATCGTTCCTCCTGGGCTCGCTCTATAATCCGGGCATATTCGCTGGTATATTCAGGCGATACCGTCGAGTAAAGGATCCCGGTCGGAAACCTGCCTTCTTTTTGCTCTGCTGTCAATTTCTCATAAGCCGCCGCATTAACTGCCTGCTTACTCATCCAGCGAAGCATCTCCGGTGCATCGCCCATTTTGTTGCGCCGGCCATAGGAAATCGGGCACTGCGTGATCGCTTCCACCACTGCAAATCCGGGGTTTTGGATGCCCTGAGCTACCAGGTCCACAAGCTGCTGGGCATGGAACGCTGTGCCGCGGGCGACATAACTAGCGCCAGCAGCCTTGGCCAGATCGCAGGGATCAAACGGCCGGTCCACCGTACCATAGGGAGCGGTTGTTGCTTTTTTGGCAAAAGGCGTGGTCGGCGAAGCCTGGCCTCCGGTCATGCCATAGATGTTGTTATTGAACAGGACTACCGTGATATCGACATTTCGTCGGGCCCCGTGAATGAAATGGTTGCCGCCGATGGCGGTGCAATCGCCGTCCCCGGTAATGACGATAACCTTAAGCGCCGGGTTGGCGAGCTTAACGCCGGTAGCGAAGGGGATGGCGCGGCCGTGGGCCGTATGGAGCGTGTCGAAGTCCATGTAGCCCGAGGCCCGGGATGAACAGCCGATGCCTGAGACAATGACGGTTTTGTCCTGATCCAGGTCAAGTTTGGCGATCGCCTTGGCTATGGCTTTCATCACAATGCCGTTGCCGCAGCCGGGACACCAGATGTGAGGCAGGCGATTAGCCCGGAAATACTCTTCATAGTCTCTCATTTTGCTTCCTCCGCTGCAAAGTCTTCAATGGCTCCGAGAATTTCCGCCGGCGAAAAGATCTCGGTGTTATATTTGGGCAGCGATACCACCTTGGTTTGGCCCGCGGCCGCCCGCTCGACCTCCAGAACCAGCTGCCCGTAGTTCATTTCCGGCACCAGAATCCCTTTTACCTTTGGAGCCACTTGCTTGATGATTTTGTCAGCGAACGGCCAGATTGTCATCATCCGGATCATTCCGGCCCTGATTCCCCGCTGTCTGGCCATCTTTACACCGGCGTAGGCAGTTCGGGCGGTCCCGCCATATGCGAATACCACAAACTCAGCATCATCCATAAAAACCTCTTCATAATGGGTGATCTCGTCCTGGACCCGGGTAATTTTTTGGTGCAGTCGCCTGACAGTCGCTTCGGTAATCTTGGCACTGCCGCTGGGAAAGCCTGTCTCATCGTGAATCAGTCCGGTGACATGAATGCGATGACCTGTTCCGAAGTCGGCAGGATTGGGAACAAGATCATCCATCGGCGTATACGGTTTATATTCCGCTGCTTTGTCCTTATCAGGGCGGCGCCGGGGATAGACCCGGACGTCCTCCGCTGGGGGCAGCTGTACTTTCTCCCTCATATGGCCGACGACTTCATCCAGCAGGACAATGACCGGCGTCCGGAATCGTTCGGAGTAATTGACGGCCTGCACGCCTACCTCGAACGCCTCCTGCACCGTCCATGGCGACAGGGCGATGATCGGATGATCGCCATGCGTCCCCCAGCGGGCCTGCATAACATCTCCCTGGGCCGGGGACGTAGGCTGCCCGGTCGACGGGCCGACCCGCTGCACATTGGCAATGACCACAGGTATCTCCGCCAGCGCTGCGTAGCCGATAAGCTCCTGTTTGAGAGAAAAGCCCGGTCCGGAGGTAGCGGTGAGGACCTTCCTGCCAGCAAGCGCTGCGCCCAGAACCACGGCAATGCCGGCTATTTCGTCCTCCATCTGGATGAAGGTCCCGCCTCTTTTAGGCAATACCTGCGCCATAAATTCGGCGATTTCGGTAGAGGGAGTGATGGGGTAGCCGCCAAAAAACCGCACCCCGGCGGCAACAGTCCCCGCGGCAAAAGCCTCATTGCCTTGCATCAGTATCGGGTGACTCATTTTGCTCCCTCCTTGTACACGCGGATTGCAAAATCGGGACATCTCAGTTCGCATTGTCCGCAGCCAATGCAGGCGCCCTCATCCATCACCTGAATTTTACCGAGGCCATCAAGGGAAAGTATCTTTTCCGGACAAAAGGTCACGCAGATATTGCAACCCTTACAGTTCCTTTTGTTCAATGTAATCTGCATCGTCAAAAAAGGTCCTCCTGTTTAATGTACGACATTCCGCAGCCAAGAGCACATCCTTGGAATTGATTCCGGCTCCGGCCGAATAAGCAACTGGGCTGAGGCAGAAATTCTCCTCAGCCCAGTTATCATGCAAACACTCCAGTTGCGCATCAGCGCGGCATTATGTTTATATCACGAACCAGGCAGCCCAGACTCCTGACATAATAAGCTGCTTTATGAAATGCGCTCAAGATTGTCGCAAGCCATAATGCCCAGAGCTTCTTCCGGGTCGATTTTCTTTCTGTTTTGGATCAGCGCGGTCTCCTTATGAGTCAATATACCTTTATAGCATACCAGGCCTCTTCTAAGATACGCATCTCTGACACACGCCACCTGCACGCCGTTATTGGCGATGGACAGCAGGTGCGGCAGGACCACAGCGGCATAGACCGTCGAGGTGGTGTTGGGAACCGCCCCGGGAATATTGTCAACACCATAGTGAACAACACCGTCAATGATGTAGGTCGGCTCCTCATGGGTCGTCGAACGATATGTTTCAACCGCGCCGCCCACATCCGCGCTGATGTCCACAATGACCGAACCTTTGCGCATCAGCTTCAGCATATCCCTGGTAATCAGGTGATCCTTGCGGTGTTTGGGCCATTTCACACAATTCACCACAAGATCTGTGGTCGGCAGCAAATCCGCGATATTTTTCTGATTGGAGAAAGCCGTGGATACATTTTTGGGGAAAGATTGCCCACATTGCCGCAATACACCGACATTGACATCCATCAAGGTTATTTTTGCGCCAAGAGCTGCCAGCACGTCCGTCGCCGCCTTACCGACGATGCCCGCACCGAGAACCAGGGCGTTGATGCCGGGCGTTCCGCCAATTCCGCCGACTAACTTGCCGCTGCCCCCAAAATTCGTTGTCAGGCAGACCGTTCCCATGATCGCCCCCAGCTTCCCGGCAACCTCACAATTGGGCGACCCATATCTGTGCGTATCTTCAGCGGCGAAGCCGATCATCTTTTTGCTCAGCATGACATCCACTTCTTCCGGGTTGCCGGCCGGGTGGAAACAGGCAAGCATAATCTGATTTTCCTTGATCAGATCATACTCTTCAGGCAACAGTTCTTTTACCTTGGCCACCATGTCGCTCTCGGCGTAGATTTCCTGCATGCTGTTCCTGATTTGAGCCCCGGCGCCCACATATTCTTCATTGGTGAAGCCGGACAGGATTCCCGCGTCTTTTTGGACCAGGACGGTATGCCCACTGTTTTTTAACTCCGCCACTCCGGATGGGGTCATGATAACCCGGGATTCACCCGCTTTATTTTCCTTAAGCACTCCCACAATCATGGTATTTCCTCCTTATATCTGTTGTCGCGGGCCAGGCCGCGCCAACCATACAATCTACTGTCATCCCGCCAATGTTGCGCAAAATTGAGCCATTCCCGCTTTATTTTGCGCTGGCTGTCGACGGCTCGCAGGTTTCCGGCGGACTATCCTGGGGCTTGTCCCGCCAAACCGCAAGACCGGTAATGCCGTAGAACGCGGCAAAGATCGGTGTCAAACACAGCTGGAAGGCGTATATATAGGAGTCGGTGATAAAAACGCCGACAATTCCGCTTAAGGTCACCGCGTTGGCCGACCAGGGAAGCCAGAACGAGAATATCGTTCCCGAGTCTTCCAGCGACCGCGAAAGCACACTCATCCTGACGCCCACCTTTTGATAGGCCTCTTTCAGCATTTGTCCGGGCAGGATGATGGCGATATACTGGCTGCAGGTAACCGCGTCAGTCAGGAATCCGGTCAGCAAGGTGGAAAGAACCAGGCTTCTCGGACCATGGATCAGCTTGTCAATCTTCTCTAAAAGCGCAGTGGTGGTACCCGTCCGGTGCAGGATTTCTCCCGACGCCAGCAGGAAAATAACCAGTTCGACAATCCCCATCATGCTGGAAATGCCGCCCCGGTTGATCAGCGAATCCACCTGCGGCACGCCGGATTTCAGCTGCATCCCTTTCGATACCGCGGCAAAAATGGTGGCCAGGTCATAGGGCTGGCTGATCACTGCCGCGAACGCTCCCAGCAAGGTCGCTACAAGCAGCGCCATCACCGGCGGCACTTTTTTGACGATCAGTCCGATGGTCAGAGCCGGTATGATTAACAGCCACGGGCTGATGGTAAAATTTTTCGCCAGCGTCTCGGAAATGACGTTGATCTTCGACGGGTCAAAGGATTGACTGGCAAAAGCAAACCCCAGGTAAGTATACAGGGCCGCGGAAATAAAAAATATCGGAACAACGGTATAGAGCATCGACTTGATATGGTCCATCAGTTCCACGCCCGTCACCGCGATGCATAGGTTCGTCGAATCGGCGAACGGCGATATTTTGTTGCCGAATATCGAACCCGACACCACCATTCCGGCCGTGATCGCCGACGGATATCCCATTCCATAGCCGATGCTCATCAGCGCAATGCCGATGGTACCGGCGGTCGCGTAAGTACTGCCGATGAAGAAGGAAACCAGGCAAAGCAACAAAAAGCCGGTCAACAAAAAATAGGTCGGTGAAAGAAACTTAAGGCCATAGTACACCATGGTCGGCACAATACCGGCTACAATCCATGAGCCGATAAGCGCCCCCACGAACATGAGGATTCCGATGACCCCCATTTGCTTGCGGGCGCCTTCCATCGCGAATCCCAGCACCTCTTCCGCCTTAAAGCCACAGGTCCTGACCGTCAGGGTCATGACCGTGATTGCCAGAATGACCGCTACATCCAGCGGCATAAACTTGAGTAGCCCATTCCCGACAGCGACAAACAGGACAAGAATGGAGATATTCAAGACAGCCACGCCGAAACTTACTCTTCTTTCCTCGTTTTCCAAGTCTCTACCCCCTTGATAAAACCGAATCGTTAGCCTTGCCGAAGGGACTCCCCTTCAATCAGGACAGTCCGCCCGGCGGCAATAGGCTAGAACTTCCAGACTATGCTTGTGATCAGTTCACGGTCTGAGCCGGTCTGGTTGGGAACTTCAAGATCATAGTAACTCATGGTCAACGTAGCGCTTTTGGTCATCGGGTGTCTGTAAGTATAGGTAAAGCCGTGATAGGCGTTGCCCATGTTGTTGCCGACCACCGGATACATCCAGCCGCCGATGCCGCTGTTGCTCGGATCAAGCGCATACTTCTGGACATTGTTGTAGCTGACGGTAAAGCTGTCCTTGTCCCAGTTGTAGGTCCCGGAGACAAAATAGCCTTTTTTGTCGGTCGGGGCGTTGGACTGGGCGATTTCCCCTTTAAAAGTGAAGGCATTGCTGGGCGTGATGATAGTGTTAAATGCCCAGGTATTTCTGGAAATCCCTGTTGAAATGACGTCTTGCTTGGAATGGGCGTAGGCCGCGCCTGCGGTTACTTTGTCACCAAGCTTGGTGCTGATGTCCATGCCGTACCACTCGGTGATCTGATTGGTGGTATCCGGCCATTTGGGAGCATCTTCAGTGGTTATTTTATCGGTTTTGCCGCCAATAATGTTGACTTTATAATTGCCGTCATTGAAGCTGGCAACCAGGCCGTCGAACTTGTTATCCACCCCTGCGGCGTCATAGCCGGTGGAAAGAATGGCGCCCTGCCCCAGGGAGACAGTCTGCCGCCCGGCGCTGTACTTCCAATTGCCGCTATTGAGGATAATGCCGTACTGGTCAAAAGCGCTGTCTGAAGAATTGCCGACACTGGCTACTGCTCCCCCCATACTGTTCCGGCTGGAAAAACGGGCAAAGAAAGAAGTGTCGTCATCGATCTTGCCCTGAACATTTACCCGGACCCGGAACTGCCAGTACGATTTTTTGAGTGGAGACGCATTCGGTCCTGTGATGGTGTCATCTGCGGCAATATCCCGTATCCTGATATCACCATTGATGTCGATAGGCATGGCTAACACCGTTCCCGCCATAGAAAGCAGGAAACAGAACACGAGAATAGCGATTAAACTTCTTTTCACTAATAATACCTCCTGTTGTCTTGTTATCCAAGGGGTTGTCCAATTTACATCCTTTTTTTTCCGGCACGCTTCGGACCTCTTAAACTACCCATCGCATCCCCCCTTTTGCGCTGACCTTCCCGCTGCATTAGGCGCGTTTTCCGGCCAATGCCTCAGCTCCTACGCTCACAGATTCCTAACCTTTCCCAACGGGGTTTCCAGTTTAGGAGTTGTATCCTGCGCCACTTTGTCGCTGCGCGGCCCAAGGGAATATTTCTCACCACTCAGCAAAGCCGTCAGCCCAATCTTTGTTTCCCGGTGATAACTGCCGCACACGCTGCAGCGCGCTTCCGGGTCGATAAAATGCCTGGGCTCCGTATAGGTGGTAAAAACGCCTTCATAATTCCGCAGCACCACTTTACCCGTGTTTTGCGAAACCAAGTACTGGGGCATCACCGGAATTTTGCCGCCGCCGCCGGGGGCATCCACCACAAAGGTCGGCACCGCCAACCCGGAGGTATGGCCGCGCATGTATTCAATCACCTGAATTCCGGAACTGATGGGGGTCCGGAAATGCTCGATTCCCTGGGCCATGTCACACTGATAGATATAGTAGGGTTTAACCCTGATGCTCAGCAGCTGCTGCATCAATTTTTTCATCAACTGGGGGCAGTCGTTGACGCCGTTGAGCAGTACCGACTGATTGCCCAGCGGGATGCCGGCATCCGCCAGGCGGGTACAGGCTTCCACCGCGGCCGGCGTAATTTCATTCGGATGGTTGAAATGGGTATTCACGTAAATGGGGTGATATTTCTTCAGCATCCGGCACAATTCGGGAGTGATGCGCTGAGGCATAACCACAGGCGTCCGGGTGCCGAACCGGATGATTTCCACATGTTTAATCTGCCGGAGCTGCTGGAGAATGTATTCGATGTTTTCGTCGGAGACCAACAAGGCATCTCCGCCGGAAAGAATGACATCCCTGATCACCGGCTTGGTGCGGATGTACTGGATACAGGCGTCAATCTGTTCCCTGGACCGTCCTTCGTCGCACACCCCCGATATTCGCCGCCGGGTGCAATGGCGGCAGTACATCGAACACTGATCGGTAATCAGAAACAGCACCCTGTCGGGATACCGGTGGGTGAGCCCGGGAACCGGCGAATCCTTGTCTTCATGCAGGGGATCAGCCATGTCGTATTTGCCGAATTGCAATTCCGCGGCTGTGGGTACAGCCTGCTTGCGGATCGGGCAGTCGGGGTTGCGGTGATCGATGAGGCTTGCGTAGTAAGGAGTGATAGCCATGCGCAAGTTATTCAGGCAATGGACTATGCCCGCTTCTTCATCATCCGTCAGGTCAATGACTTGCTTCAGTTCCTCCAGGGAAGTAATCCGGTGGCTTACCTGCCACCGCCAATCCTGCCATTCTTCTTCAGTAACATCCTTCCACAGGGAAATATCGCGGTAATAGCGCATATTGTCTACCTTCCTTATCCTTGATTGCGTGGGCCGCACCCCGAACCGGGCATCGGGCGAAAACGTCCCCCGGTTCGTTGTGTGCTTTCGTTCTTCAATAAAGCAATATCCGTGCCACGCAAAAATTTACTTTTTCCCCGGCCTTAACTTTACGGGTAAAGCCTGCCGGCTCTTGGACTTCGGCAGAAATGTCGCTTACGGCAATTTGGCCGCAAGCGGCATGTCCGCCTTTCGGCTCCGCCCAAAATCCGGCAGAAAACACCAATTTTGGGCACTAATTTTGGGCACCTTAGGGCGTGACTGTCGAATCAGCTTTTATTGCCGGGCCAGTCCGAGCAGCACCCGTGCCTCATCAGGAGAGGCAACCGGCCGCCCCAGTTCCCGGGCCAGCCGGGCAATCCGCTCAACCAGCTGCGCATTGTCGTCCGCCAAAACCCCTTTTGCATAATACACATTATCCTCAAACCCTACCCGGACATGTCCGCCGGTCAGAATCGCCAGGACAGCCAGCGGCAGCTCGCTGCGCCCAATCCCGGCCACGCTCCAGGTGCAGCCTGGCGGCAGCGCTTCGACCATATGCAGAAGATGCCTCGGCTCGCCGGGAATCCCGCCCGGAACCCCCATGACAAAATCAAAGTGAAGCGGCAGCTTGAGGATGCCTTTCTTGACCAGCGCCAGAGCGTTCTGGATCATTCCGACCTCAAAAACTTCAATCTCAGGTTTGACGCCGCTCGCGGTGATAACCCGGGCAAACTGCTCCACCAAAGCCGGCGGGTTGGAAAATACATCGTCCCCGAAGTTTACCGTGCCGGTGGTCAAGGTAGCCATCTCCGGCTTAAGCTCCACCGGCTGCAGCCGCTCTTCAGCCGTCATCCAGGCAGCTCCGCCGGTGGAAGTCTGGATGATCAGCTTGCACCGCTTTTTCACAAGCTCGATGACCTGCCGGAAAACGTTCTTATCCTGCGTCGGCTCGCCGGCAGCATCCCGCACATGCAAATGAACCATCGCCGCTCCGGCGGCTTCGCACCTTACCGCTTCATCAGCTATTTCTTCCGGCGTCAGCGGCAGCCTGGGATTATCCTGCCGCGTCGCTTCCGCCCCTACCGGGGCCACCGTAATGATCAGTTTATCCACGCGTTTTACCCCGCTGTTTTTCTACAGGGACGACGCAGGTGCCTGCGGCCCGGCAGACAGTTACCGGCTCGGCCAGCACCTCGGCCGCCGAATCATGGGCGGCGTTCCGGCAGGCGGTAATAACCTTGACCGCCTCGAACTCCATCTTGCGGGAACTCTTGCCAACCTTGACAATCCGGCCGCGGGCCTCGATGAAGTCGCCGGCGTAGACCGGGGCCTTAAATTCCACCATGTCATAAGCGACAAACAAGCCTTCGTCGCCGTCATGGAGAATCAATAGCTCTGTCGCCACATCCCCGAACAGGTCCAGCATCCTGGAACCGTTCACCAGGCCGCCGGCGTAATGGGCGTCATGCTCGCTCATCCTGAGTCTGATCATGCATTCGCGCATTTTTATTCCCCCTTCTGCTCGCCTTGCTGTTTGCGCTGCAGTTCCTGAACAAGGAACGACGCAACATGCTCGGCATATGTATTCGGCCCGAACCCGGCGTCATAGCCGAGTTCCTTGGCCAGTTCGTGCGTAATCCGCGGTCCGCCGACAACCAAAGCGACCTTCTCTCTCAGTCCCTCGGCTTCCAGCATGTCCGCAAGTTTGGTAAGATTGGTGATGTGAATATTCTTTTGGGTAACCACCTGAGATACCAATACCGCGTCGGCCTTCGTCTCGTAAACTTTGCGGACGACTTCTTCACAGGTTACCTGGGCCCCCAAATTGACGGCCTGGATTTCGTGATAACTTTCCAGCCCCTTATGGCCGTTGATGCCCTTCATGTTAATGATCGCGTCGATGCCCACCGTATGGGCGTCGCTTTCGATGCACGCCCCGAGGACGCTCAGCTTGCGCCCCAAATGCCGGGCAATGAAGCTGTCGATCTCCTGCTTTTCCAGCACCTGCAGCGTGACTTCCGGCACCACGATCCGCGTGAGGTCAACCGGATTTACGCATTTGGCGTAAACCACGAAAAAGCTGAATCCGCCGATATCTTCGGCATGGACCACAGCCGGGTTTTCCAGCCCCAGTCCCGCCGCCAGCTGCCGGGCCGCTTCCCGGACCGAGCCGGACAGGGGCGCCGGCAAAGTGAAAGAAAGCTGCATGGCGCCGTCGTCCAGCGTGTCGCCATACGGCCTGATTTTGGTCAAGTCAATATTCACTTGTTATCCCCACCCTTCAGCATCAGCGGAGTAAAAGGATTCAGATAATCCGGCGACCGGACAATTACTCCATCCAGTCCTTTGCCGCCTTCGGCGGTGCGCTTGATGTCGGCGAACCAGCCGTTGGCCAGAGCCTGCATCAGCCCCACCGCGGCGATTCTTTCCAGCAGCTCCACCGCTTCGTTCAGCACCCGGGAGGCCCGCTGCTGAATGAACCCATCCGGCCTGTAACTGACCTCGTCGGCAATGTCACGCATAGTATGAAATACGTATTTCGCAGCCTCAATGCTGAGAAACCGGTCCTGAAGCAGGGGGGTATGAATCGCCTCGGTCAGCATCCCCAAGAGATGAATGCTTTGGCCGGTCATGGCCGAGCAGACATTAAACAACGTATCCTGCACATGGCCCCTGAATATGTTGCCTGTCATGTACTTGGTGGGCGGCATATATTTGATCGGGCAGTCCGGAAAGACCGTTCTCACCAATTCGGCGTGAGCCAGCTCATAAAGAAAGCCGCCGGGCACCTGCGGATCGATCTCAAAGGCGTGGCCCAGACCCATCTGGCCGGGCTTCATGCCGCAGATCAGAGCGAACTGCTCATTGATCAGATCCGACGCCAGCACGGTATGGGCGTTGTCGATGGCATCCGCCGTGGTCAGATAATTGTCCTCGCCGGTGTTGATGATGATCCCCGCATAACCGTTGACCAGTCGTGAGAAAAACTGATCGACAAATGTCCGTTTCATGTTGATGTCGCGGAAAATAATGCCATACATCGAATCGTTCAGCATCATGTCCAGCCGCTCAAAAGCGCCCATCACCGCGATTTCCGGCATACACAGGCCGGAGCAGTAATTCGTCAGATAAACATACTTGCCGATTTCCTGACTGACCTCGTCCAGCGCCTCCCGCAAAATCCGGAAATTGGCCTGGGTGGCGTAGGTGCCGCCGAAACCGGTCGTTGTCGGACCATAAGGCACATAATCCAGTAAACTCTGGCCGGTGGTCCGGATCACGGCAATGATATCGGCCCCTTGCCGGGCGGCCGCCTTTGCCTGGGCGGCGTCCTCATAAACATTGCCGGTAGCAACAATCACATACAGCATCGGCTCCCGCCCCTGCCCCAACTTGCCGATCAGCTGCTCCCGCTCCCGGCGCCGGAATCTGATCTTGGACAACGCCGACTCAGCCAGGATATACGCCATCTCTTTAATCTGCTTTTCATCGCTTTGCGGCAACTCGGTGAGCCGTATCTCCCCTTTGGCCACGCCCTCCGCCACCTGCTGCGCCGTCAGATTCAGGTGAACCACTGCATTCACTACCCAGTACATTGCCCCCCTGGCCAAGGCGTTTTCTTGCTGCAGGGATTCCACAACTATATTTGCCAGCGGCACCCCGGCGGCGTCCACTCCGTCAATATCTAAAAGGCGCAGAACCGATCTTTCCACACTGACCGTCGTATGGGCGTCGATATGTGTCCGCACCTGCTTTACGATCTCTGCCGCCAGACTACGTCCGTAGACAATTCGGTCCTGCTCCAGATGAAGTTTGCTCAAACCATTTTCCCTCCCTCGCCGAATCACTAGTAAGCAGCCCATGAATTTTCATTTTGTACTGGATGGTCTGCCGGGGAATACCCAGATAAACGGCGGCTCTCGAAACATTGCCCCGGCACTTGTCCATGGCTTCAACCAGAGCTTTCTTTTCCACGGCCCGCAGAATTTCCGGCAGGCTGTTGAAACCGGAAACCTCAATATCCACGCTGCGGGAAGGCACCGGTTTCACCGCACCGGCCCCCTGCAGCCGTTCCGGCAAATGCTCGGTCTCGATACCCTGGCCGGAGACCATATTCATGGCATGCTCAATAGCATACTGAAGTTCCCGCACATTTCCGGGCCAGTGATGCTCCATGAAAATCCGCCTGACTTCGTCGCTGACTGCGGCTACCCTGCGATCCAGCCGGATGTTGTACACGTTGATAAAATGGCTGATCAGCGCCGGTATGTCGCTCTTTCTTTCCCGCAGCGGCGGAATTTTCAGTGACACCACATTCAGGCGGTAATACAGGTCGACCCTCAGTTCCTTGTTGCGGACAGCCTCTTCCGGTTCGACATTTGTGCAGGCGATCACCCTGGTGTTGACCTGACGCAGCCCGCTGTCGCCGATGCGGCGCAAAGTACCGTCCTGCAGCACCCGTAGCAGCTTGCTCTGCAGCTCCAGCGGCATGGAATTCATCTCGTCCAGGAAAAGTGTTCCGCCATCAGCCAGTTCAAACAGGCCGGGGCGGTCCTCAGCCCCGGTGAAGCCGCCTTTCACTGTTCCAAAGAGAATACTTTCCAAAAGCGTGGTGGGGAAAGCCGCGCAATTTTGCGCCACGAACGGCCCGTTCTTCCGGGGCGAAGCGTTATGTATCGCTTGGACCAGCAGCTCCTTGCCCACTCCGGTTTCGCCGAGAATCAGCACCGGCGAACACGTCTCGGCCACCCGCTGCCCCACCACCTTAAGCTTCACAATCGATTCGTGGCTGCCGACAATATCATTGAAGGTATACTGAGCCGAACAGCCGGCCTTTTTTTCTTTGGCCTTCTGGCGTCCGGCGCTCCGGACGTCCAGCAGCTCGGCCTGCAGCTCGGTAACCTGCTCCGCCAGCTCCTTGATCTTGGTAATATCCCGGCACATGTCACAGGCGCCGACGATGCAGCCGTTGCGATAAAGCGGGTAAGTGGAATACAAAATAGTCACCATCTTACCGGTCCGGGTCACGATGGTTTGCTGCTGGTTCAGGACAGGTATCTTGCTGGCCAACACCCTCAGCAGACTGCTGGTCTCCGGCGTCAGGGAAGGGTAGACCTGGAGAACGTGCCTGCCGACGACCTCCTCGGCATTCAGCCCGTCCATTTCACTCGCCGCCCTGTTGTAGTAGACGGTGATTCCGTCGCAATCCACCACATGGATGGCTTCCTCTACATTCCCCAGTATCTGGTCATACCAAATATCGGCCTGTTTTAGCTGGCTCGGCATTCAGATACCCCCTTACCTTTTTCCGCCACCATCTTCTTGCCCATACTTTACCTCACGCACCATGTCGATTACCGGCAGGGGAGCAAGCTCCCTTCCCAGGGCGGTGAGCAGCTCGTCAGGGTCATAACCGACTCCTCCGGGCAAAACCGGATTCACCGTCACCCCGAGCAGCCTGATGGCCTTTTCGGCGCTGAAACTCACGCCTTTATGGCCCAAACGCTTCCAGAGCTCTGCCTGAATGAAAATCTTACTGCCATCCTGAACAACGACCCGGAGACTGTCGGGACTTTTCAGCAGTGCCTCTGCCAGTCCATCCCCCGCCGCCCCTCTGAGAAGCAGACTCTCGCACCCGGTGCTCAAAATACAGCTCCACTCGTTAGCACTCAGCAGCGTGGTGGGAACCTCAATGTTGTCCACCCGCTTGCCTGAAACCAGCTTTATCCTGGCAGTACCCTGCCCCATCAGCGCCCGGCACCCGCTGTCGCACTCCGCCAGAGTCAGCTGCTGTACCCGGCATTTCGTCAACATGACCAGCCGGTTCAGGTCCCGGCTAAGCGTGGCGCCACTGGCGAGAATGGCCTGATCGCTGACCGACGGATCAACCGAGCTCTGCCGGTCAAACGCGCCGTCTACAAGCACGCAGTCGGCGCCCAATACCGTCAGTTCGTGCAAAACGCAGCGCACTTCGTGATTTTTGCTCGGTCCGGCCAGAACGACTTTTTGCAACCCCCGGGCCCGCAGGAGCACGATCCTGCCCACCGGGGTGTGGATCGCCGTCTCCCGTAACAGTTCCCACTGCCGCAGGCTGCCGATCATGCTTTCCGCGGTGGCCACCAGCGTACCCGGCTGAACGACCACCGCCGGCTTGGGCAGGCGGGTCAGGGCATCAACCCTTTCGCCGTCCAGGCCGATGGACAGAAGGCCCAATGTGCGTCCTTCCTGATTCAGCATTTGTTGCAGGACGTTCATAGCCACCGTTTTGCCTGTATTTTTTGCCAGCCCCACCACAGTCAGCGCCGCTGCCGCCGGCATGGCAAACACCTCTTGCCATCTCATCATGACTTATCTTAAGCGTATAGCTCGTTAAATACTTTCCATAAAACCGGACTCTCCCGGACGGTCTGCAGCGCCACAACCGCGTGATCCCGGCAATAACCGTTGCCAATCAGCATGGTCACATCCTTGCCGATCCCTTCGGCCCCCAGGGCTGCGCCGGTGAAGCTTGTGGCCATACTGAAGAAATATACCGTGCCACCCTCTTTTGCCGCCATGATGGACGCCATTTCCGTACCGGGAATATTGACGCAGTTGATAACGACATCGGCCATCTGACCTTCTGTAGCGCTGCTCACCGCCTGCATCACCTTCAGGGGATCGGTGGCGTCCGCCTGAAGGACGACATCGGCGAAGCCCATCTCCTTCATGCGGTCGTATCCTTTTTTGCTGGAACCCAGCCCGATCACCTTGCCGGTCACACCGGCCCGTTTCTTGGCCTCATAAAGGCACAGCATGCCCGATTTCCCGGCTCCGCCTATTACCAGTACCGTCTGGCCCGGCCGCACCAAATGAGCGGTCTGGGCCGGCGCGCCGGCTACATCCAGCACGGCCAGCGCCAAGGACGGCGACATATCCTGCGGCAACACCGCGTAGATGCCGCTGCTGAATAAAACGGCCTGAGCCTCAACTTCAGCCTGTTCCCGGTCCAGATGAATCTTTCTGATTTTGCTGATCTTGAGCGGAGTCAAGGACAACGACACCAAGGTGGCGATCCGGTCGCCGACCTTCACCGCCGATTTACCGGCCCAGCGCGGGCCGATCTGGGCGACCGTTCCCATCAGCATCCCGCCGGAGCCGGTAACGGGATTGTGATGCTTACCCCGCTGGGCCACGATATCCAGCATGATCCCCTTCATCGCTTCCAGATCGCCCTGAGCCTGCTTCTTGATCTGAGTGAAACTGGCTGCGTCGATATTCAGCGTATCCACATCGATAAGCAGCTCGTTGTCATAGATCTCCATGGTGTTATCAATTTTCCATGCCGGCTGCGGCAAAACGCCTTTCGGCTCCAGCACCCGGTGTGTTCCGTACGGACAACCGTTTTTCAACATACAAAAAACCTCCTGACATAGTTAGAAAAAATCAGACACAAAATGCCGCGGTTGGCCCTTTTGTTTCCTGCATAGCGCCTGTGCCACCTCCCTTTGCTATCCGGGCCGGGACCGCCGGAGCTATCTAGTTGCAAGTTTTATTCCAACTGCCCGGCGAAGTGGCGACAGGGTTTTATTATCCTGGCAGCCAGCGCTTTCGCGGCTGATCGCCCCCGCGTCTGGCGCCGGAAAAACAGCGGGCTAATCTGCCGGGTGCCGAAAAACCGGCAGGGATTCTGCTGATAATCCGGCAAAAAACCGGATTATTTTCCCATATTTATAAAAATTATACTCTTGTTGTTATAATTTCGTCAATATTAAATATATTGTAATATTAACAACATATTTAATATTTTTTCGGATAATGTTATAATTACATTGTTCACAGCCGAGAAAATTTGAGGTGACTGTCTTGCGGACCATTAATGCCATCAATAATAAACGCGATTTTGTCGATCATGTCCAAGCCAGGCAAGACAGCTACACGATCGTCTACCGAAAACTGGCGAATTACCTGATAAACAACTTTGTCGAGGTCGCTTTTATGCGGGCTCAGCAATGGGCTGCCGCGGTGGAAACCTCGGAAGTGTCGGTCATTCGGTTTGTACGCTTTTTAGGTTACAAAGGCTATCCGGAGTTTGCTGAAAAAATCCGGCAAATCCTCCGCAATGAAATGACCATGACCGAATACGCCGAGCTGTCGGTCAAAACCGGGCGCAAAGGCACCGATATCCTTATGGACATCATCAAAGCGGAAGAGCGGAATTTCAATGAACTTGTTGCCAAGTACTCCCCGGAAACCATGTCTGAGGCCGTTGATCTGTTGGGCAAGACGGACAGGATTGTTGTTTTGGGGCTGCGCTCATCCGCCGCTTTGGCTGAGTACTGCGGCTATATGCTTGTTCGCGCGCTGGCCAAAGAAGTGATCACCATCACCCACGGCGATTCCTCCGCTTTTGATACCTTTCTGCCCTGGGAGAATAAGACGGTTCTGGTAATTGCCTTTGGCTACCCCCGCTATCCCAACCGCACGCTGGAGATACTCGAATATGCCAAAAACCTGAAATGGCCGATCGTGTCGGTCACCAGCGATGAGCTGTCGCCGCTTGTCCCGCTGTCGGACCTCGTTATTTATGCCCCTTCCCATTCCGTGGCCTTTACCGATTCCATGGGCGCCGCGTCAGTTATCATCAATACCATGATCCTGGAATACACTCACAAATTCCACGATACATCGATTGATAAAATCAAACGTTTCGAGACACTGGCCAAGGAAAAGAAGTATTATTGGGGTTAAAAAGCTCGCCCTTTGTGGAGAGCGCTGGCAATAACCAAAAATACGGCCGTCCATTACAAGGGCGGCCGTCAGGCCGTTGATAAACCCCCATCTGCTTTGTTGGCCCCACTGACCCATTGCTAACGTACATCCTAGTACGCGTCGCTACTGGGCCAGCGGGGCCGTCGTGCACCTGGTGGTTTTTGAACGGCCTGAAGAATAGGGTTCTCAACAAGCTGTACAGCCGCCCATTACAAGGGCGGCTGTATTTTTGCATTGCCCACTCTTTAGCAGGACACTTCGGTCTGATGGAGGAATATGTTAAGAAGAGAATAGAACGTTTCTTTGTTGAAAGGAGTTCTTACGATATGCCCAAAATGATTCGCTGGCTGGGCCAGTTGGCCATTCTCTATGGAGTGTACTGGATTGGGACTATGCTTGAAGCCACCGGGCTTCCTGTACCAGGCAGCGTGCTCGGCGTTGTTTTGCTTTTCCTCCTGCTGAGCATTGGTGTCGTCAAGCTCGAATACGTCGAGGAAGTCGCCGATTATCTGTTAAAACACCTAATGTTCTTTTTTGTACCGGTCGCAGTCGGACTGATGACCTCAGCATCAGTCTTTCTCGAAAACGGCTGGATTTTGGTAATTGCCATTTTCGTCGGGGCGGCTGCACCGTGCTGGGCGGTCGGCGTTATCACCCAGACGCTGCGAAGGAGGCGAGGCGAATGCAATTTCTGATTTTGGCCTTTACCGCCGCCGTAACGGTGGGAGCCTATCTTTTAGCCCGCCACCTATACCTGAAATACCATCATCCTTTGCTGAACATCGTTTTGGTCGGGACGGCGATCGTCATCGCCACTCTACTTGTCTGCCGGATATCCTACGATCAGTATCTGCCGGCGCGAAACGTCCTGACCTTCCTGCTTGGCCCTGCGACGGTGGCTTTGGCAGTGCCGCTGTACCGCAACCGTCGTCTTCTCCGCTGCTACCTGACAGCCATTCTCGTGGGCGTAATCTCAGGCGCAGCCATTTCAATGGTGACTGCAGGCCTGATCGCCCGCCTGGGCGGTCTGAACAGCCAGCTCATCGCATCGCTGGTTCCCAAATCGGTAACCGTCGCTTTTGCTATTGACATCGCCCAGATAAACGGCGGCAACCCGGCCCTGACCGTGGCTTTCGTCGTGGCGACCGGCACGCTGGGTTCCATCTTCGGGCCCGTCTTTTTAACCTGGTCGGGCGTCCAGGATCCGGTGTCAAGAGGACTGGCGCTGGGAACGGTGTCGCACGGGCAAGGCACGGCTATGGCACTCCTGGAAGGGGAGGAGCAAGGCGCCATGGCGGGCCTGGCTATGGCACTGGCCGGCATCGTCACAGCGGTGCTGGCTCCGCTCCTCATCCCATTACTGACAGGCTGATCCCTTCAAAGACTTTTTCCTACGAACCCTGCCGGGGCCTTATACCCAGCCCCTCAGACAACAATACTTACAGCAATGCTTTAACACAAAAACACGGCCCTGATCAGACAGGCCGTGTTTTTATATTTTAAGAGCTACGCAAAAAACAAATAATAATGATAATAATTATTATTTACAAATTAATATCATTGATGTATAATAAAACCAAACAAAGAAAGAAGGCGACTATCATGACAACCAAATCAGTAGCTTGTTACGACGACGGCTTCTGTGTAGAAGATAATAATAACGAAGGCGCGATCGCAGGAAATTTGATCTCTCTTGGATTTGTACTGGCGCTAGTTATCGGCGTAGTACTGTATAACAACGCTTCCCTTATCGGAACTGAGCTGCTTGCCAATCCGCTTCTGGCAGGTTTCTAATCCCAAACTGTCATTTCGGTAGGCCCTAACGGGCCTATTTTTTTTGCAAAAATAAAACGGGGCTGGGTCGTCATGAGAATTGTTTCAACAACGTCTCCTCAGTTGCTCAGCACCCCTGTCAGGTATCGGACCGCCCCGCCCGCCTATTTGATATATGGAAAATAGTCACGGTCAGAATGATTGAGATGATGAGCAATCCAGTCTCGGGCAAATAAAAACACATCGATCGAAAGGGCAAGCTCTTCGTGCTCGAAGCGTCTTTCCAGCTTTTCGAGTTCTTTGACAAAAATCCTGTGTTCGGCTTGATGGTCCAGGAGATCTGGGTATTTATGCTCAGTCAGCATCCTTTCCTCATCAGCAAAATGAGTCTTAGCGTATTTTCGAAGTTCTATCAGAAATCTTCCTGCGAAAACCTGCTCTTCTTCGACAGTTTCGCATTTTAGCACCTGGTCATACATATCGTTAATAAGCTCCACCAGGCGGTTATGTTGATCATCGATAGCCTTAATACCGGTTAATAATGTTTCGTCATGCGCCATAAACGCCATTTTTCGACCTCCGAACTCTTTTTTTAGCGTATAAATTAACTTTCGCCTGTTATTTCGGCATGATAGGATCAAACTCCTGTGTGCCATAAGTTTTATCACTTCCATCCAATCGGCATTGGTCACGTTGCTGGTTCTCGCCAGTCACCATAGTCGCTTGGCTATACATAAGCTCCCAGGCAGCCGGACAGACCAATCTGCTGGCGCTCAATGCGGCGATCGAGGCGGCGCGGGCTGGCGAACAAGGCCGGGGCTTTGCT
>JARLHY010000194.1 GCA_031292015.1 Negativicutes bacterium | reverse complement strand
CTGAGGGCGACTGTCCCCATCTGGGTCATTTCGATGGTCTCTTTTTCCTGTCCAAGCTGAGCGCCGGCATAAACCTGCATTTTGATCCGGCCTTTGGACCGCTCTTCCAGCAGTTTGCCCATCTGCTTCAGGGCCTGAACCGTCGGATAGTCCTCAGGCTGAATGTCCGCCGCCTTCAGTACGATTTCCTTCTGGGCCGCCGGGGCCGTCGAGGATGACCCACAGCCGCCCAGAACACCGGTAATCAGCAAGCAGACAACAACTAAACACAACCCATACTTCTTTACCATAACAATTCCCTCCAGAGCACTTATTTTTGAATCATGAAACAGTCGCTGAACCGGTCATCCCCCCCTTGTTGCGGCGGTCGTGCCGTCCTCAGCGCATCAGCGCCTTGGGCAGGGCCATCGTTACCGCCGGGAAATAAGTCACAAGCAAGAGTACCACGATCAAAACCGGAATAAACAGCAGCACCGCCTTTACGGTATCTTCCAGTCTGCACTTGGCGATGGCGCAGCCCACGAAAAGAGCCGTGCCCACCGGCGGATGCACCAGACCTATGGCCAGGTTGATCAGCAGCATAATGCCGAACTGCACAGGATCCATGCCGATACTGACGGCAATTGGCAGGAAAATCGGCGTCAAAATCAGGATCGAGGCCGCCATATCCATAAAAAAGCCGATAATCAGGATAAAGACATTAATGATCAGCAGTATGTATCCAGGATTCTGGGTAACCGCCAGAATCGTTTTGGCTATCGTCTGCGGTATATGCTCATAGGCCATGATCCAGCCGAAAGCCGAGGATGTGGCAACAAGGAAAAAAACCATGCCGCTGGTGACGGCGACTTTCTTCAGAATTTCAGGTAGTTGGGCCAGTTTCAGCTCCCGGTAATACAGGGTGGTCAGCAAAAGGGCGTACAGACAGGCGATGGCGCCTGACTCGGTTGCGGTGAAAACCCCGGAAATGATCCCGCCCACAATGATGACCGCCGCCATCAGGCTCAGGAAACCGTTTTTGAGCGCCCGCCAGCTTCCGGCCAGGCCGACCGGCGGCTCGGACTGATAACCGCGCTTCAGCGCCAGTACATAGCTCACTGCCATCAGGCCCAGGGCGATCAAAAGGCCAGGCAGGTACCCGGCAAGGAACATCGCGCCGATCGAAACCACCCCGCCGGCGGCAACGGCATAAATAATAGCGTTGTGGCTCGGCGGCAGAATGATCCCGGTGGTGGATGCGCACACCGTCACCGACACCGCGAAGTCCTTCCCATAGCCTTTGCGCTCCATCATCGGGATGAGTACAGGCCCGACCGACGCCACATCGGCCACCGAAGAACCGGTTGTGCCGCCGAAAAACATGCTGCCGACGATATTCACCATCGCCAGACCGCCGCGCATCCGCCCGACAAGCACGCTGGCAAAATCGACGATCCGCTTGGCGATCCCGCCGTCAGACATGATATGCCCCGCCAGCACAAAGAAAGGAATGGTCATCAGCGGGAACGAATTGAGCGAGGCGACCATCCGCTGCGCCAGTGGCGCCAAGGGAATTCCGGCGTACAGACAGGTGATCAGCGAGGCGATACCCAGGCTGAAAGCGATCGGTACCCGGAAAATCATCAAACCAATAAAGCTGCCCAGTAAAATCCATGCCCCTAGATCCACGTTATCCCTGACCGCCTTTCGCCATTGCTTTAACCAGTTTTTCCACAAGAAAAATGCCCATCAGCACCGCAGCCACCGGCAGCGATAAATAGACCAGCCCCACCGGCAGCCCGATCGCCGGCGAAAGCTGCGGCATTGTGAGGGTTACCATTCCCGCCCCCTCATAAGCCAGCACGGCGACATAACCGATCATCATCAGATAAGTAATGACGGTGGAGACCGTTTGCACCGGCCTGGGCATTTTGTCGGCAAAGTAATGGAGCGACATATGGGAGTTCAGACGCACCCCGACGGGAATGCCGATAATCCCGAACCAGATCATCAGATACACTGCCAGTTCTTCCGACCAGGGGGGCGTATACTCCAGAACATAGCGCTGAAACACCTGGTAAGTGACCAGACTGACCATCGCGACCATCAGCACCACCATGACAAATTCCGCGACTTTGGCCAGCACGTCGATGGGTTTTGTATAGATTGTTTTTTCACTGCCCGTCACTGTGACGTTCCCTCCTTGCACCTTGTAAAAACATGGCTGCTCTCATTGAAACAGCCGGCCGAGCCTCATTTAAACATTCCAGTAGATTTTGTCCCGCCGCTTCGGCGACGGTTCCCGCTGCAAATCGAGAATATCCGAGTCGGGAGCCTTGAGCAAATTGCGCAGAGCGAGCGCACAGGCCCCGATGACCCCCGAATCGGCCCCCAACTGCGAGACGGTGATCCGGGTTGCCCGGCCAACTTCAGGGAAAGCATGGGAATAAATCACGCTCTTCATTTCCTCCAGATAGACATCAGCCGCCACGGCCAGCCTGCCGCCAATGAACACCTCATCCGGATTGTAGAAGTTGATCATGTTGGCGATGGCCAGGCCGGCAAACCGTCCCACCTGCCGCAGCATGTCCCTGGCGTAGGAATCCGCCTCCAGGGCCGCCTCCAGAACATCGCGGATCTTGATTTCCCGCCGCGTTTCAATCCGCCGCTTCAGGGCATCGCCGCCGTCGATAAACGGCAGTTCATGACCGACTTTCCGCAGCAGGGCCGGAATGCCGCAGATGGCCTCCAGGCAGCCCCGGTTGCCGCAGTTGCAGAGCGGTCCGTCCTCGATCATGATCGCATGACCGATCTGGCCGGCGTGCCCCAAAGACCCCTGCACGATATCATCCTTGCTCAAAATGCCGGCACTGATTCCTTCCCCCAGATTGACGTAGATCAGATTATTGCACTGTCTGCCGCCCCCGAACCATTTTTCGCCCAGCGCCGCTACCTTGGAGTTGGTTTCAGCGAACACCGGAATACCCAGTTCCGTCTCCAGGACCTCTTTAACCGGAAAATTATTCCACTCCGGTCCCAGGTTGACCGCGCGCTTGACCCGGCCTTCGCCCGCTGTCAGGAGGGCCGGAAAAGCAATGCCGATCCCGACGAATTTCTTCTTGCGGTGTTCCGGGGCGGCCATAATCCGCCGGACCGTCTCCACCAGGCCGGCGGTGCCGGTGCAGGGCTCCTTCATATCCAGCATGACACTCTCAATGAAGCGCGGGGTGTGTTTCAGGTCGGCGATGGCCACCGCGGTTTCTTTGCTGGTCACCTCAAGTCCCATGACATAGCCGGCGTCGCTGTTAACCTTGAGCTTCACCGGCCGGCGCCCGCCCCGGGACGGCCCCAGGCCCACTTCCTTGACAAAACCTGTGTCGATCAATTCGCGGATAATGCCGGTCACCGCCGCTGGGGTCAGCCCGGTCAGTTCGGCCAGCTGCTGACGGGAGATCGGCTCGTTCTCCTTGATGATGTTCAGCGCGGTCATCCGGTTGAGTCGTTTCATTGATTTGCTGTTGCCGGTGTCTCGCATCTTCACTGCCTCCCGCGCTTTCTTAATTTATTTAATCAACACTGGACTTGCTCAGCTCTTTTCTGCCCAGAGCCACGGTGACGGCTTTGCCTGGCAGTTCAAGGTACAGGCGTCTTATCCCTCCATCTTCCTGAGCGGAACCTTCTCCGCCGCCATGGCGGAGGCTTTTGCCGTTCTTAAAACTTGATTAACTCATTTAACTAATTCTTAATGATCATTGTTCTACTTTTCTGACAGAACTCCTTCCGGCAAAAACGTCTTCCGCAAATATTTTTCTCCCAGCGCCGTCGACCGGTTGATCCAAGGACCAAAGAAAACCCTCTTGTAGAACAAGAGGGCTTCACATGTGGTGGCGCCGTGAGCGTGCGGCGATTATTCCAGCAAATCGGTCCGCAGCGGCGTAAAGGCATCGATGAACACCGAATCGTTCTCCAGCGCGACAACGCCATGAACGGCGTTTTTCGGGGCGTGATAGCTGTCGCCCTGCCTGATTGTTTTCTTCTGTCCGTCCAGCGTCAGCTCAAAACTGCCCTGGACGATATAACCCAGCTGTTCGTG
>JARLHY010000193.1 GCA_031292015.1 Negativicutes bacterium | reverse complement strand
GGAGGTTTGCCGCTGACTTCCTTCAGATTCCGCCTCACGGCGGACACCCTTGTCTTAAGCTAGCGCCTCGACCACCTCTTGACGCGCAGGTCTTTCACCTGCTAGACAACGCCCATGCCGGGCGCACCATAAAAAAATCCCCAAGTTTAATCTTGGGGATTTTGAAAAGTTGATAGTTAGTGCCAACCCGGCAGATTGCCTTCCACACGGTTGGGTTTTTCAGCAGTCATCTTTTCGGCGGCTTTACCATCCGGCTTGGTCACGGTAATCATGATCTGGGTATCACTGTCGATCATATAATCGGTGCTGACAATGCTCTTGTCGTCATCGGTTTTTTTGGCGTTGTCGCCAGCCATTTTTCCGCCCCGCGGCGACTTCTTGCTACCATCGACATTGGGCTTTGGTCCTGGTTCAAGCTTGGCTGCCGGCAGCTGGGCCTGTCCTAAGTCGCCAAAACCCTCGCCGAGATCGGTATCCAGGATCTCCACGATGATGTCATTGTTATGGTCCCGTTCAGCCAATTCTTTCAGCATGTCGGCAAAGGTCTGGCTTTTCATTTTATCAGCCAGTTTCAGCACTTCGCCCTCAGACACCTGGCGCTTCAGCAAGGCGATGAGGGGGACCGTTCCGCCGCCGCGAACTTCCAAAGTCAGCGGACCGGGGGCCTGATTTTTGGGAATGGTAAAAGGCACTATCCGGGTAATGGCCGGGCCACGGAAGGGCTTGAGACTGACAGTAATGTCAACCTTGTCTCCCGGTTTGGCGGTCAAAACAGACGGCCTGGCCTCCATGACGGTCGCGGTTCGACGCTCTGAATCGACGGTGACATTAACCTTGACATCAAGAACATCCACCGGCTGAAACTGATTGGACGCCAGCAGCGCGAGGAGTTCGTGGATCTCACTCACCGCAAGCTCATCGATATTGGTCGGACTATAAAACAGGTTCTCGCGTTTAAAAACTTCTCCCGGCATGTTGCGGGCCGAAAGCTCGAAGCTAACTTTGGCGGTACCCGGGCCAACCCGGTCCATGGTCTTCTCGATCACCGAAAAAACCGTGGCCGCCGCGAGAATGGGAGAAAGCTGTTCGTCCTGAACTACCTGGGCTTCGGCATCGCGGCTTTGACCCAGGGTATTGTCTTTTACGGTGATCCGCAAGGGGATGGTATTGGGAAAACGGTCGATTTCCCCGGCGATTCCGGCCCCGCGATCCTGGTTGATAACCCCCAAAGCCGCACCGGTGGTGCCGACTTTAAAGGAGTTCTCCATCCCGTTAACGGTGGTAAAAACATAACCGTTAGTCAGAAAATAGCTGCTGCTGCCTTTTTTCAAAAACGGGTGGCCAAAGGCCAGCACTTTATTGCCTTCCACATAGGTGACAGTGCCGAGAGCCCCAAGACTCACGTCGCCGCGAATCAGCTGCGCCCCGATGGCGCTGCCCGGTTCCAGCGGGCCAAACTGAACATCGGTCGGCGCGTCGCCAACTGCATAGGGCACGAGATTGAGCGGCTGCAGCTTGGTTTTGAGCATCTCCAGCGCCCCCCCGCTAAAGCCGGCGGCCATAAGAGGGGTAGCCTGCTCGACAAGCTGATCGCCGGAAACAGTCGTCTCGGCAGAGCTGGTCTTGCCGTCAGATATCTCCCAGAGTTTGAGCATATCCGCAATAGGAGTGACCATGCCGATTTTGTGATCGCTGAACGACCAGCCATAGGCGACGGCGCCCACCAGTTTGCCGTCAATGTATACCGGGCTGCCGCTCATCCCCTGGGCGATGCCGCCGGTGCGATCAATCACGTCACCGGAAGTCCGCACCAGAATGAGGTCGCCGGATGGCCCCTTGTTCTTCATGATCCCCAATACTTCTACATCGAAATCCTCTATCTTAGTTCCTGTCACAACTGTCTTTCCGATCCCGTGCATCCCAGCTTTAATCTCATTCACCGGCAAGATATCCGGTGCCGCATCAACCAGTGCTGCCGGCAAAAACAGAAGGGCCGCTATGATCGCAGCCCGGCAGAACCTGACCACCAAAGACATCAAATCATTCCTTTCCTATTTGCGCGCAGGTTCGATTCGGACAAGAACATCCCCGGTCCGGATCATATCGCCGGGTTTTACCAACACTTCCGTGACCTTCCCATCCACATTCGCCCGGACAGCAGGTACCGGCGTGGTAATAGTATCGACGAAAACAAGAACGTCGCCTTCGCGAACAGCAGCACCGGGAACAGCTAAACCATTAGCCAGCACTCGCCCGGAAAGAACTCCTTTTTGATCCACCGCAGCTCCATTCGCGGCTACCCAGGCAACTGCAAATACAAGGAATACCAGCACCATGACGATGATACTTCTAACGCGAAGCATGATACCCACCTCCGTTCCTATTTTCATTATACAACATTGCGGTCAATTGGCAAGCTTGCCGGGGAATACCGCCAAAGCGTCTCCGACCCTGCGTTCGCGCCCGTCGGAGGGTTTATTGATCACCTTGTCAAAAATCACCATTTCACTGGACCCACCGCCATCGAGATTCATGGCGTCCACCGCTCCCAGCTCCTGCATAAAAAGGGCAAGCTCCAGCAGGGTCATGCCGGCGCTGTTGGCTGAGCGTCCATCCACTACCGCTAGCAGTAGATTCCCCTCCTTGGTCAATCCAAGCGCCGTTCGCGGTGCCCGGCCACCGGCGACGTCAGAGCCGAACTCCTCGGTTTTGGTGGTCAAAAAGATGCTGCCATCCTTAACCAGCATGGGGCCAGCTCCCAAGGCATGCAGCGTCTTGTCCCACACCGGCCCCAGCGACTGATTGACGACGACAAAATCGCCGACCTTCAAGCCGCTGAGGGCTTTGGCTCCTTCACCATGCGCCGACAGAACGGTCATACCCGGGCTGATCACCGTGTTACCGCGGGATATCGCAACAATAGTCCCATCGGCTCTGAGTACATAATCGACGCCAAACGGATTGGTAGCTGTCGTGGGGCCGTAGTATTCGTTATAAAGGATAACCTCATTCGGGCCGCGCTCGCGGTTGACTCCGTCAATGGGAAGGTTTTTGCCGTTCATCAATGTCACGCTTCCCTGGTATTCGACCTGATCGATGATCATTTTGCCGTCAGGCATAATTCCCACCGCCGTCCGGCCGATGGTCGGCGTGCTGATGATATCGCCATCGATTTTGAGCAGTCCAATGATTTCGCCGCTGGTGGAAAAATACGAGCCGTTAACCGCCACCGCGGCTTTTGCCCGGGAGCTCATCGCCGCTACCGGTTCCACTCCGTTAATCATCCCGTTGGATAAAAGGGGTCTGACAGTAGCCCCACTTTGGGCATCAATGGTAAGAATATGGGCCTGCACCGGGCCGAAGGTCTGGCTGCGCAACCAGGAAATATGCTTGATGCCAGGGAGAACCTCTTCTTCGCTCTTCCGGTCATACACTTTGACAAGGTCGATCACCAGACGGTCAGGGTTTTTTAGGCTAAATACATTATGGGTGACCGCCTGCTTCAGGTCGATGACCACCCTGGTCCGGCCAGGCTCAGTTTCCTGCAACTGCAGATTGCTGACAAACGGATCATTAAAGGTGGTTTGGGTCAGAATAGACCTGTCGATAGCCGCCGGCAGCTCAACAATCAGGCGGAGCGGCTCCTGTTCGAGGGTGACGTTGAAGGCCGGTACGGTATCCAGATCAAAGACAATCCTGACTTTTTCCGGCGTCTGGCTGAAACGCACCTTTTGCAGGGTGCTGACCGCCGGTGCCGCCCAGGCAAGAGAGGCAGCGAGAACCATCATAATAATCAACAGCAGACTGATGCGGCGATAAAGTCGAAGCAAAGCGAATCCCTCCTTGTTGGCAGGAAAGGCCAAGCACTATTTCGGTGCCTGGCCTTTATTGGGTGTATTTGCGGCATTACTGTTGGCGAGGGTCAGCTGGTGATAAAGCATATCCGCCAGACCGGCTCCGCCGGCTTGGGCCATATTCTTGGTCATTTCGCCGTCCAGCATCGACTGCATGATATCCTGCTGAGACGATTGGCCGAGCAGCCCACTTTTCGGTATGGTGCGGCGCATCTGGGTCAACATGAGATTTAGAAACACGGCTTCAAAATCGGTGCAGGCGGCTTTCAATTTGGCGTCATCTGCTTTGGTATCCTTAGCGGCGCTCGCCGTTTGCGGTGCCAGAGCAGGGCCGGTGTTAACCGCCGGAGAAGTTTTAATTTCCATTATTTCACCCCTAAATCAGCTGCATTTCAGCGTGCAGCGCCCCAGAGGCCTTAATAGCCTGCAGGATGGATATGACGTCGCGGGGACTGGCACCGACAGCGTTCAAGGCATTGACCACGTCGCTGACATTGGCGGAGGCCGGCAGGAGAATCAGGTTGGCATCCGGGGTTTTATTGTCGGTCGCACCGCCTGGCGGCGGGGTCTGAGTCGCGTCGGCAGGTTTGCCGATCTTGATAGACAGGCCTCCTTGAGCGACCGCCACAGTATCGATGGTAACATTGCCACCCATGACCACCGTACCTGTCCGCTCATTGATCACAACCTTGGCGACAGTATCCGGCGTGACCGGCAACTCTTCAATGGCGGCGATAAATCCGACCAGGTTGCCGCTATATTCCCGCGGCACCCGGATAACCACCGACCCGGCGTCGCGGGCGTTGACGATCTGGCCGAACTGGCGCTCGATCGACTCGGCAACACGGTTGGCAGTAGTATAGTCAGCCTGATTGAGTGACAGGGAAATGGTCCCATTGTCATCAACTTTGGTAGGAACTTCCCGCTCGACAATGCCCCCGCTGGGAATCAGTCCGGCGGTGGGGAAAGTCTTCTGCGTACTGGCACCAGCGCCACCGGCGGCAAAGCCGCCCAACGACATCGGCCCCTGGCCGACGGCATAAATCGCGCCATTGGCAGCTTTTAGCGGTGTCTGGAGCAGCGTTCCGCCTTGGAGACTCTTGGCATCACCCATCGAGGATACAGTGATGTCGATGGTGTCGCCGGACTTAACGAAAGGCGGCAGTTGGGCCGTAACCATGACGGCTGCCACGTTTTTGGGCTGCAACTGAGCCGAGGGAACTACCACCCCAAAGGATTTCAGCATACTGACAATCGATTGGATGGTGTATGTACTTTTGTTGGAGTCGCCGGTACCGGCCAGGCCTACAACCAGACCATAGCCGACCAATTGGTTGCTGCGGACTCCCTGGACTTTGGCCACATCCTTAATCCGGGCGCTGGCATAAGCAGCCAGGCAAGGTGCGGACGCGGCGGCGACCAGGATAACCGCCAGGCATATCGCCACAATTTTTCGCATGATGTTCCCCTCTTTATTCATTACGGCAGCTCGCCATAATCGGTGATTTCTTAGAATAAGAAATTCAGCAATTGGCTGATGATGCCCTGCCGCTGTTTTTCCGACAAGGGGCCTTTGCCGTCGACGTGGATCTGGGCATTGGCGACAAAAGAGGACAAAACAGTGTTGTCAGGGGTGATATCATCTGGCCGGACTTCACCAGATACGATGATTTTCTGTTCTTCACCGTTCTGTTTGATCATCTGCGAACCGGATATGAGCAAATTGCCATTCGGCCTGATCTCGCTTATCGCGACCGTCATCCTGCCGGACACAGTATTGGAATTGGTCAGCGAGCCCTGGGCTTTGAAGCTGTCGCTGTTGCCGGCGCTGGCTGAAGTAATCCCTTTAAAAATACCTGTCCCGGCGTCCATGCTGGTGCTGGAAGCCTTGGTATTGTTGGCGGCCCCGGTACGCGAGGCTGCGAAACTTTCACTGATGACAATGGTCAGGATGTCGCCCACAGCGTGAGCCCGATGATCGGCGTAAAGACTGGCGCCCGGCCCGGAGTCACTCCAGAGCGACCCGGCGGCAGCCGTCCCTGCCAGCGGCTGCACCAGCAGCAGCAGGACGAAAACCATCACCAACAAAATTTGCGGTTTTACGTAAGTATTATACACAAAGGTCACCTTCACCTTCCGCTGTAAAGAATTACCTGAACCGTCGTCCCGTCAATCACCCGGGCGCTGACGATTTTATTTGAATTGAGGTTCTGCACCCTGATCACCGCGCCTTCGCTGCCTTCTTGCAGCGCCAGACCACTGGCCGAAGCGGTAATACCGTCCACCTGGGCCAGGATGGTCACCGCGCTGCCATGCTTGACCAGAGGCGGTTTCTCGATCGCTGCCTCGGCGATTGGCTGTCCGGCGATAATCGGGCGACGGGTCCGGAGGCCAAGAAGTTTACTGCTGTCAGTACTATAGCCTGTCAAGCGCCCGACGTCCCAGCGCTCCAGCCGCAGATTGTCCGATGAAAGAACTTCCCCGGCCGGCAGGTTGCGGGTTGCCACCACTACGTTGCGGTAGGCCTTGACAATAAATCTTAAGCTGAGTGTTGTGTAGGGACGCCCATCGACACTAATGACGATATTGGTTGTTGTCGAAGTGAGAAAACGTACGCCGTAGGGCAGCTCCACCCTGAAAGTCACAGCTCCGGGCGGAACCATGACGTCATGCAGCGTCCCATAGTCAGTAGCCACCACCTCGGCCGGTTCGGATCCGCCCAGCCTCTGTCTGATGGCCGCTGTCGCCGTCGCCTGCAGAGTTTCGCCGCTGACGGCCTGACCGGCAGCGATAATTGTGATGCTTGGCGGGATCTGCCAAGTGGCGCTGCCGAAGTCGGCGCCGGAGGCTTTCAGCCGGGCCACCAACATGTCGGCGGTGAGCACCTGGCGGCTGCCGGCCTGCGGAGTATTCCCCAGCTTCAGATCGTGCAGCGCCTTGGTTTTGACCGGGTCGTCGCCATTTACTGTGGCGAGATCCCCCAGGATCATTTGTCCGCCGGTCAGGGTATTTTCCGGATTTACCACCACCGTAAGATCTGTAGCGGCCAGTACCGGTACCGTCAGCAGCCAAAGGGCCAACAGAGTCAGTCCCCATATTTTCCGCATGGTCATCACCTATCGTTTCATGCTGGCAGTCGTACTTAACATGTCGTCGCAGGTCTGCACAGCCTTGGAATTGATCTCATAGGCTCTTTGGGCTACGATCATGCTGACCATCTCGTCCACAACCTGAACATTAGACATCTCTAAATATTGGTTTTGCAGCGACCCAGCTCCGTCGATTCCTGGGTTGCTGACAGTTGCTGTTCCGGAAGAATCCGACTCCTGCAACATATTTCGCCCAAGGGAGGTCAGCCCGGCCGGGTTAACGAACATGGCCAGCTGGATTTGCCCCAGGTTCTGCGGCGTTGTCTGACTGGGAATGCTGACTGTCACAATACCGTCAGCCGAAACGGCAAAATTGGTGGCACCAGAGGGAACAGTGATCTGCGGCTGGAGAAGATAGCCATCTGAAGTCACGACCCGTCCCTGACTGTCTAGTTTGAAACCGCCGTCACGGGTATACCCGGTCGTCCCGTCCGGCATGGAAATTTGAAAAAAGCCGTCGCCTTCGATGGCAATATCATAGGGATTGCCTGTCTGCTGCAGGCTGCCCTCAGTATACATCTTCTGGGTCGCCACCAGGCGCACGCCATGGCCGATCTGCACCCCTGTGGGCACTTGGTTGTCAGGTCCGGAGGTCGCGCCAGGCTGCCGCAGGGTTTGGTACATCAGGTCGGCGAAATCAGGCCGGCTTTTTTTGTAGCCGGTGGTGTTGACGTTGGCAAGATTGTTGGAAATAACGTCAACATTAGTCTGCTGGGCAGCCATACCGGTGCCAGCAGTCCAGAGTGCACGCATCATATTGAGTTTCCTCCCGGTTTTCGATTTTAGCCGCGTCAGTCGGTCGGCGGCCCCGGGGCCTCTTAAAAAAGTCCAGCCCCATTAGTTCCGGTCGTTGCAAAGTTCGCCTCAGTGGCCCTTACTTCCAGTGCGACCGTTAATCATTATCTTTACACTTTACCTACATCGTTGACTGCCTTGTCCAGTAGTTCGTCGTGCGACTGGACCATCTTGGCGTCGATTTCAAAGGCCCGATAGCCGGCAATCATGTTGACCATTTCAGATACTACGTTGACGTTGGATTGTTCCAGCGTCCCTTCCCGCACCAGTGCTGTAGACTGGTCGGTCTGTGCGCCAGGGCTGGCCTGAAATAAATTGGCCCCTTCCTTGCTCAGCTGCTTTTCGTCGGCAAAGGTCACGATTTGCAGCGTTCCTGCCTCATTGTAGCCGGCCGCTCCCTGCGTATCATTACTAGTCATAACCCGCCCGTCTTCCGATATCGTGATCTTCTTGGCGTCAGCCAGGTTTATCGGACCGCCGGTGCCGAGTACGCGGTATCCGTCCCGGGTCACCAGATCGCCTTGAGAATTCAGGCTGAAAGCTCCGTTGCGGGTGTAGCGCACACCGTTTGGAGTATCCACTGTAAAAAAGCCTTTGCCCTCGATGGCGACATCCAGGTTATTGCCTGTAAACCTCATTGAACCGGCAGACTGGTCAGGGGCGATTGTGTCGACGATAGCTCCTACTCCTATACTGCCAATATTCGCCTGGCCAGAGCCATCATTAATCCGGTTGAGCAGCATGCTGCGAAAGTCCTTAACAACTGTGACATCCTTCTTATAACCGACCGTATTCGCGTTGGCCAAATTATTTGCTGTGACGTCATTGCGAATCGATTCAGCCATCATCCCTGAACCGGCGGTGTATATTCCCCGTATCATCGATTCACCTCCTACTATATATATATCGTCAGTCCCCGGTCTCTTCTTAAGCAAAAACAGGCTATTTCGCACAAGTTTTTGCAGAAAAAATGAAACAATCTCCCTCGGAAAAATCGAAGGGGAACGCAAATCGCCGGCCCCCAGCCGGGTTCCGGCGATAAAATGACTGATTTCATTTGACAGTGACCGGCTAATTAGCCAATACTGCCCTTTTTAATAGTGGTCAGCGAATCCTGGATGGCCTCCAGCGATTCCAAGGCTTTACCAGTTCCCAGTGCCACACAGGATAACGGGTCATCGGCCAGATAGGTGGGGATGCCTGTTTCTTGACTGATTAATTTATCCAGACCATGGAGCAACGATCCGCCGCCGGTCATGACGATGCCCCGGTCGACAATATCGGCCGCCAGCTCGGGCGGAGTTTTTTCCAGTACGGTTTTCACGCACTCTACAATCAGCGAAATGGGCTCAGACAGCGCCTCGCGGGTTTCGGTGGAACCGATCCGCATGGTCTTGGGCAGGCCGGACACCAAGTCGCGGCCGCGGATTTCCATTGATTCATTGCGCCCGGACGGGAAGGCGGTGCCCACATTGACTTTGATTTCTTCGGCAGTCCGCTCGCCGATCATGATATTGTATTCTTTTTTGATATAGCGGACCATGGCTTCGTCAAACTTGTCCCCCCCGACCCGCAACGATTCACTCACCACGATGCCGCCCAAACTGAGGACAGCAACATCGGTGGTGCCGCCGCCGATGTCGACAACCATCGAACCACAAGGCTCGGAAATGACCAGACCTGCCCCCAGCGCCGCGGCCAGAGGTTCTTCGATCAGATAGGTTTTTCGGGCTCCGGCCTGCATTGCAGCCTCAAGCACCGCCCGTTTTTCCACCGTGGTAACCCCGGAAGGGATGCAGACCATAATCCGAGGCTTAAAGAACATGCTGCGGCCGGCCACCTTTTGAATAAAATGGCGGAGCATGCTTTCCGTCGTATCGTAATCAGCGATTACGCCCTCACGCAGCGGACGAATGGCGACAATATTGCCGGGAGTACGGCCAAGCATCCGGCGCGCTTCCTCCCCGATCGCCAAAATTCGATTGGTATCGCGGTC